>NZ_JBVVOJ010000020.1:0-48563 GCF_057063145.1 Sphingobium sp. SG1 | reverse complement strand
GGCGCGAGTGACGGGGCTCGAACCCGCGACCTCCGGCGTGACAGGCCGGCGCTCTAACCAACTGAGCTACACCCGCGTTCGGTGTGGGCGGCCGTCTATGCGGGTCCGGCCAAGCTGTCAACCGTCCTCGCCATCAGTTTCTTCACTTGTTGCATTTTCTTTGCGACGGCTGACCGTCAGCGTTCCCTGTTCGAACAGGAAACCGGCGATATCCGGGGTGCCGGCGGCGGCCACGACGGTCTGTACGATGATGAGCAACGGCACGCCGAGCAGCGCGCCCGGCATGCCCCATACCCAGCCCCAGAAAGTCAGCGAGACGAGAATCAGCAACGGGTTCATGGTCAGGCGACGGCCAAGGATGGTGGGGGTGATGACATTGGCCTCCACCAGATGGAATCCGATCTGGAGAAAGGCGGGCAGCAGCGCCGTCCAGACATCGTCGAACACCATGAGGCCGCCCAGCGCCAGCAGCACGGCGGCCAGCATCGGCCCGAAATAGGGAATGAAGTTGAGCAAGGCGACGATACCGCCCCACATCCAGGGCGATGGCATGCCGATCAGCCAGAGCGCCAGCGCCACGGCGAGGCCGAGGCACAGGTTGATGGTGGCGATCGTCATCACATAGGCGGAGGTTGCGTCGACCACATTCTGGATCACCCGCGCGACCGCCATGGCGCCGTCGAAACTGCCCCGGCTGTTGATCGTCCGGCGACGCAGCCGGGTCCAGCCGGCAAGGAAGAAATAGATGATGAGCAGCGCGAACACCATCTGGATGATCGCCGACGGGGCGGAGGCGGCCGCGAACTGCAGCAGCGATCCGGGCGTTTCCACCGCCGCCCGGTGCGCGACCGATGCCGGACCCGCGACCAGCATCTGGACGGTTTCGTCGACGAATCGCTGAGCCTGGGAATAGAAATCGATGAGCGGCGCCAGCGTCGCCTGAATCTTGGGCAGGCGCTGGGGCAGGATGCGGAACCAGTCGGTCGCCGGCACCACGATCAGCACCAGCGCGGTATTGGCGACGCTGAGGAAGGCGACGACCGCCAGCAGCGCCGACAGGCCCGAAGGCAGCCCGCGCCGCTCCAGCCATTCGAGCAGCGGCACCAGCGCGATCGCGATCACCAGCGCGGCGGTCAGCGGCAGGAAAAATTCGGCGCCCGCGCGCAGGGCGAAGGGCAAGGCAAGCAACAGGCCGACGCCCGAGGACAAGGCGATCGACGCCAGCAAACGGTCGCGCCGCCGATTGACTTCCAGTTCCTCGTTGGTGGTCACGCCCGATCCGTCCCCTGTGCAGCAGCCCTGCCGCTCTGCACCCGGCGCTGCGGCCGGTCAAATGCCATCGGCGAATCGCACCAGGAAGACGGCAAACAGGGGCTTAACCAAATATTGGGGAGACTGGCGGTAGGAGATGCGGACATTCGATAAGGGGGATATCGCATGGCAAGAGGGTTGATCGCGGGACTGGGCCTGATCGCAGGCATGACCGCATCCTGGCAGGCCGGGGCGCAGGACATGCGGCTCGACAGCCGGACCTTCGTCGAACGGGTGCAGACCGACATTAATGGCCGCCCGCGCCGCACCATCGCCAATGCCGAACGCGCCATGTCGGGCGACCAGCTGATCGTCGTGGTCGACTGGCGCCATGAAGGCAGCCGGACGGCCCATGGGCTGACCGTGGTTCGCCAGGTGCCGCGCGGCACCCTGCTCGACCTGACCGATCCCGCCATGCAGGCATCGGTCGATGGCGGCGCCCATTGGGGCCGACTGGATCAATTATGGCTGCCGACGCCGCTGGGCGGTGTCCGCCGCGCTACGCCCGAGGATATCACCCATATACGCTGGCGCCTGCCCGACAGCGTGGCGCCGGGACAATCGGGACGGCTGTCCTATCGGGCGCAGGTACGCTGACGCCGGCGGGACCGGAGCGACAATGGCCGCCCCGATCCCGTGCAATCAACCCTCGAACAGCAGGACCGGCGTTTCCAGCAGCTTGCGCACGGCCTGGACGAAGCTGGCCGCATCCCAGCCGTCGACGACGCGATGGTCGCAGCTGATCGACAGGTTCATCAGCTTTGCCGCGACGATCTCCTTACCCCGGAACATGGGGCGCTCGATCACGCGGTTGGGGCCGATGATCGCCACTTCGGGCCGGTTGATGACCGGGGTGGTGGCGATTCCGCCCAAGGGCCCGAGCGAGGTCAGGGTCAGGGTGGAGCCCGACAGTTCGGCCGATGTCGCCTTGCCGCTGCGCGCGGCGTCGGCAAGGCGGCGGATCTCGGTCGCCAGCTGCCAGACATTCCTGTCCTGCGCGTCGCGGATCACCGGGACCATCAGGCCTGCGTCGGTCTGCGTCGCCATGCCGAGATGGACGGCACCATGGCGCGTCACCACGCCCGCCTCGTCATCATAACGGGCGTTGAGCATGGGGAAGTCGGGCAGCGTCCTGCAGATCGCCACGATCAGTAGCGGCAGCATGGTGAGCTTGGGCCGATCGCCGCGATGCGCGTTGAGCTGTGCCCGCGCTTCCTCCAGCGCGGTGACATCGATTTCCTCGACATAGGTGAAGTGGGGAATGTGACGCTTTGACGCGGCCATATTCTCGGCAATGCGGCGGCGCATGCCGATGACCTTCACCTGCTCGTCGGCGCGCGGTGCGGTACGGCCGGCCGGGCGATAGCCCTGCCCCGCACCATAGAGAAGATAGGCGTCGAGATCGGCGTGGCGGATATGGTCGCCATTGGGCTTCACCAGGGCGAGGTCGATGCCCAGTTCCCTGGCGCGTGCGCGGACGGCAGGGGACGCGAGGATAGGGCTATCCTCCCCGGCACGGGGAGGGGGACCAGCCGCAGGCTGGTGGAGGGGGCTGTCCGCTTTCGCAAGCTGGGGCGTGATGGCAGGTTCTTCGACGGGCGCGTCCAGCGGCGCCCCCCCTCCACCATTCGCTTCGCGAACGGTCCCCCTCCCCGTATCGGGGAGGAATGGGGTCTCGGCCTCGACCGTTTCGACCGACGGCACGGGCGCATCAGCCACCCCCTCGCCTTCCGTCTCGATCTCCACCAGCATCGATCCGATCGACACCTGATCGCCGGGTTCACCCGCCAGACGCACGACGGTGCCCGCGACCGGGCTTTCCATCTCGACCGTCGCCTTGTCGGTCATCATGTCGGCAATCGGCTGGTCTTCCTCGACCCGGTCGCCGACCTGAACGTGCCAGCCGACAATCTCCGCTTGCGCAATGCCTTCGCCAATGTCCGGCAGCTTGAATGTGAACAGCGCCATTACATCCTCCCCCGTTCGTGCAGGGGCGTGGGAATGATCTGGCAAATGTCGTGCTGGGCACGAACGGAACAGGGAGGTGTAACGACCATAGCCCTCAGTCCTTCATGATCTTGTTGATGGCTTCGCGGATGCGCACGGGGCCGGGGAAATAGGCCCATTCCAGACTGTGCGGATAAGGCGTGTCGAAGCCGGTGACGCGCTCGATCGGCGCTTCGAGATGGTAGAAGCAGCGTTCCTGCACCAGCGCCGACAGTTCGGCGCCAAAGCCGCTGGTCCGCGTCGCTTCATGCACGATCAGGCAGCGGCCGGTCTTCCTGACCGACGCCTCGATCGTCTCGATGTCGAGCGGCACCAGGCTGCGCAGATCGACGATTTCTGCATCGATGCCCAGCTTCGCCACGGTATTTTCGACGACATGGACCATCGTGCCATAACAGAGGATGGTCAGCGCCTCGCCGGGTCGGGCGATGCGCGCCTTGCCCAAGTCGATGCGATAATAGCCCTGCGGCACCTGCGCATCTGCATGGCCCGCCCAGCTCTTGGCCGGCGTGTCATAATGGCCGTCGAACGGGCCATTATAGATGCGCTTGGGCTCGAAGAAGATGACCGGGTCATTATCCTCGATCGCCGCGATCAGCAGGCCCTTGGCATCATAGGGGGTGGACGGGATCACCGTCTTGACCCCGGATACATGGGTGAAGATGCCTTCCGGGCTCTGGCTGTGGGTCTGGCCGCCGAAGATGCCGCCGCCAAAGGGCGAGCGCACCGTCATCGGCGAGATGAACTCGCCGGCCGAGCGATAGCGCAGCCGCGCCGCCTCGCTCACCAGCTGGTCGAGCGCGGGGTAGATATAGTCGGCGAACTGGATTTCGGGCACCGGCCGCAGGCCATAGGCGCCCATGCCGACCGCGACGCCGATGATGCCGCATTCGGTGATCGGCGTGTCGAACACGCGGTTCTTGCCATATTTCTGCTGCAGGCCGGCGGTGGCGCGGAACACGCCGCCGAAATAGCCGACATCCTCGCCCATCACCACGACATCGGGGTCGCGGCCCATCATCACGTCCAGCGCGCTGTTGATCGCCTGGATCATGTTCATCTGCTGGGTGTCAGCCACAGCTTCGAGAGGCGCTTCAATCATGGCGCGATCCTCCAACGCCGTTCGCCCTGAGCGAAGTCGAAGGGCTCTGCAGAGCCGAAGGCGAAGCGACTTCGCTCCGCTCAGTAGAGGGCTTCGACAAGCTCAGCCCGAACGGAAAAATATGTGTTTTCATCACAGCCCTGCCGCCTTCCATTCGTCCAGCATCTGCTGCTGCTGTTCTTTCAGGTGCCAGGGCATGTCCTCGAACACGTCCTGGAACATGCTTTCCATCGGATGGTGGAGGCCATGGCCCAATATGCCGTTCTTTTCCGCCTCGCGCGCGGCATCGCGGACCATCTCGGCCAGTTCCTGGTCCATCGCGGCGTGGCGTTCCTCGTCCCAGATGCCCAGCGTGATGCAATGCTGCTTCAGCCGCGCGATCGGATCGCCGAGCGGCCATTTGCTGCTTTCCTCGGCCGAGCGGTAGGCGGTCGGATCGTCGGACGTGCTGTGCCCTTCGACGCGATAGGTGAAATGCTCGATCAGGGTCGGGCCGCCATTGGCGCGGGCGCGATCGGCGGCCCAGCGGGTGGCGGCATAGACGGCCAGCACGTCATTGCCATCGACGCGCAGCCCGGCAATGCCATAGCCGATCGCGCGCGCAGCGAAGGTGGTCGCCTCTGCCCCGGCAAAGCCGGAGAAGCTGCTGATCGCCCACTGGTTGTTCACCACATTCATGATGACCGGGGCGCGATAGACGCTGGCGAAGGTGCAGGCCGAATGGAAGTCGCCCTCCGCGGTCGAGCCCTCGCCGCACCAGGTCGCGGCGATGCGGGTGTCGCCCTTGGCCGCGCTCGCCATCGCCCAGCCCACCGCCTGGGGATATTGGGTGGTGAGATTGCCGGAAATGGAGAAGAAGCCGGCCTCGCGCGCCGAATACATGATCGGCAGCTGGCGCCCCTTCATCCGGTCGCCCTTGTTCGAATAGATCTGGTTCATCATGTCGACGATGGACCAGTCGCGCGCGATCAATATGCCCTGCTGGCGATAGGAGGGGAAGCACATGTCGTCGCGCGACAGGGCAAGCGCGGCGCCGATCGACACCGCCTCCTCGCCGGTCGACTTCATGTAGAAGCTGGTCTTGCCCTGGCGCTGGGCGCGGAACATGCGGCCGTCAAAGGCGCGGGTCAGCGCCATGTAGCGCAGCATTTTGAGCAGCGTGTCCGCCGGCAGCTTGGGATCCCAGGCGCCGACCGCATGGCCATCCTCGTCCAGCACGCGGACCAGCCCATAGGCGAAGTCGCGCATCTGCGAGGGATGGGTCGCCTCGTCCGGGCGCGGTGCCGCGTCGGCCGCGGGAATGTCGAAATGGGTGAAGTCCGCGCTTTCACCGGGCCGCGCGGGCGGCTCGGGCACATGCAGCTGCAGCGGCGGCAGGTTGCGTCCCTGCCCGTCCGTCACAGCGCCGGATTCGATCGAATCGGTCATCCTGCCTCCTATTGTGCGTTGCAATAATATTGCTTGTTGCAATTATTATATTTCAACGCCGCGCAAGGCAAGCCTTACTGACCCAATTCCTTTTCGCCTGTCGCCTTCGCTGTCACCTCAGACGGCGACGGGCGCGGAAATATGGGCCTGCGGCGCATAATCCTGCACCTCGAAATCCTCGATCCCATAGTCGAAAATGCTCGAAGGCCGACGATTGATCCGCAGCTTCGGCGCGCCAGCCGGCGTGCGGCTGATCTGCTCCTCCACCAGATCGGCATGGTTGAGGTAGAGATGGACGTCGCCGCCCTGCCAGACCACCTCGCCCGGCTCCAGATCACATTGCTGGGCCAGCATCCGGGTGATCATCGACAGGCCGAAGATGTTGAAGGCAAAGCCCAATCCCAGGTCGCAGCTGCGCTGGAAGAGCAGGCCGTTGAGGCGGCCATCGGACACCTGGAACTGATAGGTCATGTGGCAGGGCGGCAAGGCCATCTGCGCGACTTCCGCGACATTCCAACCGGTGAAGAGCAGGCGGCGCGAACCGGGGTTGGTGCGAATCGCATCGACCAGCGCGGCGATCTGGTTGTGGCCCTGTGCTGCCCGGCGAAACAGGCCGTCGCCGGCCGGCTCGTAGCGCGGCCAGTTCACCCATTGGGCGCCATAGACCGGACCGAGATCACCCCATTGCCGGGCAAAGGCTTCATCCTCGATGATTCGCGCCTCGAACGCGTCGCGGTCGATATCCTCGCCGGTCGCCTTGCGGTAGCTGTCGAGCGGCCAGTCGGTCCAGATATGGACATTCTGCTTCACTAGTTCGCGGATATTGGTGTCGCCGGTCAGGAACCACAGCATCTCGCGCGCGGCGACCTTCCAATAGACCCGCTTGGTGGTGAGCAGCGGCACCGCATCGTCGGCCAGCGAGAATCGCAGGGTCGCGCCCAGGATCGATCTGGTGCCAACGCCGGTGCGGTCGATCCGCTCGTCGCCATGGCGCCAGATATGGCGCATCAGGTCGAGATATTGCTCTTCATAATGGGGCGGCTGCGGCGACATGGCGTGCAAGGTCAATGATCCTGGGATGGGAATGAATCTGGGCGTCCCGTCCATGTAGCATCCCCCCTGCCCCGCTGTCCCGACCAAAGGTCGCGCCATAACGGATGCGACTGCCCGCCGGGCCTGCCCCGTTCCGCCACTACGGATCATTCCTCACCTCCGATCCCTGCCCATTGCTGACAGGCTGCGTGCCCAGGGGGTGCAATGCTGACATTGGTGATTCTCGACGAGGACGGCCAGCCGCGCGACCGGCTGCACCCCGATGGCAACTGGCCCTGCCTGGTCGCGCATCTGCTGGCGAGCGATGCCCGGCGCGTCATCCTGCACCAGCAGCGGGGCACGGCGGCACCGCAGCCGGTCGACATCGCGCTGACCCGCAGCCTGCACCGCCGGCTGCGGGCGCTCGACATCCACCTGGCCGATCATCGGATCGACACGCCAACCGGCTGTTTCAGCTTCCGCGATGCGGGTCTTTTGTAGAATTTTCAAAAAAGCGCATCAGGTGGCTTGCCAGCCCTCAAACCCCTCTCTATAGGCGCACTCCTGCCTTACGGGGCCGCCCCAAAAGCGGCTTCGGCACCGGTCGGGGAATAGCTCAGCCTGGTAGAGCACTGTCTTCGGGAGGCAGGGGCCGGAGGTTCGAATCCTCTTTCCCCGACCAACTTATTCGCCTGGACTTCGGTTCGGGACGATAAGCAGAAAAACCCCGGACTTCCATCGGAAGTCCGGGGTTTTTGCGTTCTGTTTCCTTGCATGCCCTTCGGACCGCGGACCGACCGAGGGCATAACGAACCCGGTTCGGTACGCCCCCTGTCCTGACTTCAAGAGCCTATCACCTCTGGGTTGCCGGCACCGCCAATTTGGCAATCGCGTCGATCAGGTCGGCGACCTTGAAGGGCTTTTCGATCACCGGCACCGCATCAAACGCCTCGGGCAGATGATCGCGCCCATAGCCGCTGACGAACAGGAAGGGCATGGCCCGGTCCGCCAGGACGCGCGCAACCTGCTCCACGCCCTCACCCTGGAGATTGCCGTCAAGCAGCACCAAATCGCACTCCGCCTGATCGATCAGGGCCAGCGCATCGGCCACGGTCGCAGCCTGCCCGACGATATGGCCGCCCGCATCCTCCAGCGTCGCGGCCAGTTCGAAGGCGACCAGCGGCTCATCCTCGATCAGCAGCAGGCGGCGGCCGCCCAGATGCGCCTTGCCGTCACTGCCATTGCCGCTCGCGCCCTGTTCGCGGGGCGCCGGACGCGCCTTCTTGCGCAGGCGCGGGCTGGAGGCATAGGGCAGCGTCAGCGTCCATCCCATGCCCTCGGCGCCGTAATGGGGCTGGGCACTGCCGCCGTCGGAACGCAGGCTGCGCTCGATCAGCGCAGTGCCGAAGCCGCGACGGCTGGGCGGTTCGACCGGGGGGCCGCCGCGTTCGCGCCAATCCAGAACCAACTGGTTATTGGTCAGGCGCCATTCCAGCTCGACACGGCCGGTCGGCGCCGACAGCGCGCCATATTTATGGGCGTTGGTCACCAGTTCGTGCAGCACCAGCGCCAGGTGCAGCGCCGGTTCGGGGCGCAGGTCGACCTCCGGCCCGTTCCAATGGAAACGCTCACCGTCGATCGCGCCGATCGTCACCTGCCCCTCGATCAGATCGCCCAGCCGCGCGGCCTGCCAGGTTTCGCCGCTCAGCAGCGAATGGGCGCTGGCCAGCGCATGGATGCGACCGATGAAGGTCGGGGCGAAATCGGACGGGCCAGACGAATGGCGCAAGGTCTGGGTGGCGATCGCCTGGACCGACGCCAGCGTGTTCTTCACCCGGTGGTTGAGCTCGCCGATCAGCAGCTTCTGCGTTGCCTCCGCCCGCTTGCGTTCGGTCACGTCGAGGATCTGCAGACTGATCGAGAAGAGCCGGCCGGCGACATCGCGCAGCGCCGAGCAATAGCATTCGCAATCGAGGGTCAGTCCCTCGGCCGTATGGAAGCGCAGCAAGCGGTTGGTGCGCGGCACGGTGCCGGCGATCATCTCGTCGATCAGATCGGCAAAATCGCCGCGCTGGCTGTCGTCCAGCCATTTGAGTTCGGACGCGCCAAAGCCCGCCACCTCTGCCGCACGCCAGCCGAACAGTCGTTCCGCCCCCTTGGACCAGGCGACGACATGGCGCTGCGCGTCGATTTCCACGATCGCCAACGGGCTGTTGTCGCCATGGGCCTGGATGCGGGCCAGCGCCGCGGCATGGCTGTCACGTTCCCGCGCCAGTTCCTGCCGCTGCTGGAACAGTTCGACGAACAAGGCGACCTTGTGCCGCAAGATATGGGGGTCGACCGGCTTGAACAGATAGTCGATCGCGCCGCTTTCATAGCCGCGAAACTGGCGCCGCTCGTCGGTCGCCACGGCGGTCAGGAAGATGATCGGCACACGCCGGGTCCGTTCCGTGCCGCGCATCAGTTCGGCCAGCTCGAACCCGTCCATACCCGGCATCTGCACGTCGAGCAGCGCCAGCGCGACATCCTCCACCAGCAGCAATTCGAGCGCCTGCATGCCCGACCGCGCCTTGATAAGCGTCACGCCCTCGTCCGCCAGCAGCGCTTCGAGCGCGGTCAGATTTTCCTCGACATCGTCGACCGCCAGGATCTTGGTGGGTTCAGGCTGCATGGTCGAGCGCCTTCAGATCCTGCAGGTTGCGGCGATAGATTTTCTCGCCCTCGTCGAAATCGGCAAAGCCATCGGAATAGCGCGAGAAGCGCAGCGTTTCCTTCGAGCCCAGCCCGAGGAAGCCACCGCGGACCAGCGATTCCCCGAACAGGCCAAGCGCGCGGTCCTGCAATTCGCGATCGAAATAGATGAGCACATTACGGCTGGACACCAGCTGTACCTCCCCGAAGACCTGGTCGCTCGCCAGATTATGTTGTGCAAAGACCGCGCGGCGACGCAGCGTCTTGTCGAAGACGGCGGCGCCATAGGCGGCAGTATAATAATCGGACAGCGAGGCCTTCCCGCCCGCGAGCCGATGATTTTCGCTGAATTGCGGCAGACGATCGATCGCGTAGATGCCCGCCTCCGCCTTTTCGAGCGCGGCCGGGCTGATGTCGGTGCAGTAGAAGATCGTGCGATCCTCCAGCCCTTCCTCGCGGAACAGGATCGCGAGCGAGTAGAATTCCTCGCCATTGGCGCAGCCGGCGATCCATACCTTGAGCGAGGGATAGGTCTTGAGATGCGGCACGACCTGCTCGCGCAATGCCCGGAAATAGGCGGGATCGCGGAACATCTCGCTCACCTGGATGGTGAGGAAGCCCATCAGGTCGGCGAATACGGCGGGATCGCGCAGCAGCAGATGCTGAAGCTGGGACAGGCTGTCGCAGCCATGCTGATGCTGGGCACGGGCCAGCCGGCGATGCAGCGATCCGCGCGAATAGCCGCGAAAGTCGTAATGATAATGGCGGAAGATCGCTTCGAGCAGCAGGTCGAGCTCCAGCTCGTCCCGCGGCCCGAAATGCTCCTCCATCAGCGCGGCATCCATACACGCACCAGGCTGAGCAACTTGTCGACGTCGAGCGGCTTGGCGAGATAGTCGTTGGCACCGGCCGCCAGGCATTCCTGCTGGTCCTGCGCCATCGCCTTGGCCGTCAGCGCGATGATCGGCAGGCCCACGCCCCAGCCCTGCTTGCGGATTTCGCGCATCGCGGTCAGCCCGTCCATTTCGGGCATCATCACGTCCATCAGCACGAGATCGACCTTGGGCGCCTCGGCGCGCGCAGCCTCTTCGAGCGCGACAAGCGCCTCGCGGCCATTGCGTGCGATACGGACATGAACCCCATGGGGTTCGAAAATGCTCGTGAGGGCATAAACGTTCCGTATATCGTCCTCGACAACCAGAATATTTTTGCCTTCCAGCGCCTCGTCGCGGCTGAGCGAACGGGCGATCAGCTGCTGCTGGGGTTCTGGCAGTTCCGACACCACCTGATGCAGGAACAGCGTCACTTCATCGAGCAGCCGTTCGGGCGACTTGGCGCCCTTGACGATGATCGACTTGGAATAGCGGCGCAGGCGCAGTTCCTCCTCCGCGCCGAGGTCGCGGCCGGTGTAGACGATGACCGGCGGGAAGCCGACGCTGTCATCCGCGCTCAGCCGTTCGAGCAGGTCGAAACCGGACGCATCGGGCAGGTTGAGATCGAGCACCATGCAGTCGAAGGTCTCGCGACCCAGCATCTCGAAACATTGGGCCGCCGAATGGGCCTCCAGCGTCTCCACCTCGCGCGAGGCGAGCAGCAGCTTGATGCTCTCGGCCTGCTGGGCGTCATCCTCGACCACCAGAACCCGGCGCATGCGCTGGGCCATGCGCGCCTCCAGCCCTTCGAGCATGTTGATCAGCGCGTCACGCTTCACCGGCTTGAACAGATAGCCGATCGCGCCGCTGGCCAGCGCCGCCTGGCTGTCATCATCGACCGACACGACATGGACCGGGATGTGCCGAGTGCGCATGTCGCGCTTGATCCGGTCGAGCACCGACAGGCCGGTATGGTCGGGCAGGTTCATGTCGAGGATGACGGCATGGGGCAGATATTGCCGAGCCATCAGCGCGCCTTCGTCGGCGGTGCCGGCGATCAGGCACTGGAAGCCCTGTTCATGCGCGATGTCGCACAGGATGCGGGCGAAGACCGGATCATCCTCCACGATCAGGATCAGGCGCGAATCCCCGGACAGGGTTTCGCGATCATCCTGGGTATCGACCAGGCTGGCGATACGCGGGCGCGCGGGCGCCACCGGCTGGGGCCGCGGTGCTTCGGCCAGGCTGATCGAAGGCAGATGGCTGAGCGCGGGATCGAAGCGATCGGGCAGCAGCAGCGAGAAGGCACTGCCCTCCCCCGGCTGGCTTTCGACGCGCAGTTCGCCGCCCAGCAGCCGCGCCAATTCGCGCGAGATGGAGAGGCCAAGACCGGTGCCGCCATATTTGCGGCTGATCGTGCCATCAGCCTGGCGGAAGGGTTCGAAGATCAGCTTCTGCTGCGCTTCCGCAATGCCGACGCCGCTGTCCTGCACGGTGAAGGTCACCCGGCCATCCGCATGCCGGCCGACGGTCAGCGCGACCTCGCCCCGATCGGTAAACTTGATCGCATTGGACAGGAAATTCTTCAGCACCTGCTCGACGCGCTGCGGATCGGTTTCGATCTCGACCGGATCGGCGCCGGCGGCGAGGCGGAAGGACAGGCCCTTGGCCTGGGCCGAGGGCGCAAAGATCGCCTGCAGCTTGTCAAGCATCGGCGCGATTCGCACCGAACGCGGCTGCAATTCCAGCTTGCCCGCCTCGATCTTGGAAATGTCGAGAATGTCGTTGATCAGGGTCAGCAGATCATTGCCCGACGTCTCGATCGTCTCGGCATGGCGGACCTGATCGGCGCTGAGATTGCCGGCCCGGTTTTCCGCCAGCAGGCGTGCCATAATGAGCAGCGAGTTGAGCGGCGTGCGCAGCTCATGACTCATATTGGCGAGGAATTCGGATTTGTAGCGGCTGGCCTGATCCAGCTCGGCCGCCTGTTGCTGGAGCGACAGCTGGGCGCGGGCGAGATCGTCGCGCTGCGCCTGCATGTGGCGGGCCTGCTCCTCCAGCTGGACATTGGTCTGTTCCAGCTCGCTCTGCTGCGCCTCCAGACGGGAGGCGGAGTCCTGAAGCTGGCGGCTCTGGGTTTCCAGCTCGTCATTATTGGCGCGCAGTTCCTCGCCCTGGGCCTGCAATTCCTCGGCCTGACGCTGGGTTTCCTCCAGCGCGTCCTGCAACCGGGCGCGGAAACGGGCCGAACGCAGTGCGATGCCCATGCCGGCGCTCGCTTCCTCCAGCAGTTCGAGCACGCGGTCATCTACCGGATCGAAGGCGCCCAGTTCGAGCACCGCATTGACGACGCCGTCGGTCACGGTCGGTACGATCAGCAGATGGCGGGGACGATCGCGACCAAAGGCCGAGCCGATCGTCAGATAATGATCGGGCACGTCATGCAGCAGCTGCGCCCGCCCTTCGGCCGCGACCTGGCCGAGCAGGCCTTCCTTGGCGACGAAGCGCTGCGGCATGTCGGCATCGGCCGGCACGCCGAGCGTTGCGACACGATTGAACTGGCCTTCCTCCCCCTTGAACAGCGCGCCGCCCTGGAAGCCGAGATAGCGCGCGAGGAAGGCGAGGATCGCCTCCCCCAACTGCTCGACGCTCTGGTCGCCACGCATGGCGTCGGACAGGCCCAGATGCCCCGCCTGCAACCAGGCCTGGCGCGCGCGCGCCTTGCTGTTGCGGCGCACCAGCAGATAGACGGCGATGGTCAGCACCACGCCCAGAAGGCCGGTGACGAGGCCCGACATGATCGCGGTCTGCGAGGCCGATGCCATGTCGGCGAGGCGGATTTCCCGCAATCGCAATTCCTCACGCGCCATGGTGTCGAGCTGGGCCCGGACGGCGTCCATTTCCTGCTTGCCGCGGCCGGTGGTGACGATCGTCAGCGCCTGGATGATGCTCTGGTTGCGCCGCGCCTCGATCGTTTCCCTGAGTTCGGCAAACTTGGCATCGACATGACGCCGCAGGCGGGCGAGATTATTCTGCTGGGTCGGGTTGTCGCGGGTCAACCTGGCCAACGCATCGAGCCGGCCGGGCATGGTCGCCACCGCATTCTCATAGGGCTCCAGATAGCCGCGATCACTGGTCAGCAGATAGCCGCGCTGGCCAGTCTCGGCATCCTGCGCGGTCGAAAGCAGTTCATCGAGCGCGATCAACACATTATGGGTATGGCGGATCGCCCGGTCGCTCTCCCCCAGGCCCTGGATATTGAGATAGGCGATGGCGCCGCTTACCAGGAAGAAGGCAATTCCGAGGAACAGGCCCAGCGCCGCCCATGCATCCGTGCGCCCACTGACGGAGCCAAATTTCGCCTTGCCCATTATCATCCTGTTGTCGTTGCCGTGACGGAGGTGCCGACTAAGGGGCATTTCCGCACGAAAGCAAGCGCCACCTTGCGCCGGAGCGCCAGGGCTGATCGAGATCAACCTATTGATGCGCCAGATCGCATCCCGAGCGCCCGCGACCATTGCGCACAGGCTGTGCCATTGCCATCATCGCGCGACACGGAGTGGCGGGAGGCCGGCGATGGAAACGATCGGGCGCGATCTGCGGGAGATGCAGCGTGTGCCGCTGACGGCCGAACATGTCGCGGCGCTGCGCGCCGAAGGCAGCGAGGCCATCTATCCCGCAGGCACCTATATCGTCCGGCCCGGCGACCCGGTCGACCGCTTCATCTATGTCGAGGATGGCGAGATCGAGGTGGTCAACCCGTTCGGCGAGGAGCGGCATGTCCCCTCCACCATCGGGCCGACCCAGTTCATGGGCGAGATTTCCTTCCTGGGCGGCGGCAGCTGGTCGATCCCGATGCGTGCGGTGCGCGATACCCGCGTGCTGGAAGTGCCGCGCCCGGCGATGCTGCGCCTGATGGCGGCGATCCCGGAAATGTCGGACATCATCATCACCGTTCTGGCGGCGCGGCGCCGGCGGCAGCTCGACATGGGCGACAGCACCCTGGTGCTGATCGGCGAGGATGAGGATCGGGCGGTGCGCTGCATCGCCGAATTCGCCAGCCGCAACCGCCTGCCCTACACATCCCACGCGCTAGGCAGCGACGATGCCCGGCGGGTCGCTGCCAGTTGCGGGGCGCAGGCGGACCAGCCTGCCGTGATCTTCGGTCGCGACAATGTCGTTGCCGATCCCACGCCCGAGAAGGTCGCCCGGCTGTTCGGCCTCGATCGCGGCTTTACCGAGAATGAGACGGTCGACCTGCTGATCGTGGGCGGCGGACCAGCCGGCGTGGCGGCCGCTGTCTACGCCGGGGCTGAAGGGCTCAACGCCCTGGTGGTGGAGGATATCGCGATCGGCGGTCAGGCCGGCACGTCGAGCCGGATCGAAAATTATATGGGCTTTCCCACCGGGATTTCGGGCGCCGACCTGGTCTGGCGCGGCGAGGTGCAGGCGATGAAGTTCGGCACCCGCTTCCTGATGCCGCGCCGGGTGACGGCGCTGGAGGAAACCGGCGACGGCCATTATTGCGGCGTCTTCGACAATGGCCAGCGCATCTGCGCCCGCGCAGTGCTGGTCGCGACCGGCGTCGAATATCGCCGCCTGCCGATCGACCGGCTCGCCGAGCTGGAGGGGGCCGGCATCTATTATGCCGCGACCGAGAATGAGGCGCGCTATTGCCGCCAGGCCGAAGCCGTGGTGGTCGGCGGCGGCAACAGCGCCGGCCAGGCGGCGATGTTCCTCAGCCGCAGCGCGCGCCATGTCCATCTGCTGGTGCGCGGGCCTTCGCTCGCCTTGTCGATGTCCAGTTACCTGTCCAGCCGGCTGGAGGCCGACCCGGCGATCACCATCCATTATGACACCGAAATTGACAGTTTGCATGGCGATGTGCAGCTCGACGCGGTAACCATCCGTCACGCCGATGGCAGCGCGCGCGAGATCGCCTGCTGCGCCCTGTTCATCATGGTCGGCGCGGCGCCCAATACCGGCTGGCTGTCGGGACTGGTGGCGCTCGACGACAAGGGGTTCGTGCTGACCGGCGATGCGGTCGATGCCCCCTCCCCCTATGAAACCTCCCGCGCCGGCATCTTCGCGGTCGGCGACGTGCGCGCCGGATCGGTGAAGCGCGTCGCTTCTGCCGTGGGCGAAGGATCGGTCGTGATCTCGCGCATCTGGAGTCATGTGAATGACGGGTCGATCAGGCCGCCCGCTGCAGCTTCTCCCGCAGCGTCACCAGCGACTGGTTGAGCGCGGCGATTTCCTCGATCGAGATGCCGACGGCCTCCATCAGTTCGGCGGGGACGCAGGTTGATACGTCCTGCGCCACCGACTGCCCCTGCTGCGTCAGGCGCACCCGCACCACCCGTTCGTCGGCCGTGTCGCGCTGGCGGGTGACGAAGCCCGCCGCCTCCAGCCGCTTGATCAGCGGGGTCAGCGTGTTGGATTCGAGGAAGAGCTGACCGCCCAGTTCGCCGACCGTCTGGTCATCGCGCCGGGCCAGCGCCACCATCACCAGATATTGGGGATAGGTGAGGCCGTAGCGATCGAGCAGCGGCTTGTAGAGCCGGTTGAAGGCAAGCCCGGTCGAATAGACGCCGAAGCAGAGAAAATCATCGAGCGCGCCGCGCGCGGTATCTTGGGCAGTCATGGCGGGGGTGTTCATGGCGATACTCCTTGCCCCGAAATATAAATCGCACGCGATATGATCGCAAGGGTTGACGACTCACGTCGGCAGGCACATATAGATCGCACGCGATTTAATCGCAGATGATTAAACGAAAGGACCGATCGATGAGCAGCAAGATCCTCTATTCCACCAGCGCCACCGCAACCGGCGGCCGCGACGGCAAGGCCGCAACCACCGATGGCAGCTTCGCGGTGACGCTGGGCACGCCCAAGGAACTGGGCGGCAATGGCCAGGGCAATAATCCCGAACAGCTGTTCGCGTCGGGCTATGCCGCCTGCTTCCTGGGCGCGATGAAGTTCGCCGCCAGCCAGAACAAGGATCTGCCCCGCGTGCCCGCCGACGCCAGCGTCACCGCGACGGTCGGCATCGGCCCGCGCAGCGACAAGGGCTTTGGCCTGGACGTCGCGCTGGAAATCAGCCTGCCGGGCGTCGACAAGGCCGCTGCCGAGGCGCTGGTCGCCGAAGCGGACACGATCTGCCCCTATTCGCACGCCACGCGCGGCAATATCGAGGTGCGCCTGAGCGTCGCCTGACGCACGATATTATCGACAAAGAAAAAGGGCGGCCCGTGCAGGCCGCCCTTTTCATTATCAGCCGATCATCATCAGGCTGGCATTGCCGCCCGCGGCGGTCGTGTTGATGGAGGTCGACACCTCCTCCAGCAGCCAGTCGAGATGCCAGGCGCGCTCGTCGCCCGGCGCGGCGGCATGGACGGTGACAATCGGCCCATCCAGTTCGGCCACCGCCTGGGTAGCGGCGAGGATCTGGTCGGCGTCCCCCTCCACCAGCATCGCGGCAAAGGGCGCGTCGGGCTGGGCGAGGAAATGAGCGGCAACGCTGGCCGGCAGGCCCTGTGGCAGCGGCGCGCCCTCGATCACCGCGCGATTGCCGGTCGCCAGCACGGCGGCCATCTGGGCCAGCAGGCCACGCCGCGTGCCCGGACGCAGCAGCAGCAGGCCACGCGGATGCAGCGCATAGAGGTTCATCTCACCGACCGGGCCAGGCAGCGCCAGTTCGACGCCGAGCGCCGACGCATCGCCATAATGGCGCGCGACCGCCGCCGCCTCATGATCGTCCTGCGCTTCCAGCCAGCTGACGAAATCATGGATCGGCGAGGCGAGATAGCCGACCCGCTCGGCAAAGACCGGCGCGGTGCGGGTCAGGCGGCCGAGATAGAGCGGTCCGCCCGCCTTGGGTCCGGTGCCCGACAGGCCGCGCCCGCCGAACGGCTGAACCCCGACGATCGCGCCGATGACGTTGCGGTTCACATAGATATTGCCGGCCTTCACCCGCGCGGTGACGCGTGCCACCGTCTCGTCGAGGCGGGTGTGCAGGCCGAAGGTCAGGCCATAGCCGGTGGCGTTGATCGCATCGACCAGCGCATCCATCCGCTCGCGACGGAAACGGATGACGTGCAGCACCGGGCCGAATATCTCGCGGGTGAGGTCCGCGATGCTGTCCAGTTCGATGATGGTCGGCGCGACGAAGGTGCCGTGCGCCGCCTCTTCGGGCAGTTCCTGCTGCTCGACCTTCCGGCCGAGCGCGCGCATCGCGGCGATATGCTGTTCGATGCCCGCCTTCGCCTCGGCCGTGATGACCGGGCCGGTGTCGACCGCGAGCCGATCGGTGCGGCCGATGCGCAATTCCCTGAGCGCGCCCTTCAGCATGGTGAGGGTGCGGTCGGCGACATCCTCCTGCAGGCACAATATGCGCAGCGCCGAGCAGCGCTGGCCGGCGCTGTCGAAGGCGGAGGCGATGACGTCGGCCACCACCTGTTCCGCCAGCGCCGAACTGTCGACGATCATCGCATTCTGGCCGCCGGTTTCGGCGATCAGCGAGATCGGCTTGCCGGCGGGCGACAGGCGGGTGGCAAGCTGGCGCTGGATCAGCCGGGCGACTTCGGTCGAGCCGGTGAACATGACGCCCGCCGCTTCCGGCGCCGCGACCAGCGCAGCGCCGATCCGGCCGTCGCCGGGCAGCAATTGCAGCGCGTCGCCGGGCACGCCGGCTTCATGCAGCAAGCGCACGGCTTCGGCCGCGATCAGCGGGGTTTCCTCGGCAGGCTTGGCCAGCACCGGATTGCCGGCGACCAGTGCGGCCGCAACCTGCCCGGTGAAGATGGCGAGCGGGAAGTTCCAGGGGCTGATGCAGACAATCGGCCCCAGCGGCGCCTGGTCCGGGCCGAAGGTGCCGCGCGCCTGCGCCGCATAATAGCGCAGGAAGTCGATCGCCTCGCGCACTTCGGCGATGGCGTTGGGCAGCGACTTGCCGGCTTCGCGCATGATGAGGCCGAGCAGCACCGACATCCGGTCCTGCATCGCGTCGGCCGCCCGCTCCAGCAGGACGGCGCGATCGGCGACGGCCGTGTTGGGCCAGCAGGCGTTGGCGGCGCGGATCGCGGCGGCGCGGGCGTGGTCGGCACTCGCTTCCCAGACGGTGCCGACGATGTCGCGATGGTCGGCGGGATTGCAGACCGGGCGCGCTTCCCCTTCCCCGCCCTCGGGCGCGGCGGTCCAGGCGATGGTGGCGCTATGCTGCAGCGCCTGCGTCAGCGTGGCGAGCGCGCCCTCGTCGCTGAGGTCGATGCCATCGGAATTGCGGCGATCGGGATAGAGGCCGGCGGGCGCGGCGATCTGGTCATGCCGGGCGCCGGGATGCGGCATGGCGCGAACGATCTCGACCGGGTCGGCGATCATCTCCTCGATGGAGACATCCGGATCGGCGATGCGGTTGACGAAGCTGCTGTTCGCGCCATTTTCCAGCAGGCGGCGGACGAGATAGGCGAGCAAGGTCTCATGCGTGCCGACCGGGGCATAGATGCGGCACGGACGGTCCAGCTTGTCCTTGCCGACGACCTGTTCATAGAGCGGCTCGCCCATGCCGTGCAGGCACTGGAACTCATATTTGCCGATCGCGAAGTCCGGCCCGGCCATCTGGTAGATGGTGGCGAGCGTCTGGGCATTATGGGTCGCGAATTGCGGGAAGACGGCATCGGGTGCGGCCAGCAGCTTCCTGGCGCAAGCGACATAGGCGACGTCGGTATGAACCTTGCGGGTATAGACCGGGAAATCGGCGAGGCCATCGACCTGCGCGCGCTTGATCTCCGCATCCCAATAGGCGCCCTTGACCAGGCGCACCATCATCCGGCGATCGGCGCGACGGGCGAGATCGATGATCCAGTCGATGACGAAGGGGCAGCGCTTGCCATAGCCCTGGACAACGAAGCCAAGGCCATCCCAGCCGGCAAGGTCGGGATCGAGCGCCAGGCTTTCGAGCAGGTCGAGGGAGAGTTCGAGCCGGTCCGCCTCCTCCGCATCGATGTTGAGGCCGATGTCGTAGCGCTTCGACAGCAGCGCAAGCTGCTTCACCGCCGGCAGCAATTCGCCCATCACCCGGTCGGCCTGCGCGCGGACATAGCGCGGGTGGAGCGCCGACAGCTTGATCGAGATGCCCGGGCCGGCATAGATGCCGCGACCGGCCGACGCCTTGCCGATGGCGTGGATCGCCTTTTCATAATCGGCATAATAGCGCGCGGCGTCGGCGGCGGTGGTCGCCGCCTCGCCCAACATGTCATAGCTATAGGCGAAGCCCTTGGCCTCCAGTTCCTTGGCGCGCTTGACCGCTTCCTTGATCGTCTCGCCGGTGACGAACTGTTCGCCCATCATCCGCATGGCAAGGTCGACGCCGCGCCGGATCACCGGCTCGCCGGCGCGGGCGACCAGACGGGCGAGCGCCGCCGCCAGACCACGATCATCGACGCTGCCAACCAGCTTGCCGGTGACGACCAGGCCCCAGGTCGCGGCGTTGACGAACAAAGACTTGCCGCCGCCCAGATGCGAACTCCAGTCGCCATCGGCGATCTTGTCGCGAATGAGGGCGTCGCGCGTGTCATTGTCGGGAATGCGCAGCAGCGCTTCGGCAAGGCACATCAGCGCCACGCCCTCCTGACTGGAGAGCGAATATTCCTGGACCAGCCCCTCGACCCCGGTGCCCTTGTGATTGGCGCGCAGGGTGGTGACCAGATGGCGCGCCGTGTCCGCCACGGCGGCGCGGGTGGCGTCGGGCAAGGTCGCCGCGTCGAGCAGCGGGGCAAGGCATTCAGCCTCGTCGCGGCGATAGGCGGCGGTGATCGCCCGGCGCAGCGGCGACTGGTCGCGGATGGCGGGGGCGAAGGCGGCAAAGGGATGCTGGTCGGTCATGCGACCAGAATATCCGATCGGCGCATTTCATTCCGTCTTATGAATGCCCCGATAAATGTCAAAGTGACTTATTAATGGCAGCATGATAGGCAAATTGCATGAGCAACAAGCCCGCTATGGTCGAAATGGATGAGTTCGACCGGCGTATCATCGCCGCGCTGGTCGAGGATGGCCGCACGACCGTGACCGATCTGGCCGCCAGCGTTGGCCTGTCCAAGACGCCCTGCCAGGTGCGGTTGAAGCGGTTGCAGGAGAGTGGCGTCATTCGCGGCTTTCGCGCGATCGTCGATCCGGCCAAGCTGGGGATGGACCATGTCGCCTTTACCGAGGTGAAGCTGAGCGACACGCGAGAGAGCGCGCTGCGCGAGTTCAATGCGGCGGTAAGGCGCATCCCGGAGGTCGAGGAATGCCATATGCTGGCGAGCAATTTCGACTATCTGCTCAAGGTCCGCACGTCCGACATTCGCCGCTATCGCATGGTGCTGGGCGAGAAGATTTCCGCCCTGCCCCATGTCGCCAGCACATCGACCTTCGTGGCAATGGAGACGGTGCTGGAATCGGGCAGCAAGCGGCCGCGCCGTTAACGCGGGACCGAAGGCCCTTCTACCCGGATGCCGCGCCGCTGAAGCTCGGCCCGCGCCGCCTTCTGATGCGGGGTCAGGCGATGATAGTCGGTGGTCGAACGCCAGATGTCGAGCACATCCTGATCGCTGCGGATCGCGACGTCAGCCTCTGCATTGGCATAGTCCTGCAGACGATATTTCCTCGGCGCTTTTTCGATCACCCGTCATCCCTTTCGCGGGAAACGTAGCGGATTTTACGTAAAATCCGCGTGATCGGGATCACGCGGTTAATGCATGTTAATCGAACAGGGCCAGCGGCACGGCGTCACCCATGGCGCGATAGCCGGCCGGATTGGGATGGAGGGCATCGCCGCCATCATAAGCAGGCCGCAGCCGGTCGGGGCGCGCGGGATCGCGGGTGGCGCGGTCGAAATCGACCAGCCCGTCGAAATGGCCCGGCGCGCGTATCCAGGCATTGACCGCCTGCCGGTCCGCCTCATTCTGGGCATCGGCATGATAATAGGCATTGCCGACGAAGGGCATGATGGTGGCGCCGATCACCTTGATCCCGCGCGCATGGGCGCGGGCGATGATCTGGCGATAGGCGCCGATGATGCGGGCGACATGGGCCTTGTGATCCGCGACACTGACCGGGGCGTCGCGAGTCAGCGTGCCAAGATCATTGACCCCTTCCAGCAAGACCAGATGGGTGACGCCGGGCTGGGCCAGCACATCGCGGTCGAGCCGGGCCAGCGCATTGGGGCCAAGCCCGTCGTTCAGCAGCCGGTTGCCGCCGATCCCCTGATTGACGATGGCGATGTCGCGGCGCTTGGGGTCCGCCTGCAACCGCTGGGCGAGCCGGTCGGTCCAGCGATCATTGCCGTTGGTGGTCGATCCCTTGCCATCGGTGATGGAGTCGCCCAGCGCCACGACCAGCCGTGCGGGCGCGCAGCGCTCGACCTCCAGCGCGGCTAGATTGAACCAATGATCGAACGAGGCGGCGCCCGCCATCGCCGTGTCGGTCAGATGATCGCCGGGCAGATGCCAGGAAGTGGCGCGCGAGCCGGGATGCGAAGTCTGTTCCGGTTCGCCCTGATAGCGGATGGTGATGGCGATATTGTCGAGCGCGGCGACCGGCAGCGACACCGGGTCGGAGAGATAGTCGGCGCCGGCCGGTACGATCAGATCCGGGCTGCCATCGAAACGCAGCGAAATGAGCGTGCCGGGATCGATCGCCGGCGATGTGCTGGCGGGGGCACGGGCGATGCTGACGCCGGCGATATGGAGCGGCGAGGTGCCGGCGAGGTTGGAGATGCGTACCCGCAGCCGGTCCCCGGCGATCGAGGGACGGACGATCTGGCGCAGCGACTGGTCCTTGAGCGTGCCGGCCGGCAGTGCCGCGTCGCCGGTCGGGCGGAATTGCGAGGAGGCCCAGCCCGACACCCAGGTCGGCGTGCAGGTCTTTGCCATGGCGGGCTGGGCCAGCAGCATTGCCAGCGGCAGGCTGGCGAGCAAGGGGCGGATCATCGGCTTCCTTTCGGTCGGGGATGGCGGGCGGCGCGTCCCCAAAATGGGCATATGAGGATCACGGTATCGAAGTTCACAGTGTCGTGCGGCAGGCGTTGACGCATTTCCGCGCCTTTCCGGGCCGGCCGCGACCTGCGACGCGCCGGTGACGCGACACCCGGGTCATGGCCACGCGCCAGTGACGCGCCCATGAGGCGACAGGGACGCGACGATCGGGTCACGACAAGGTCATGGCAAAGGGATCAGCGAGGACGGGTTCATGGCCAAGGGTAGACCAAATATCCTCCAACATTGGAAGGCCCTGCCCTACGCCGAACCGCGCTCCCAACGACTCCCAAGAAAAAGGGCCGGCGTTGCCGCCGGCCCTGTCAGTGCATCCCTGGGGGAGGATCAGAAGTTGGCCCGGATACCGGCCAGCACGGTGCGGCCGGGATAATAGACCGAATAGGCCGCGTTCGAATATTCGAAGGTGGTGCGGATCGGCTCGTCGGTGATGTTCAGCACATCGAGCGTCAGGCGCAGCGCCTTGTTGAAGAAGGGCAGCTGATAGCCGGCCGACATGTCGAGCTGGCCACGGGCGTCGGACTTGAGGTCGGCGCCGTTGATGCCGTTCTGCGGACCGTTCACGGCGATCGCCTCGTCATTCCAGACATAGTTCACGCTGACCGACAGACCGCCATTTTCATAGAAGCCCTGCAGGTTGTAGCTCCAGGGCGACACGCCGGTCGCGACCAGGCCCGAGGAGGAGGACTGCTTGAGATAGGTGCCGTTGGCCGAGAAGCCGAGGCCCTTTACCAGGAAGTCGAGCGGCTGCACCCAGGTCGCTTCGATACCCTTGATCTTGAGATCGCGCAGGTTGACCGGGCGGTTCACGGTGATCGGCAGCTGAGCGACCGGGATGCCGGTCTGGAGCGACCGGTCGTTGAGGGCGTTCTGCTGCGTCGAGATCAGGCTGTCGAACGGAATGTTGAGCGACCCGAAGGCAACCTGTTCGGAGGTGGTGACGGTGAAGCCCTGGATATTCTTCATGAACAGCGACACGCCGACATAGCCGATGCCGCCGGTGTAGATTTCGCCGCCCAGGTCATAATTGTCCGAGGTGTAGGGCTTGAGGTTCGGGTTGCCCGCCGTGGCGGTCAGCGCCGAAGGATCGGAGAAGGTGATGCCCGGCAGGATCGCGCCGGCATCCGGGCGGGTCATCGTCCGCGAGGCCGACGCACGCAGCTTCACATTGTCGGCGACATCATAGGTCAGGTTGATCGACGGCAGGAAATTTTCGTAGGTCGAGGACGAGGTGATGTCGACGATCGCCGTGCCGACCTGGCTCGGCCCGACGACCAGCTGGTCGGTGTGGGCGTAGCGCATGCCGGTGTTGATGTGCAGGTCGCGGCCGGCAATGGTCGTGACGCCGTTCAGTTCGAAATAGGCACCCCAGACCTTTTCATCCATGTCGCCGGTCGCACCGCCAGTGACGGCACCGCGTGCTTCGGGCGCGCTGTCGCGATAGCTGGCATAGTTGGTGGCCTGCTTGAGCGCATCGAAGTCCGGCACGATGAAGCCGGCGGTCGAGGAGCTGCGCAGATACTGAGCGATGGCGCTGGTCGGCACGGTGCCGGTGGCGCCGGTGCAGCCAGTGCCGCAGACCGACAGCTGATAGGCGGTGCTGTTGTCATAGGCGCGGATCGAACGGGTCGCCTGATCATAGGCGCCGCCGACCTTCACGTTGAACATGTCATCGCCATAGGTCACGTCGAGATGCGCGCCCTTGGTCTCGGTCTTGCGACGGACCAGCTGGATATTCTGGCGATACCATTGCCAGCTGCCGTTGTTCGGATCGTTGAGGTCGAGATTGCTGGTGATCGACGGATAGTCGCCACCGGTATTGTCATAATAGGTTTCGACGCCCGACTGCGGCGTGGTCTGGAACGCCCAGGTCGGCTGTTCGCGGAAGAAGCGGCTCTTCGACCAGTTGGCGCTGAGGTCGACCTTCAGATCCTCGGTCGGCTGCCAGCTGACGCTCGGGTTGACGTTCCAGAATTTGGTCGTCTGCTTGAACAGGCTGGCTTCGAGGAAATAGGAGGAGTTGGCGAAGGTGCCGCTCGTGACGACGCCATTGTCATCGACGGTCAGGTCGATCGGCACCATGCCGCCGGTCGACTGGGCACTGGTGCCCGGCCCCGAGTTGCGGACCTGCCAGTTCATGTTGACCTTGCTGTAATCGCGCTTGGATTTGGCCCAGATGCCGTCCAGGGCGAAATGCAGCTCGTCCGACGGGCGCCATTCGAGCGAGGCCAGCGCCGAGATGCGCGAGCGATCGCCTTCGGTCAGGCTCTTGCGGCCAAGACGCGGGATCAGTGCGGTGCTGAGCTGGTCGCGGGTGAGGCCCGACGTGGCGACGACATCGACCGGCTGGCCGGCGACCAGGCCATGGCCGGTATTGTTGGGAACGACCGAGGCCCAGGAGAAATTATTGCCGCCGGCGTCGCCGGTGCCGAGATTACCGTCGGTCCAGCCGACCGATTCAAAGCCATCGACGCGGGTCTTGGTCTTCACGCCGGCAACGCCGACGAGGATGCCGAACGTGTCGGTGGTGTGGCTGGCGACGATCGCGCCGCGCGGGCTGAACTTGTCGTTATTGTCGGTATATTGGCCCTGCGCCACGACGGTGACATGGGTGCCTTCCTTGTCGAAGGGACGGGCATTGCGCAGGTTGACGGTGCCGGCGATGCCGCCTTCGAGCGTCGAGGGCGACGGGCTCTTGGCGAGGTCGAGGCGGGTGAAGAGTTCCGACGGGAAGAAGTCGAGATCGACTTCGCGGTTGGCGCTGCCGCCGTTGGTGCCGCCATCCGATGCGACCTGAAGCTGCGAACCGTTGAGCAGCACGCGAGTGAAGCTGGGGCCAAGGCCGCGGATCGCGACCTGGGTGCCTTCACCGTTGATGTCGCGGTTGAGGCGCACGCCGGGCATGCGGTTCAGCGTTTCAGCGAGGTTGGTGGCGGGCAGCTTGCCGATATCTTCCGCGAAGATCGAGTCGCCAAACGCAACCGCATTCTTCTTGGCGTTGGTGGCGCTTTCCAGCGAGGCGCGGATACCGGTGACGACGATGTCGGCGGTTTCGCTGTCCTGCGGCGCGGCGGCGGTTTCGGCCGGTGCAGCGGCATCCTGCGCAGCGGCGGCCTGGGCCAGGCCCAGCGCACCGAAGGCGGATGCGGCGAACAGGGCCGCACGGATATTATGATGGCGTGAAACGTTCATACAACCTCTCCCCGAGCGCTGCCCCCGACTATCCGGTGGGCGTATCTGGTAGCGCTATCAGATGCAGACCAATAAAGTGCCCGTCCCAATTGTCAAGATATGGGACGGACGAAAATGGTAACGTTATTAATTTTCAGCGGACTGTGGCATTTGTGCTGACGACGGCCTGCGCCGCGGTCAGGCCCGGTGCGCTGGCGCGGACGGTTACCCGCCCCTTCTCGCCCGGCTTGGCCTTCACGATCACTAGCGCCAAGCCGTTGAAAGCCTTGCGATCATGCGACGGAAAGGCGGTCAGATCGGTCGGGTCGCCATTGTCGGTGGCGACAATCTCGCCCGGTCCCTCGATCGAGAAGCTTATGTCCTGCTTGGCGGCGGGGACGACATTGCCGTCGTTGTCGAGGATCTTGAGCGTGACGAAACTGAGGTCACGACCGTCATCGGCGATGGCGGAGCGATCGGCGGTCAGCGACAGTTTCGCCGCCTCGCCCACGGTGCGGATCGTCTCGGTCGCCCAGGGATGGCCCTTCTTCCAGGTGACGACCTTCACCTCGCCCGGTTCATAGACGACATAGTCCCAGCGGAAGCGATATTCATAATCGCGCTTCTTGACCTTGCCCTGCGACTTGCCGTTGACGAACAGCTCCGCCTCGTCGGCCGAGGAGAAGACATGGACCGGGGTGATCTGGCCGGCGCGGTCAGGCCAGGTCCAGTGCGGCAGGATATGCGCGAATTTGAGGTCGGGCCGCCAGCGCGCCTGGTAGAGCCAGAAGCGGTCCTTGGGGAAACCGGCGAGATCGAGGATGCCGGAATAGGAACTGCGCGACGTGTAATAGGGGGTCGGTTCGCCCAGATAGTCGAAACCGGTCCAGACGAACTCGCCCGCGACATAGGGATTCTGGTCATCGGCGGCCCAGACCCGGTCGGGCGAGGAGCCGAAATCGGCGGCGTGCATCTCATAGGCGGAAACCTGATGCGTGTCGGGATTGCCGCCGGACCAGGGACGGACCGGGCCGCTGATCGCGCCGGCGACCGGGAACATATATTCGCCGCGGCTGGAAAGGGCCGAGGCGCTTTCGGTGGACAGGATGAGCTTGTCCGGGAATTTCGCGCGGAAGGCGGGATATTGGCCAACGATGCCGCGAATGCCGGCGCCCTGATAATTGAGGCTGATGACGTCCACGGTGGTCGGCAGCAGCATGTCCGCCTTGGCATAGTTCATCGCGCTGGTGGCGGGACGGGTCGGGTCTTCCTGATGGGCGATGGCGACCAGTTCGCGGCCGATTTTCGCCCCCGCCTCGCCATCATATTGTTCGCCGACCTCGTTGCCGATGCTCCAGATGATGATCGAGGGATGGTTGCGGTCGCGGCGCAGCATGGCGCGCGCATCGGCCTCATGCCAATCCGGGAAGATCAGGTGGAAGTCGTGCGGGGTCTTCTTCTTCTCCCAGCTGTCGAACACCTCGTCCATCACCAGGAAGCCCATGCGGTCGGTGAGTTCGAGCAGTTCGGGCGCGGGCGGATTATGGCTCATGCGCACGGCGTTGGTGCCCATGTCGCGCAATATTTCGAGCTGGCGCTCGGCCGCGCGGGCGTTGAAGGCGGCGCCGATCGCGCCCAGGTCATGATGATTGTTGACGCCGCGCAGCGGGATCTGCTCGCCATTGACGATCACGCCCTTGTCGGGATCGAACTTGATGTCGCGCACGCCGAAGCGGGTCTCGTAGCTGTCGATCAGCTTGCCGCCCTGGGTCACGGTGGAGACGGCGACATAGCGGTTGGGCGCTTGCGTGGGCGGCGGCCCCCAGAGGCGCGGGTTGCTGAGGATCGTGCTGCCCTTCAGCTCCGCCTTGCCATGGGGAGCAATGCTGGTGGACTGGCGGGCGATGCTGGCGACCGGGCGGCCGATGCGCTTGCCAGTCGCGTCGATCGCATAGAGGGCAGTCGCCACCTCGACCTGCGCCGGGGTGTCGCCGTCATTGTCGAGGGTGAGGCTGAGGTCCACGCTGGCCTGCGCCTTGCTGACCTGCGGCGTGCGGACGATGCTGCCCCACTGGCCGACATGGACCTTGTTGGTGGTGGTGAGATAGATGTCGCGATAGAGGCCGCCGCCCGGATACCAGCGCGCCGACGCCTGGGGATTGTCGAGGCGGATCACCAGCTGGTTCTGGCCGCCCGGCACCGCATAGGGGGTAAGGTCGAGGCGGAAGCTGTTATAGCCATAGGGCCAGCCGCCGACGAGCTTTCCATTCAACCAGACGGTGGCGTAGGACATCGCCCCTTCGACATCGAGGAAGATCGACTTGCCCTTGTCACTGGCGGGGATGGTCAGCGCCTTGCGATACCAGCCAATGCCCCAGCTGGGCAGGCGGCCCATGCCGCCATAGGGGCCGTCCTTGATGAAGGGACCGGCGATCGCCCAGTCGTGCGGCAGGTCGACATGGGTCCAGCCGCTGTCGTCAAAGCCGGGCTGGACATAGGAGACGGTGCCGCCCGGATTGCCGGCGGGACGGGTGTGATGCTTGGCGGGATCATTGATGAAGGCGTTGGCGCTGGGCAAGATCCAGGGCTTGAGCACGCGCGCGCCGCTATCGTCCACCCGCACCGCCGCGTCGGGGCGGGCATCGGCCACCTTGCCGTCGCCGGCATCCTCAATGGGCGGGCGTACATCATAGCGCAGATCCTCGGTCAGGCCGGCAGGATCGCCCTTGGTGAAGCGCCAGTCGCGACTGATCGAGACGCTGTCGCGCGGCGCAGCCAGCAGGGTGGCCGGGCTGAGCAGGCAGGAGGCGAGCAGGATGGTGCGCAGGGTCTTCATCAGGGGCTCCCGTCAGAGCTGAGCGAGCGCGGCGCGGGCACCGTCGGCTTCGAGAATCGCGAGCCAGCGGGTCAGCGCGGCGCGGAAGGCGGCGTTGCCGGCAAGGTCGGCGGGCACCACGGCGTCGAAGGCCAGGATCGCGTCGACACGGGCTTGCGTCGAGGATGCGTCGGCCAGACGGGCGGCGATGGCGGCGGCGAGCGGATCGTCGACGACATGGGCTTCGCCCCGGTCATCGACGCCGGCCTGCCAGCGGACCCAGGCGGCGACGGCGAGCGACAGGGCATCGATCCCCTGCCCTGCCGACAGCCGCGCGGCGATGGTGGCGAGCAGGCGCTGGGGCAGCTTTTGCGAGCCATCCATTGCGATCTGGCGGGTGCGATGCTGCAGGGTCGGATTGTCGAAACGCGCCATCAGCTCGCGGCGATAGGCGGCGACGTCCAGTTCGGGCGGCGGCGTCAGGGTGGTCTGCGCCTCGTCCCACATACTTTCGACGAAATGCCGGGCTTCGGGCAGCGCCAGCACTTCATGGACATGGTCGATGCCGGCGAGACCGCCGAGATAGGCGATGCCGCTATGCGCGCCGTTGAGCAGGCGCAGCTTCGCCTCCTCCCAGGGGGCGACGGCGGCAGTGACCTGGACCCCGGCGCCGAAATCCGGGCGTGGGCCGCAGAATTTGTCCTCGATCACCCATTGCAGGAAGGGTTCGGTCTTGACCATCGCCTGATCCTCCACGCCCAGCCGGGCGGCGAGCGCGGCGATGTCGGCGTCGGTGGTGGCGGGAACGATGCGGTCGACCATGGTTTCGGGGAAGGCCCCTTCCGCCGCGATCCAGTCGGCCAGCGCCGGGTCGTGCCGGGCGGCGAGCGCCAGCACAGCGTTGCGCAGGCGCGTGCCGTTGTGCGGCAGATTGTCACAACTGATCGCGGTGAAGGGCGGCAGGCCCGCGGCCCGGCGTGCGGCCAGCGCGGCGACGAGGAAGCCGGGCGCGGTCTGCGGCGCGGCGAGCGAGGCAAGGTCGGCGGCGAGCTGGGGATCGCCCTCGATCAGGGCGCCGGTCGCGGGATCGAGCTTATAGCCCTTCTCGGTCACGGTGAGGGTAACGATATGGGTGTCGGGCGCGGCGAGCGCGGCGACCAGCGCGGCCGGGTCTTCCGGCGCGACCAGTACCTCGCTCACCACACCGATGATGCGCGCCTGCTCGGCCGAACCATCGCGCACCAGCATCGTGTAGAGGCAATCCTGCGGCATCATCTGGTCGCGCACGCCGGGCGAACGCAGCGACGCGGCGATCACGCCCCAGCGCAGGTCGCCAGCGATCAGCGCATCATCGAAGATGACCGCCTGATGCGCGCGGTTGAAGGCGCCGATGCCGAGATGGACGACGCCGGGGCGGACCGCCGCGCGATCATAGCCGGGACGGACGATATCGGCGGGCAGGCCGGCGAGCGTGGCGGACGATAGACGGGTCACAGGATCAGGCAGCCTCTTGCGAGAGAGTCACGGGCGCATAGCGCGGGACGATAAGGTGCAGCACCAGCAGCGCCAGCAGATAGGCACAGGATGCGACGATGAAGATCGGCTGGAAGCTGCCGACGGTTTCCAGGATGATGCCGGCGAACTTGGCCATCAGCATGCCGCCGATCGCGCCGGCCAGCCCGCCAAGGCCGACCACCGACCCCGCCATCCAGCGCGGAAAGAGATCGCCCGGCAGCGCATAGACATTGGCCGAGAAGCCCTGATGCCCGGCGCAGGCGAGGCCGATCAGGCCGACCGCAATCCACATGCTAGGCGCCTGTGCGGCAAAGGCGATCGGCAGGGCGCAAAGCCCGGCGCAGAACATCGCCGTCTTGCGGGCGCGGTTGATGGCCATGCCCCGGCCCATCAGGCGCGACGACAGCCAGCCGCCCGCGACCGAACCGACATCGGCCAGCAGATAGACGGCGATCAGCGGCGGGCCGAAGTCCAGCATCTTCACGCCATATTGCTTGTTGAAGAAATCGGGCAGCCAGAAGAGGAAGGTCCACCAGACCGGATCGATGAGGAAGCGCGAGGTCATATAGGCCCAGGTCTGGCGATAGCGGAACAGGGTGCGCCACTTGACCGGGCGGGCCGGTTCCTGCGGGTCCGCCTCGATCCAGGCCAGTTCCTCGGCGCTCAGCCCCTTCTTCTCGCGCGGGCGACGGTAGAAGGTCAGCCAGGCGGCGAGCCAGAAGACCGTCAGCAGGCCGGTGAGGATGAAGGCCCAGCGCCAGCCCAGCGTCACGGCGATGACCGGGACAATCAGCGGCGTCAGGATCGCGCCGACATTGGAGCCGGCATTGAAGATGCCGATGGCGAAGGCGCGTTCCTTCTTGGGGAACCATTCATTGGTGGCGGCGATCGCCGCCGGGAACGTCCCCGCCTCACCGATCGCCAGCGGGATGCGGGCGAACAGCATGCCGGCGGTCGAGGTGAAGAAGATGTGCATGACATGGCCGACCGTCCACAGGCCGACCGCCAGCGCATAGCCGGCCCGCGCGCCGATCCGGTCGATCAGCCGGCCGAAGGCGACATAGGCGATGCCGTAGCCCGCCTGGAACCAGATGGCGAGATCGGCATAGCCACTCTCGCTCCAGCCATAGCGGGCCTGCAGATCGGGCTTGAGCGTCGGCAGGACGAGCCGGTCGATATAGCTCAGCACCACCGCCGCAAAGAGCAGGCCGCAGACGATCCAGCGGACCTTTCCGGACGGTTTGGGGATGGTGGTCATTGGCCACTCCGACAATGTTTCGTCATTCCCGCGAACGCGGGAATCCACCTCCGGACCTCGCGATTGGGGCTATGGCAGGAGATGGATCCCCGCTTTCGCGGGGATGACGGAGTGGAGTGGCCAAAGCAGGTCAAGCGATCACCAGTTGAACATGGTGCCGTCTTCGAGCCGGTTCACCGGCAGGAAGGCGCGATTATATTCATATTTGGCGGCCAGTTCTTCGTCGATATCGACGCCCAGGCCCGGCTTGTCACCCGGATGCATGGCGCCGTTTTCGAACGTGTAGGCATGGGGGAAGACGGCATCGGTCTCGGGCGTGTGGCGCATATATTCCTGCACCCCGAAATTGGGCACCGACAGGTCGAAGTGGAGCGCGGCGGCCATGCAGACCGGCGACAGGTCGGTCGCGCCGTGGCAGCCGGTGCGGACCTGATAGAGATCGGCGAGGTTCGCGATCTTGCGCAGATGGCTGATGCCGCCGGCATGGACCACGGTGGCGCGGATATAGTCGATCAGCTGGTTCTGGATCAGCTCGCGGCAATCATGGATCGAATTGAAGATCTCGCCCACGGCCAGCGGCGTGGTGGTGTGCTGGCGGATCAGCTTGAACGCGTCCTGATTTTCCGCCGGGGTCGCATCTTCCAGCCAGAAGGGGCGATATTGTTCCAGATCCTTGCCCAGGCGACCGGCCTCGATCGGGGTCAGGCGATGATGGATGTCGTGCAGCAGATGCACGTCCCAGCCCAGCGCCTCGCGCGCGGCCTTGAACAGTTCGGGGACGATGCGGAGATATTTGCTGGTGTTCCAGACATTTTCGGTCGGCAGGTCGGCGTCGGCGGGTTCGTAGAAATATTTGTCCTTCGACACGCCATAGGTCGACGCCATGCCAGGGACGCCGCACTGGATGCGGATCGCCTTGTAGCCCTGGGCCTGATATTCCAGCGCGACCTTGACCGTATCCTCGATCGTCGTGCCATTGGCATGGCCATAGACCATGACGCTTTCCCGGCTGGCGCCGCCGAGTAGCTGATAGACAGGCAGGCCGGCAATCTTGCCCTTGATGTCCCAGAGCGCGGTATCGACGGCGGCGATCGCCGACATCGTCACCGGGCCGCGACGCCAATAGGCGCCCTTGTAGAGATATTGCCAGATATCCTCGATCTGGTGCGCGTCCCGGCCGATCAGGCAGGGAATGACATGGTCCTGCAGATAGGAGGCGACGGACAGTTCGCGGCCGTTGAGGGTCGCATCGCCCAGACCATAGACGCCCTCTTCGGTCTCGATCTTGAGGGTGACGAAATTGCGGCCAGGGCAGGTGACAATGACCTTGGCGCCGGTAATCTTGGGCATGGAAGCTCCCCTAAAACTGGTATGACCAATCATGGCCATAGGCGATAATCAATTTGCCTTCAACGATATTGGTCAGGCCAATACCATCAGGCGATCTCCAATGTAACCGTCTGAAGCGTGGCGCTGTCCGGCCCGACCATGATGTCGAACAGGCCGGGTTCGACCACTTCGCGCATGTCGAGATTCCACAGCGCGAAGGCCTCCGGGCCGATGGTCAGGCGCACGGTGCGGCTTTCGCCGGGCGCCAGCGCGATCCGTTCGAAGCCCTTCAATTCCTTGAGCGGGCGCGTGACCGAGGCGGTCTGGTCATGGACATAGAGCTGCACCACTTCCTCGCCCGCGACAGTGCCGACATTGCGGACATCGACCTCCACCGTCACGTCGCCGCCCACGCCAATGCGGCTGGCCGACAGGCGCGGCGGACCAAAGGCGAATTTGGTGTAGCTGAGGCCGAAGCCGAACGGGAAAAGCGGGCTGGCATCGGCGAAGAGATAGCCGCGCCGAGAGGATGGCTTGCGGTTGTAGAAGATCGGGATCTGGCCCGCGTCGCGCGCGACGGTGACGGGCAGCTTGGCACCCGGATTGACGTCGCCGAACAATATGTCGGCCATGGCCGTGCCGCCCTCCTGCCCCGGATACCAGCATTCGATCAGCGCATTGGCGCCATCGACCACGGCCGGATAGCTGGGCGGGCGGCCGTTGATGGCGCACACCACCACCGGCTTTCCGGTCGCCTTCATCGCGGCGAACAGCTCATTCTGCTCGCCGACCAGATCGAGGCTGGTGCGGTCGCCCAGATGGTTTTTGGCAAAGCCTTCGCGGCTGGTCTGTTCGGTGTCGCCGATGGCCAGCAGGATGATGTCGGCGGTCTTCGCGACCTCGACCGCTTCGGCGATCAGCTGGCGGTTCTTCGCCGGATCGGCCAGCAGCACTTCGTCCACCGAGCGATCCTCGCTCTGGGTGATGAAGACGCCCTGGGCGTGGACGATGTCCGCCCGGTTGCCGAGCTTCGCCGTGATGCCATCGAGCAGTGAAACCGCCTGGCGCGGGATCGAGGAATAGCCGCCCAGCCGCGCGATCGCGGCATTGGGGCCGATCACGGCCACCTTGCGATGGGCGCCGGGCTTGAGCGGCAAGGTGCCGTCATTCTTGAGCAAGACGATCGACTTGTGCGCCGCCTTGAGCGCCAGCGCGCGCGCCTCCGCATTGCCGGTGAGCGCATCATAATCGGCGCGTGGCCAGGGATTTTCGAACAGGCCCGCGCGGAACTTGAGCGTCAACATCCGCGTGCAGGCGAGATTGACGGCCTCAAGGGGCACTTTTCCGGCGCGGACCTGCTCCACGAGCGTGCGATAGGCCAGGCCATCGGGCAGCTCGCAATCGACCCCGGCACGGAGCGCGGCAAGGGCCGTCGCCTCCAGGTCGGGCTGGACATGATGGATGGTGTCGAGTTCGGGGACGGCGCCATAATCGCTGACCACGGCGCCATCGAAATGCCATTCGCCGCGCAGGATATCGCCGAGCAGCCATTTATTCTGGTGGCTGGGGACGCCGTCAATCTCGTTATAGCTGGGCATCACGGCGGCGATGCCGGTGCGCTTGACCACCTGACGGAAGGGCGGGAAGAAATTCTCGCGCAGTTCGCGTTCGCTGATCGGCGCGGGCGCGATATTCTCGCCCGCCTGCGGCTGGCCATGGCCGGTCATATGCTTGAGCGTGGCCATGACCTTGTCCGGACCGATCTGCTTGCCCTCCCCCTGCAGGCCCAGCACGGCAGCAACGCCCATCTCGCCGCAGAGATAGGGGTCTTCGCCAAAGGTTTCCTCGATCCGGCCCCAGCGCGGGTCGCGGGCGATGTCGACCACCGGCGAAAGCGCGAGATGGACGCCGCGCGCACGGACTTCCCGAGCAATAACCGACTGAACATCGGTCATGAGCTGGCGATCGAAACTGCCGGCAAGGCCGATCGCCATCGGGAACATGGTGGCGTCGGTCGCCATGTAGCCGTGGAGCGATTCCTCGTGGAAGAGGATCGGGATGCCGAGGCGGGTCTCTTCCACCGCCCATTTCTGGACGGCGTTGATGAAGGCGACGGTATCGGCCGGGGTACGCCAGCGCGCGCCGACGCCGCCGGCCTGGGTCGATCCATTGGGTGCGCCGCGCCGGTCGGACGGGCGGGTGATCTGGCCGAAGCTGGCGGGATAAGCCTTGCTCGCCTTGGCCGGCGAGAAGGTGAGATCGTCCATGATGTCGGCCTTGGTCGCCCAGAGCGCGATGATCTGGCCGACCTTTTCCTCCAGGGTCATGCGGTCGAGCAGGTCGCGCACGCGCAGGTCGATAGGGGCGGATGCATCCTTGTAGAGCGGACCGCCCTTCCCCTTCGCCGCCAGCGGGGCGGCGGCGAGCGCAGAGGTGGAGGCGAGCAGACCAAGAGCCTGGCGGCGGGCGAAGCGGGTCGTCATCATGGCTTATTGCACCGTCAGGGTAGTGGACTGGAGCGCGACCGAGCTGTTGCCGGTCATGATCTCGAAATCGCCGGGTTCGACAACGCGGTGCATCTGGTCGTTCCACATCTGCAGCGCCTCGGGGCCGACGGTGAAGGTGACGGTGCGGCTCTCGCCGGGTTTCAGCGTCACGCGCTGGAAGCCCTTCAACTCCTTGACCGGGCGGGTGACCGAGCTGACCTTGTCGCGGATATAGAGCTGGACGACCTCGTCCCCTTCCCGCGCGCCGGTGTTGCGGACATCGACCGAGACGCTGGTCTTGCCGCCGGTGCCGATCCGGGTGGCGGACAGGCGCGGCGCCGACAGGCTGAAGCTGGTGTAGCTAAGGCCGAAGCCGAAGGGATAGAGCGGGTCGGTGGTGTCGAACAGATAGCCGCGCCGGGCCGAGGGCTTCATATTGTAGAAGAGCGGCAACTGGCCGGCCGAACGCGGCACGGTGACGGGCAGCTTGCCGCCCGGATTGACGTCACCGAACAGGATGTCGGCCACGGCATTGCCGCCCTGCTCGCCCAGATACCAGCCTTCGAGGATGGCGTTGGCCTGTTCGCTGACCTTCACCGTGGAAGCGGGACGGCCGTTGATGAGGACGACGGTGATCGGCTTGCCCAGCGCTTTCAATGCATCGAACAGTTCCTGCTGCTCGCCGACGAGGTCGAGGCTGGGGCGGTCGCCCAGATGATTGTCGGCCCAGCCCTCGCGGCTCGACTGTTCGGTGTCGCCCAAGGTCAGGATGATGCGGTCGACATTGCGCGCCGCCTCGACCGCCTGGGCGATCAGCTTGCGGTTTTCGGCCGGGTCCGACTTGGTGACGCTGTCGGCCCACCAGTCGTCATCCTCGGTGATCTTCACGCCTTGGGCGAAGACGATCTTCGCCTTGGCGCCGACCCGCGCCTTGATCCCTTCGAGGATCGAAACGCTGTGCGGCGGCTGACCATAATAGCCGCCCAGCCGCGCGACCGCCGCGCTGGGGCCGATCACCGCGATCGTGCCTTCCGGCTTCAAGGGCAGCATGCCATCATTCTTGAGCAGGGTGATGGAACGCTGGGCTGCGGTGCGGGCGAGCGCGCGGGCATCTTCATTATTGGTGATCGCGGCCGCCGCATTGGCGTCGGCATAGGGATTTTCGAACAGGCCGGCGCGGAACTTCAGCTCCAGCATGCGGCGCACGGCGAGATCGACCTTCGCCTCGCTGACCTTGCCCTCGCGCACCAGCTTGCCGAGCGTGGCGTAGGACAGGCCCTCGGGCAGGTCCGCGTCGACACCGGCGTCGAGCGCCCGCATCGCTGCCTCTTCCAGATTGGCGGCGATATGGTGGATGCTCATCAGCTGATCGACGGCCGAATAATCGGAGACGACGGCGCCGCGAAAGCCCCATTCTTCCCGCAGGATATTTTCCAGCAGCCAGCGATTGGCGTGGCTGGGCACGCCGTCAATCTCGTTATAGCTGGCCATCACCGCCTCGATGCCGGTGCGCTTCACCACCTGTTCGAAGGGCGGGAAGAAATTCTCGCGCAGTTCGCGTTCCGACACCGGCGCCGGGCCGATATTGGTGCCACTTTCGGGCTGGCCATAGCCGGTCAGATGCTTGAGCGTGGCGAAGACATGATTGGGCTGGAGCGTGCGCGAACGGCCAACACCCTGAAGCCCCTCGACCGCAGCAACGCCCATTTCGCCGACCAGATAGGGATCCTCGCCATAGGTTTCATCGATCCGGCCCCAGCGCGGGTCGCGGGCGATGTCGACCACGGGCGAGAGCACCATCGGCACGCCGCGCGCGCGGATTTCACGGGCGATCACCTGATTGACCTGGCGCAGCATGGCCGGATCCCAGCTCGACGCCATGGCGATCGACTGGGGGAAGCTGGTGGCGCCAACGGCGGCATAGCCGTGCAACCCTTCCTCATGGAACAGGATCGGGATGCCGAGGCGGGTCTGCGTCATCGCCCATTTCTGCAAGCCGTTGACCAGCGCCACGGTGCGGCGCGGATCGCGGCCGGGCACGACGCGCGGGCTGAAACTGCCACGGCCGTCCGACGGACGGGTGAAATGACCGATGCCGTTGGGGAAGGTCGGGCTGAGCTTGCTTGGGTCCAGTTCGCCCTGCGCGTCCAGCAGCTTCACCTTGTCGGTCCAGACGGTGGTGATCTGGGCGATCTTTTCATCCAGCGTCATGCGCGCCAGCAGATCATCGACGCGCGCCTCGATCGGGGCGGACGCATCCTTGTAGAGCGGGCGAGCCGACTGGCCGGTTGCGGGCGCCGCTATAACGGGCGTGAGCGGCGCCGCCATCACCAGCGACAGCGCTGATGCTGCGCACAAAAACTGAACTGACCGGATCACGACGCCCCTCTCCAATTTTGTCGCGGCTTTCCTTTTTGCTTGCCGCCGATCAACTGATAGCGTTACCATCACAACCCAAGAGCTGCTTGTCAATGCCACCGTTGGCAATGCACCAAAAAATTGCCTGCGGGCCAAGGGGGAGAGGACCGAATGTTTGCGCGCCTGTTTTGCTGGATCATGGCCAGCGCCCTTTTGATCAGCGCGCCCCGCGCGCTGGCGGAAGACGGTTATGATCTGTGGTTGCGCAATGCGCCGGCCGATGCCGCCGCTGCCCAACAGATCGGGGCCAACGCCCGCAGCATTGTCGGCGGGACCAGCCCTACCCTGACGATCGCAAGGCAGGAATTGCAGCGCGGCATTGCCGGGCTGACCGGCGCCACCGTGCCCCTGACAGCAACAGTGCAGCAAGGTGCGATCCTGCTGCAATCGGCAGCGCGGCAGGACAAGCCATCGGTGCCGACCGACGGGCTGGGCGCGGACGGCTATGCGATTCGCAGCCTGACGATCGCGGGCAAGCCGGTGACGGTGATTGCCGGCGCGACCGATGTCGGCGTGCTGCACGGCGCCTATGCCTGGCTGCGCCTTGCCCGCACCGGCGCGGCGCTCGACCGGATCGATATGCGCAGCGCGCCGCGCATCGGCCTGCGCCTGCTCAACCATTGGGACAATCTGGATGGCACTGTGGAGCGCGGCTATGCTGGCCAGTCGATCTGGGACTGGTGGCGCCTGCCCGATTATAAGGGACCGCGCTATACCGACTATGCCCGCGCCAACGCGTCGCTGGGCATCAACGGCACGGTGCTCAACAATGTGAATGCCAAGTCGGACAGCCTGACCGCGGCCTATATCGCCAAGGCGGCGGCGCTGGCCGACCTGTTCCGCCCCTATGGCATCAAGGTCTATCTGTCGGTCAAATGGACCGCGCCGATGGAACTGGATGGCCTGAAAAGCGCCGATCCGCTCGACCCGGCGGTTGCCGCCTGGTGGAAGGCCAAGGCCGACGAAATCTACAAGGCGATCCCCGATTTCGGCGGTTTCCTGGTGAAGGCGAACAGCGAGGGCCAGCCCGGCCCCCAGGATTACAAGCGCACCCATGCCGACGGCGCCAACATGCTGGCGGCTGCGGTCAAGCCGCATGGCGGCATCGTGATGTGGCGCGCCTTCGTCTATGCCCATGACAATCCCGACGATCGCGCCAAGCAGGCCTATAGCGACTTCAAGCCGCTCGACGGCCAGTTTGCCGACAATGTCATCGTCCAGGTGAAGAATGGCGCGATCGACTTCCAGCCGCGCGAACCCTTCCACCCGCTGTTCGGCGCGATGCCCAAGACGCCGCTGATGATGGAATTTCAGATCACCAAGGAATATCTGGGCCAGTCGACCCACCTCACCTATCTGGGCACGCTGTTCGAGGAGACGCTGAAGAGCGACACGCTGGCCAGGGGCAAGGGATCGACCGTCGCCAAGGTGATCGACGGATCGCTGGAAGGCCACAAGCTGACCGGCATCGCCGGGGTCGCCAATATCGGCGTCGACCGCGACTGGAGCGGGTCGATCTTCAACCAGGCGGACTGGTATGCGTTCGGCCGCATGGCGTGGGACACGGACCTGACCGCCGAGGCTGTCGCGCGCGAATGGGCGGCGCAGACCTTCTCCCCCGATCCCAGGGTGGTTGCGCCGATCGTCGCGATGATGATGGGATCGCGCGAGGCGGCGATCGACTATATGACGCCGCTGGGCCTGGCCCATATCATGGGCACCGGCCATCATTATGGCCCCGCCCCCTGGGTGTCCGAACTGGCGCGGCCCGAATGGAACCCGGTCTATTATCACAAGGCCGACAGGCAGGGCATCGGCTTTGACCGGACCAGGACGGGCAGCAATGCCACCGGCCAATATGCGCCGGCGCTGGCGAAGCTGCTGGACAATCCGAAGACCACGCCGGAGCGCGAACTGCTGTGGTTCCATCACCTGCCCTGGGACTATCGCTTGGCTTCGGGCGAGACGCTGTGGGACGGCCTCATCCACCATTATGACCGGGGCGTCGAAACGGTGGCAGCGATGCAGCGGGACTGGGCCAAGCTCAAGCCCCAGGTCGATGCCGAGCGCTTCGCCCAGGTCGAGACCTTCCTGGCGATCCAGCATCGCGAAGCGATATGGTGGCGCGACGCCTGCATCGCCTATTTCCAGTCGGTGTCCGGCCGCCCCCTGCCCGCCGGCAGCGCGGCGCCCGCGCATCCGCTCGACTGGTACAAGGCGCTGAGCTTCCCCTATGCGCCGGGGCATCCGAAATGAGATTTTACTTAAGCTTGCGCAATGATCCCGCTAGCAGAGAGGTTTAGTCCCATGTCGAAGGCCCCGAAATCCTGATGGAAGCCAGAAGTTCCCGCCGCCAGCGCAACGCGCCCACCATCAACGATGTGGCGAAACATGCCGGCGTGTCGCCGATGACGGTGTCGCGGGTAATCAACGGTGAACAGGTGGTGCGGGCGGCGACCAAGGAGAAGGTGGAGGCGGCAATCGCCGCGCTCAACTACTCCCCCAGCGCCGCCGCGCGCAGCCTGGCGGGCGGCGACGAGACGCGGATCGGCCTGCTCTATTCCAACCCGTCGGCATCCTATCTGTCGGAATTCCTGGTCGGGAGCCTCGACCAGTCGAGCCGCGCCGGCATCGACCTGGTCGTCGAGAAATGGGACGAGCAGACCGCGATCAAGGCGGTGGTCGACCATCTGGTGCGCGGCCGGATCGACGGCGTCGTGCTGCCGCCGCCGCTGTGCGACCATGAAGCGATGATCGATGCGCTGCGCGAGGCGGGCATCCCCGCCGTCGTGGTGGCGACCGGCCATGCGCCCGCCAGCCTGGCCGCGGTCAGCATCGACGACCGGGGCGCGGCCTATGAAATGACCCGGCACCTGATTGGCCTTGGCCATAACCGCATCGGCTTCATCAAGGGGCATCCGAACCTGAGCGCGAGCGAGGAACGCTATCAGGGCTATATCCGGGCACTTAGCGAAGCAGGCATCGCGCTGGACGATGCGCTGGTGGAACAGGGTTTCTTCACCTACCGTTCCGGCCTGGACGCGGCCGAGCATATATTGGCGCGGGACAATCCGCCGACCGCCATCTTCGCCAGCAATGACGACATGGCCGCCGCGACGGTGGCGATCGCCCATCGCAACGGGCTGGACGTGCCGGGCGACCTTACCGTCTGCGGCTTCGACGATACCTCGCTCGCCACCACCATCTGGCCGGAACTGACCACCATCCGCCAGCCGATCAGCGCCATGTCGCGAGCGGCGGTCGACCTGCTGGTCCGCCACATCAAGGGCCGCCGCACCCAGAGCGAGGATGGCCCGCCGCACATGCTGCTGGACTATGAACTGGTCCGCCGCCAGTCCGACGCGGCGCCGCGGCTGCGCCCCAAGCACAAGGGCCGAAAATAGGATCGGCCGCGCTTAACTTCGCATATTTCCTGCACATTGCGACATTTTCGTGCGCACGTTGAAAATCTTTTTGCGAGGATGGACGGCGCGCGGACGATGGAAAAGAGCCTTGGCCCGGTGTAGCAGGGTGTGCGGGGTGTAGGACAGGGTTTGCGCCGAAGCCCCCTGCTCTCTCAATCGTCAGGCCGCATCCATGGCGCGTGATATTGACGTCGGACCCCAACCTTCGAGACCGCGACGATCCCATCCCATATGCGGTCAAATGCTTTCCTTGTTCCCGTCTGCGCATTGAGAATCATGGTGCGCCTCATGGAAATGTCCTTGCGATGAGCAACGCCGCCAAGGTCAGCATGACGATGCCGACAATCGCATCCAGCACGCGCCACGCCGCGGGGCGTGCGAACAAGGGCGTCAGCAGACGGGCGCCGTAGCCAAGCGTTGCAAACCAGCCGATGCTGGCACTGGCGGCGCCCAGGACAAATATCGGCCGCAGCGCCGCCGGCTGGGCCGCCCCCGCCGCGCCCATCAGCAGCACCGTATCGAGATAGACATGCGGATTGAGGAAGGTGAAGGCGGCGGTAGCGCCGATCGCCCTGCCCAACGTGATCCCGCCCTGCGTCGTCACGGTCATCGCCTCGGGCGCCATCATGCGCTGGAACGCCTTTAGGCCATAGCAGCCCAGGAACAGGGCGCCGCCGATGGACAGGAGGAGGGTGAGTTGCGGCATCGCGCCCAGAAGCGCGCCGACACCGCCGACGCCGGCCGCAATGAGGATGGCGTCCGCGCCGCCGCAGAACAGCACGATCGGCCCGACATGCTCGCGCTTCAGCCCTTGGCGCAGGACGAAGAGATTTTGCGCGCCAATCGCCATGATGAGCGCGGCCGACATGGCGAAGCCGGTGAGGAAGGTGGGAACAGCATCTGTCATCCGGCAGCCTATGGCGTGACGCAGAACATTAGGAAAACTTGTTCTCCTAATCCTGATGAAGTAAATCTTCATCATGCTCGATTATCCCGCCCTTGCCGCCGTGGCCGCCGTCGTGCGGGAAGGCAGCTTCGAACGTGCGGCTGAACGGCTGGGCGTCACCCCCTCGGCCATATCGCAACGAGTTAAAGCGCTGGAGGAGCGGCTGGGCGCGATCCTGATCGTCCGGGGACAGCCCTGCACGGCCACCAGCCTTGGCCGGCAACTATGCGCCCATGTCGACCAGGTCCAGCTTCTGGAGGCCGATCTCGCGCCGTCGTTCCATGGCTCCGATACGCCCGTCACGCTCAAGGTCGCGGTCAATTCCGACAGCATGGCAAGCTGGTTTCCCGAAGCAGCAGCCGATTTTGCTCGCAACAGCGGCTGCATGCTGGAGTTCATCCTGGAAGATGAAGCGCATACCGCCGACCGCCTGCGATCAGGCGAAGTGGTGGCAGCAGTGTCGGCCGACCCAAGCGCGGTGCATGGGTGCCGGACCATCGGACTGGGCGCGATCGACTATCTGGCCTGCGCCAGTCCGGCCTTCATCGCCCGCCATTTTCCGGACGGCGTGACCGCGCAGGCCCTGAACCAGGCTCCCTGCCTGCGCTTCGACCGCAGGGACGGACTGCAAGCCAGATGGGCACGCGAAAGGCATGGGATCGATCTCGACCCGCCGACCCATTGGGTGCCATCGACGCTGGGCTTTCTCCACTTCGCGCTGGAGGGCATGGCCTGGGGCATGCAGCCGGCGGTGATGGCGCGCGATCCCATCGAACGGGGGCAGCTCGCCGAAATCAGCCCCGGCACCCCGATCCGGGTCACGCTCTACTGGACCGTGGCGCGACTTCAGGCCTCCGCGCTGAAAACGCTGACGGATGCCGTGCGGCGCGTTGCGCGATTGCAGCTGATCCAGCCGGATTGAGGCATGGGACGGCGCAGGGTGGGTTACCGCCTTACGGGTGGGAGCGCCGCCGCCGGGCGGCGCTCCCCTGCTCCTTACAGCGTGCCGCGCAGGGTGAACTTCACCGCGCGAGGTTCGCCGTAGCGGGCGCTGCCGAGATAGAGGCCGGAATAATAGGTCTTGTCGAAGATATTCTCGACATGGACCGACAGCGAAAGATGGTCGGTGAAGCGATAATGGGCGAGCAGGTCGACCACCGCCAGGCTGCCCTGGCTGTAGGTTTCGCCATTCGGCCCTTCGCCGTCGGCCGTGGTCTTGCCCTGCCATTCGACATTGCCGCCGATCGTCAGCGCGCTGAAATTGCCGGGCAGCGTATAGGCACTGAACATCTTGAAACTGTTCTTGGCGATCTGCGGCATCTGGCGCACGCCGTCGCGATCTTCCGCACGGGCGTTGGCAAAGCCGCCAGCGATGCGCCAGCCGGGCAGGATTTCGCCCTTCACCTCCAGTTCGAAGCCGGACGACTTCATGCCCGACACCGCATGATAGGCCGAACTGCCATCGGGCGCGAAGATGCCGGGGCCGTCGGCCAGGGCATAATTGTCCTGCTGCATCTTGAACACGGCGGCGGTGGCGCTGAGGCGGCCATCAAGGAAGTCGGCCTTGAGCCCGGCTTCATAGGTATTGCCTTCGAGCGGGGCGATGACGTCGCCATCGACGGTGCGCGATGTTTGCGGCGTGAACACGCTGGCATAGCTGACATAGGCCGAGAGGGTCTTGGTAAAGTCCAGCACCAGGCCGGCATAGGGGGTGAAGACCGCCTTTTCATCGACAACCGGGGTCCAGACCTTGGGGCCGGTGACGTCCTGCGCATAGCTGTCCTGCTTCCACCAGGTGAGGCGGCCGCCGGCGATGATCGAGAGCGGGCCGATCGGCTTCAGCCGGGCGACACCGGCGATCGAACTGGTCTCGATCCGGTTGCCCGCGGTGCCGCCCGATGGTGTCAGGTCCGGCTTGGCCACGTCGCCGGTCGGAAAATAGCTATAGGCATTGATCGGATACATATAGTCGCTGCCATTCCACCAGCCGGGATAGGGCGTCTGGTCATCGTCGAAACGGGTGTGGCTCACGGTCAGGGCGACATGCTGTTCCTGGCCCAGTGCCTCGAACGCGCCGCGCAGATTGGCATAGACTGCGTCGAGCGTCAGGTCGGATTCCCAGCGGGTGGCGTAGAAGGTGCCGCCATCGCCGGTGTCCTTGTCGATCGCGGTGCCGAAATAATAGCCGATCGTCTCGTCATAGGAGCCGGACTTGTGCTCGGCATCGACCTGCAGATGCCAGTTGGCGTCGAAATCATGGGCGATCGAGGCGAAGATGTTGATGCTCTTGCGGCTGAAGTCGGACCAGTCGGCACCGCCATTGGTGGAGCGGGCGAAATCGGTCTTCGTGCCGTCGGTGAAGAAGAGCGGCACGCCGCCGCGCGAGGCACCTTCGTTGCGAAAATTCTGATATTCGACGCCAGCGGTCAGCAGGGTGCTGGGGCCAAGATCAGCCTCGATCACGCCATAGAGCGCCTGGCGCTTGGCATGTTCGCGGTCGATGAAAGTATCATTATCCTGCCAGGCCCCGGCGACGCGGGCGCGGATATGGCCGCTGGCGGTCAGCGCGCCGCCGATGTCGCCTTCCAGCCGGTACTTGTCCCAGGAGCCGATGGTCGCCGCGACTGTGGCGCTCAGGTCCGTACCGGGCCGCTTGCGGATCATGTTGATTGCCGCCGACGGCTCACCGGTGCCGGTCATCATGCCAGCCGAGCCGCGGATCACCTCAATCCGGTCATAGGCGATCATGTCGGCCGTATCTTCGGTAAAGCCATAGATGTTGGACGGGCGGGCAACGCCGTCGACCAGATAATTCTGCACCGCAAAGCCGCGCGCGGTATAGTTGGTGCCGTCGGTGCCGAGCGCGCTGGAACGGTTGGTCTGGATGCCGACGATCTGCTGCATCACTTCGGAAATGTCGGTCAGCCCCTGTTCCTGCATGCGCAGGCTGTCGAGGCTGGTGACCGACTGGGGCGTTTCGCGGGCGGTGAGGTTGAGGCCGTTGGTCTCATTCTGGCCGGTAACGACGATCGAGTCCGGGGCGGGCGCGTTTGCATCAGGCTCGTCCGCAGGCGCCTGGGCCTGGGCGCTGGTAGTAGCCAGCAGCAAGCAGGCAGCGATCGACGCCGCACCGTAGCGGGCGAAATTCTTCTTCGATGCAAAGGACATAAGGCACTCCCCCCATATTTCACCATGCCCTGAACATGGCGCCCTGGATGCTGGGGCGGCGCTTTAATGCGATTGATTTGCAAATGCAACGTTTCGGAAATGAATTAATGCAAATATGCGTCGAGGGGTGATGTTGCATCATCAATCGGCCATACGCTTCGCTGAACTGGCCACAATGGGTAGTGGTTAGCGAACTGTCCGCTTCTGGTGGAAATTTGACTTGGCGAGCGTTCGGCATCGACAAGCCGATGCAGGTTATCCATCAGTTCTAAGACTGCCGTTTCCTCCAAAAATCATTGCCAGCAAACCGGCTCCTACCAGCCTGGAAAGCATTGAAGCGAACTGAAGCGCGGGCATTTGAATCGAAACCAGTTCAATTATAAAAATATCCGTGTTTGACGAAAAACTCAAAATCACCGCCTTATTGGTCGCGATAAACAGTTTAGCCACCTTGTAGACGAGTACAGCGAAGATAAACATTAAGATAGGCCTCAGCCCACCGATATTAGGTCTGGTAGCTAGCTCATTAATGGCAATCCTCTGCATTCTCAAATGTGCATAAAATATGAGCAGTCTTGAATGTTCGCAATCTTGGAACCTATCTGGGTTTCGAAACGGCAATTTCTGGTCGCTTCGGACTAGGCAATTTTCTGCCCAGGAGCGGCCCCACGGCTATCGGGTGCGCACCGTTTCGACGAAATAGCGCCATCATATGAAAACGGGACGCCGAAAGCCAAGGCTCGCATTTCCAGATTGCGGTCGCCCCGGCGCAGGATCATAGTCGCCCCGACGGCCGCTGACGCTCCGATGGAGGATGCATGCTGATCGCGACGATGATGGTCGCGCACGCTGGTGCTGCCCTGCCCGCCTCCACGCGGCCGACAATCATGGCATCCATGACCGTCTCTCGCCCTTCGACGCCCCCTGCACCATCGCCGGCGGACAACGAAGATACCATGCTGATCGTCGACGGCGTGCGCATTGATGCCAGCGCTGCGGCGCTGGCGGCCTGCCTCGCCCGGTCCTGCCCTCCAGACGAAGATATGGAGGCCGCCACCGTCCACGCTGAAAATCTGTTGCTGGCAGGCGATCATCAGGGCGCGCGCGATACGCTGCGTCAGGCCCGCGCCCGCAACCACCGCCACCAGCGGGATTATCCGGTTCAGGTCGGCCAACTGCTCGACTTCGATGCCGACGTCGCGTCCTACAAGGGGCTGGCGGACTATAGCCGCACCGGCACCATCGATGCGCTCGACGCGCTCAAGGCCGGGCTGCCCCTGCATGATCGCCGCATCGCCATGCAACGGATGCGCGTTGGTGACGTCTTTCTGCGTCAGGGCAAGATGCGCAGCGCCGCCGGTTTTTACGACCGCGTAGCCAAGGAAGCGAGCGCCCAGGGCTGGCCCGAGATGGAAGGGTTAGCCCTGTTTCGCGGCCTCACCGCCTATGCGACTGCGGCCAGTGTCGACCCGGCCTATGATGAGGAGGCGCAACGCCGCTACGCCGCATTGAAAAGCCGGACAGATCCTGCCATCCGCCCCTATCAGGACGCTGCGCTACTCATGCTGGCGAAACTGGAATTGATGAAAAATGGCCTGTCCGAGGAGGAACTGACGCGCCGCCTGTCGGGCCTGCGTTCCGCGTCGCCCCTGCTGGTGGTCGGCCCGCGGATAGAAGCCCAGGGCAACAGCCTGGTCCTGTGGACCGACGACCGACGCAAACATGCGCTGCTGCCCGCCAATCCATCGGGCCATTGGGCGGAGTTTCGCTATCTCATCACGCCCGATGGCCGGATCGACGCGATCGAGCAGGTAGGCAGAGGCCGAGCGACCAGCCATGTCGGCCCGGAAGCCTGGGCCGACCTAGTCGGCGAAGCGCTGGCCCAGCGCCGCTATTTGCCTCTCGCGCTGGCGGCCGGATCGCCGGGCCAGTGGCAACGCGAACGCTTCTTGCTGACGGCCGACCTGGAACTTCCGCAAAAAAGCCACACCCGCATCCGGTGCCCCGGCGAGAAACTGCACATCCGCAGCTTCCAGATTACAGAAAACGACGCCGACTGATGAGTAGAAAATGGGCAGGCAGGTTTCGACCAAACCGGACATGTCCTCCTCCCATAAATGGGAGGAGGACAGGCGGCGTGGACAAATTCAGGTCAGTGATCGGGCTTTGATGCGAACGGCGGCTGATCGCCCATAACGATGCCAATCTTGGCGCTCAGATGCACCGGCAAGGCTTGGACCAGCCCAAACATCTCATCGTCAGGAAACGCCGTGAAGATCAGCACGCTCAACCCACCCTCATCCTTTTCGACGGTCATCGGGGAATAACCGCGTGCTTCGAGATGCGCGATAGCAGCAGTCTCATTTTCAGGGACAACGCTAAATCTCGTAGGTATTGGCTTTGCCATAGAGCATATTTGCCTCCTATTCGATGAGGACGCAATTGACGCGAACGCTATTGATTGATTCGAGGTTGCTTTTTGGAGGTGGGCTTGAGCCGGGGCGATCTCACTGAAGCAGAATGGCGCATCTTGAAGGGCTTGCTGCCAATCGAACCTGGGAACCGTGGTCAAGGCAGGCCGCCCGAGGGCAACCGTTCAATCGTCAACGGCATCCCTTGGCGGCTCCGGTGTGGAGCACCGTGGCGCAATGCGCCGCCAAAATACGGCAGCTGGAACACTATCTATCGACAGTTCCGGCGCTGGAGCGAAGCCGGGGTCTGGGAAACTGTAGCCGCAACGCTTGCTAAGGTCATGCCGGACACGAGCCACTACAGCATCGACAGCACCACAGTTCGCGCCCATCATCTTGCCGAGCGCCGACGACGATGGGATTGCCGCTTCAAGCTGGAACGCCAATCAGACCTGCGCGACCGGGTGAGAGACGGCCTTGCGATGGGATGGTCTCCCGAACAGATCGCCGGCCGGTTTACGCTGGAAAATGGTCGCACCCTCATCAGTCCCGAGTCAATCTACCGCTTCATCTATCACCGCTCCGCCCAGAAGGATTACTGGCATCGCCTGTTGCCGCGGGCCAAGCACAAGCGCGGCCGTCCTGGCCGTTTCGGTGGCAGCATGGTCGATATCATCAAGCATCGGCGCCCTTTGAGTGAGCGCCCTGCAGAGGTTCAGGACCGGCAAAGGCCAGGGCATTGGGAAGCGGACTTCATGCTCTTTGCCCAATGTGGCCAGTCCATCCTGGTCGCCCATGACGCAGTTCGCGGTTCACGATCATCCAGCGGCCCCGTGATCGAAAGGCCCAGACGACAGCGCAGCATCTTGCCTGCATGCTCATTGCCATGCGCCGCACCATCACCTTCGACAATGGCCTAGAGTTCACCCAGCATGACCAACTGGCCGACCGGATCGGCATCCAGACTATTTTTGCGACGTCAGATCGCCCTAGCAAAAAGGCGGCATCGAAAGCGACTGCGCCGTTTCCTGCCGCGCAAAATCAACCTCGATACATTCGATCAGGCGTAAGCGCTAAAACACCCCCACGGGGGAGCGCTCAGGCGGCCTGATCGATGACGGGGCTGGTGGCAGCGCGACTATC
>NZ_JBVVOJ010000019.1:0-56865 GCF_057063145.1 Sphingobium sp. SG1 | reverse complement strand
ATGTTTTTCTTCCGGCCTTTGTAGACGCCTTCGGCGCGCGCCGCCTCGATCCCGGCGCGCTGCCGGTCCTTGATGAACGTCAGTTCCATGTCCGCGACCATGCCCAGAATGGTGATCACCATCCGCCCCATGCTTCCGGCCGTCGTCACCTCCGGCTCAAGCACCCGCAATGAGGCTCCCTTCTGGTCGAGTTCATGAACCAGATTGAGAACATCGCGTGTGGAGCGACCGAGCCGATCGAGACGCAGGACGACGAGTTCGTCATCGGCGCGCAGGAACTGCATGATCGTCTCAAGCTCCGTGCGTCCAGTGCGCGATGCGCCCGAGCCTGTTTCGGAGCGGAGGATTTCACAGCCCGCTGCCTTCAACCGGGCAACCTGGATGTCGAGATCCTGGTCGATGGTGCTGACGCGGGCGTAGCCGACGCGGGTCATGGGCAAATCCGTCACATTAGGGTGGCTTTGCCCTCGTACAGTAACATTGGTGACGGAACCACCCTTTTGTGACATGTCGTATATGTCACTTCCGATCGTCACGTTCGGGTGCACCCAAATGGTGCGAGCGGAAAGGCCCCGGTCAGGCAGCAAGCCGCCCAAAATCGATCCGGCTATTCAGATCGAGGTCGAAGCGGCCATAAGGATTGACGTGGCTGTAAATCAGCGGTGTGAGGCCGCGATAATCATCCGGCGTCATCCGGCCCGTCCATTTCGGTTCCACCAGCACGCTCTGAAGCATTCGGGTGTTCACATAGACAAGCGACGCTTGCAGCAAATGTAGCGCCAGGACCGAGAGCTGCTGCTCATCGATGCGGTTAGTGGCGATCTCGCCGCCCTTGCCGAAGAAAACGAACCCATTGGCACTGTTCCAGTTTTCAACGACATTCAGGCCTTCATGAATTTCGCGGCGGAAGGACTCCTCGCGCAGATACCGGCACAGGAAGATCGTCTTGACCGCGCGGCCCAGCTCACTCAACGCCTTGTAGGTCGGGTGCATCACCTCGGAGCGGCTAAACCGGCGCAGGATCGCCTCCGGGTCGGCGGTTTTTGTCTGCATCGCGGCTGCATATTTGACCATCTCGTCATATTGCTGCTCGATCTCATCCCAGTTGATCGGACTGGAGAGGATCGGCTGCAAGTGGGGAAGCCGCGTTCGCATGCCGACATCGGGAAGAGCCAGCTTCTGGCGAGCGATCGCTTTCAGGCGGGGTGCAAGCTCAAATCCGAGAAGCCGGCAAAATGCAAAGCCAACCGCGCTTTGGCCATGACTATCAACATATTGTCGCTGGATTTCCATGTCGGTGCAATGGCGCAGCACGCCCTCGATCATGGAGGCGACCTCGGAGGAAGAGCAGCGCTTGAGCTGGGAATAGACGCATGTCGCGCGTCGTTCGACATGCCAGTAGATCATGACGCCCCGTCCACCATAACGCGCATGCCATTCCGTCATCAGGTTGCGATCCCAGGCTCCGAACTTTGTGGAATCTGACGCACAGGCCGTGCCGGCGTCCCCCCAGACTGCAGCATTGCGGATTGCCAGGGTCGCATTCGCAACCCTGGCACACGCCTCCTTGAGCGCCGCGGCATGAACGAAGCGGCGATGGACATGCAGCAGCTCTTCATAGCTGACATCGGGGGTGGCGCCGGCGATCCGCTTGAGCCCGGCATTCGTTCCCAGGCCGTAGAGGCATAGCAGGAGACGTTGATCCAGCGCGGTTTTCGGCAGTGCAACACGCGAGGCCGATGTTTCGAACGCTTCGAGAAGTCCCGTATCAAGGGCAGCCTCCTTCAGTACGTCGAGCAGCCCGGTCATCGGCCAGCGTTGGCCGATCTCGGTCTTGATCGAGGCGAGACCCCTGGGTTCGGGCAAGGGTTTGAACGGGGTGAGAGATATACGGTTCTCGCCGCGCCACAGCAGCCGAACCTTGTCGTTCCGGGGAATATTGGCATTGAGGAGCAACAGTTCCTGAGCAAGCTCTTCCCGGATGGCGCTTGAAAATGCACGCGCATCCGCCGTCAGGTTCAATCCTGTGTAATATGCTTCTCGCCGCGCATCGAAGTCCTTGGGAAGATCGTCATCGGGATTGCGGTATCGGTCCGCCCCGACAACCCAGATTTCCTTAGAACGGATGCGATCGCGCAGTTGCGCGAGGACACAAAGCTCATAACTGATCCGGTTTACGCGCCCCTCTTCATCAATGACGGAACTGCGCCATCTCGCCGGAATGACCTCGTCGACCGGCACTGCGTGCGGCGGCACGTAGCGGCATCCATCATCCACTTTGCTTCTGATCCAGTCCAGGGCCGCCAGCACCGGACGCCACACGGCGTTGTTCGACCGGAACTCCAGTGCCGAAAGCAGGCTTGGCAGCATACGGCGATAATGATTGGCCCATGACCTCCGCATCACCTTGTAGATCCGCCGATCCAAGGCGCCCTTTGCCTGGCTTTCCTTGATGATCGCCGCCAGTTTGTCCTTGCCGGCGATTGGGAAAATGACATCGCAGATGCGCCCGGATGGATCGTCGATCGAAGCGCTGGCAATCTCGACCAGGAGTCGCTCCTTGCCATAGACCCGCTCGATGTCTTTCGCGATATCGCCCACCACCTTGCGTTTCGAGCGCGATCCGATCTTATGGACCGTCTCGATCAGCAGGTCGACCATCGCATCCGTAAGCTGAGCTTCCCGCGCCATCAGATAAACGGCATAGAGCCCGAGCTGGCGCGCCGGTACATGCCGGCGCATCTCCGAGGCTTTCTCGCCGGCAACCCGGCGAACGATCTGATCGACCCATGCCTTGCCCGTGACCGATAGGAAATCTCGGGGAAGAGCAAGCCGTTGGATAAAGGCGAGTTTGGCGGTCACGCCAAGAATGTTTTCGAGCGTCGCCTGACCTGCATCCCCCTTCATCGTGTTGAAGCCGGTCGGGCCATCGGGATCGGCGAGCGAGGCTTCCAGCAAGGCGACCGCATCCGGCGCAAGCCGATCGCGGACTCGGGCCAACAGGGCCTCCAGATAGAGGTGTCGTTGCGAACGGACGAGGCGTTCCAGCTCCTTGCGCGACGGCCCATAGATACGGCGGTCGCGGCACCACAGGAAAACATGCTCGAGCATGGCATTGATCGGCTGCCCGCCCGCACAAAGATCGTCGGAAATCCACCTCGACAACGCCCTGCGATCCGTCTGCGTCATACGGCGGAACCCGAGATGCCGCAAAATCTCCGCGCAATGCCGGCGGGCGGTGCGCCCGGAAAAATCATAGTGGTTCACGGATTTGGCATCGAGACCAAGTTGCTCCGCCAGATACAAGACACCGTCGGAGGGTATCGACGCATGATCCGGCACAAAGAAGCCATGCCCGGCGAAAAATCTAAGCTGAACCGCCAATCCCAGTCGTGCCGTCTCCGCTTTGCCGGTCACGAACGCGATGTCCGAAAAACTCAGGCTCCAGGAGCCGATCAGATCCCCACTCGAAACGCCAAGGCTCATAACGCCGCTCCCTTATCGGAGCGGAACGTCGTTCCTCGCATGGGCGATCGTCAACAACAACCAGCCCGTTCCCGACGTGTTCTCCAAGATGACCAAAATCGCAGCTTCGGGCCGACTGGGCCTACAAGAGCTAAATCGGCCGCACGTCGCTGGGTCGGCGCGGCCCGCATGGGTGATCCCGTTAGCCGCTGGCCGACTTCCTTGGGCGGCCGCCCTTGCGGCCGTTGGCCCGCGCAGCCGCGACCTTGGCCGCAGTGCGCGATCGGCCACCTTGCGCGCCTAGCTGCTGCGCCATCCATTGCTTCGAGCCGAAAACGCCCTGCAACAGTGCAGGTACGTAGAGATCGGCGTCGAGCTTAGGCCAATGCAGGCCCAACCCGGCAGCGCTGACCTCGATGTCGGTCAGCGCATCAGGCGGCGCGTCGGCCAAGCCTTCGGCGAGCCGCGCCGGGAATGTCAGCTCGACACCCGTATTCAGCGCCACCACCACACGCGCGCGGCGGCGATCGTAGCGCGCCGAGACGGCATGGCCAGCGGCGCGCAGTTCCGCCATGCGCTTTTCGGCGTGATCGAACTCCTGTTTAGTAACTGCCATGAATAGCACTCCATTCCGCGCAGAGGGCTGCCAGCGCCGCCTGTAGGGCATCCTTGATGCCGCCCAGCGCCGGCAGTTTGAAACCGTAGCTCTCCCGCAACTCCGGTGGACCACCGGGGCAATGCAGGATGAAAACCGCCTCGCCGTCCGCCCCTTTAACATGGACGTGAGCGGGACGATGATCGTTCGGATAGATCACGACCCGCAGGCCATCTATGCGCAGGACAGTTGGCATTGCCGAACCTATATCAAAAACCCAAGCGCTAGGGAATAGTTCCGGCGCTGTTGCTGCCCTCTGGCGCAAGGGCCTGTCGCTCGTTGGTCAAGACCGATGATCTTGGTGCTATCTACGGCGTGCGGCTTAAAAGGGGGCGGTACATAGAACGGACCCAGATATACGCTCTCATGACTGCCATCCGAGACGCTGGCCGAGTTTACTCCTTCGCTGGCCTCGAGACCAGCGGTCGCATTGACCTTGGCGGGTGTGCCGCGGGCGCCTGATCGACGACGATTGATCATGCTCTCATCCGCGGGTTGATTACCGCACTACCCGTATCCGTCGCTGGGCCTATCCTCCGTCTAAGTTCGGGCGTCGGACGAACCTGCCCCACCGTACACCGTGGATTGCCCATCACAGTCGGGTGCCCGCGGCACGCCGGCCAAGGCTATGCAGTTGGCGCGCTGGCGCCTCCTCTCGTTAATGTCGTGGGTGGATCAGCCGGCTATCGCCGGCGACACCCGACGGGCGATGTCCCAGGCATAGCCGACCAGTTCACGCGCGATCGCGGTGGTCACCTTGGGCTGAGGCTTGCCCGTGGCCGCCAGGCGACGGTAGCGCTGGCACAGGCGAACCTGCGCTTTCCACCCGATCGCCTGGATGTCCTCGGACAAGTCGATGACCCGCTCACGGTAGCGTCGTTCCTCGCGAGCGGGCAGTCGATACGACCAGCCCGCCTCAATCAGCATGGTTCGTGCCTGCGCGTTGCCCGCGCGGGTGATCCGGCCCCGTTTGGTCCGAGCGCCGCTGGAGTGCTCGGACGGCACCAAGCCGACATACGCCATCAGTTGCTTGGGATTGTCGAAGCGGGTGAGATCGCCTACTTCAGCGACCAGCGTCGCAGCGCTGACCAGCCTGATACCGCGCAGGACCTGTAGATTGCGGACCAGCGGCGCAAAACACCATGCGTCCACCGCTTCAGTCAGCGCCGCTTCTAAGCGCCCAACCCGTGCCTGCGCCTCCAGCACCCGCTTCTGCATTTCCTCGAATGCCAGCTGTTGGTGGGGAAAATCGAACCGCTGCTCGGACAACCACCGCCAGTACATTTTCGTCCAGGCCGCCTTGCCGCCGAAACGACGATCATGACGCAACAGGAAGCTGCGCACTGTCTGCTTGGCTCCGATGGCATCATCTTGCGCGCTGCGTCGCGCGCGGATGAGATCGCGTACCGCCTCGTGCGCTTCGTCCGGTATCCAGATTGCGGTGAGTTCGCCAGCGCGTAGCAGCCGCGCCAGGGTCATCGCGTCACGCCGGTCCGTCTTTACATGGTCACCCGGGCGCCGCGGCATCATCGAGGGGGCGATGACGATGCAATTCTGTCCCAGCTTCGTCAGCAGCCGATGCAAGCCATACCCGCAGGGACCAGCTTCGTAGCAGACGTTCAACGTCACGCCCGGTCCAGTCAGCCGCTTGACCAGCTTCCTGATCGCATCGTCCTCGTTGGCGACCGTGCCGACGAAACGCACCTCGCCTCCGCGTTCCCCATCGGCAACCGCGACCGCAATGGTTTCCTTATGAACGTCCAGACCAACGTATTTCACCGTCTCCGTCATGACTCGTCTCCGCTGCTGACAAATCCATCATCAGCATCTCAGATTCGAGCCTCCGAGGCTCTGGCAGTCATGGGGTCTTAGCGCCAGCAGGCCGCTCAGGCTTCGCAAATCACCTGTTTTTCGGTTAATCGCCACCGCAATGCATCAGGTTCCCGATGCTGATGCGTCCACATCCGGCTTTGTGGTTCCTACTGAAGGCTGTGCGCCGAGGATGAGGCATGGGCCTTCATCGTCGGAGGCGAGGACGGTTGATTTAAGAAAGCCACGGTATTCAGGCTGGTTTTTTGCCCGCGTATCGCGAATATCGACGTATGTTTTGCTTTAAAATTCGTCCGAGCCCCCTCGATAAGTCCGTTCGCCAGCCATTCGCGCAATCCCCATGAGGTCGAAGGCGGTCTCCATTCACCGTCTTCGCGCGTGTCGCCCTAAGCGCGTCGCGCTGGTTCTTCCCAGATGCACGAGGTTGAGATGACCTCCGGTCGGACTTCTGAGCGCGTTTACGACGCCCTTCGCCGCAGAATCACGCAGCGTGCCTATCGCCCTGGAACACGCCTCGATCCTTCGGAACTTTCCGAGGAGTTTGGGAGCAGTGTCACGCCCGTGCGCGATGCCCTCCATATCCTGATCGGCGAAGGCCTCGTCGCGACCGGACCTGGCGAAGGCTTCTACATCCCCCATCTCGACGAACCCGCCCTGCAGGATCTCTATGATTGGACGTCGGACCTGTTGTCCGCCGCGTTGCGACGTCAGCGGCGGCGGCAACCGCCGACCGAACAAAGCCTCGACAATGCGGATGACGACGCTGCAACGCCGACTGCCGCACTATTCTCCGCGATTGCGCGCCGATCCGATAATCGGGAACACGCGCTGGCCATGCGTTGGGCGAACGCCCGGTTGCACCCGCTCCGCCTCGTCGAAGCACAGATTCTGTCCGACCTTGATCTGGAGCTAACGGAGATGATGAGCGCCTTTGCTATCGACGATATTACGAAACTGCGCAAGCTACTCACCAACTATCATGCGCGACGCAAGCGTTCCGCAGGCAGGATCCTGCGCGCCTTCTACACCGAGGATGACAAAATATCTCCGATATAGATGCCATATATTTGGCATATAAGCTTCGATATAGTCTCCATATTGCATAGCATCTGCTCCGATGGCCAATTGCGACCTGTTGGAGCAAATGCGTGCGTATCCTGTTGACCAACGATGACGGATTCGACGCGCAAGGTCTCCGTCTCCTCGAGCGTCTCGCCGCCCGCCTGACCGACGACGTGTGGACGATAGCGCCTGAATATGAACAGTCCGGCGCGAGTCGCGCCTTGACCTTGACGGTCCCCGTCCGCGTCCGTCAGCGCGGCGAGCGCAGCTATTCGGTCGCGGGAACACCGACGGATAGTGTGCGGATCGCGCTGCTTGACCTCATGCGCTCAGCACCACCCGATCTCCTGATCTCTGGCATTAACCGCGGCCAGAATATAGGAGAAGACATAGCGCTCTCGGGCACGGTCGCCGCGGCGATTCAAGCCGCCATGCTTGGAGTGCGCTCGATCGCCTTGAGTCAGGCGCTCCCGGGTTTTGGCACCGATCATGTCGCGGACTGGTCACCAAGCACCACTTACGGCGCTGACCTAGTTCGGTCTCTCTTGGACAGCCCCAGCAAGCTCTTCAACGTCAATTTCCCCGACTGCCGTCACGATCAGGTCGCAGGCATCATGGTGACCCGCCAGGGATTCAACCGAACGTCATGTGCGAATATCGACCGCCGCACCGATCCGCGGGGCAACAGCTATTACTGGATGTGCTTCCATGAAGACCTTCCCTGTTCAGAACAGGGAACAGACATCGCCGCCCTTCAGGAGCGCTATATATCCGTTACACCGCTCCTCACCGATCTCACTGATCACGGCACCGCGGCGACGATGCGCTCCATCACGCTCTGTACGGTCGAGCCAAGAGAGATGGAGGTCTAGGCGCAACCAACAAGGAACGGGCCGCGAGGTAGGACGCCGGCACCCTGTCGGCGGATGAGTTCGTGTGCCCTTTTGGAATGGAGAGGTCCATGTTCTTCTCGACGTACGCACGACGCGATTCTGATTATCTCTTCCATGATGGCGCGCGACCCACCGGCGTGCTGCTCGTCTCGACCTTTTCCAACAAGCATGGCGGCGCAATCAGCGAGTCCTTGGGTCCAGAGGCAATTGCCGGGCATTTAATTGGCACCTTCGGGACCACGATCGCCATCGACCACATCGATCTTCAGCTCGATCAGAGCGCGCGCGCAATCGCAGCGAAGGTGGCCAGGGACCGGCCGAGTCTTGTCGGTATCTCGGTCAAGATCGGGGCGCTCGACCAACTTCGTAACCTGATGCGCTTGTTGCTCCCGCTGCGTTATGACGAAGGTACGGGCCCCCTTCTCGTGTTAGGCGGTGTCGTTCCGACCTTCGCGACCGCGGCCCTGCTTGAGGAATTTCCGCAAGTGATCATGGTAGTCCGCGAGGGCGAGAATGCAACCGCCGCCCTGGTGGACTATGTGCGTGGCGAGCGCTCCCTCGCCAGTGTCCCCGGCATTGCCTTCCGGAATGAAAGCGGAGAACTAGTTGCGACGCCGGCACAACGTCTCAAGCTCGCGCAGCGCTTCCTCCCCGCGCGCCTTACCTCCGAGCGGGTCCACAAGGAACTCGGTGGAATGGTTTGGGCGGAAGCATCGCGCGGCTGTGATTTCAACTGCACCTTCTGCTCGATCCGAGACCTGCATGGCGGCGGCTTCGACGGTGGCATTTCCCCGGAAAGCGTGATCGCCGATCTGATCGAACTGGATCGCCGCGGAATCCGAGCGGTCAGCTTCACAGACGATGATTTCGGCGGCGACCCGGAGCGGACGGCGAAAATCGCGCGGCTGATTAAGGAGGCTCGGCTAAATATTCGCTTCTCTATCTCGACCCGGGCCGACCATATCTGGCGGGAACGCTTAAGCATCAAAGGCGAGCGACTGGACGATGCCGAACTTGTCGATCGCAACCGTCGCCTGCGCCAAATCATGGTCGAGTTGGCCGAGGCCGGGTTGGAGCGCGTGTTCATCGGAATGGAGTCTGGCTCGCCCACGCAGTTGCGCAGATACGGCAAGCAGGTCAGTGTCGAAGGGAATTACAAAGCTCTCGAAATCCTCCATGAACTGGGGATCGACGCTGTCGCCGGCTACATCCCAATTGACCCGGCAATGTCACTGACCGAGTTGCAGGAGAACATCGCTTTCCTGCGTCGCACCGGCATGTACCGCAAGATCACTAACCCCTTGAGTGTCCTGCGCGTACAGGCCGGATCTCCTTATCTAAAGCTCGCCCGCCAACGGGGTCTCCTAGAAGAAGCAACCGACGACCTCGTCTTTTTCAAGGCGCGCTTCGAGGATGAGAATGTGCAGCGCGTCGCTGAACTAGCCGATCGTTGGGTGGAAGACATGTATGTCTTCATGTTCGGCCTGAAGGGCGAGGTCGCGTCCCAGACCCTCCTCCTAGGACCGGGCGGCGTCGCAACGTCAGCCTCTCGCCAGGTCGAGAATTGCCTATTTGGCTTTCGCGAGCTGGAAATGGAATTCATCGAGGCCGTTACCAGTCGACTCGCACACAACGGTGGCGCAAACCTACGCGACATTACCGAAACTTTCGTCGGCAAGCGTTCGAAGCTGGTACAGCAAGTCATCGCTTTGGTAGAAGATGGCGTGATTGGAAAGAATCCACGACTACAGGAAGCAATCGTTTCGATGAACAAGGAAACCGCCCATGCCGCATGAGTTGCTGCGTAGCCGGACTGTCTACGATGGCCAGTTTGTCAGGGTACGCATCGACGAGGTGGATCTTGGCACCGGTATCGTCGAACGCGAGATCGTCGAAGAAACCGGTGAGGGTGTGCTTGTCGTGGCGATCACCGGAGACGGCGAAATTGTTTTGGTTGAGCAGAGCCGCCATTTGTTCGGAACGACCTATGAAGTGCCCTCGGGCGCGATCAACCCCGGTGAAACACCTACAGAGGCCGCCCGTCGGGAACTTCGCGAGGAAGCCGGCTTGGATGCCGGCTCCTTCCAAATGATCAGTGCCCACGTCAACAGCGTCCATATGACCGGGCGGAACTATTACTTCCTCGCAACCGACCTTTCGGAATGTGAGCCGCTCAGTTGCGACAGCGACGAGGAGTTTATTGGCCGCGCTGCGTTTAGCTTTGACGAGGTGAACCGGCTGATTGCAGAGGATCGAATTCCGGACGTGCGCAATCGCGGCTGCATCTGGCTGGCACAGCTCAAACTGCTCACCGAAACAGCCATCTCCGATGCCTCTGCCCTTTGCAGCGAATGAGATGTGCGATAGCTTGAAGGGATGGACCGCCCGCCGCCTTCCAATGACGACGATGGACGCCTTGAGGGCAACGTCGTTCTTTTTCAATTCGGTGAATTTCGGGTCTAGCTGCAACTACAATGCTAACCTCAACACCGGGGCCGCGCTGACCGTAACTCCGTAGCTGTAGGCGCTTGCAATCGTAGCGGCGTCTGCTCGCAAACGGAGCGATTTTCTGCTCACCCTTTCTGCCACTGGCGCATGGCCTCGTGCTCGAATTATCTGCCAGTGTGCTCGCCATCATCCGGCGCTGCTTGCAAACGGGGCGTCGTGCTCACACTCCCTGCCAGTGGGTTCTCCAAACCCGTCGCCGGCAGACGCTTTTGCGAAGCGGGTTTCCAGAACAGTTTTGACACGCGGCGGGCCGCAGAAATGCGTTGCGGTCATGGCCCGCCGGCAGGATCGTCAGAAAGGAAGGTTTTCGCGAACAGGGCCAGCGCATAATAGGCGATGACACCACGCAAGCGGAAAGGGTGCGATGACCAAAACCGAAATGCTGGAGACGATGAAACGCCTCGACGCCCATGCGAATGCCCTGCTGCTGATCGGTGCTTCCGATATCGATCTGCTCGGCGGCATGTTCGACGTGATGCCGGACTTCAAGGCGCTGCTCGATGCCGGATACGGCGAAGAGATCGAGAGAAACGCCGGTCGCTTCCCCGGCCTGCACCGCTACGCCGTCATGCTCTCAAATATCGCCGAAGGGATCGCGGACGGCTCCATCCGGGTGCCACGCTGACGCCACTCCCGCTGGCAGATAATGTGAGCAGGCGACCATGACTGCGAGCAGCGCCGGATGATGGCGAGCACATTGGCAATTAGCGTGAGCAGACTGCTCCGCCCATTGTCAGATAATCCGAGCAGAAAATCGCTCCGTTTGCGAGCAGACGCCGCTACGATTGCAAGCGCCTACACGTAGCCGCCTGCACGGGCCGGGGCATCGAACCCCGGCCCGTGCAATCTCTTCTCTCTGTGTGTCGTGGCATTTTGGCATGGGTGCGCGCCAGCTTTCAAGGATCGGCGGTCCCCCCAATTTGCTGCGCAAATCGGCTCCCCCACCGCCCGCTGGCGCGGCCGCTTCGCGGTCCCTGACAGCCGGCGCCGGTGCCCATGCCGGGTGTCTCCCGTCACCAACGAGAAGGAGAACCGGATGCACATCAAATTGTTTAGAGCACTGAAAGCGGCTAATCTGTCCGACGACGCCGCAGCGGAAGTAGTAGAGGCTATTGAGGAGTATATCGCCGTGAAGGTTCAGGAGGCGAACAAGGGAATCGAAAGCAAGCTGACGGCGCAAACCTGGGTCATCGGCAGCGTCGGTTTCGTCCTCGCAGTCATCGGCCTCGCGCCCGCTTTCATCAAACTGTTCCAGTAAGACAAAGGGAGGCTTCGGCCTCCCTTTTTTTGCCGAACCGCCCGATTGTCAGGAGACGCAAATTGACCGACTTCGCACAAGCAAGGCTCGATATGTTCGAGAGCGGTGTATTCGGCCAAGGCAATGCTTTCTGGCGCTGGATCGCCACGGACGAGGCGCGGCCCTATCTGGCCGCGTTCGCTGCCGATCGCGCGCCTCCCCGCGAGGGCGAAGTTTTCGCACTCGACTTCACCGCAGAGGATCTACTTGATTCCGATCACCTGGCCGAGCTGGCCCAGCAGATCGAGGCGATGCACGGCTAGCGCCATACGCGCCAGGGTTAGCCGCGAGCAGCTTTGCGCTGTTGCTCCGCTACCTCGCGGATCATAGCTGCCCAGCATCCCAAAATCATGCCCTCGTCATTATCGACTTCGCTTGTCGCGACCGCATAGATACCCAGCAAGTTTGCGACCTCTTCCGTCTCGACATTGCCTTGGCGCGCAAGCAGGGTGGCAAAGATCGAGAGCGCTCCACCCATTGCCCGCACCAATGGCGCATCTTTTGGCAGACGGTCAAATTCGGGGGGCGGGTTACTGGACATAGATTATTCCAATCAAATAAAGTGACAGACTTTCAGGACTGATCGTCTGAAATGCTATCCTCTGCCAATAATTCGACAACCGATAATCTAAAAACATCGGCAAGGCTCTCCAAGGTAGCAAGCGTTGGATTGCCTTGTCCCCGAGCCATGTGTGAAATATGCGACGCTGCAACGCCCGAGCGTTCGGACAACTCCCCTTGAGTTATGCCTAGCTTCTTTAGTTCGCGAGCGATGTTGGCCCCGAGCTTGGTCATCAACGGCGATGTTCGTTTCAGGTATATGGTTGGCATCGTGTTTGCGTCCTTCTCGCTAGGTGTAGCGGACTGCAATGATGATTGGCCGGACGCGCAATAAAGGGCGGTTTCCAGCTCACATTACGTGAGACGGACCGGCGCGGCAGGCGCACGATCATTGAGATGCAGCGCATGATCGGTGAGACGGAGGCACATTGTTGATCCGCCCGCGCGCGATACCGGAAACTGACAATCCGACCGATCGGTCGGGCCTCAATCGTAGCATGCCAAGTCCCTGATTGTCCGTCGAAGACAACGCAGATGATGCTTCATGAGTTTGATGTCATGAGCATAGTCCGGCTCGGGGCGGAACTCGAAATCGGGGTCAATATGGAGGGTGTTGCGGGCAATGCACTCGAACAGGTTGATGCCGTCATATGCGGCGACGACATGGGCGATGCTGTCCGCCAAATGGTGGATCGGCGATCCCGGCGCGTCTTGGTTCTGCATCCGATGAATATGCCGGTGGATACCGAGCAGCAAGTCGGTTCGCATGTAGCTGTTCAAGAGCAGCAGCGAATGGCCAGGTGAAACCGGAACCGCGAAGCCCATCCTGTCCTTGGGAGGATAGAGGCCGTTATCAGGGGGAGCCGTCTTCGGCATTGCTGGATCAGGCAATGGCGAAGAAGACGGCCAGCGCTCGCGTAACCGCCAGCATGGCTTCGGCATCGAGATGGCCGATCGTCGCCCCAATCTTGTCGCGCTTCACCGACATCGCCTTATCCACCATGACCTGCGACCGCTTCCTCAAGCCATTGGTCGGTGTCGGATCGATCGTCGTACGGATCAGGGGAGCGTCAACCAGCGTTCCCGATACCAGCAGTACAGTGATGGTGCCGGTCTGGTCGAACTGGTCCGACTGGATGATGAGGGCGGGGCGCGGTTTGCCAAAGTCGCCGGGCAACGCGATCGTCACCAGGTCGCCCCGGTTCACGCCTCGCCTTCGGGGTCGAGATCGATCAGGGCCGCATCCATGAAGGCGTCCAAGTCATGGTCCGCCGCGTCGGCTGCTGCGACCACGAGCGCCTGTCGCCGACATTCCTCCGCGAACCCCGGTCGTCGGGTATCAGGAACCCATATCTGGATCGGCCGCAGACCGGCCGCACGCAGGGCGTCACGACGCTTCTGGACTCGCTCTGTGACTGGTGACGGCACCGGGATTACTCCAATCAAACTTGTTACATGTAACGTAATCGGTATTATTGCCCGTCGCAAGGAAAACGTCCGGTTTTCTTGCGGCCGGTGGAAGCCCTTGCCCCGGCCGGTTTTGACGCCAAGAAACCCGATCCCGAAATCAACGCCTGCTTGGTCCGTGGCAACCAGCTTTTCTGGCGGTTTCGGACATCGGGCGCGAGCGGATCAACAATGTGCCTCCGTCTCAGCCAATCTGCGTCCGCTGAGGCCCATTATTGCGCGTCCGGCCAATCATCATTGCAGTCCACTACAGCTAGGCGCAGAATGTCGGCACGGGCAGCATGGCGCAATAGGGTTGCTCAAGCAGCTATTTGCGCCATGGCTTTCGCGCCTAGCGCAGATGGTATAGATTGTGCGCCATATTTGGACGAGCGAGGTTCAAACCCTGCATGGACGGTCAGGACGACGCGATGAAATCGGCCATGGAGCTGTTCGCAGCTCGGCTTGCAAAGCGCGATGTAGAGAGGCCGATCACCGACCATCGAACCGTCGAGCGGTTGATCGCGATGCTGGAACCGCATGAGCAACAGGTTGTCCGCTTGCGGATCGGGCTTGGCCCCTCTCCCGCGCTCACTCTTGCCGCGACTGCAAAGATCGTCGGTGTGTCGCCAAGCCGCATCGGCCAAATCGAGGACAAGGCATTCCGAAGGATCAGATGGGTCTGCAACAACATAGACATTCACGATCGTTCGGCGCTGGATGCTTTGATCGCGCGCAGGCGTGATGAAGCGGCTGAGGCCGAGCGGATCAGGAAACGCGATGCCTTGCAAAAGGCGCTAGATCAGGAGCGGAAGCGCAAAGCCAAGCAAGACCGGGACGAGGTCAGGCGAGCGAAGGCGCGCGATTCCGCTTGGAACCGCAAACTACGCGTGGCGCAGGCTGAGCTTGATCGGATGAGATCCGACGCTCAGTTTTTTGCCGAACAGATCGCTCAAATCGAGCAGCGCGCTAATTGGCTGAGGGCAATTTTGCCGCGCGACCGCCAATTGGCGGCGCTGCGCGAACAGGCCGATGAAATCCGCGATGCGATCGCGAGCGCAGAAGCCAGCATATCCAACATGCTGGCCTCGCCCCCGGATGGTCCCCAGCTAGGCAAGGAAGCTTCAACAAACGATGGCCACTGATATTGAGCCGTCCCCCGCCTTCGCGCCGCAGATCGGCCGCGTTTATTTGCGCGTCAGCACCGATGCACAAGACTTACGCCGACAGGATGCCATCGTAGCCGAGGCGAAGGCAGCGGGCTATTATGTCGCGGCAGTCTATCGGGAGAAGGCATCGGGTGCCCGTGCCGACCGCCCCGAGTTGCTGCGTATGATTGCCGATCTTCAACCCGGTGAAGTGGTGATTGCCGAGAAGATTGACCGGATTAGTCGTCTTCCCTTGGCCGAGGCCGAGCAGCTGGTTGAGACAATTCGTGCGCGAGGCGCGCGACTTGCCATTCCCGGCGTCGTGGACCTGTCCGACCTCGCGGCCGACGCCGAGGGCATCGCCCGCATCGTGCTCGAATCTGTTCAGGCGATGCTCTTGAAGATCGCCCTGCAGATGGCTCACGACGATTACACCGATCGCCGCGAGCGACAGCGCCAAGGTATCGCCTTGGCAAAGGCCGCAGGGCGCAGCGGAGGGCGCAAAGGCGATCGGGCAACGCACGCCCGCATTGTGGCATTGCGCGAAGCGGGCAAGAGCATTGCCAAAACGGCAGAGCTGGCCGATTGCGACCGCAGCACCGTCAAGCGGGTGTGGGCGGCCCATCGTGCCGCCCAGGTGCAAGAACCCAGCCCTCAGCGAAATCATCGTGAGCGGAACCGCTGATTGCCCTTTCTGTTCGGCTTCAAGCCGGTGGCAGCTGCCACCGGCAGTCCCCTGCCCGCGTCAACGGACTGCCAGCTACGGAAAGAGCGGCGGAGCCGCGACAGGGTTTTCCAATCCCCGCCGTGCCGATCGAGCGCAGCGACCTATGGGTGCCAATGGCCAGTGGCAGCTGCCACCGCCGCCAGTCCAAATTGCTGCATCTACTCGGGCCGTTTCCTTTGGGCGTTGCTGTCTGACGGATACGAACTCCACATCGCCACTAATGCGGGCAAGCAGAAAACCGGCCTTCGGCCTTGGGTTTCCGCAAGCGGACCCTCCCATTTTCAGCTTGCCCGCGTAGCTCAGCTCCGCCGCAAAAAATCCGTCAGCAACGCTTATCCAAAGGAGACTACCATGCAGAACATCGCTGAATTTCGGATCATCGGCCGCGTTGGCAGTGTCGATACGACCGATAAAGTCACCCATGTTTCCGTCGCCGCGAACTACAACCGCAAGGATGGCGATGAATGGAAGACCGATACGCACTGGAACCGCGTGACGTTCTTCCGCCAGCTGGCAGAGCGCGCCGCTGACTTGGGCAAGGGCGACCTGGTTCACATCACCGGACGGGTCCGCCAGAACAGCTACGAGAGCAATGGCGAAACCCGCTACTCGGTGGACCTGATCGCTGAGGGGCTGGGTATCTTGGTTCGGGGCGGGGCTGACTAAGCCCCCCCCCTTTCACCTAAAACGGGCGGCCTGGTGGCCGCCCTTTTTTGTGGACAATGCTTTTCACAGACCCTAACAAGAATAGGGTTTAACTACGTGAGGCATGTGTGGCAGCCAAACTGTTCAATCGTGTAGCGAGCTTGCGCGTCGCTTCCGGACTTACGCAATCCGAGCTGGCAGCGAGGATTCAAGTCTCCCCTGAAACAGTCGCGGCCATCGAGAACGGCAGACAGGACGCCACTTTGCTGACGGCGCTACGTATGTCGCGTGCCCTGCGAACCGAGGTGCCGAACATCTTCAGGGAGCAGCCTTTCCCTAAGCTGATCGGCTCCGAGCGAGGCGAGAGCCGAACAGCTTAGGAGGCCGCTATGCGCCGTGAGATTGCCAGCAAACTTCGGCGCGCAGCCAGCGTGCTACGGACTGTCATGCTTTGGGCATCGCTTGCCCTGTGGCTTGCGATCGCGGCAACCGCGCTGATCGTCGTCCTTGCAGTCGGACTCGCGGCCTATTTCGCTTTTGGCTGGCTAGGAGTGGGAGCCGTCGCCGTCTTCGTGCTGATCGTTTTCTTCGGCAAAGACCCACCAACCGAACAGACCGGCCCGCGCCGCAAGGGCAAGGGCCTCAACCTGAACGACGATCCGAACCCATGGTATATGCAGTCGCAGTATCGCTTCGGATCGGGAAACAGCGCCGCTCATAACCGCTGGCACAAGTAGCCCGTGGCGCAGCCATTGAAGGGATTCTCAATGCGAACAATCGTAGTGACCAATGAGCGCGGCGGCATCGGCAAGACCACGCTTACCTGTCATATTGCGTGGCATCTGGCCGAGCAGGGCAAGCGTGTCGTGGTCCTGGACCTGGATAAGCAATGCCACAGTGCCGGGATGCTGAAAGCCGAGTTCGACCAGATCGGCCCGGTTCAGTCGATTCTTGACTTCGACCCGAACGAAGAACCTCCGGCGCTGGCCTGTTTCAAGAACACACGGCAGATCGTCGAGTTGACGACTGACAGCCCGCAGCAAGGCCAGCACATCGGCGCTTATGTCCGCGCCATTCGTGCCGGCCTTGCCAAGCACTACGACTACTGCGTGATCGACACTGCGCCCGCGTGGGATGGCCGGAACCTCATGGCGCTGATTGCGTCCGATTATGTCGCGGTCCCACTGGACCCCGACAAAACCGCGCGTCAGTCGCTCAACGAAATCTCGCAAAGCATCAGCCTTGCAAACAAGGTGCGCGGGGAGGGTAACGCGACCCGGTTCGGGATCGTGTTCAACCGCGTTCAGACAACGAGCGAAGTTTCAAAAATGCTGATGGACCGCATTGGGCAGGCGCTTCCTGCCAATGTGGTGCCGCACACCATTCCGCACCGCGAGCACATGCGCGAGGCGGCTTTACTCGAAATTCCCGTTTGGCGCTTGGCAAAGGACACGCGGCGTAGCGCGCCGATCGTGCGCGAAGTCGTCTCCTACATTGTCGATCAAGCTGAGAGGGAAGCCGCATGAGCAAGGCAGCTGTCAAACCGGCGAAGAAGAGCTTTGCCGACTTCGATATGGACGCGATGGACTTTTCGGCCGTCCCCGCGAATACCGAGTTCAAGGCAGCTGGACGGTTTCAGCGCCTTCCGCTCGATGACATTGATCCAGACCCCACGCAGGTTCGCCGGGAGTTCGACCAGGCCGAGATTGATGCACTGGCCGCAACCATCAAGGACCGCGGCTTGCTGCAACCCATCGTTGTCGCGCCAACATCGAACGGTCGCTACATCATCCGCTACGGAGAGCGGCGCTATCGCGCGTGCCGCCAGCTTGGTTTCGACCAGATCGACACCGTTCTGGATCAGGCGGACGCCGAGCGCGATATTGGCCTCGACCAGTTTCTTGAGAACGAGCAACGCCAAGCCCTAAGTCTGGCTGAGCGCGTCAGTTTCATCGCGAGCCGCGTCAGTGACACGCTCTCGACAAAGGATCTAGCCGCGCGCATCGCCAAGCCGCATTCGGAAGTGAAGCGGCTCTACTCGCTGCGCACCTTGCCCGAGGACATTCTTGCCGCGTTGAAGAATTGTTCTCCGCGTGCCGCCGTCGCGATCAAACACGCGATCGAGCTGGACGAGCAGGCCACGCGCAATTTCGTGGCAGCAAACGAAAATCCGACAGCCGCCGCCTGTGAGCAGTTTCTTGCTACGCTCCAAGGCAGCCCCGAGGAAGAGACCGCGCAGGCCGGTGCCGCTAAAGCGATCGACGATCCAGCGTCGCCCCAAGAATCGCGCGCCTTGGTGGCAGCTGCTACCAGTGCGACGGACGATCGTCGGGAGCGGCCTGAACTGGACGCTCACGACGACGAGCGGGAAGGGGACGGGGCCGTGCTTGCCGATCCTTCCGATCACAAGCCGCGCGCCCCCCGTCAGCCGAAAGAGGCTACCGACGCACCGGCTATCATCATTCAGGGCCGTCGCGGGATTGTTCTAAGTGGCCAGGTCACGGTTCGGTTCGACGGCGAGGCCGCGCCCCAAACCTTCGACTTCTGATAGCTTTTACCGTCCACGTTCTCTCAGCATCGAGGCGACGTGGAATTTAGAGCGGTGGCAGTTGCCACCGCTTTTTGTTTGTGGGGTAGGTATCTACTGTATGGCAGGATAAGCCTTGCGGCGGCTAATGTTAACCGATACGCTCAATCCTATCGGATCGCGCTTCACGGTTGGGAGATACCTACCCCACATGGAAAAGACGCTGGGCTTCAAGATCGAGGCAACCAAGCTCGCAAAGATTGACGCGCTTGCGCAGACGAGGGGAGGGCGCGGCCCCTTCATGCGTCAACTGGTTGACGCCGTGCTCCGGCAGTCCGGGGCGGCCAGCGAGGCCGCACCTCTTGTTGACCGCGAGGCCGCTGGCGAGCATCGCCTTTATCTTCGGCCGACCGAAACCGAACTGGCCGTGATCCGCCATCGCGCAAAAGAGCGCCGCATGACCCCGGCGACCTGGGCCATGGCTCTTGTGCGTCGACACATCGGCATTGCCGCGCCTGTCGATCGCGAATTGCGCGAAGAGCTGTTGAATTGCCGTCAGGCGTTGCAGCGCATTGGGCGCAACGTGAATCAGATCGCCCGAGCCGCTAACAAGATGGCGCTGGCGGACAATGCAGCGGAGATCGCCGGCGAGCTGCAAAAGGTCAACGACCTGCGCGCGGCGATCGGCGCGGCCGTCGAAGGTATCGGCGCCGCTACGAAAGCTGACCTGTCCTATTGGGAGGTTTCCAGTGAGCGACTTTGATAGCAGCTTTGAGGCGGGACAGCTTGCCGCGCTGTTCAAACCAAAGCTGACCAGCGACCCGAACAGGCGCGGGGCCGATATGTTGCTGCGCTCGCTGAGTTCGAGGCGGGCAGGCCAGGGCGGGAGCACGCGGGCGCGGCTTGCTCGCGTTGTCAGCCGTGCCCCGGAGGTCATGGTCAAGGTTACGGGCAGGCCGAAGGGCAAGAACCACGCGGCTGCGCATTTCGACTATATCGGCCGGAAAGGCGATGTGCCGCTTGAAACGCGTGATGGCGACATACTGACTGACAAGGAAGCTCGGGCGGAGCTGGCGCGCGATTGGGGCGATCCTGTCTATTGGCGTGACAATTCTACCGTAGCCGCCGTGAGCATGGTTTTTTCGATGCCGGCAGGGACAGACCCCGACAAGGTTCTTTCAGCGGTGCGCGAGGTCGCGCGCAGCGAGATCGGGCATGAGTGGGATTACGTCCTGGCGCTGCATACGGACACACCGCGGCCCCACGTGCATGTGACGGTTGCCGCGCGCGGCGACACAGGGCAACGCTTCAACCCGCGACCTCAAACGCTGCATCATTACCGGGAGCGCTTTGCAGAGGAATTGCGGGCGAGGGGGGTTACTGCCGAGGCAACGCCTCGCGCAGCGCGTGGTGTCGGCCGAGCCGGTCAGAGCATGGCCCTGAATCGGATGAGGCAGCGCTACATGGCCGGCACCGCACCTGCGCCGTTTGCCAATCAGAAGATCACTGCGGCCGCGCGAGACCAGCTGGCGGGGCGGTCAACCGCTCCGGATTTCGTGGTGCGCGGGCGGCAGGCATGGAATGAGACGCAACACCGCTATCTAGCTGCCGCCAAGCGGCTTGAGACAAGCAGCGATCCAGCTGACCGCCAGCTTGCCGACCAGGTGCGGCAATTTGTGGGGGCAGGGCGAACGCCTACAATTCATGAGCGATCGGTAGCCGCGATGGAGCGGAAGCGGCAGAGCGAACGATCTAGGAACCGCGATCGTTCGCGGGAAGGGCCAGGACGATAGTTATTGGCCGTGCTTGGTCCAACCAACGCTGTTTGCACGTTCCAAAGCGACCAATGCGTCTGATACCGCCTTCTGTGCGACTAGAAGATAACCTTCGGCAATGCTGGGCCATGTTAGCTCATCGAACGGATTTGTGACGTTGCCGTTGAAATAGTCGAGAGCTTCATGAGCGCGTGCAGCCGCCTCGATTACCTTGGCGGTATGTTTCTTTGCCCTGTCAGATTTCTTCATCGTGCCTCATGAGGCCATAGCCCATCAAGAGATCGCAAGCGGTGGCAGCTGCCACCGCTCTACCTTCCGTCAGTTTTGAGCCTGTCACGATCTACGGACAGCTGTGGTAGCATCGGATACTTTAAGGCTTCACGCTCCCGCGCCCGACCTTCATCTATCCGGCGTCACCTCAAGGTTTGTTCGCCAGACAACGATTTCTCGGACATAAGCGGAACATGGGCTACGCTACACGCTTCAACCGCGCCATTGGCTCGTTGAGTGGGTGGAATTCACCTGCTGGAAGTCGCCTGGCCTGCTCCCAGAGGTAATCGCCGGTCAGACTGATGTGCGCCCAGCCCATCGGAGAAAGGTGCGCAAGCAGTGCCGCATCGAACGTCGTGCCGACAGCGTTGAGGTGCTGGGCGGCCCGGTCGAGATAGACCGTGTTCCAGTAGGAAATCGCCGCAATCAGCAGGTTCAGCCCAGATGCGCGAAATTCCTGATTTTCCAGCGAGCGATCGGTGAACCGACCCTGCCGGTTGGTATAGATGGCGGCGGCAAGCGTGTGCCTCGCCTCGCCTTTGTTGAGACCGGCCTGACAGGCACGTCGCAGTTCCGGTTGTTCAAGCCAATCGAGCGTGAACAAAGTGCGCTCGATACGGCCCAGTTCAGCCAATGCAAAATCCAGCCTGTTCTGGCGTTTGTAGGCGGCAAGTTTTCGCAAGATTACTGACGGCGCCACCGTGCCATCCTTGATTGAGGCGACAATCCTGACGATGTCATCCCAATCGGCCTCGATCGCTGCCGTTTTGATGGTGCGGCCCATCAGATTTTCGATGCCCTTGTATGTCGATGGCGCAGCGATCGAACCCAGCTTGCGGTCGCCAATATCGCGCAGCCGGGGCGCGAAGCGGAACCCGAGTAGGTGGCAGAGTGCGAAAACATGATCGGTGGCGCCGCCGGTATCGGTATAGTGCTCATGCAACGGAAGGTTGCCGGCGCCCAGGACAAGCCCGTCGAGCACGTAAGGCGCTTCACCTGCCGTCGCGGACATGATCCGTGATCCGAATGATGCGAAGTGATCGGAAAGGTGAGAATAGATTTTCACGCCAGGTTCGGCGCCATATTTGGCATTGACGTCCGCCGCCCCTGAACGGCTCCGCCCCGACCGGAAGAACTGGCCATCGGACGACGAACTGGTGCCAGCGCCCCAATGCCGCGCGAAGGGTAATTCGTGATGGGCTGAGATGATCATGGCCAGCGCGGCCTGATAGTTCTCGGGTGAAAGATACCAGTTGTGGGTCCATGCGAGTTGGGCATAGCTGACGCCTTCGCTGGCATTGGCCATCCGCTCCAGCCCGAGGTTGGTGCCATCAGCCAGAATTGCGGCGAGTACCGTGCTGGGGTTGTCGTGCTCCTTGCCTGAGCGCAGGTCACGGAATGCGTTCAAAAAACCAGTGCGTTCGGCGACTTCAAGCAGCAGCTCGGTGATGCGCACGCGGGGAAGCAGGGTATCGAGCTTGCGATCGAGGGCTTCAGCTTCCGGTGGGGTGACAGGCGGCATTTGCTGAAGCTTGAGCCGGTCTCGTTCGAGCGACACTCCCTCAAGCTTGTTTGTTTTCAACTGCTTGGCAAATCGGCGCAGCCGCCAGTCAAGATTTCGTGCCCGGTCAGCGAGGTAGGATGCAGCATTTGAATCGAACGGAAGCACATCCGCCACTTTGGCGGCGTCGCGCCGACCCAGCAAATGGGCATCGAAGCGCTGATAGTTGCGGGTTCCCTCGATCCATACATCACCGGCGCGCAAACGATCACGCAAGGTTGCCATGATCGCAATTTCATAACGTCGGCGGTCGATACGGCCGCTTTCGGTGATGAGACGCTTCCACTGCCGATTGGGGAATGGCAGTGGAACGCCATCGGGAAGGTCGCGCGACTTTCGTGTGTTCGCATCGCGAATGACATCGATGGCTTTGATCAGTGCCGTCCCTGTTCCAGACGCCTTGAAGGTGAAGGCGTCCAGAAATGCCGGGCTGAAACGCCGTAGCGTGGCGTAACGCTCGGTTGCCGTTACCAGTGCGTCCTCGCCGGCAAGATCAGCAAGGGCATCTACTTGGGCCTTTGCCGCAACAAGCCGGTGCCAGCCCACCGCTTCGTCAATCAATTCGAGCGGATCGCCGCCATTCTGGACAGCCTCATCAAGTGCTGTAATCGTGGCGCCAAACAGCCGCATGAGTTGCCCCACCGACTGAATACTATCTTGGTAGCGACGCTCGCGCCCACGCCGCGCGCGCGTGAACATGCCGCCGATAAGTCGGTCAAACATTTGGATCGCGGCATCGGCAAGTCTGGCCTCAAGGTCGATCACTGCGGCCGTCAACGTCGCCCGCCTGCGATTGACGCTGTAATCCGAAAGCAGGAATGCCGGTGCCACGCCGCCCTCGCGGACAAATTGGGCAAAGCGGAATTCCGGAATGGCGCCCCCAACTACCGGGTGGATACCTATGCCGCGAACATAGCGCAGGCGCTCAAGCAAGCCATTGATATTGGCCGCAGTCGGGGCTTCTTCGAAATTACGCAACCACGCCAGCGGTGTCATGCCGAAATCCGGGTTGTTGATTACGAGTTCGTCTAGCCGTGTCAGTTCAGCAGAGCTGAGGCCTTCGACGATTGCGGCTGCGGCAGCTTTGCGTGCGCGTGCCCGGCCAGCAAGACCGGCGCGTTCCAGTGTGTCGCCTGACGGAAGAATGAACCGCTCACCCTTCAGGCCAACCATGAGGGCGCGAACAATCGGTTCACCTCTGTCTGTATACTCGGCGGCTTGCGCGGCAAGATTCAGGGCAAGTGCCAGGTCGCCGCGTCGAAACGGGCGTATGCCAAGATAACGCGCCACGAGATCGGCATGATCGGTACGGGTTTGCGCGCGCAGAGAAGGAGGAAGGATCGACGAATAACTGTGCCGCGAGGTACTGAAGAATGACGTCGGGAAGCCCGATCTCGGGTTGCAGACCAAAGCCGGGATGTCGCATCAAAGCGATTTGTGCAGCCAGACCGAGGCGATTTGCTGGACCATAGCGGCGCCCAACCAATTCAACATCTTCCGCAGAAAGGGTATAATGCCCAATGATCGCGGTTTCTTGGACAGGAGGATCGAACAGGCGCCGGCGCTCGTCTCCGGTCAGAAGTCGGCGTCGTGCCATTTTGCTCTCCCGCTGAGGCGAATAACAAAATTGACACCAAAGCGGCTTGCACTGGAGGGAGGCCATTCGTTGCCGGTTGATCCCCGAGCAATCACCCGGCGCAGCAAGACAGTTTGGCGACATCCTTATCAAACGTTTGGGCCGCCAGTTTGAGGCCTTCCACAGTGGTCAGGTAAGGAAATATCGTTGCACCCAATTCCAGGGTGGTCATGCCGTGTTTGATCGCCAGCACCAGTGTCTGGATCGAATCCGCGCCTTCGGGTGCCATGATCTGGCCGCCCAGCAAACGGTCGTTCGCCTTGTCGGCAATCAGTTTGATGAGACCCCGCGTATCGCGTGCTGCCAGTGCCCTTGGCACAGCATCGAGCGGGAGCAGCGAAACCTTGATGTCCAGGCCTTGCGCCCGTGCTGTCGTTTCAGTGAGGCCGGCGCTGGCGACTTGCGGGTCGGTGAAGACGACGGATGGCATGGAGGAATTGTCGTAGCGGTATTGGTTGCCCGTCACCGCGTTGCGCGCGGCCAGTTTTGCGCCATAGGCGGCCATGTAGACGAACTGGTCCCGTCCCGTTACATCGCCCGCCGCGTAAATGCCTGGAACCGACGTTTCGAGGTGGTCATCGACGACGATTCCACCATTACGGGCAAGCACTATGCCGCGCTCCTCCAGCCCAAGCCCGTCGCTATTGGGTCGGCGTCCGGTGGCGATGAGCACCTGTTCCGCCGCGACGGTGTCACAATGCCCCTCGCAGGTCAATTCGACCCCGCTCTGTGTTTGGGCGATACGCTGATAGCCGACACCTGCGCAAACCCGCACGCCCTCGGCTTCCAAATAGTTTTTCAGCGCGGCACTCACTTCCGGGTCCATTTCGGGGAGCAGGCGGCTTCGGCAGCAGATGGTGACATCAACGCCCAGACGCGAAAACATCTGTCCCAGTTCTACCCCGATCACCCCGCCACCGATCACCAGTAGCGATTTGGGCAAGCGATCCAGCGCCAGCGCCGATGTGCTGGTTAGGTAGGGCACGCTGTCCATCCCCGGAATCGGCGGCACGGCGGCGTGCGCACCCATCGCCAATATGACCTTGCCGACCTTCATGGGCGCATCGCCGACAATCAGCGCACCATCGGCAAAGCGTGCCTTGCCCTCGATATAGCTCACACCGTCATAGGCGGGCAGCAGATCGACATATTTTTTTTGGCGCAGCGTCGTGACAAGATCGTCCTTCGACGCCGCCAATACGGACCAGTCATCCATCTGGACAGCGCCCCCAAGGCCGGGAAAGCGCGCGGCGGCAAGCCCACCATGCACCGCTTCGGCGGCGCGGATCAGCGTCTTGGAAGGAACGCAGCCAACATTGACACAGGTGCCGCCAATCGTGCCGTGACCGACGAGCGCCACTTTCGCGCCCAGATCGGCAGCGGCGATCGCGGCGGAGAACCCGGCAGAACCCGCGCCGATGACGGCCACGTCAAATCCTTCCTGCCCGGGGCGGTTGCAACAGTCGTTCATTGCTTATCGCTTTCTTGAGGCGCTGGCGGCGCCCCGCTCAGTTTTGAATAGCGCGCGCCGGATAACCCGCGTTGGTTGATGCAGCGGCAATCGCAGCAGCATTGGTGCGGCGCGGGTCATAGGTTGCGCGCGCGGTCTTGGCTGCGAAATCGACCGTGACCGCCGTTACCCCGGCGACGCCTTCCATCGCCTTCTTCACGGTGATCGGGCAGGTGGCGCAGGTCATGTTCTCTATGGCAAAGGTGGTTTGCTTCTGAGCGGTTGCGGTAGCCGCGGGGCGATCTTGCGCCGTGCCACTAACTGCATAGGCGACCCCGCCGCCAGCCATAGCCAGCACGGCCATAGCGATACATACTGTCTTTTTCATGGGTATTTCCTTTCAATAGAACCAGGGTGCCCACCAGTCGATGGTGAGCGCCAGGATGGCGACGGCAAGGCCCAGCCACAGCACCGCCTTGGTGGTCCAAGCCGATTGTGGACGAGCGCAGTAGGAACCGTCTTCACAGGGCGGTTTCGGCTTGAAATAGACATGCCAGAAGCCGTAGCCGAGCAGCGCGAGCGTTACGCCTGCGACATAGGGCTTGTAAGGTTCGAGCGCCGTCAGGTTGGCGATCCACGCGCCGGAAATTCCGAGCATAACCAACAGTAGCGGGACGACGCAGCAAGCCGAGGCGAGCCCCGCGCCGATCAATGCGCCCGCCGCAACCCAGTTTGCCTGCTTCGGCTCGTGGTTTTCGGTGAGGGCTGGCTGTCCCGCTTCCGGCGTTGAGACCATGGCTTGAATCCCTTGTTCCAACTGAGTGATTCGCAGTGTAGGCTCTGTAGCCACTACAGACTCAAGAGGTATTTTCATGGAGCAACAGGTCGGCATCTTGCGTGCCCAGCTTGCCCGGAAAACAGGCTGCAATCTCGAAACCATCCGCTATTACGAGAAGGTGGGATTGCTGCCGGGGCCGCCTCGCAGTTCCAACGGCTACCGCGTCTATTCGCCGGAACTGGTGCAAAGGTTGCAGTTCATCCTGCGCGCGCGCGACCTTGGCTATGCAATGGATGAGATACGGTCATTGTTGTCGCTCACCGATACCGGTGCACAAACCTGCGCGGAGGTTATGGCGAGAACCGAACTCCACCTTGAAGATGTCCGCCGCCGCATTGCAGATTTGCAGAAGATAGAGGTGACGCTGGCGACCACGTTAGCCAGATGCACTGGAGATGACGTTGCCGAATGTCCCATCCTGGAAGCACTCCAGTTTTTACCCCATCAAGGCAATTGACGCCATCTTTGAGGGATTTGATTTTGTGATGTCAGCTTGGAGTATAGCCTAACCGGACGTCAGGGCGCTACCGCGGTTTCTGTCAGATTAGGGTACTAAACGGAATTTGTTGACGAATGTCGTTGCGTATCATAGATTTCAACCTGACATTTTGATGGAGAGAGTGCGCAGTGAAGGGGCAACGGATCGGCTATGTCCGGGTCAGCACGTTCGATCAGAATGTGGATCGCCAATTGGAAGGTCAGTCGCTCGATCGGACCTTCACCGACAAGGCATCGGGCAAGGACGTCAACCGCCCCCAGCTTGAGGCTCTGCTCACTTTCGCCCGCGAAGGCGATACCGTCGTCGTCCACAGCATGGATCGGTTGGCCCGCAATCTGGATGACCTGCGCAAGCTGGTCCAGGGCCTCACCAAGCGAGGTATCCGGATCGAGTTTGAGAAGGAAAGCCTGTCCTTCTCGGGGGAGGACTCCCCGATGGCCAATCTGATGCTCTCGGTCATGGGTGCGTTTGCTGAGTTCGAGCGCGCCCTGATCCGCGAACGGCAACGCGAAGGCATTGCGATCGCTCGGCAGCGCGGCGCCTATCGGGGGCGGAAACGGTCGCTCTCGGATGAGATGATTGCCGATCTGCACCGCCGCGTTGCCGCCGGTGAACGCAAGGCGACCATCGCGCGCGACATGGGCATCAGCCGCGAAACCCTCTACCAGTACCTTCGCGCCGATGCCTGACACCAATGTTCACATTATGTCCGGAAAATCGTTGTTCAGCGTACAAAGCTTGAGGTGACGCCTATCCCGTATGATGTGCCAATCATCAAACCTACGAAGAACACGGGGATCATGAGCAGAAGCATCGAGCCGAAGCGTGTTCTACGGCGAGAGCTTTGGATCGCGAGCGCATCACGTTGCAGCTTGAGGGCTGTTATGATCGTCTCGGTAGCAAGGGTGATTTCATGGGCGTCGTCGCCCACATTTGTAAGCAATTGCTCAACGTCTGTCAGAGGGCGTTCCAACTGTTTACCCACTTCGCTTAGGCCGTAGACTCATTAGCGGCAATCCACCTGCCATGACCATGTCGTTCAAGGCCAACCCAGCATCGCTGCTCGGCGGCATCAGGGCTGGCCAGAAAGTCCGGTTTACGGTAACGACCGGCGGCACGGCACCTGAAGTGACGGCCATCCAGGCGAACTGAGGAACAGACAGCTACCAAGATGAAGCGATTGTTGCGCCTTTTACTGTTCGTGGGAGCCTTCATGGGGCTGCTCCTGCAGACGGCTGCCTATGCGGCGGGTCCGGAGATGGCCGTCAGGGTTGCGCCGCTGCGGGAAATGGACGCGAACTGCATGGAGATGATGCAGCAGCAGCCTGACAAGAAGCCCTGCCACGGTCTCACCCTGAAGTGTATCGCGACCATGGGTTGCATCACGACTGTTGGCCTGCCGAGCGTCGGTGCACCAGTGTTGGTGCGCCAGTTCGCCGAACCCCAGATCTTCTGGGCAACCTCCAAGGTGCTCATCGGCAGCGATTCTGTTCCTGAGCATCATCCACCGTCTCTCCTTGGCTGAATCTGCCGGCCGTAGCGGGCTCGTCGGGCAATCGAATGCCTGGGCATCCCGGAGCGGCAATCCATTCAATTCAGCTCAAGGAATACGATCATGAAGACTTTCACCGTTCTGGCCGCGCTGGCGGCCGCGCTCACCATGTCCGCGCCCGCCTTCGCACAGGACACCACGCCCCCTCCGGAAACTGGCCATTGGGAATGGCGCTCCCAGCCCTCCTATGGGCCGCGTGCTCCGCTGCGTGCTCCGGTTCGCGTCTGGGTTCCGGCCAATGCCGCCGCTGCGAGCGAGCAGGCGAAGTCCGCGAACTGCGATTGCGCCATGATGCACGCCTCGGCGGAGAAAGCCGCCGACTGCATGAAGATGGACAAGGCAGGAAGCTGATCCGGGTGTTCTCCCGGCCGTGCCATAGAGCACGCTCGGGACGGAGTTGTCGGCGGGGTAACCCTCGCCTCGCCGACAGTGTCCAGCTTTTCAGCGTCCCCAAGCGGCTGGAATGCCCGTTCGAGGCGCCCCAAATGCGTGGCGACCTGATACATAAGCACCCTTATTGCGGCCGGGACCTGCCTTCATGCTGTCGTGGCTCCGCTGAAAGGACATCGATATGACCCGAAGGCTTCAACAGAATATTTCGCTCGGCCTCCGAACTATCCGACGTAAGAACGACACATGGAGCAACAACAAGGCCCGGCTTGCAAGATCAGTTACGACCGCTCTTTCGCTCCTGCTTCTGGTGCCGGCACCTTCATCGGCTCAGGCCGGTCTGGATCACATGGATCCCTATATGAACGGGGTGCCCGTCACTGCGGGTCCGGAACTCAGTCTCAACGAAGCCATCGCGCTTTCGCGGGGCGATCAGCCCAGCATTGCCGCCTATGAGCGCGACGCGAAGGCGTCGGAAGAAGCCGCGATTGCGGCAGGCACGAAACCTGATCCCGTGCTTACGGGCAGCGTCCAGTCCTATCCTGTAACCGGCCCAATCGCGTTCAGCCCCAATCGTGACGACTTTACGATGTACACGATCGGCTTCATGCGCGAGGAGGTGCGGCGCTCGAAGCGCGAGGCCGCCGCTGCAGCGCTTCGCGCCGATGCCGTCGTCAGCCGAACCGAAGGCAGCGTGCAGGAACGCCGGATCAGGCGCAGCGTGATGATCGCCTGGATCAACGCTGTCGAAGCGAACGCCAAGCAAAAGCTGCTGGCCCGCATCATTTCCGATCTCCAGGTGGGGCATCGGGTGATGGAAGCCGGCATTCCGACCGGTGCATCGACGCCATCGACTGCCCTGCAGATGCAAGCGGAAATCTCGCTTGCGGAGGTGCAGCTTGCCGAGGCACGAGGCCAGGAAATTCGGGCGCGTGCGGAGCTGGCGCGATGGATTGGCGAAGCCGCCCGGCGGCCGCTGCCGACAGGCATTCCCGCGATCGACCTCCCAGCCGATGTCGACACCAAGTTCGACCCGGCTGCTCATCCCGAAGTTCGACTTGCCGATGCCGAGGAAACGGCCGCGCGGCGGCGGACGGACATGGCTCGCAGGGATCGCAGGCCCAACGTCAGCTGGGGCCTGAACTACTCGTTCCGGCCCGACTATGGCGATTATGCCGGCGTGACGCTGAGCATCCCGCTACTGCTCAATCGCTCGAAGCTCCAGGATCGGCGCATCACCGAGGCATCGGAACGGGAGGCGGCCGCCCGGCTTCGGGCGGCCGACATGCGGCGAGACCTCGGCGGCCAATATTATGCGGCCGTCGCGGATTATCAGGCCGCGGACGCGCAGCTTACGATCCTCACCAAACAGTCGGTGCCCTCTCTCGAGGCTTCGTTCGATGCGGCGGAGGCTCGTTACGGTGCAGGCCAGGGAACGCTCGAACTGCCGCTGTCGCTCGTGCGACGGTATGTCGAAACCGCCATCCAGACGCTTGAGGAGCGGGCAAAGCGTGCCCGCGCCGCGACCGAGATCTCTTACCTCTCACAGGACGTCGCGAAATGACCAGGAAGAAATCAATCCTCGCGGCGGGTGCCGCGATCGCAGTGTTGCTCGCCGCCGTCGGTGGCTATTGGCTCACTATGGGCAATCATGCCGCAGGGGGAGGCGGCAAGGGTGGTGTCATCGATGGCGTCGTTCAGGACGCTTCGGGCCGGCGCGTGAAATACTGGTTCGATCCCATGCTGCCTGCCGAGCGTTATAATGCTCCCGGCAAGTCGTCGATGAACATGGACCTCATGCCCAAATATGCCGATGAGGCTGGCGACGGCGGCATCGCGGTCTCGAGCCAGGTCCAGCAAAATCTCGGCATTCGAACCACACGCGTCGAATATGCCAACCTCTCGCCTTCGGTCATCGTGGTCGGCCGCGTCGAGGTCGACGAACGCCGCATCGCCGCTGTCCAGACACTCACGCCCGGCTATGTCGAGCAGCTCAACGTCAGAGCGGTCGGCGAGAAGATCTCGGCCGGCAATCGCGTCGCCAGCGTCTACTCTCCCGAACTGCTCGGAGCGCAGCAGGAATATACGGCACTCCTGCGTATCGGCAGATCGACCATCACGCCCGACTTGCAGCGCGCGACGCGGCAGCGCCTGACGCTGCTCGGCCTGCCCGAGGGCACGATCCGCAACCTAGATCGAGGCGGCAAACCCCAGCGTACTTATGACGTATTTGCGCCGCGTTCGGGCGTTGTTACCGAAATCGGCGCCCGGCCCGGCGCACGCGTCGAGGTCGGGCAGTCGATCCTGACGCTTGCCGACCTGTCGCAGGTCCTGGTGGTCGCCGAGGTTCCCGAAGTGTCGCTTGGACAAGTGAAGGTCGGCCAGCCTGTCCAGATCAGCTTCTCCAGCTATCCCGGCGAAGTGAGGCAGGGCCGGGTGGACTATATCTTCCCGACGCTCGATCCGGAGGCTCGCACCGGGCGGGTCCGTGTCGTCCTTCCCAACGGCGATGGCAGCCTGAAGATCGGCATGTTCGCCAATCTCACCATCGCGGGCAGCAGCACGAACGCCCTGGTCGTGCCGAGCGAGGCGGTCATTTCGACCGGTAAGCGCAACGTCGTAATCACGCAGCGCAACGGCGGCTTCATACCGGTCGAAGTGCAGCTCGGCCGCACCGTCGGCGAGAAAACCGAGATCCAGCGTGGCCTCGCGCAGAATGATGTCGTCGTCGTCTCGGGCCAGTTCCTAATCGACTCCGAAGCCTCGCTTGCTGGCCTCATCGAGCGTCTGTCGCGCGGACAGCCGGTAGCCACCCAGCCGCAGCCGATGCCCATGCCGGGCGGACGGCAACCCGAAAATCAGTCGAATCTCATCGAGGGGAAAGGCGTCATCAAATCGCTCGACACGGCGGGTGCCAATGTGACGCTCGCCCATGGTCCGCTCCCGGCCATCGGCTGGCCCGCCATGACCATGACCTTCCCGGTCCAGAATGCGTCGCTCCTGCGCGGTCACAAAGCCGGTGAGCGCGTCACCTTTGCGTTCAGCAAACCCGATGCCGGCAAGACGCCGACCATCACGCGCCTCTCCCCGGAGGGTGCGCAATGATCGAGCGCATCATCCGTTGGTCGGCCGCCAACCAGCTGATCGTTCTTCTGGCGGCCGCCTTCCTTGCGGCAGCCGGCATCTTTGCGGTGAACCGCACCCCTCTCGACGCTCTGCCCGACCTGTCGGACGTCCAGGTGATCATCCGCACGCCCTATCCGGGCCAGGCGCCGCAGATCGTCGAGAGCCAGGTGACCTATCCGCTGGCCACGACGATGCTTTCGGCGCCGAAAGTGAAGGCGGTGCGCGCCTTCTCCTTCTTCGGCGATTCCTTCGTCACGGTGATCTTCGAGGATGGCACCGACCTCTACTGGGCGCGGTCGCGAACGCTCGAATATCTCAATCAGGCGGCCGGGCGCATGCCGGCCGGCGTGACGCCGGCGCTGGGTCCCGACGCGACCGGCGTGGGCTGGGCCTATGAATATGCCCTGGTCGACAAGACCGGGCACAGCGACCTCGGGCAGTTGCGCGCCCTCCAGGACTGGTCCCTCAAATATCAGCTCAAGGAAATCCCAGGCGTCGCCGAGGTGGCGAGCGTCGGCGGCATGGTCCGCGCCTTCCAGGTCCAGGTCGACCCGGAGAAACTTCAACTCTACCGTATCTCGCTCAACGACGTGACGGACTCGATCAAGACCGCCAACAACGAGACAGGCGGCTCGGTGATCGAGCGCGCGGAAGCGGAATATATGATCCGCGTCGGCGGCTATCTCAAAAGCCTCGACGACTTCCGTAACATCCCGCTCAAGGTGAGCGAGACCGGCGTGCCGATCACGATCGGCGACGTCGCGCGCGTCCAGATCGTGCCCGACTTCCGGCGCGGCATCGCCGAGCTCAACGGCCAGGGAGAAGTAGCCGGCGGCGTCATCGTCGTTCGTGCCGGCGCCGACACGCGCTCGGTGATCGATGCCGTCAAGGCAAAGCTCGAAGACCTGAAAGCGTCCCTGCCGCCGGGTGTTGAGGTCGTGACCGTCTATGATCGCACGAGCGTCATCGATCGGGCGGTCGAGAATCTCACGCACAAGCTGCTCGAGGAGTTCATCGTCGTCGCGATCGTCTGCGTGATCTTCCTCCTGCACTTCCGATCGTCGCTTGTAGCGATCCTGACGCTGCCGCTCGGTGTGCTCGCTGCGTTTATCATCATGTACATACAGGGCGTGAACGCGAACATCCTGTCGCTCGGCGGCATCGCGCTCGCGATCGGCGCGATGGTCGATGCCGCCGTGGTCATGATCGAGAATGCCCACAAGAAGCTCGAACATGCCGAGCATGAACATGGCGGCATGACCGAGAAGTTGCGGCGCAGCACCCTGATCGAGGCAGCCGTCGAAGTCGGCCCCGCGCTCTTCTTCTCGCTCCTCATCATCACCCTCTCGTTCCTGCCGGTGTTCTCGCTGGAAGCGCAGGAAGGCAAGCTGTTCAGGCCGCTCGCCCTCACCAAGACCTATTCGATGGCGGCCGCGGCGGGCTTGTCGGTGACGCTGATCCCCGTGCTGATGATCATGTTCATCAAGGGCAAGATCCTCCCCGAGGAAAAGAACCCGATCAACCGGTTCCTCATCTCGGCCTATCGCCCGGCGCTGACCTGGGCGATGCGCAAGCCCAAGCTCGTGCTGGGCCTTGCCCTCGCGGCCATCCTTGCCACGGCCTGGCCGGTTTCGCGGCTGGGCGGTGAGTTCCTGCCGGCGCTCGCGGAAGGCGATCTTCTGTACATGCCGACCGCGCTGCCCGGCCTCTCGGCGTCGAAAGCCTCCGAGCTGCTCCAGACGACCAACCGGATGATCAAGACGATACCCGAGGTGAAGACCGTGTTCGGCAAAGCCGGCCGCGCCGACACCGCCACCGACCCGGCTCCGATCGAGATGTTCGAGACCACCATCCAGCTAAAGCCGCAAAGCGAATGGCGGCCGGGCATGACGATGGACAAGATCGTTGCCGAACTGGACTCGCGGGTCAAAGTGCCGGGTCTCGCCAATGTGTTCGTGCCGCCGATCCGCAACCGCATCGACATGCTCGCGACCGGTATCAAGAGCCCGGTGGGCGTGAAGGTCACGGGACCCGATCTGGCGACGCTCGACCGGCTTGGCGCCAAGGTTGCGCAGGTGGTCAAGGGTGTCCCTGGCACGTCCTCCGCGATCTCGGACAAGATCCTGGGCGGCCGTTATATCGATGTCCAGATCGATCGGCTTGCCGCCGCGCGCTATCGCCTCTCGATCAAGGACGTCCAGAACACCGCGGCGGCCGCCGTCGGCGGCATGGAGGTCGATCAGAAGATCGAAGGCCTGGCGCGCTTCCCGATCAATGTCCGCTTCCCGCGCGAAAGCCGGGACAGCGTGGAGGCCCTGCAGAACCTGCCCATCGTCGCACCGACGGGCGGTATCGTTCCGCTCGGCGCGGTCGCCAGGATCGCGATCGCTGATGGCCCAGTCATGGTGAAGAGCGAAAACGCCCGGCCGTCGGCCTGGGTTTATATCGATGTTCGCGGCCGTGACATTGTCGGGTTCGTCAACGAAGCGCGGCGGCGCGTCGCCAAGGAGGTTCCGCTTCCTCCCGGCTACTCGATGGTCTGGTCCGGGCAGTTCGAATATGCCGAGCGCGCTTCCCAACGCCTGATGTGGATCGTTCCCGCGACGATCGCCGTGATCTTCCTGCTTCTGTTCCTGGCCTTCAAAAGGGCGCGGGAAGCGTTGATCGTGCTGTCGACACTGCCCTTCGCACTCGTCGGCGGCGTCTGGCTGATCTATCTGCTCGGCCACGCCTTCTCGATCGCCACGGCAGTCGGGTTCATCGCGCTGTCGGGCCTCGCCGCGGAGTTCGGCGTCATCATGCTGGTCTATCTCGATCGATCAATCGAGGAGCGCATCGAGGCGGGCAAATTCTCGACGGCCGAGGATCTCGAAGACGCCCTGATGGAGGGCGCGGTTCTGCGCGTGCGCCCGAAGGCGATGACGGCAGCGGTCATCCTCGCCGGACTGTTCCCGTTGCTCATCGGCACCGGGACCGGATCCGAGGTCATGCAGCGCCTCGCCGCTCCCATGATCGGCGGCATGATCACCGCTCCGCTGCTTTCGTTGTTCGTCTTGCCGACGATCTACAAGCTGCTCGGCGTGAAGCGTTTCCTACACCGCGCCGGCGACCCCGAAGACGAGGCGCCGAAGCTCAAAGCGGCCCATCCGGAGCCGGCCTAGCGCCGGCTCCGGATGCGGGCCCCTAACCGAAGTCCATCCTGTCGTTGGACCATAACCGAAGGAGAATAGTCGTGAAACTGATCTACACCGCATCCGCTCTTAGCGTCGCAGTCCTCCTTGGCGCCTGTGGCTCGAAGACTGCGAGCGAAGCGCCGAGCGCGGCCAACAGCGCCGAAACCAACAGCGCCATGTCAGGCATGGCGCCATCGGACTCTATGTCGAACATGGACAATATGTCGAACATGGCGAGCCCGGCGGCGATTGAGACCACAATGGCTAAGGCAACGGGCAAGGTCACCGCCATCGACCCGGCTGCCGGCACCGTTACGATCGCGCATTCCGCCATTCCCGAAGTGAAGTGGCCGGCGATGACCATGACTTTCAAGGCCGATCCCAAGCTGCTTTCCGGCGTCGCCATGGGCGATCAGGTCGCGTTCGATCTCACCGTCAAGGGGAGCGAGGGCGTGGTCACCGCGATCAAGAAGCAGTGATCGGCAATCCGTTCTCACCAGGATCGGAATTGTGGGTCTGATGATCGAGGTCACATCAGCCATCGTGATTGAAGCTGCGCCAGACCGGGTCTGGCGCACACTCACGGACTTCGCGCATTTTCGGCAATGGCATCCGTTCCTGGAGCTGGAAGGCGTGGCCGAAAAGGGCGCGAAGGTCGGCTACTGGTTTCGCCTGGACCCGGCAGGGCCGCGTCGATGGGATACCACGGCCGTGGTCAAGGAACTCGAGGCGCCGCGCACATTGGTGTTCGAACTCGGAATTCGAGGCCTGATCTGGATCGAGGAGCGTTTTGAGCTGTCCGAGACCGTGGGGGGAACCCTTGTGAAGCACGGCGCCAGCTTCACAGGATTCCTCCCCGCCGTGCTGCCAAGTGGGTTCATCCAGCGCCGTGCACTGCCGATCTACAAGACGCCGATCGAATGGCTCCAAAGCTATTTCACGCCCTCGCCCAGGCGACAACCGAACCGGCTTCAGCGCCGGAGCACACGACACCGACATTGACGCTTGAATTTATGAGGGGCGCGTCGCGCCATCCCTGCCTCGTTGACGATGCGTTGATATTGAGGACCTGCATATGCTCTCTCGCCTGTTTCCTTGCCTGCCGCACCCGCCCGCCGGTTTCGCAGCAGGTGCCGCCCCGTGATCACGAACGGGCACCAATATAAAGTTGCCCGCCGGGCGCTTCTCTCCCTGCGCGCGAAGGCGAGACGCGCGGACGATCAGGTCGCCGATATCCGCCCAGGGACTGCCCGTGCGAAACCGCCACAGTATCCCGTTCAACACCCTGCGGTCGTCTACCCGAGGCACCCCGCGCGGCTTGTTAGGAAGCAGGGGCTCGATGATCGACCATTCGAAATCTGTCAGATCGAAACGACGGCGCATGTCCAAGGCTCCTTTCCCGAGCCTTGAATCAAACCGTGATTCAGCGCGCAAGTCCGTTTATGAGTTCACGACCTAGATCAGACCAAGCGAGGTTTCTGGAATGAATCACGCGAAGCAAGGTTTCAATGTGACGATCGAGATCGGACACGCCTCTCGATGGCACCGGATCAGGCCGGGGAATGTTCATCGTGCGGTTTCCTGTTTCCAAAAGGCATGTGCCATGCACTTAGCGCGAGCGGGACGGCTTTCTCTCCTGCTGGCGAAGCGTCAAATCCTCGCGGGCTATGCGGGTGGCCTCATTCTGGCGCTGTTGCTCGAAGCGTGCCGCAGGAATCGGTCCGCCGTTCTCAATCCGCTTGGCCACCGTTTCCTTCGCGTTCTCGATGTAGCGCGCCTGATCCTCCTTTTTGGGAAAGCGCGTCTTAGCTTCGATTGAGGCCGCCAGGACGTGCGACTGCGCGGCCTTGAATTGCGGATCGGTCGCATTCTCGCGGTGGGAGTTGCGGCGGAATTGTTCGGCCGCTGCGCGAGACTCGGTAGGGTCTTGCTTTGCCATGCTCGCTCTTTTCGTAGGGTCTTGAGCTTCGCGCGCCTTGTCACGCGCCGCCAGTCTTTCTCCCTCAAGCTTCAGCTGGGGAGAAGGCTCGAAGTCTTTGACGGCGACACCGGCGCGGGCGGCTTCCAGATAGACCGCCTTCTTGAAATCATCGCTGCCATGAACACGGATCGACTGCCAGCCATTATGCTTCGCAATGGCGACCGCATCGCCAATCGCATGGTCCTTGTTGATCCGAATGCCGTCCTGGCCTTTGATCGACATATCGGGCTTGTCGTCGCGTCCACTACGGAACAGGTCGTCGCCGACCCGCAGATATTTCCGTTCGAGCTGGGCCGGTAGCGCCAAGGCGGCGTCATTGACCTTCTTGCTTTGGTCCGCCGCCTTTGACGGTGGATCGGAACGAGTGGGCGCTGACGCCTCTTGCCGTTCCGCCCTGGACCGTTCGCCTTCATGAATATTCAGCGATTTGTCGGTTACGGCGGCCGGTGCGGCTTCACGCTTCACCGTTCGGGGCCAAGCTTCAATATCAGCTAACGCGGCGCGCTCGCGTTGCTCCAATTCATTCGTAGGCGCCCCGCGTTTCACCGCGCCGTGATATTCTTTAATGGCTGGGCTTAGGTATTGCCCTACGGGCGTCGAACCGTCGTTCTGCCAGTCCGTAGATACAAGGTGTGCAGTTTTGCCATCTTTCTGCATCCTCAGCGAGTGATTGCCCGTGTCCACCTTGACGTAAGCCTGCATTGCATCGGGCAGAGTAGCGAAGGATTGCTTGCTTGAGCCTACTCCGTGAATCTCGAAGGGGCGCGGTTCGGTTTCTGCGCGCGGGCTTGTGCTATCATCGGCCATATTCTTCTCCCTCACTCAGAACTAGATCCCGGCGCTGACCTTCCCACTCCTCTTTCGTCGGGTCGGGACCAATAATGTCGTCGAAGTCGATTTCATCGAATGCCATGCTGCCGTCCTTCACTGTAAGGTTCGGCATGTCGCGATCGAGGGCGAGAACGTCTTCGGGAATGTCCTGCACCTGGTCATCGGCCAGCGCGGAATAGTCGTTGAAAGCCGCCAGCTCTTCATCGCTCAAATCATCGACGGGCGCGATCGGCGCGATTGGCTTGGGCAGCGCCGCTACTTCCGGCGCAGGCGTCAAGCGCGAGCGGAACACGGCATCCTTGAAGTAGCGGATTTTCTTGCCGCGAATGACAGGGATACCGCCCCGGATGACGAGAATATCTTCTTCGGGCAGCTGCATCAGCTCTTGCGGGAGCATCAGCGCGCGACGCTGTTCGGAGACTGTCTTGCTTCGATTGGCGAGCAATCCATGTATCGTCAGGGACCGGCTTTCCGCATCCTGACCGAGATAGCCGAGGCGTTCCGACAGTTCCTTTGCGACCCGCAGCTCCTTCGGCGTAAACGCAATTTCGACCCCGCAATTTGATACGATTTCGTCCGCGCCATGCTCCCCATAGACATTCCGCAGCTGGGAGCGGGACTGGATGACGGGAAGCAGACGGAGCCCATAGCCGCGCACATAGGAGAACGCATTTGCAATGACCTGGGCGCGGCCGAGCCGAGCAAATTCGTCCAGAATGAGCAGCACGGACAGCTTTTCGCCATCGTCGGGCAGTTGCCGCGTGTTGAGATCGATCAGCTGTTGGAAAAGCAGATTGTAGAGCGGCGCGACCCTATCGAGTTCATCCGGTGAGACGCCGAGATAGATCGAGGTCGGTATGCGGCGAAGGTCTGTCAGGGAAAAGTCGCTTTCGGCCGTCGCGCGATCGACAATTGGATTGATCCAGAGATTGAGCTTGGAGGTGACGGTCTGGATAATGCCGGTGAATGTGTTGTCCGCGCTGGACGTAAAATCGCTCAATGCGGCGCGGCACCCTTCCGATAGCGCGCTATCGCCGGCTTCCTTGGCGAAGAATGCCTTCATCCCCGGCATCGTGATAGTCCGGTATATCTCGCCAAAAGAGAACGGTCGTTCAGGCTTGGCCGCGATCCACGATGCAATGCCGACAAAGGCCGTGCGGGCTGATTCCGTCCAGAATGCCTCGCCCTTCTCCGGGGGCACGAAGAGCATCGTGGCAATCTTCTGCAATTCGACCAGGACCTCTATTGGATCGGCCCTGTTGATATAGCTAAGCGGGTTGTAGCGGGCCGTGCGGCCTTCCCTGTCCGTAGGGTTGAACAGCACAACCTTTTGGCCGCCCTTGCGGCGAAAACCCGCCGTGATTTCATAGTTCTCGCGCTTAATATCGAGCACGACAACCGAATCCGGCCATTGCAACAGATTCGGGATGACGATGCCAACGCCCTTGCCCGATCCGGTAGGCGCTTCGAGCAATACATGCTCCATCTTGCCCACCATGAGAAAGCCGTTGCGGAAAAAGCCATTGCGGACGCGGCCGAGCACAATGCCCTTCTTAGCGCGAAGGCCCGCCTTGCGGATTTCGCCTTCGCGCGCGAAGCGGGCTTCGCCGTGAAGGTTCCTTTTCGGCCGCAGGACGATAGCCATAAGCAACACCGGCAGCGGCACGCCTATGACCGCGCCTCGCCAGAGCGCTTCGGTCACGACAGGATCATGGCGGTAATACCAGAAGAAGCCGGGGAGCCTGAGCGGATCATAAGCCGCGGCGGGCATTTTGAGAAAGAACCACGCCACCGTGCCGGTCAGCAGGCCGATCAGCAGCAGTGTGATCGGAAGGAGGACGAGGGCCAGTGCGAGCCTGTTAGAGCCTGTTTTCTGGATCAAAATATATCTCCGTCACGCGAAAGCGGCCTTCGACCTTCTTGGTCTGCACGACCACATCAACCAGCAGCTTGAGCAGGCTGCGAATGTCGTCACGGGCCAGATCGGCGCCGCCCTCGCTTTCCTTGACCAGCAATGTCAGCTGTTCGAACGCGAGTTCGGCCGAGTCCGCATGGATCGTCGTGATTGAGCCGGGATGGCCTGAGTTGACGTTGCGGAGATAGAAGAACGCGGTGCCGTCGCGCAGCTCCTGCAACAGTATCCGGTCAGGCCGCATACGCAGGGCCGATTCCAGAAGATCCTTTGCAGAGATTTTCGCGGTGCCCTGCTTGTCCTTCGCGTAGAGCATGTGGACCACGTTGCGATGCGGAACGACCAATTCGCGCGTGTCTTCGATCGTCAGCAGCCGCTCATGCGGCGGAATGAGCTGGATCAGCCCTTTAGAGAGCGTCGTCTTTCCCGAGCCGGTAGCGCCCGAAATCAGGATATTCTTGCGGCCTCGGACCGCCTTTTGGAAAAATTCGACGTGCTTTCCTGCGTCGAGCAGATCGCGCAATTCAACATCGAGCGGCGAGACTTGCCTAGTCGCGATCTTTGTCTCGCTAAACAGCCCACCGCGCTCGAAGTCCTCCATCGTCAACGTCACCGATGACGGTTTGCGGATGGTGATGGACACGGTGCCGGCAGGGACAGCAGGCGGCACAACCAGCTGCACACGCTCACCGCTGGGGAGGATTGTGGAGCAGATCGGCGTGGACTGGCTTATGTCCTGATGCGTGAAAGCCGCCGCTGCCCGCGCGAGCGCGAGCAGCGACTTTTCATTGAGGTCAGGCAATGTCTCCCAGGACCACCCATCGCGCGTTTCAATTGCCGCCTCGCCAGCCTTGTTAATCACCAGCTCCGTTACGTCCTCACGCGCGAGCAGAGGGCGCAGCGGCAGTAAGGCGTTTTCGAGGACCGCCGTATTGCTCATTGGCTGCGCCGAAGCCGCAGGCCGTAGATGTTGGAGAAATCAAAGTCGCGCGCGACCATGATTCCCACTTCCGCGCCCTGATTGATGCGAAGCACCGGCTGAATCTGCATCGTGTCCCGCAAGATCGTGTCCGACGCTTGGCTGGGAACCCGCGTGACATTATCGGCGTCGGAGACTTCCGAGGCGGCGATCGAGGCGGCATCGTTGAGCGAACTGAACAACAGCGCGGCCCCGAAGCGTTCCCAAAAGAAGTTCTTCACGCCGCCTGCCATACCTGAACGGCCAAGCGCATCGCTGGCGGGCGAACCTACGTCGATCGCCACGCCGCGAGGCGTGACCGCGCGGTTCCATACCGCAAAGAGACGATATTTGCCGCGCTGGACGCCGGTTTGATATTCGCCCAAGACGCGCGTTCCCTTTTCCAGCAGGACGACGCGGCCGTTGTCCGAATAAATGTCGCGGGGAATGATGCAGCTGACATATCCGGGCTGACTGGAATCCATCGCGGTTTGCAGCACGCATGGAATGAACGACCCCGCGAGGATCAGCATATCGCGGTTGCCAATGTCGCGGCCTGACACCCGATCAATTTGCGAGGTCTGGCGCATGTTTTCGAGATTGGTCCGCCGCGATCCACCTTGCCCATCGCCATCGGCCGACGCACCAATCAACTGCGCGCCCTGTGCTCCTGTGCCGCCGCCCATGGGCAGGCCGGTGGCAGCTGCCACCGCTCCACCGACCCCACCGCCGTTTTCGCCACCATAAGCCATGATTCCGGCACGGCGCTGGGCCTCTGCAATGACTTGCCCCTCAGACTTTTGGGGGCGGCCACTTGCACCGGCTGTGCGGGGCGCTTGGCTTCCATCGAGCGCCGGCACTTCCGTCATGGGCACCGGCGCGTTCGGATCATTCGGCGCATCGGCAAGCGTTGGCGCGATGATCGACTTGGGATCGTAGTTGGCGAGCTGCCTTTCATCCGGCTTTTCCGCTTTCTCGGCCTTTTCGGTTGGATCGCTCCGCATCGCGTCGATTGTGCTGAAACCGAGAACGATCGCGCCGCAGGCAACCGCCGCGAGAACGACCGCCTTTTTGGGGTCGATCGACCTGTTCGGCAGAGCGGCAATCTTCGCCTGGCGCTCGCTTTGCCGCTCAATATCTTCGGGATCGGGCACCGGCTCAGACGCGAGGGGCCGGTTTTCGACCGTCTCGCCCTGCGAGATGATGTTGTCGCCATGCGGCGCGTTGTCATGATCGTTCGCAGCCATTTTATTGAACCCCCGTGGTTCGCTCGACTAGGCCAGAGGCCGTGTCAGTTTTGGGATCGCGCCCGTAATAGTCGGTTTTCTGATTGTGGATGCAGAGCACTTCGAGGCCTCGGCGCAGCCGGATTGTCCTGTAAACCCCGTGCAGCACCACATATTCATCGCGCACATCGAAGGAGGCGATGGCTTCCGATCCATCAGGATTGACGACGAAGAACGCCGGCAATTCACGCTGGTTGGGGAAGCGCATCACGGTGAACTGTCCATTGTCAGACACTTCGGAGGGCTGGATGGCCGTCGATCCTTGCATGATGTAATCGGCGTTGCGTGTGCCTTCCAGCACGCCAATATCGAGCGCGGACTTCACCGCGCCGCGTTCCAAGGCTTTCAGCTGGGCCAGCTGGGCCATTGCGGCTTGCGCCTGCGCCTCGGCCGCTTCCTGTTCAGGATAGCGGAAAACGACCGTATAGAAGCCGCTGCCGCGCTGCGTTGGCGACAGAGCGAAGCGGTAGCTGCGCGGGCCGTAGCGTGAACGGGTTATGACTGTCAGGTTCGTGCGACCCGCGCGCTCGCGCGGTTTGATGAAAAGCGAATTGGCAGCCGGTGCGACTTCCCAAGACACGGTATCGCCCAACGCCACATGCTCGACTACTTCATCCTTGGCGAAGACGATTTCCGTGGCGATGCGGAATACACCCGGAATCTCATAGACTTGCCGATCATTGTAGTTCGCTTCACGAACCCGGTGATCGAGCACCGTCGCATGAGGCGTTTCTTCGGCCATCGCCGGCGACGCAGCTAGCGCGATCGCGAGCGCAAACGGGGCGCTCCACTTCAACACGGTCATTGGGGCACCTCCACGTCAGCGCGATAGCTCTCGACCTGATAGCCAAGCGGATTCTTGAAGCGGTCCACTTCCTTGCTCGGCGTGCCATCGACCTTGTATTTGATGGTCGCGACGGCATCGGTTTTGGTCGAGTTCGAGCCGGTCACAGATTCCTTAGTGAAATAGACCTGCGCGACGTTGCCGCCCAGGAACGACACCCGCTTGATTTCGACAAAAACATCAGTGCGGTTCGCAAGGATGTTTTGCGGACTTTGGGGATTGTCGGTCTTGTAGAAGCGTGACCACCGATCCTGTTCGGGCCGCGCCGACATGACCATGACCGCATCGAAATATTCTTCGCGAGCGGCCGCTATCCAGCCTTCGCGATAGCGGACATAGGTAGCGAGGAAATACTTACGGACCGCCTCGTCATAGGTGATCGTCGCGTCACCGTGGAGCTTGGCGGCGATCGACGCCTCGCCCGTGTTACGGTCCACCGTGATAACATATGGCTCGACCGTTTTTAGAGGCGTCAGGGCTGCAACGGCCACAACGCCAGCAGTCGCCAGGGCGCCAGCAACGCCAGCGACGACCCACGCCAGCTTTTTGGAGCGCTCGGCCGCCGCAAGCTTGTCACGTTCCCAGCTTGCAGCCTCTTCAAAATAGGCTTTCAGCTCGTCCTTTGGAATACCAACTGCCATCGTAACACCTCAGCAATTCGAGTAGATCGGGCCGCGCAGCGAGGCGCTTAGACGCGGCACTTCGACCGCCCGCGATGCGTCCGACTGTTCATTGCCCGGAGTGGAGGGGTCTGCCGGGGCCGCGTCCGGCGTTGCCGGTGCACCCTGATTGAACACGTCCACATTTGCCGGCGCGGTTCGCTGTGCGGCCTGCTCCGGGATTGAGGGGAGGGTAAGCCCATGCGGATTTGCAGGCCGCATCGGCCCCTCACATTTGGCTGGCTTTTTGACGGGCTGACCTGCGCAGGCCGCCAGCGCCAGGCAGATTCCGAGTCCAAGCAACTTGCGCATATTCGTTCCCTCAAGCTCTGGTGATTGTGTTTCGGTTGCGCCAACGGCGAACCGCCGACGAGAAGCCCCGCCCCATGCTGGCCCCCATGGCGCGGGCATCGCTGGCCGCGTGCCCTGCGCCCGTTGCAACTGCCCCGCCACCCTTCGTCACCGCGTTGCCGAACTGCGTCACCATTGCAGCCGCGCCGCCGCCAAGTGAGGCAGCTATTCCGGGGATTTGGATGAAGAAAAAGCAGGCGAGAATGTAGAACGCGATGATCCGGATACAGGTGCTCCAGATGTTGTCAAAATCGCCATCGAATGTTGCTGTTGCCGATTCAGCGACATTGGCCACAACGAGCACAAGAAGCATCGCAAATAGCGACAACATCAGAAAGTTGAGGACGCTGCCGAGCCATGAGAAGAAGTAGCTTCTGGTGGAATCAAACAGCAGCGCTGCTACGAAGATCGGCCCGACCACCGCCAGACAGGCGAGCGCAAACAGCGCATAGAGCACGATCACAAAGCCGACAGCCAGTGCGAACAGAGCCGCGATCGCTGTCAAAAGAATGATGATAGTGGCACCGATACACAGCATAATTGCGGCCGCAGCGCCGGGAATATCAGTCAGTGAGGCGTGTTCCTCTGCGTATTTCTCGGTCGCATCCTGCATCGCGAGCAGTGCATCATCGACCCGCGCCCACATCCCATCGAAAGACCCACCAACGCCGTCCGGTGAGCCGCCTACGATCGAGGCAAACTCATGCGGCAGGCCGGTCACGATCATCTGTGCGAGCGATGCTCCATAGAGGTTTGTCACAGCATAATAGAGCGCGGCCAGCATAAGCGAGCGATAGACATATTCGCGGAAGGGGTATTGCACGGCCCCGCGCATAATCGCGTAGCCTAGCAGGATTATGTAAATGATCATGCCAGTGCGGAGCGGTCCAGCGATCCACCCAACAAACCCAGCATAGTTGGACACAACTACCGAATTGAGTTCGTTGGTGAAGCCCTGATAGGCATTCGTAAATAGATCGTATTCCACCAGACCGCTCCGATTAGATATAATTCAAGCTGTTATTACAGCCTTACATTCCAGCTGCCTTCCGTGCTCGCGCACGCTGCTCATCACGTTTCCGCGACCTTTCAATGGAGGCGATTTTGTTCTTTATGCCTCCGCAATTGCGAGCCACTGGCATGGGGAGGTCCGACTGTTTGAGTTCGCTGTTCACGATCTTGTCGCACTCAGCGACGATCACCGGAATCTGATCTTCATGAGTTTTGAGCCAATCAACGTCATGATAGGTCATTAAAATCTCGGGAAATGTGGGCGCGCGTTCGCAGCCGGCGAGCAAGCCGGCTGCGCTGATCGCAAGAAGGACCATTTTCTTCATGGTCAAATTCCAGCTGCCGCCCGCGCTCGCGCACGCTGCTCATCGCGTTTGCGCGACCTGTCCGCAAAAGCTTCGGCCGTGTGCGCCGCGGCCTCCGCTCTGCGCGCTCGCTCCAACGCTTCGACGCGGAGCTGGTCGTTCATCATCGACGCGCTTTCGAGCTGGATGCGCGCTTGAAGGTCAGCAACTTCCTTGGCTGTTGATGCGGTCGCAAGTCGATTGCGCAGCTCTTCCAGACCCTCACCGCGCGATGTGGCCGCTTCGCCCATGCCTTCGGCCATGGCCTTGTCCATCGCGATCGAGCGAGCTGTCTGATAGCGAACGTCAGTCTGATCGCCATTCGCGGATACGCCGAGACGTTCGAGCATGTCCTGATAGATCGCATCAGATCGCCCGCCGTAGCTGCCGCCGCCGCCAAAATCGCCGCGCGCCATGCGTTCGAGCGAGTTCACATCAACGCCCAGGGTGCGAAGTGAATCCGTCTTAAGCTGGTTGGCGATCGAGGAAACATCGGTCAGCTGGTTCAACCCTTGGTAGAGCTGCTGCGCTTCCGCAATCTGCTGGCGACCTTGCTCGATCATCTGCATGGTCTTCTGGATTTGTTCGATATGCTTGAGCACGGACGTGCTATCGAACACAGGGATACCCTGCGCACTGGCTGGCGTCGCGGCCGCAAGGCTCCCGATCGACACAGCCGCCAAGATAAGCTGCTTCATAGTCTCACTCCTTTCAGCTTGGGCGCCGGCGCCGGTGAAATTCCGGCAACCAGAGCTTCGGATCATTGCCCAGTTCGGCAATCACTTCGCGGGCCACGCCCGTTGTTTCAGCGCGCCCCGACAGCACGGCCAGTTCATCGTCCATGCCAATGAGATCCAGGCCGACCACAACGGAGTCATGGCCCTGCTTCACGAGGAATTTGCGGCTTTCCGGCGACAGCTCTTCGCGCACCAGCTTAAATTCCGCCTCCGAGAGCGAGAAGCCCTCGATGTAATCCCGGCGCTGGCCGAACGGATTGGGCAGGAAGATTTTCGTCGCTACCTGCTCCAAGATCGAATGGCTGATCGTGGACCGCAGCGCGTCCGCAGGCGACTGTGTTGCAAAGACGAGGAACGCATTGCGCTTGCGGTATGTCTTGAGGCCATCCTGCGCGAATGCCGTGAACGCCGGATCGGCCAGCGCCTTCCAAAATTCGTCAATCGCAATAACCATGCGCTCGCCTGTCAGGAGCGCGTCTATCCGCTCGAACAGGTAGAGCATGACCGGCGTGCGGATTTCCGCGTTTTCGAGGAAGTCGGTCATATCGAAGCCCACAAAGCGGGCTTCGAGCGACATGGAATCTTCCTCATTATCGAAAACCCAGCCAAGGTTCCCCTCGGAGGTCCACTTGACCAGGCGCGCGCCGACGCCGCCCGAGTCCGACATGCCGAGCATGGTCCGCAGCGCCGACAGCGAGCGTTGCTCGCGTGGCAGCTTCATCACAGCTTCAATGCCATCGTCGATCAGGTGCGATTCCTGCACCGTGATCGGCGCACCCTCTTGCTTCACCAGCTGGCGGATGAAGCGACCGAGGAACGCGCGATGGGAAGCCGTATTGTCGAGCGCCTTGAGCGGAGCGAAGCCCGTAGGCTCCCCGTTGCGCAGCGCGAGATAGGTGCCGCCGCTGGCTCGGACAAAAATTTCCGCGCCCTGATCCTTGTCGATGAAGATATGGCGCGCATTGAACTTTTCGAGCTGCGCCATCAGGAAGTTGACGAGCACCGTCTTGCCGCCGCCCGATGGACCAATGACCATCGAATGGCCCAGGTCCGCCGAATGGAAATTGAAGTAATAGGGGCTGCGAGCGCTTGTCTTGAGCAAGGCGACCGCAGGCCCCCAATGATTGCCGTCTTCGTGCCCTGCCGGGAACGTATGGAAGGGCGAGAACGCCGAGAAATTATATGACGTGATCGGCGCGGGGCGCGCCCTCCACGCGAAATTGCCGACCAGCTGCGACCAATAGGCAGCTTCCAGCGCCGCGCTTTCGCGGGCGGCGACCATGCCCGTATCGGCCAGCGCAGCGCGCGCGATCGACATGTTATCGCGCAGCTTTTTCAAATCTTCCGCGAACACCGTCAGCGTGAAATGATGGTCGCCCAGCACAAAGCGGTTCGACTGCAAATCGTCGGCCGCGTCGATCAGTTCATCCATCTGACTGATCGCCTTGTCACCGGCGTTCGCCATTTGGGTCTGGCGAAGCCGGAACCGTTCTGTTGCCGCTGTGCGCGACAGAAACGTGAACGACTGCGTTATGGCGAGGCTGAAATCGACCGAGAGCAGCGATTCAAACTGGCGCGGCGTTGTCGATGACGGATACTCGCGAATGCCGAAAATGCCGCCGAACATCGAATGATCGGCGTCGCGGACCTCAAATGTTTCAGCGCCGATGATGGCGCGGCTCGCATAGAGCGCCGATCCGAGACGGCCACGAACCAGAGGACAGCGCCGATAGCGCCCGGTCATCACCTGGTTCAATATTTCCAGCGGTTCGGAGAACAGAAGGCCCCGGTGCTCATAGATGCCGACACGGCGCGGACGAACGCGCAGCAGCAGCTTTTCCAGATCGCGAACCTTGTCTTCCAGCAGCTCTAGGGCTTCCGCGATATTGGCGTTCTTGTCCTCCTGCTTCTTGCGCAGGAAATCCATCAGCTTGTCGGTCGCGTTTGCTGTCGGGCGGATCACAACCGTCATGAAGAAGCGGTTGCGGAACATGCGTTCCGCCGTCATCCGCTCATAATATTTTTGATCGAGCTGCGCGGCGAAATGCGAGCGGAACGTGCCGCCTGGATAGTCGCGCACGCGCATCCGCAGCATGTGCGTCCAGATTGAAAGCCGCTCATCATGGATGTTGCGCCAGACCCCGTTGAGGCGCGTGTGCCAATCGTTCAGATCGCGCACGTCCGAAGTCTCGAAAGGACGGCCATCCAGTTCGAGCATGAGCATCAGGTCGCCACTATCGAGGGCGACCACATGTTCATTGACATGCCGCGAATACGGCAGGAACTTCTCGGGCATTTCCTCCCGCTTGGCCTTGTCAAAAGGCACCTTCTCCGCGAGCGCGCTCTTACCGAACACCACGACCAAATCCCTTTCGTTTGATTCCGTAGAGCGGCAGCGGCGTGTAGCTCGACCCACCCCAAAAGACGCGGTTCCGGTTCGCCGCTTTGGTCCGGCCCCACAGGAAGATCAGCCGGAATGCGTTCACATCATGTCGAACGATAAGCCGCGCCATCGCATAAAGTGCGACGGCGGCCGCGCCGCCGTAGAGAGGATTGCCCGAACCAACCAACGTGATTGCGCCCGCCATGATGATGAGCGCGCCCGCTTCAATGGGAACACCCGCCCACAAAGCGGGGCGGGTGACGGCCAAGAACAGCGGGTCTTTTGTCATTTCTTCCTGACCGTCCATCCCCGATCACCCCGTAATCGTGTCGACGATCCACGGCGCGGAGAACACGATCACCACGCCAACTACGACCGTGACGAGCATCTGCACCGACGCGCGGCCGAGGAACCACAGAAGGCCGACGACGATGATCGCAATGATCGCCAGCGTGCGGAGCAGACCGTTGCTCAGCAGGCCGAGAATATTGTCGGCCAGGCCTTCAAAGTTTGCCTGCGCAAAAGCCGGCTCCGCTACGAGCAGGCTTGCCAGCAGCGACAGGGGCAGCGCGCGCACCATGAGCGGCGAGGGCTTGAGACGCGCGAGCAGCGCATCGAGCCGGGATTCAGCCTTGATCTTCCAGATACGAAACATTCGACAACTCCTATCTTCGCCTTACGAACCAATCCGCGCGTGTTGGGCGCGGCCAAAAACATCCCACGCAGGCGGTGGAGGCGGTGGAGCCGCCTCCATGTTCTCCGCTGCGATTTCCGCCAGCTCCACCGGCACACGACCGGCGCCAGTGTCGCTTATGGCGGCGCTGGCGGGCTGATCGCCCACGATGACAGTCGGGATTGCGGTCGCAGGCCGACCGCTGACGCGCCGGCCTGCATTTTCCACGCGGGCGACATAACCGTTGCGGAAACCTCTCGATTGAGAGCCTGTGTTATACATGCTGAGTGCGACCCGAAGGGCCTCTTGCGGGGTGCGACCCGTCTTGGCCGAACGGAAATTGGACAGGAGCACCCGGCCTGCCGCTTCGACATTGGCGCACTGCTTGAAAACAGTGTCCCACGTCAGGCCGAGCCAGCCCATGTTGCGTGAATTTATTTGGCCGAGGCCGAGATCCACGCTGTAACCGCGCGCGACATAGGAACGCGCGGTCGCGATGGCCTCAGCCTCATTACGCGGACGGCGCGGCTGACTGGCCACGCCGTTGACGTTGATCGCAAAAACATAGTTCGAAGATTCCGCATCTACGATCGCGGCGATCGTATGCGGTGCTACCGCTGGGGCGCATTGCGCCGCAAGCGAGAGAACGGCTCCGGTTTCGAGGAACACGCTCCCGCTCCCGGTCAGTTGCGCGGCTGATAGTAGGTCTGTTGCCGCCCGTCAGTCCAAGTGACCGTCAAGCGCCCAGGCCTCCCATCATCCGGCTTCTTGTATTTGGTCTTGGCGATGCCCCCGCCCGTGCATGTCGGGAAGCTGCCGCCGAGAGCCAGCACCCGCCACAGTTTCGTTATCGGTGGAACACAGGCTGGATATTGCGTCGGACCACCCGGGTTGGAGATGCACAGCACAACCTCACATGCCCAAGTATTATCCGACGCTACAGCGGGGGTCGATTGCACCGCAGCCCCCACCAGGGCGGTCGCGAGCGCGAAATTAAAAGCTTTCATCGCTTTCTCCCTCGTCATCGAGATTTATGCACATATCACGATGAGGGGGAAAGGGAAGCCTAAAACGCCAATTTGTTGCCGCATTGTTTGTCGGGAACCAATCGGATATGGTCATCCTCATATCCGTAATCGAGCACGACATGCCGCACAGCGCTTGACAGTCGTTTGTAGGTTTTAAGCGTCGGTTGCTCGAATAGGCAGACATTCAGCCACTTATCACCACGCCACGATACTTTCACATTAATGATCCATTCGCTCGATGGCAGTTGCGCAATCTCGACCGCTTGGATCATTCCCCCAGCAGGGCGGCGGGTGGTTAGTTCGCGCTCAAGGATCGGATCATACTGCCAATCGTCGCTATGCGGCATCGTGATTTATTCCCTTTTACCGATTAGGCTATGTCTATCCTCGCTTTGAAGGCGAGGGCAACCCGGCTTGTCGTCTCTTGCCGTGCGCGCACATAAACGTCATGAAATGTGCGCGCACGCTTATAAGCGCGACAGAACGCCTCTTATTCAATGCGATGTTATGGCACGACCTAAACGACAGGAAGACCCGCTTCTCCCGGTTCCCTTGCCCCGGCGTCGGCCGAGCCGCGCCAACACGCGCGCGCTCGCAACATGGGTGAAGCCCGAGCTGGTTCACGAGATAAACGCTTTGGCCCAGGACGAGCAAACGTCCGTCTCTGCGCTCTTGGAAGAGGCCGCGATCAATCTACTCCGCGAACGCGGGATCGAGTTTCCTGATTACATGCGACACTATCGCAAGGACGTGATCGAAGTCGCCCCATAAGCGTGTTGACACGCTTATTCTTGCCAACCCTTGAAACTTGAGCCAGTTATGACCCGCTGATTCCACCCTGGAGTCGGCGATTCATCTGTTGCGTATGGGGTGGCTCCCCGTCTGCAACAGGCAACAAAAAACCCTCGCTTGGCTGAGCGAGGGCTGTTTGTGCCACCAAAAAAGGCGGGCTTCCCAATTCCGTCCCTTATCGGTGGCACAGTGGCGAAAGTCAATCCTGAAAGCGTGCTTTCGGGAGCGATGATGCTTGGCCTCGCGAGACCGACAAAGGGAGGTCCGCATGACCACTTCCATAGGCGCCGTGCTGCGTAGCACAGGCCTCGCCACGATCGACCGCGCCTTGCTAGCGCGTGCCGAAAAACCGCGCGTGAAAGTCTGGGCCGGCAGCATCGCCGTAGGCCACGAAAAGCGGGCAAAGGCTTACACGCCGATCCGCAATGCCCGCCAGATGCGCGAGATGATCGAAGCCGCCAAGCTCTACGAGCGGCAGACGCTCGCGCAGCGGCGGACAACCACACCGCGCATTCGCAACGGCGCGATCGGACAGGCCGGCATCCAGATTATCGAGTTCCTGGCCCGCGTCATCGACTATAGCACCGGCGCGTTGTTCCCCAGTCTTCACACCATCATGGAGGGAACCGGCCTCAGCAAAAATTGCGTCGTTCAGGCGCTTTCGCGCCTCAAAGACGCGCGTATTATCGACTGGTTCCGGCGCTACGAGCCGGTTCCCGATCACGAAGCGCAAGGCGCTGGCCCGCGCATCAAACAGGCCACGAACGCCTATCGCTTCCTCTTCCCCGCCTTCCTCTCAAAAATCTTCGCCGCTCGCCGCCGTCGCGGCATCGCGGCTGACCCAGCCCCCGCTTGCGAACAGTATCGCCAGATCGAGGCGGCGCGCGACATGGAGCGCATGAGGGATCAGCTGCCACTATGGGAGCTAACCCGCGAAGAGCGGGACAAGCGCGAGCTGGCCGACATTCTCGCCAGCCTGGGCGAAGCGATTGAGGCGAAAGAACGTGAGTCATCCGCGAGTGAAGAGAACCGACGGAGATATTTATAATGAATGGCCCTAGTCGGGCCATGCGCGATATTGGCATATATCCCGACCGTTTGCCCGCATCCGTGAAATGTGTATAAATCCCAATGTCGGGATACCGTTGACGAAAGAAGTTCGATGCAGATGGACGTCGAAGCACGCGCACGTCAGATCGTAGCGGATATGGGCGGCCACTGGCGCGGCTCATATGGCATGGTTTGCTGCCCAGCCCACAACGACCGCAATCCGTCGCTCCAAGTCACCCCCGGCAAGAAGGCCGTCCTGTTCAAATGTTGGGCCGGTTGCAGCCAGGAGGCCGTATGGTCCGCGCTCAACAGCCGCAAAATCAATCGCCACACCAGCGGCGAGACGGTCGATCGCGCGCCCGAACCCTCGCGCCGGAAGCTCGCCCTGCAACTATGGGATTCCGCCGTTCCGATCGCGGGCACCGCGGCTGAACGCTATCTGCGTTCGCGCGCGATCGACCCAACCGGCCTCAAGGTCCGCTTCGCTCCGCGCTGCATCGTTGGTCCGCCCGACGCCCGCGAAGAGCATCCTGCCCTTCTCGTGCCGTTCGAGGCCGACGAAGGCATAATCGCCGTGCAGCGGATCTTGCTCGACCCAGCAACCGGCGAGAAGCGCTACCATGCGGCGCTGCGCGAGGCAAAATTGACGCTCGGCCTGGTCCGACACGCCGCCATGCGGATCGGCGGCCAGCCAACCGGCGATGTTCTGCGCCTCGCGGAAGGCTTCGAGGAAGCCGTTTCCGTCACCCAGCTTAGTGACGGGAAATTCAAGGTGTGGGGCGCTGGCGGCATTCGCCGCTATGGCCTGATCGCGATCCCCGAACGCATCCGCAAAATCGTCATCTACTCGCAACACGGCCAGGAAGCCGCACAGGCCATAGAGGACGCGCGCAACCACCTCACTGCCAACGACCGCGAACTGAAAATCATCCTCCCGCCAGCCCCGGCGCCGATGGACTGGAACGACATTCTTCAGGAGAGAGCCAGGTGCTGATCCGAGGTTTCAAAAAATGGCCGCGAAATCAGCAAATCGCGTTGCCAATTCTCTCCATCTTCGCGTTCGGGGCGCTGTTCAATCAGATGCAGGCGAGAAATAGTGAGCCGGTTTCGATCCACGTCGAGAACCCGCGCATTATCGACGGCGATACGCTCGAAACGCTCGATAAAAAGCGGGTGCGGTTGTCGGGAATTGATGCGCCGGATGAGGACGGCAAGGGCAATGTGCCGAAGATCGCAGCGCAGCTCTATTTGGAAGAGCTGGTGAAACAAAATGGCGGCATGGATTGCACGAGCGATTTTCAGGACGAAAAGCTGACGATCGAGCCGATATGCAACACGCGGCGGACAAGCTGGGGCCGATCTAACCTGTCGTGTCGGTTTCGGTCGAATGGGGCATCTGTTTCGGCAACGATGGTGCGCCATGGATATGCCGTCGATTACAGGCAACATTCAGGGCTGGCCTATGCCCGTTTCATGAAAGACGCTGCCGATGAGCGACGAGGCCTTTGGGGTGTCGATTACGAGGCGATGAGGAATCTGGCGATCGAGAGGGGCCAGCTGCCGAACAAGTGCAAATGATCGGAGCCGGGAACCTGCCCTATTCCACCACACGGCTGCGCCGCGCGGCTCCACGGAGCCAGCAAAGCCGTCTCCGCCCATTCGGGTGACGGTCAGGGCTATAAGGGAAGATCAGCATGCATGATGCGACGCGAACGACGATGCAGGCCGCGCCCAGGCACAGTGCATCGCCGCGCGTCGAGGCGATCGCGGCATGGCTGATCGCCGCGCTTATTCTAGCAGGCGGCGGGATCGTCGCACGCCTGATTGTCGATTATCCGCAGTTCCTGCCGAACTGCTATATCGGCTTCCTTATCTACCGGGCCGGTCCCGCCGCCACCTTGCTATGGGCCTGCGCCGGCGCGACCATCACCGTCAGTGCAGCGCCGAGGCGTCCCGTTCTCCTGATCGCACTGGTTGGCTCGATCGCCGCGTGCTTCGCGCTCTCCGGGCTTTGATCTCTAACCCCATGCCTTGCGTTGATAATTCAAGCATTAACCCTGGAACACCACCATCCATTATCCAATCAGGCTCACAGCGTTTTCATGAGCAGGTCCCCTCACGATTATCATAGACGCTTGCGGGCGGTTGATGAGCGCGCCGCAGCTCTCCGCGCTGAATCAGAACGCTGGCAAGCCTTATGGAATGAAGCTGGCGCAGATCAGGTCGATCCTCCCATTGTCGCAAAGCCCCCACGCCGCCGCTGGTTCTCCTTCTTAAAGCGACCGTAATAGGTTGAGCGGCCCAGGGCCGCGCCCCGTCAGTGGTGGCAGCTGCCACCGGGGGAACACCAAGGGCACCCGCCCTTTCGTTCCCGAAGCATAATCGACAGGACCGGGTTGCCCGACAAGTTCGGCCAGTTCCGGCGCGCTCGCGCGCCGGGGCCTCCCTAGTCGCGCCGCCCGCACCACTCCCATCGATTTTGCTTCCCCCTCCCCATCCCGCGCTTCGCCAGCGGGTCAGAGCCGCAGGCCGCAGGCAGCGGCTTCGCCTAAAGGAGTGAAAAATGACCATCCAGACCATCCAACTGAACAAGCTGGCGCTTTCCGACCTCAACGTGCGGAAGGTGAAGCCCAAGGAAATCGAAGCCCTCGCAGCCGACATTCAGGCGCGGGGCGTGCTGCAAAACCTGATCGGCTACGACGAAGACGGCAAGATCAGGATTTGCGCCGGAGGGCGGCGCTACCGGGCCTTGAAGCTGTTGCAGAAGGCAAAGGCTATCCCCGGCACTTTCGAGGTTCCCGTTGAAATCCGCAGCAAGGACGAGGCGCTGGAAATCTCGCTTGCCGAGAACGCGCAGCGCGAGGACATGCACCCCGCCGATGCCATCGCAGCCTATCGGGCGATCATCGACAGCGGCAAGGACGTTGACGATGTTGCAGCATCGTTCGGCGTCTCCCCCGCCTATGTCCGCCGAGTGTTGAAACTGGCGGCGCTGCACCCGACCATTCTCAAAGCCTTCCAGAAAGACGAAATCGGCATGGGCGCGGCGCAGGCTTTCGCGCTGACCGACGATCAGGACCGCCAACTTGAGGTTTTCAAGCGCACCGGCGACAACGCCCACCAAATCCGCGCCATGCTCACCCAGGAGAAGGTTGCCGATACCGACAAGCATTTTCGCATTGTAGGCGAGGAAGCCTATTGCGCCGCAGGCGGCACCTTCACGACCGATCTTTTCGGAGAACGTCGCTACTGCGATGATGCGGGCCTTGTCATGGACCTTGTGCAAGATCGGCTCGACGCCATCGCCAAGGCGGCGCGCGAAGATGGCTGGCGCGATGCGGAAGGGCAGCTCTACCGGCCTGATTCCTACTGGATGCGCGGCCATCTGGAACCCGCTGGCGAGCGCGATCCGACCGAGGAAGAAACCGCGCAGCTGGTCGAGATCGAGGCGGCAATCGCCAAGCGGGAAAGCGAGGTGGACGAGGACGAGCACGACTATGACGACGAGTTGCGCGCCCTGACCCGCAAGCAGGACGCTATCATATCGGCTTGCCGCGTTTTCACTGCCGAGCAGAAGGCCGAGCACTCCCTAATCGTCTTCATCGGCCATGACGGTATCGAACAGGTTGCGTTCACCCGCAACGCCAAGGGCACCGCCGATGGCCCCAAGCCTCCCCGCCCCGACTACTCGCAGAAAGTCATGGATCAGCTGGGCGGCATCCGCACGATGGCGGTTCGGGAAGCCCTTGCCAGCGACCCGGAACTGGCGCTGGACGTGCTCTTGACGGGCCTTTTGGGACAGGTTCGCGGCAATGCCTATTCGTGGCAACAGGCCGCCGAAATCACTGCCGAAAAGAACCGCTTCCATGTTGACGATGCGGTCATGGGCCAATCCACGATTGCCGACATTGACGAGATCGCGAGGGCCGATCTTGACCGCTTGGCCGAAACACCCACGCTGGACGACATGCGCCAGATGGACAGTGAAGCGAAATTGCGGCTGTTGGCCTACTGCGTTGCCTCGCAGATCACGAGCCTTTCGTTCCACAGCGATCGCGACCGCCAGCTAGCGCAGATCGTCGCGGCCGCGCAGATCGACATGGCCGACAAGTGGGAACCTAATCAGGTATTCTATGACCAGCTTAGCAAGGCCACGCTCTTGAAGCTGCTGGCCGAAGGTTGCGGCAACGACGCTGTAGAGAATTGCCAGACCATGAAGCGCTCTGACCTTGCCGTGACGGTCAACGAGCGCCTTGCGGGGCGGCGTATCCTGCCCCCCGCCCTTCGACCCTCTGCCTTGCCCGATGCCGCCGATAGCGAAAGCCAAGCGGCATGACGGCACGGGGAGCGCGCTTCACTCCCGCGCTCCCCGCAAACTTGGGGGCGGTGGCAGCTGCCACCGCCCCGCCTTTGCGATTAGCGAATGCGCCTGTTGAGGAAGAAAATTCCGATGGGTGCGACGAACAGCGCAAAGCACCACAGCATCATGTTGATGAACAGCTTGAGCACGATCAGGATCAGCGCTGGCATGACGAATATCGTGTTGCCGCGCATCGTATCCATTGCCGTGTCCCAAACCATCTTGGCAAACGGGAATAGTGCCGTGCAGATCAGAAAATAGATAATCAGGAACGGGGTTTTCGGGCCTAGCGCCATCATGAAGGCGAAGAACAGAGCGCCAAAAATATAGGCCCGGATGAGGTAGCGTGGCTCTACGGCCCCAAATATTCTGCGAACGAACTCCATTTCTGATCCACCTGCTGTTTCATCTGACAACTGGTTTAGATTCCACACAAAATCATGCAACCCGCCGCCATAATGAGCGGCCAGGGCCGCGCGCCTAGTAGTCTGTCAGCTGCCACATAGGATCGAGCGGCCCAGGGCCGCGCGTTGCCGGTGGTGGCAGCTGCCACCGGGGAACACCAAGGGCACCCGCCCTTTCGTTCCCGAAGCATAATCGACAGGACCGGGTTGCCCGACAAGTTCGGCCA
>NZ_JBVVOJ010000018.1:0-62986 GCF_057063145.1 Sphingobium sp. SG1 | reverse complement strand
TGACGCCGGATAGATGTTTGCAACTGATCCACGCAGAACGTTTCAATGCCGCTTGCAAAGGGAGAGCCGTCCATAGATATAATAGGTGGTGAAGAGCATCAGCCGTTCGGCCTGATGCTTGTCGCTGGCGATGTCGTCGCGCAGCATCCACAGCAGCACCGCGCGATTGACCTTGTCGGCGGCGTCCAGCCCTGCCTCCGGCACCGCATCCAGACGGGTGACGAAGCCCTGCTCCACCTTGATCTGAGTATCGCGTGCGGCCAGCGACAGGTCGGAAATCTGGTCGTCATAGTCGCGCACGCCGCGCGCCGTCGCTTCCACCGGATGGACCGACAGATACCATGCCCAATGATCGTCGATCACCTGGGTCAGCTGGTCATGGGGAGTCTGGGCGTGAGCCAGAGCGGGCGCCGCAACGGCGAGCATCAGGGAAATGATCTTGCGCATGGGCGCAACTGATCGCGCGGCGCAACGATTCTGGCAAGATGGCCCCAGGTGCCGGTTCAGGCGGCGGCTACGCCATCCGCTTCGACAATGTCGTCGCCGGCATAATAGCCGCGCACCCGGACCCGCTTTTCGACATGGTCGACCGGCACGCGCAGCAAAACCAGTCGCCAGGTGCCGCCGAGATCGCGCTGGAGCAGGAAGCCGGCCTCATCGCGCAGCAACCGCCCGGTTTCATCCACTCCAGCGCCAATCTCGATCATGCGTGTCAGTCTATCGCGTCCTTGATGCCCTTGCCAGCCAGAAGGCCCAGGACAAGGAAAATCAGGAACAGGGCGATGGCGATGCCGAACAGCAATTTGGCGATGCCGACAAAGGTGCCGGCGGCGCCGCCGAAGCCGAGGACGGCGAGCACGGCCGCGATCACAAGGGCAATGATGGCAAGACGAATCATGGTGGGATTCCTTCCGTTTCTCTGATGTTTCCAAACGGAGGAGGGCGCGCATTGTTCCGCGCGCGCAGCGATCAGACCCAGCCTTCGAGCACCTGGTTAGGCGGGCGATGGCCATCGGCCCAGGTGCGGATATTGGCGATGACGCGGGCGCCGGTGGCGTCGCGCCCCTCGAACGTCGCCGAGCCGACATGGGGCAGCAGGGTGACATTGGCGAGCGCCAGCAGCCGCGGATCGACCGCCGGCTCATGGGTGTAAACGTCAAGCCCGGCGCCGGCGATCCGTGCTTCGGCAAGCGCGGCGATCAGCGCCGGCTCGTCGGTGATTTCCGCGCGGGAGGTGTTGATGAGATAGGCGTCGGGCCGCATCAGGCCGATCCGCCGCGCATCGATCAGGCCACGGCTGTCGGCATTGAGCGGGCAATGAATCGACACGATGTCGCATTCGCGCAGCAGCGCGTCGAGATCGTCATGCCAGCTGGCCTCCAACTCCTGCTCCACCTCGAACGGCAGGCGATGGCGGTTATGATAGGCGATGGAGAGGCCGAACGCCTTGGCGCGGCGGGCGACGGCGCGACCGATGCGGCCCATGCCAATGATGCCCAGCTTCTTGCCGCCGATGCGGTGCCCCAGCATGCCCGACGGGCTCCAGCCATGCCACTGGCCCGAGCGCACCAGCTTCTCCCCCTCCGCCAGGCGGCGGGGCACGGAGAGGATCAGCGCCATGGTCATGTCGGCCGTGTCTTCGGTCAACACGCCGGGCGTGTTGGTGACGATCACGCCCCTGGTCCGCGCGGCGGCCAGGTCGATATGGTCGACGCCGCTGCCGAAGCTGGCGATCAGTTGCAGCCGGTCGGGCGCGCCGGCGATCAGTTCCGCGTCGATCTGGTCGCTGATGCAGGGCACCAGCACGTCGCACTGCGCCATGGCGGCGGCGAGTTCGGCTCGGTTCATGGGGATGTCGCCGGTGTTGAAGCTGGCGTCGAACAGTTCGGCCATGCGCGCCTCCACATTGGGGGGCAGGCGACGCGTCACGATGACGCGCGGCGTTGCGGGGCGCGGTTTCCTGGCCATAGCATGGCCGCTATTCCCGCCTGCCCCGCCGGTCAAGCGGATATGCGGCTGCCTGCGATTGAAAGCTTGTCGCGACCGGCCGGACAAGCGTATGGAAAGACCATGGGTGATATGGGCAAAGGGTCGGGCATGAAGCGCCTGCTGCTGGGCGCGGGCATGATCGCGGCACTGACCAATATGAGCGGCGCGGCGGCGGCCCCGGCCAAGCCGGTGCCCTATTGGGCATCACTGTCGCACGACGAGGCGCGGATGCGCGTCGGCCCCAGCCTCGATTATCCGTCCAACTGGGTCTATCAGCGCCGCGACCTGCCGGTGAAGGTGGTGCAGGTGCTGGGCCTGTGGCGCAAGGTGGAAGATCCCGACGGTGCCCAGGGCTGGATGCATGTCCGCCTGCTGAGCGATACCGCCACGGCGATCGTCACCGCGGCGCAAGCACCGATGCACGAAGGCGCGAGCGAAACCAGCCGCACTCTGTTCCGCGCCGAGAAGGGCGTGGTCGGCCGGATCGGTTCCTGCTCAAGCGGCTGGTGCGCGTTCGACGTGAAGGGCCAGAAGGGCTTCGTGAAGGCCAGCGACCTGTGGGGCGCCACCGGCGGCTGAGCCCGGCGCGGCAAAATAGGAAATGCCGCGCTTAACTTCGCATATTTCCCGCACATCCTGACATTTTCGTGCCGATGATGGAAATTATCGTGCGAGGCCCTGGACGCGCGCGGACGATGGGAAAGAGCCGGCGACGGTATAGCCGAAAGGCGGCGCTGTAGGACAGATTTGGGTGGTTATCGGACATGCCCCTCCCGCACGCGGGAGGGGCAGCGAGACTTATGTCCCGCACGCGGGAGGGGCAGCGAGACTTATGCGCGAAGCGCATTAGTCGCAGCGGGGTGGGCTTGTGCGACGTCCAGCCCCCCCCTAACCCCCTCCCGCCTGTGGGAGGGGGAACATGTCGCTGCTGGTCGAAGCCTGCCAATCTCTACGGGCGTCATCCTGACGAAAATCAGGATCCATTCTGCACTAGGCCAGATAGGGAGCGCTGAATGGATCCCGGATCAAGTCCGGAATGACGGCGATTGCAAAGGCAGCTTTTGATCAACGGCCAAAGCGGAAACCCACAGCGTCAAATGGCTTGCGGCAGATCGACACTCATTTCCTTTGGCTGATCGCACCCCTGGCTTATCTGCACGGCCGGACGGCTGCCTTGCCCGTCTCCCATCGATTGTCCCGCGGAGGACGGGCCTGAAGGTCAGGCCAGATGCGGGCCGATCAGCACTAGGTCGGCCGGCGAGAGGCGATCGGCAGCCGTATCCTGCTGATGCCAATAGGGATAGAGCAAGGGCGGACGGCTGACCTGCTCCAGCCGGGCCGCTTCTTCTGCCGTCAGTCGCAGGTCGGCCGCCTTGAGGTTGTCCGCCAGTTGCACGTCGGTGCGCGCGCCGATCACCAGGCTGGTGACGCCGGGCCGGCCAAGCAGCCAGGCAAGCGCGACCTGTGCCGGAGTGACGCCCTCGCCCCGCCCCTCGGCAATCTCCACCAGTATCTCGACAATGTCGTAGAGCGCCTCGACGTCGCGGACCGGCGGCTCGTTCCAGTTGGCCGCCTTGCGCGTGCCTTCAGGCTCGGGCTTGCCGCGGCGATATTTGCCCGACAGCAACCCGCCCGCCAGCGGCGACCAGATCACCCCGCCCACGCCCTGATCGACACCGATCGGCAGCAACTCATATTCGGCCTCGCGCGCCTGCAAGGTATAATGGATCTGTTGCGCGACCGGGCGGATCGTCCCTGTCCGTTCGGCCGCGGCGATCATCTTCATGATGTGCCAGCCGGAGAAATTGGAGACGCCCACATAGCCGATCTTGCCGCTGCGGGTGAGCATGTCGAACGCGCTCAGCATTTCCTCCACCGGGGTCATGCCGTCCCATTCATGGCACCAGTAGAGGTCGATATGGTCGGTGCGCAACCGCTTGAGGCTCGCTTCGCAGGCGCGCACGATGTGATGGCGCGACAGGCCGCGCTCATTGGGGCCCTTGGTGCCGGTGGGAAAGCGCACCTTGGTGCCCAGGATCAGCTTCTCGCGTCGTCCGCCGGCCAGCGCCTCGCCGATAATCTCTTCCGACAGGCCGGCCGAATAGATGTCGGCGGTGTCGATGCTGTTGACGCCCGCGTCGATGCACTGGTCGATCTGGCGCCGGGCACCGGCCATGTCGGTATTGCCCGTCTTGGCGAAGGCGCCGGTGCCGCCAAAGGTCATGGTGCCCAGCGTCAGCGTCGACAGCTTGAGGCCGGAGCGGCCGAGAATGCGATAGTCCATGAAGTCCTCCTTCGATGTCCGGGAGATCGGGGCAGCGTCGCCGGGGTGACGCCGCGTTGCGCATGGATATCTAGGGCTCGCGCTGCGTTCGGAAAAATGAAAAGAATGGAACGCCATTTTCGTGTAATCGGAACATTGCCATGCAGATTTCCCAACTCCGCGCCTTTTGTGCCGTGGCCGAGACCGGCTCGGTCACCGGCGCTGCCCGCATCCTCAACAAGGTGCCGTCCAGCATCACCGTGCGCATCCGTCAACTGGAGGAAGATCTGGACCGGATCCTGTTCCTGCGCGAACGCAAGCGCATGTCGCTGTCACCGGCGGGACGGCAATTGCTGGAACATGCGCAGCGCATACTGGACCTGGCCGACGGCACGCGCGCGCTGATGCGCAATGAGGGGATCAGCGGGCCGCTGCTGGTCGGCGCGCTGGATGTGGTGCTGGTCGACTATATGCCGCTGCTGATCGGCCGGATGCGGCAGCGGCATCGCGGCATTACCCTGAATGTCCGGCATCAGGCGTCGGAGGATCTGGTCGCCCATGTCGCCGACGGCAGCCTGGACATTGCGCTGACCGAAGGGCCGGTCCGGTCAAAGGCGCTGCGCAGCAAGGTCGCCTTCGTCGACGAGATGCTGCTGGTGACCGATCCGGGGCATCCCGAGATTGGCGAGCCGGGTGACCTGCAATGCGCCGAAATCTATGGCTTCCGCCACGACTGCTCCTTCCGCTTCCGCATGGATCGCTGGCTGGCGGCGGGCGGGCGCGGCGACATGCCGGTGATCGAGATCGAATCCTATCACACCATGCTTGCCTGCGTCAGCGCCGGCATGGGGGCTGCCTGGATGCTGCGATCGATCCTCAAGACGCTGCCGGGCCATCATCAGGTGAAGGCCCATTCACTGGGCGAGGCGGGACGCACCGAGATCCATTTCGTCTGGCGCGACGGCCATCTATCGCCCAACGCCGCCCTGCTGATGGAGGCCGCCGCGACGATGTGAGCGGGCCTGTCTGGACGCAACTGGAATCGCCTGCCGATGGTCAGCGGCACCCTTCACGACAGGCATGAAAAAGGGGGCCGTGGCCCCCTTCCCCATCTTACCATTCATAGGCCTTGGGCAGGCTGCCCTCGGCAGGGGTGGCGTAGCGGTCGCGCAGCTTGGTCTGGCGGTTGTCGATCGGCTGCTGAATGCCGTCGATCCACACCGCGACCGGCGCCGATTCCGTTTCCAGCGGATCGCCGTCCCAGATCACCACGTCGCCCGCCTTGCCGGCTTTCAGCGAGCCGATCCGGTCGCCCAGCCCCATCGCCTCGGCCGGGGCGGAGGTGATGCTGCGCAGCGCCTGGCCCCAGCTGAGGCCAGTGGCACCAGGCACCTTGTTGAGGGCGACCATATTGCCCGCCTGCTGGGTGGCGAGGCGCAGTTGCAGCGCTTCGTCCCGGTCCATCAGGCCCATGGCGACGGGCACGCCGGCCTTGACCATGCGGCCGACATTGCTCTGGGTCGCGGCCAGCTTCTCGAAGCTGGAGGGCAGGTCGTCGAGCCCGCCGGCGATCACCGGCACCTTGGCGGCGGCGATCTGGCTGGCGACCATCCAGCCCTCGGTCGCGCCGGCGAGGATCAGTTTCAGCGCCGGGAAGTCCTTCCGGAGCGCCAGCACGCCGAGAATGTCGCGCGCGCTTTCGACATGGATCATCAGCGGCATGGCGCCGGTGACGACCGGGACCAGCGCCTCGGCATCGACCCGGTTGAGCAGCGCGTCCTTCGACCGGCCATCATAGCTGGCCGGGGCCCTGGCATAATCCTGCGCCTCGCGCAGCATCATCTTGAAGGTGAGGTAAGCCGCCGGTCGGCTGCCGCCGGCATCCTCCGCCCCCTCTTCGCCCATCTCCACATATTGGAAGGCGCGCGCCTTGGTGATCGGGTCCATATCGGCACCCAGATCGACCACCGCGCCCTGCCCGGCAAAGATGCCGTTGCCGGTCGCGGGCACGACCACCGCGCGGGTCACGCCGGCGGTGCGGCTGATCGCGATCGGATTGGCCAGCGGGTTGATTGCCGGTGCAACATCGATCGCGGCCGAGAAAGGCGTGCGGGCGTTGATGTCGTTGGTTTCCTTGACGCCGGGCACTTCGGCCAGGCCGACGCGCGAGAAGCCCGAGACGATGCCGGGCGTCACCCATTTGCCGCTGGCGTCGATCGTCTTGGCGCCGGCCGGCACGGCGACGCCGGCCCCGGCGGCCACCACCTTGCCGGCGGAAATGACCACGGTGCCATTCTGGATCGGTTCCGACCCGTCACCGATCGCCAGGGTGGCGCCGGTGATGGCGATGGTCTGGGCCAGCGCCAAGGGCGAGGCGGCAATAGCGAGCAGCGCGGCGGCGGCGCGGATTGCGGTCTTCATCGTCATTTCACGTCTCCCGCGCCGATCTGGCCGAGTTCGAAGTCGGTTACCGGGCGCCGCTTGGGATCATTGGCGTCATAGAGCAAGGCGCCGTCGACCCAGACCTTTTCGGGCCGGGTGTAGGTGCTGAACGGATTGCCGTTCCACAGCACGACATCGGCCATCTTGCCGACCTTCAGGCTGCCGGTCTGGTCGGCGATGCCCATCGCCTTGGCCGGATTGATGGCGAGCCAGGTCCAGGCGATCTCGTCAGGGATATTGATGCCCATGCGACGGCCCGCGCCCAATGCCTTGGCCGCTTCCTGGTTCAGGCGCTGGATGCCATTCTCGTCATCGGAATGGACGATGGCGCAGGCGCCGGCCTGGTGGACGAGCGGGACATTTTCCTTGATCCCGTCATAGGCTTCCATCTTGAAGCCATACCAGTCGCCCCACATGGCGGCGCAGATGCCGTTCTCGCGCAGCAGGTCGGCGATCTTGTAGGCCTCGACCGCGTGGTGGAAGGCGGTGACCTTGTAGCCGAACTCCTTCGACATATCGATCACATTGGCCATCTCGTCGGCGCGGTAGCAATGGTTCTGGACCAGGATCTTGCCTTCCAGCGCGTCGGCCAGCGTCTCCATGCCCAGGTCACGGGTCTGGTCCTTACCGGCGGCGCGCTTCTTCTGATATTCGCGCGCCTTGATCCAGGTCTGGCGATCGACCGCCATATTGCCCATGCGGGTGCTGGGTTCGCGGCCCTTGGCGCCATAGACGCGCTTGGGATTTTCGCCACAGGCCATCTTCAGGCCATAGGGTGCGCCGGGGAATTTCATCCCCTGCATGGTGCGGGCCTGGACATTCTTCAGGATCACGCTGCGGCCGCCGAACAGATTGCCCGACCCCGGCAGGATCTGAAGCGTGGTGACGCCGCCATTGGCGAGCGCGCGACCGAAACCGGGATCCTGCGGCCAGACCGAATGTTCGGCCCAGACATGGGGCGTGACCGGCGAGGTCATTTCATTGCCGTCCGAATGCGCGTCCACGGCAGGCGAGGGATAGACGCCCAGATGGCTGTGAATGTCGATGACGCCGGGCGTCACATATTTGCCGGTGCCGTCGAACACCGCGATGTCGGCCGGGATCGGCGTGTCGGGGCCGCCGATCGAGGTGATCTTGCCACCCGACAGGAAGACGACGCCCTTGTCGATCCGTCCGCCCTCACCATCGAAGATGGTCGCGCCGCGGATCGCGGTCGCCACGCCCGGATAGGGCTTGTAGGTCGAAGGATAGGGATTGTCCGGCTCGGCCGAACTGCCCTGAGACGCCGGTGCGGGCTGATCCTTTTCCTTCTTGGCGACCGCCGGCGCGGTCATGCCGGTCGCGACCAGCGCCAGCCCCAGCAGCAGCTTGCTGCGTGCGTTCATGCCTGTTTCCCCTTTTCAGCGGCAATGAGATCGAGATGCATCATGCGTTTCACATAGGGCGAGACGAGCAGCACCAGGCCGCCGACCACCACGGAAAACCAGCCGATGCGGCTGTAGACGTCCAGCACCTGGGTCACGTCGCCCGCCTCGCCGCTGCCGGTGGCGCGCGCGATCAGGCCGGCGATGAAATTGCCCGCGGCCATCGCCAGGAACCAGGTGCCCATCACCAGCCCGACCATGTTCGACACCGACAGGCGCGTCATCGCCGACAGGCCGACCGGCGAGAAGCAGAGTTCCGCCATGGTGTGGAGCAGGTAGATGAGGAAGACGAAGATCACCGGCGTCAGCGACTGGCCGGCCATGGCCGCGCCCGCGACCAGCACCAGGAAGCCGGCGCCGCACAGGATGAGGCCGATGCCGAACTTGGCGGGCGAGGATGGCTCCAGCCGGCGCTTGTCGAGGAAGGTCCACAGCACCGCGAACAGCGGCGCGAGCAGGATGATGTAGATGGAGTTGACCGACTGGAACAACGAGGCCGGCACGTCCCAGCCCAGGATGACGCGATCGACATTGCGGTCGGTGAAGATGTTGAGCGAGGAACCGGTCTGTTCGAACAGGCCCCAGAAGAGCGGATTGAGCGCGATCAGGAAGAGCGCGGCGAACATCCGGTCGCGTTCCACCTTGGTCAGCACCGTCACCGAACGCCACAATATGTAGGCGACGGTCAGGGCGGAGAAGATCAGCAGCGTATAGCCCAGCAGTTCGGCATAGCGGATGACCATCCAGATCGCCGCCACGCCCAGCGCGGCGCTGGCATAGATGGTCCATTCCTGCGAGATCGTGCCGATCGCCGGCGCGCGCAGCTTTTCCGGCGCGGGCGGCTCGCCCTTGCCCAGCAGCCAGGGCCGCAGCCAGACGAACATGACGAGGCCGAGCAGCATGCCGACGCCGGCCGCGCCGAAGCCCCAGCTCCAGCCCCACAGTTCGCCCAGCAGGCCGCAGACGATCGGTCCGCTGGCACCGCCCAGGTTGATGCCCATGTAGAAGATGGAGAAGGCCGGGTCGCGGCGATGATCGTCACGGGCATAAAGTTCGCCCACCAGCACCGAGATATTGGCCTTCAGGAAGCCGGTGCCGACGATGATGCTGGCCAGCGCCAGATAGAAGCCGTTGAGATAGAAGCCATCCTGCCCCCCCGGCCCTTCGGTGATGGCGATCAGGAAATGGCCGATGGCGATGAACACGCCGCCCACCAGCACCGCCTTGCGCGGGCCAAGGAACCGGTCGGCCAGATAGCCGCCTATCACCGGGGTGATATAGACCAGCGAGGTATAGGCGCCGTAGAGGATATAGGCCTTGTCCTCGCCGAACAGGAAATGTTTGGTGAGGTAGAAAATCAGGATGGCACGCATGCCATAATAGGAAAAACGTTCCCACATTTCCGCGAAGAACAGCAGGAACAGGCCGCGCGGATGGCCGAGCCAGGTCTTGCCTGCCTCCGCCGGTACGGTGATTGCGGTCGCCATCGGACCCCCTTGAAATTGTCTTTTTGTGCCGGCCGGCGAGAGCGGCGGCGTTATGGCGCGGACCCTAGAGGGGAAAGGTGGGCAGAGTCAAAGCAGGGTTGAAGCGACAGGAAGTGCGCCCTTCGCCCTTGCGCCCGGCGGCAAAGCCTCCCATTTGGCAACCGATGTTCAACGACCTTTCCAGCCCCCTCACCCTGCTGCAGACCCGCCGTTCCGGCAAGCCGCGCGACCTGATCGCGCCCGGCCCGGACGATGCGCAGCTGCGCCAGATCCTCGAAGTCGCGCTCCGCACGCCCGATCATGGCAAGCTGGCGCCCTGGCGCTTCGTGATCGTGCCGCAGGACAAAAGGGAAAAGCTCGCGGAAGTGCTGGAGGCGGCCTATCGCGCCGAGAAACCCGAGGCCGGGCGGCTGGAGATCGAGGCGATGCACCAGTTCGCGCATCAGGCGCCGACATTGGTGGTGGCACTGTCCAAGCCTGTGGCGGGCAGCAAGATCCCGGTCTGGGAGCAGGAATTGTCGGCCGGCGCCGCGATCATGAACCTGCTGCACGCCACCCATGCGCTGGGCTTTGCCGGCGGCTGGCTGACCGGCTGGCCGAGCTTCAATGACGATGTGCGCGACGCCTTTGGCAGCGCGGACGAGCGGCTGGCCGGATTCGTCTTCATCGGCACGCCATCACGCGCGCTGGAAGAACGGCCCCGGCCAGATTATAACGATATCGTATCGACATGGGACAGATAATTGCCGAAAATACGGACTTTCACGTAACAAGGTCCATTGACCTGCACGGCTGTATTATGGCACTGATGCACTTATGAGCGACGAATCCAAACCCGTCTATCTCCGCCTTCGCGAGATCATTGCCGCCTCCATCCTGGATGGGGACTATCGCGATGGCGACCTCCTCCCCTCGGTCCGCGCCTTTGCCGCGCAGCAGGGCGCCAATCCGCTGACCGTGGCCAAGGCCTATCAGAGCTTTCAGGATGACGGTCTGGTCGTCGTGAAGCGCGGCGTGGGCATGTTCGTCGCCGATGGCGCGACCCGCAAGCTGCGAGAGGCGGAACGCAGCCGCTTCCTGGAAAGCGTGTGGCCGCCGGTCGCAGCGCAGATCAGGCGGCTGGGCATCCGGCTCGACGAACTGGACAGCCAGAAGGTCTGAAGAAGAGCGCCCCACGGGGCGCTTTTTTTTTTTACAAGGCAGCGAGCGCCTTCACCGCCTGCTGGCGATCGGGGAAATGGGCGGCTGCCGCGCGCGACAAAGCGCGCTTCGCCTCCGCCTTGCGCCCGGCAGCGGCATAGGCCTGCCCCAGATGCAGTTGGAAAGGCGGGTTTTGCGGCGCGAGGGCGACCGCCTTTTCCAGCAGGTCGATCGCCGCCGGCCCCTTCGCATCGGTGCGCAGCAGCACCAGGCCATAGATGTCGGCGGTGACCGGATTGGCCGGCATCAGGCGATAGGCCTGGGCCGCATAGAGGCGCGCCTTGCCGGGCGATCCCGTTTCCAGGCTCGCGCGGGCCAGATCGGCCATCAGCAACGCATCATGGCCGCCGGTCTGGGCTTCCACAGCCTGCAACAGGCGTAGCGCGCCGCGCCAGTCATGCGCCTGCATCGCCGCCCCGGCCGCCAGCCGCTGCATCTCCACGTCCATCGGATTCTGCGCCAGGAACAGGCGGACGAGTTGCAGCGCGCGGGCGGGATCGCCCGCCGCGCTCCAGGCCGCGACCAGCCGCAGCGCGGCATTGCGATCGAACCGGATATTGGCCGCCGCCTCGAAACTGCGGGCGGCATCGGCCGGCCGGCCGGCAGCGACCAGAGCATCGCCCAGCACCACATGGGCGGCCGGCGCGCCGGGATTGGCGCGCGCCAGCAGCCCGGCGCGGTCAATCGCCTCGGCCGTGCGCCCCTGCATCAGCAGCGCGCGGATATAGGGGATATTGTCGGCCGCGGTGGCGACATCGGCCGGCGGCGCCATCACGGCATTCGCCCCACCCAGCAGATCCGACGAGGGACGCACCGGCCAGGAGGCACGGGCCAGCAGCGCATCGGCCTGCACGCGATCGCCCAGTTGCTCCTGCGCGCGGGCGGCCAGCGTCAGCACATAGGGATCGGCATCATGGCGATCGACAAGGGGGGCGAGCGTCGCCGCCGTGCCGGCATAGTCGCCGGTCAGATAGGATGCGCGGGCGAGCAGCGTGCGCGCCACGCGATTGTTGGGCTGCATCGCCACCAGCGGCCCCAGCGCATCGGCCGCCAGCACGGCATTGCCATCCGACAGGTGCAGCACGCCGCGCAGCAACCGGGTCGCCGGTTCGCCATCCAGCCGGCCATCGGTGCGCGCGAGCAGGGTGCGGGCAAGATCGATCTGGCCGGCGCGGGCAGCGATCACCGCCTGAAGGAACCAGGCGCGCGGATTGCCGGGATCGAGCGCCAGGATGCGCCGGCTGACGCTGAGCGCGCGGCTCGCACGGCCGGCATCGGCCAGCGTCGCGGCATATTCGGTGAGCGGGGCAAGCGCATTGGGATGATCGTCCAGCGCGCGTTCGAACCAGGGCAGCGCCGCCACCAGCCCATATTGATCGCGGATCAGCATGCCGCGCAGGGTCAGCGCATCCGGATCGCCCGGTGCCAGCGTCAGCGCCTTGTCCGCGGCCGCAATCGCCCCGGCCTGATCGCCCAATGTCAGGCGGAACCGGCCAAGATCGACCCAGGTCCGGGCTTCGCGCGGGGCGAGATGCAGCGCATCGTCAAAGGCGCGCTGGGCGGCGTCATTGTCGCCCTTGGCCTGCCAGGCGCGGGCGGCGACGCGGGCGGCCTCGGCCGACTTGCCTTCGCCCGCCTGCACCGCGCGCAGCGCGCCATCGGCATCGCCCTGCAACAGCAGCGCCTGCGCCAGCAGCCCATTTATGTCCGCGACGCTGGCGCCCAGCCTGCGCGCGCGCAGCAGATCGGCCTGCGCCCCGGCGCCATCACCCAATTGCACCAGCGCGCGGGCATGGCCCAGCCGCGCCGGCAGCGATGCCGGATTGCCACGAATGGCGTTCATCATCTCGATCCGGGCGGTGCGCGCATCGCCGGCATCCAGCGCGGCCAGCCCACGCGCGAGCGCCGCACTGCCGTCCGCCTCATGCACGCGCCATTGCCACAGGCCGGCCAGCGCCAGCAGCAGCAGGGCAAGGCCCGCCAGCAGGATCAGGCGTGAGCGCCGCATCGATCAGCCCTGCATCTTATATTGCTTGAGCAGGTCGTAGAGGGTCGGCCGGCTGATCCCCAATATCTTGGCGGCACTGGAAATATTGCCGTCGGTGCGCGCGATCGCCCGGCGGATGGCGCGACGATCGGCCATTTCGCGGGCAGCCTTGAGATTGACGACCTCGCTGCCTTCGGCCCGATCGCCGTCGAGATCGAGATCGGCCGCCGTCACATGCTTGCCATCAGCCATGATGACCGCGCGCTTCACGCGATTTTCCAGTTCGCGCACATTGCCCGGCCAGCCCCAGGCGTCGAGTGCGGCGAGTGCATCGGGGGCGAAGCCCTTGACCTGCGGGTTCATATCTTGCGCGAAGCGGGTTAGGAAATGGCGCGCGAGCAGCGCCGGATCGCCCGGCCGGTCGCGCAGCGCGGGGATGCGGATGACGATCTCGGCCAGGCGATAATAGAGATCCTCACGGAAGCTGGCGGCGGCGATCATCGCGTCGAGATCCTGATGGGTGGCGCAGACGATACGGGTGTCGACCGCGATCGGCTGGCGCCCGCCGATCCGTTCGATCACCCGTTCCTGCAGGAAGCGCAGCAGCTTCACCTGCAGGGGCAGCGGAATGTCGCCGACCTCGTCCAGGAACAGGGTGCCGCCCTGCGCCTGCTCGATCTTGCCGGGGGTGGTCTTGACCGCGCCGGTGAAGGCGCCCTTTTCATGACCAAACAGTTCTGATTCCAGCAGGGTTTCGGGGATGGCCGCGCAATTGATCGCGACGAAGGCACCGCCGCGACGCGGGCTGGCATCATGCAGACCCTGCGCCAGCAATTCCTTGCCGGTGCCGCTGGCGCCCAGCAGCATGACCGAGACATCGGCGCTGGCGACCCGCTCGATCGTGCGGGCGACCCGCATCATCTCCGGCGCGCCGGTAATCATCCGGCCGAGCACCCTCCCGCCCTCCGGCGCGGCTTCGGCAAGGCGGGCATTTTCCTGTTCCAGCGCGTGGACATGGAAAGCGCGGCGGACGATCAGGCCCAGTTCGTCAATGTCGACCGGCTTCTGGTAGAAATCATAGGCACCGCCGGAAATGGCATTGAGCGCGCTTTCCCGCGCGCCATGGCCCGACGCCACGATCACCTTGGTATCGGGCTTGATGCGCAATATCTCCTCCAGCGTGGCAAAGCCCTCGCTGGTTCCGTCCGGGTCCGGCGGCAGGCCCAGGTCGAGCGTCACCACATCGGGCGCCTCCATCCGCAGCATCTCGATCGCTTCCAGCCGGTCGCCGGCGATGAACAGTTGATAATCCTCATAGGCCCAGCGCAATTGCCGCTGCAGGCCGGGATCATCCTCGACGATCAGCAATTTGGGGCGGGTGTCGCTCATCAGGCGGCCTTTCCTTGAACATCATCGCACGCCGGCGCGGGCGCCAGCGGCAGGCGCAGGGTGAAACGGCTCCCCACGCCGGGTTTGCTTTCCACGTCGATCCGCCCGCCCATCGCTTCGGCAAGGCTGCGCGCCTCGAAGGCGCCGAGGCCAAAGCCGCCGGCCTTGCTGGAGGAAAAGGGCTTGAACAGATCGCGGCGAATGAATTCGGCGGTCATGCCGCAGCCCTGATCGACCACGGCCAATGTCGCCTGACCGTGCGCGCTGCCCAGATGCAGTTCGACCGGGCGATCGGCATCGCTGGCGTCGATCGCATTTTGCAGCAGATGGACCAATATCTGCTCGACCCGCGCCGGATCGGCGAGCGCGACCGGCACGTCACCGCTGACGGTGATGGCGCGCTGGCGGGCGCGGCTGCGCACGACCTGATCGACCAGCGGCCCCAGCGCCACCGGGCGCGGCTCTTCGGGCCGGCCCTTGTTATGCTGCGACAGGCGGGCCAGCATGTCGTTCATCTTGCCCACCGACTCCTTGAGCGTCAGCAGCATGTCGGCGCGGAAATCGGGATTGTCGGCGTGCCGCTCTGCATTGCGCGAGAGCAGGGACAATTGGCTGACCAGATTCTTGATGTCATGCGCGATGAAGGCGAAGCGGCGGTTGAACTCGTCGAAGCGCTGGGCGTCGTCGAGCGCCTGCTGCCCCTGCGCCTCGCTGATATGGGTCGCCGCCTGGCGCCCGGCGGCGCTCAGCATGTCGAAATCCTCCCAGTCGAGGCGGCGGTCGATCGGCGGCGGCGCAAGCAGGATCGCGCCGATCAGACGGCCATAATGGAGCAGCGGCACCAGCGCCCAGACATGGGCATCCTCGATCAGCCAAGGCGGCAGGTCGAAGGTGGCGTCGCCATCGCGGATGCGACCGACATCGACGATCCAGCCGCTTCCTTCCCAGCTTTCCAGCTGATCGAGCGGCAGGGACAGGCCGGCAATCGGCTCCTGCGGCCAGTTCCATTGCGCCTCGAACGCCAGCCGACCATCATCGGTGCGCAGCAGCAGCAGGGCGGCGGGGGAATCGGTGATATCGGCGACCGCCTTTGCCACCCGCTCGCCCAGCGGCGGGGCATTTTCGCCCGGCCGGCCGATGGTTTCGCCAAAGCGCATCCATTCGGTGCGATAATCGTAGCGATGCTGGAAGAAATGCTTGGCGACCTGCACCTTCCACAGCGCGCGCATCTGTGGCGAGGGCAGCAGGACGAGCGCGGTCACCGCGACAAAGAAGACTGCGCCAATCTCCACCACCCGCGCATAGGGGCCGGCGATCATTTCGATCAGCACCGCCGCCGCGGTCAGCACCACGACATAGAGGCCGACCGCGACCAGCGAGAGCGACTGGAAGGCGATGGTGCGCGACAATTGCAGCCGCCCGGCCATTTCCTTGCGCATGCCGATCGCGATGACCGGCGCCAGAAGCGCCATCAGCGGCCCGCGCAGCGCGTATAGCTCGTTGACCCGATCCATCGCGAAATAGCCGATGACATAGAGATTGAGGTCATAAGTCCACATCGCCGCCAGCGCGCCGAGCAGCAGCGATACCCGACCGCGATCGCGCGAGGGCCAGGCGGTGTAAAGATGATGGACCAGCAGCAGGCAGCCGATCGCCGTCATCATCCGCAGCACCAGCGACACTGCCACCAGCATCTGATGCAGATCGCTGCGGACCGGCAATTGCCGCCAGGTGAGATCGGTCGAGGTCTGGAGGAAGATGAGGCCGGCAACGGCGAGATAGACGAGACCGACAGCGACCAGCGCGCCGCCGCGCGAGGCCGGGCCGCGCCGCAGCATGACGAACAGCAGCATCAGCCAGGCCGCGTTGCGGACGCTTTCCCCGATGCCCGACAGCGGCTTGTCGACGCCGCCGAACGAGACATAGAGCGCCCAGCAGGAGGTCAGCAGCAGCGCGCTGGCGAGCATGCGCGGTTCGGCCGCATCGTCCCGGCGCCGCAGGATGAAGATGCCAAGCGCGGCGAACAGGACCGCGGCCAGTGCATGGCCCCAGTCGCCGATGAATTGCAGCAGCGCGCTCATCGCCTGCCGCTCAGCGTGCGCCGTCAGGCCAGAGGATCACCCGCACCGTCTGGATCAGGATCAGCAGGTCCAGGAAGGGCGTGTAATTCTTGGCATAATAAAGATCATATTCGAGCTTGTGGCGGGCATCCTCGATCGACGCGCCATAGGGATAGTTGATCTGCGCCCAGCCGGTGATGCCCGGCTTCACCATGTGCCGTTCGGCATAATAGCGCAGATGCTGTTCCAGATCCTCGACGAACTGGCGCCGTTCCGGGCGCGGGCCGACGAAGCTCATCTCGCCCTTCAGCACGGTCCAGCTCTGCGGCAGTTCGTCGATGCGCAGCTTACGCAGCCAATAGCCCAGGCGCGTGATGCGCGGATCGTCCTTCTCCGCCCAGACCGCCTGGCCCTTGACCTCCGCATCCTGGCGCATGGTGCGCAGCTTCACGATCCAGAATTCCTGGCCATAGAGGCCGACGCGCTGTTGCCGGTAGAAAGCCGGGCCACGGCTGTCGAGCTTCACCAGCAAGGCAGCAAACAGGATGATCGGGCCGGTCAGCAGCAGCAGGATCGAGCTGGCGATGATGTCGAAGATGCGCTTAGCCATGCTGGACAGGCGACGACCGGCGGAAAAACCGTCGGAAAAGATCAGCCAGCTGGGATTGACGCTGTCGAGATCGACGCGCCCGGTCTCGCGCTCCAGGAAGGTCGAGAGATCGTTGACATGGACGCCGGTGGTCTTGATCCGCAGCAGGTCGGACATGGGGATGGCGTTGCGCCGTTCCTCCAGCGCCAGCACGACCTCGCTGGCGTTCAGCCGCACCACATAATCGGACATGTTGTAGATGGCGGTGCGGTTGATCGCTTCCTCCACCACCTGGTCGCCGTCATTCATGGCGATATAGCCGACCACCAGGAAACCGGCGCCGCGCTTCTGTTCCAGGTCGCGGATGCGATTGGCACGCCGGCCGGCGCCCAGCACGACAAGGCGGCGCTTGAACGCCTCCCCGCCGAGCAGCGATCCCAGCAGCATGCGGGCCAGCAGCAGCAGCCCCATCGCCAGCCCCATCGCGTAGAGCGAGTTGGAGCGCCACAGGGTGATGCCGGGCAGGAGGAAATACATGACCGAGAGGAATATGACGCCGAGCGAGATGGCGACGAGCAGGCGCGCAAAGGCGAAGCGGATCGATTGCAGCGCTTCGGGGCTGTAGACGCCGACCGCGATCATGCCGGTCTGGATGGCGAAGGCGAAGCTCAGCAGCGGGCCGATGCGGGTCGCGATCGGCTCGACATCCATGCCGATCTGATGCGCGCGCAGGATCCAGCCCGCTTCCGCCGCGCCGATCAGCAGCAGGAAATCGAGCAGGCCAAGCAGCAGCACCGCATGAGGGACATAATGTTTGAATAGCCTGATCATCGTATCGCGCTTCTTCCCGCAGCACCGCCCCTCCGGTCGGGAAGGGCCGCCAACTGGAGTCGGCCCAGCCTTACAACAAGCTGTAAGGAAATCCGACAGGGCTCAGACCCTGCCTGAAAATGGCAAAGAAAATCTGAAGATGGCGCCAATGACTGTAAATCAAGGCGACACCGGATCGCCTTGCCCCGCCCGATCGCAAGGAGGCTCAGTTGTTGTTGCGCAGCTTGTCCGCCGCATTGCGCGCGGCTTCACCCACGATCCGGGCACCATTATCGACCGAATCCGCCGCCTGGGTAATGGCGTCGGCGCGCCGATCCTCGCGGCTTTCGTTGGTGAGGTAGAAGAAGCCAATCGCCAGGATCAGGGCCAGCGCCACCAGCGCGAAAACGATGCCGCCGCTGCCTTGTGGACGATCCGAGCGTCGCCCCGTCCGATCCTGTCGATGTTGCGGGTCGCTGCCCATGGCTTCCATCCTTCCCATGGCCTTTCAACCGACAAGCCGGGCGGATCGTTCCCGATCACGCCGGGGCAAGTGCATCCCGCCCTCAATCTTCGACGGTCTTGCCACCCATGTCGTCATCGCCGTCGTCGTCGGCGGCACCATGGTCGACCAGATTGTCGGAAATGCGGCCACGGCTCAGGCGATCGACATCGTCCATGATCTCGTCCAGCACCGCCGTATCGGTCGTTTCCTGCGTCCGGCGCGAGGGCAGCGCGCCCTCCTCCAATATCTGTTCGAGCGCGGCGCGACCGCGGGCCACGCGGCTCTTGATCGTGCCGACCGCAACGCCGCAGATTTCCGCCGCTTCCTCATAGGCGAAGCCACCCGCGCCGACGAGGATCAATGCCTCGCGCTGGGGCTGGGGCAATTGCAGCAGGGCGCGCTGCATGTCGCTGAGTTCGACATGCTTGTCCTGCCCCGCGGGCGCAGCGAGCAGCCGGTCGGCGGTCAGGTCGTCCCAATCGCCGCGGAAACGCGAGCGGCGCATCTGCGAGAGATAATGATTGCGCAGGATGATGAAGGTCCAGGCGCGCATGTTGGTGCCGGCCTGGAAACGGGCACGGGCGGCCCAGGCCTTGAGCAGGGTTTCCTGGACAAGATCGTCGGCGGTGTCGCGATTGCCCGACAGGGATCGCCCGAAGGCGCGCAGATGCGGAATGACCGCGGCCAGTTCCCGCTTGAACTCGCCGTCCGACAGTGCCTCGCGCGGCGCCTGGTTCAGCCCTTCATCCACGGCAGCAACCCCCGTTTCGACTGTCGCCCTCGCTGCATGAACCGAAGTCGTCAAAGCCATATATGCATCCGCACCCTAGTTCGATTACCGCCAAAGGCCAATTCCCAAGATACCCCTAGAAACGCCCATTTTTTCCACTGCCTTACCGCCAGAGAACCAGCAGCATCACGATCACGGCCAGTGCGAGCGAAATGCCCAGCACATAGCGAACGACGTGCGGCGTGGCGCCGCCCCGTGCGTCCTGCGTGGAGATATGCTGCTTCTCGTCGGCCATCGGCCCTCTCCGAATCGTTACGCATATTTAACGCGTTAAAGCCGGGAGGGTTCCGCCGACCGTCACAAAGGATCGGCCGGCGGGAAGACAGGTCAGGCCGGGGCGGTCGCTTCGTCGAAGAAAAGCGCCTGCGAGATCGCGGCCTTGACCGTCGAGCGCTGGAACGGCTTGGTGATGAGGAAGGTCGGCTCGGGCCGTTCGCCGGTCAGCAGCCGTTCGGGGAAGGCGGTGATGAAGATCACCGGCACCGAGAATTCGGCGAGAATATCCTTCACCGCGTCGATGCCGCTCGAATCGTCGGCCAGCTGGATATCGGCCAGCACCAGGCCGGGTCGCTCCGCCAGCGCCTCGCGCACCGCATCCTCGCGGGTGACGGCAATGGCGGTCACGTCATGGCCAAGGTCGCGCACGATCGTCTCGATATCCATCGCGATGATCGGCTCATCCTCGATGATGAGGACCTTGGCACGGGTCTGCGCCTCGATCTCCTCCAGCGCTTCCTCGACCAGGGCTTCGACATCGGCGGTATCGAGACCGATCAGATAGCCGGCATCTTCCGTGGTGAAGCCTTCGAGCGCGGTCAGCAGCAGCGCCTGACGCGGCAGCGGGGTCAGCCGGGCCAGGCGGGCATGGGCGATCGCCTCCTGCCCGATCGAGCCCGAGAAGCCGGGCTCGTCATCCAGATGCGAGGACGACCAGATCGCATGGAAGGTCTTGTAGAGGCCGAGGCGAGGATCGACACCGCTGGGAAACTCCTCCGGCGCGGCAACGATCGCTTCGAGCGTGGCGCGGACATAGGCGTCGCCATGTGTCTGGCTGCCCGTCAGCGCGCGCGCATAGCGCCGCAAGAAAGGAAGATGGGGGTGCAGTTGCTGTCCAAGCGACATCGGTAAGTCTTCTCCCTGCCCTGTCGGGCCTGTTGTCCGAAACATCGGCTCCGCCGGAGGATGGGATGACGATGCCGCGCTGGCAAGCCCCTCTCCCCTGCCGCCGAATGACCGACGGTGCAAAAAATGCTTCGAATGCCGGAACCATCGACACCAAGATTTGTTTCACTCTCGTTCGGTTTTTTCGACGGTAACGGCTTTTTGGTGAAATTTGCCCAGCTTGGTGAATTGACGCCGCTATGCGTTGCGGCGAAATAGCGGACAGGCTGGCGTCACGGATTTAGCTTCAAAGGGGCTGATTTTGGTTTCTTCAACAACGGAACGGGACAGGATGGGAGGGGATATTGACGTCGGCACGACCATCCGCGACCGCGATATGAAGACTGCGCCCGAACCACGCAAGCGCCGCACGGCCGCGAAAAAGGACGAGGCCCAAGTGTCCCAGGTGCTCAAGTCCGTCTATCAGCGCACGGTCGACGAAGATATTCCCGCCGAAATGCTGGACCTGCTCAGCAAACTGGACTGATCAACGCTGGTCGGGGCGGCATTTCCCTGCCGCCCATACAAGGACCCTCTCGATCCCCCATGACCATGTTCGGCGTCTATCTCCGGTCCACCGGCGTCAAGATGTTCCTCATCCTGACACTCGCGCTGCTGCCGCTGGGGCTGATCGCGCTGGTGGCATCGCTGCAGGCGATCCGCACCGCCGACCTGGAGAAGGAAGCGCTACTGCGCGTCGCCGTGACGCAGAGCGCGCGCAAGCTGACCGCCGATCTCAACGCCGATCGCACCGCGCTGGGCCTGACCGTCAACGCGCTGGCCGATGGCAAGGCGGACGGCGAAATCTGCAACCGCCTCTCCTTCTTCCTCACCGCGCAGGACCGGAACGGCATCCGATTCTATATCTATGACCGATCCGGCAAGAAGCTGTGCGGATCGGCCACGCCGGAACCGGCCGGCATTCCGCCCACGCGCCGCTTCATCGGCCCGCGCGTCGAACTGCTGTCGTCCGGCGACTTCCTGCTCTCTCGCACCCACAGCCATGACAATCGCGTCGCGGCGCTGGCCTATTATTCGCGGCCGCATCTCGAAAGCGTCGCCGATCCGGCAACCGCGCTGCAGAACCGGCAGTTGAGCCTGCGCCAGGGCGAGCGGCAGATGATCGTCAGCCGCCCCGGCAGTCGGATCGACGGCCATAGCAGCAGCCTGTCCGCCCGGCTCGACCCGCCCGACATATTGCTGACCATGACGGTGCGCGAGCCGCCGGCGACGATCGCCCGATTGCTGTCGCTGTTCCTGCCGCTGGTGATGTGGTTCGCGGCCGCGGCGATCGGCTGGTTCGTGGTCAATCGGCTGCTGATCCGCCCGCTGGTGCTGCTGCGGCGCCAGGTGGCCGCCTATCAGCCCGGCGAAGTGCTGGAGCCGTTGCGGCGCATCCGCACCCCCGCGCACGAGATCAGCGACCTGGGCGACACCTTTCGCGAGATCAGCGAGGATGTCGCGACCCATGAGGCGGAAATGGCCGCCGCGCTCGACACCCAGCGCAAGCTGACGCGCGAGGTGCATCATCGGGTCAAGAACAACCTGCAGATCATCGCCAGCCTGATCAGCCTGCACGCCCGGTCGGCGCATGAGCCCGAAGCGGTGTCGGCTTATGGATCGATCCAGCGCCGGGTCGATGCCCTGTCGGTCGTCCATCGCAACCATTTTGCCGAGTTGGAGGAAAATCGCGGCGTCGGCGTGCGCCCGCTGATCAGCGAATTGTCCGCCAGCCTGCGCGGCACCGCCCCGCATGAGGCGCGCCGTTTCGGCATCCAGATCGACAGCGACGATGATCTGCACATCAGCCAGGATGTCGCCGTTCCGGTCGCCTTCCTGGTGACCGAACTGGTCGAACTGGCGATGCTGTCCGATCCGCGCGCGACGATGCGGATTTCGGTGCATCTAGAGGCCGATCGCAACGACCGCGCCCTGTTGCAGATGGCGTCGCCCGCGCTGCGCGCCGGGCCGGAAATGACTTTATTGCTGAACGAACGTTATGGCCGGGTGCTGACCGGCCTGTCGCGCCAGCTCCGCTCCCCGCTCGATCATGATGCCGAAGCGGGCTGCTACAGCATCGCGATCAGCGTCATTCCCTGAAAAAGCGTCAGACCCGCTGATAGTCGCGGCGGAAATCGGCCGTGAAGGTCGACAATGTGCCCGCCGCGATATTGTCGCGCAGGCCCTGCATCAGTTCCTGATAGAAATGGATGTTATGCTGGGTCATCAGCATCGCGCCCAGCATCTCGCCCGACTTCACCAGATGATGGAGATAGGCGCGGCTCCAGGTCGCGCAGACCGGGCAGCCGCAGCGCGGATCGAGCGGGCCCAGATCCTCGTTGAACTTGGCGTTGCGGATGTTGAGCGGGCCGGCCCAGGTGAAGGCCTGGCCATTGCGGCCCGACCGGGTCGGCAGCACGCAATCGAACATGTCGATGCCGCGCTCCACGGCGCCGACGATGTCGTCGGGCTTGCCCACGCCCATCAGGTAGCGCGGCTTGTCCTGCGGCAGCATGTCGGGCGCGAAGTCGAGCGTGGCGAACATCGCCTCCTGCCCCTCGCCCACCGCAAGGCCGCCCACGGCATAGCCGTCAAAGCCGATCTCGATCAGCTTTTCCGCCGAAATCTTGCGCAGCCCTTCGTCGAGCGAGCCCTGCTGGATGCCGAACAGGGCCGCGCGATCGGCATGGTCGCCGCCCGCATCGAAACCGTCGCGCGAGCGCTTGGCCCAGCGCATCGATCGCTCCATCGACCGGGCGGCCTCGTCATGGGTGCAGCCATTCTTGGTGCATTCGTCAAAGGCCATGACGATGTCGCTGTCGAGCAGCCGCTGGATCTCCATCGAGCGCTCGGGGCTGAGCATATGCTTGGAGCCGTCGAGATGGCTGGAGAAGGCGACCCCCTCCTCGCTCATCTTGGTAAGGGCGCTGAGGCTCATCACCTGATAGCCGCCACTGTCGGTCAGGATCGGCCGGTCCCAGCCCATGAAGCCGTGCAGTCCGCCCAGCCGTGCCATGCGTTCGGCGCCGGGGCGCAGCATCAGATGATAGGTGTTGCCCAGGATGATGTCGGCGCCGGTGGCGCGCACTTCGGCCGGGCGCATCGCCTTGACGGTGGCGGCGGTGCCGACCGGCATGAAGGCGGGCGTGCGGATCTCGCCGCGGCGCATCTGGATCGCGCCGGTGCGGGCCTTGCCGTCGGTGGCGGCGATCGAGAAGGAAAAGCGGGGCTTGGTCATCGCCGCGCTCTAGGAGCGAACGCCCGCGCGCACAAGAGCAGCGCGGTCGGAGCGCCGTTTCAGCCGGCCCGGCGGACGCCGTCGAACAGGGTCATCGCGTCGATATCGAACCCCTCGACCCGGCGATAGCGGCCGATGAAGCGCAGACAATCGGTGGACAGGCGCAAGGTCCAGGGCTGGCCCTGCGCGTCCTGTAGCGTGAGTGTCACATTCTTGCGGGCCGGAAGGCGATGCATGTCCATGCGACCGCCCTAATTAACAATGGTTAACAAAGGGCTGAGCAGACGGGCTGAAAAGGGGAAACGAAAATTTCTGTTGCGATATCGCAACAACAATCTCCATTTCGGCGCATTTACCGCGCTTTCCGGGCAACAGTTGCGGATAAAAATGGTTAATGATCTGTCAACTATTTGTCCCGCACTGCATCATAAGCGCCGACCGTCGAAGGTTCAGATTCAAGAGAAAAATGGGGCGCACATGATTGATTCAGGACGCTTTAGTGCAGCTGACGAGCGCGCGACCGAGGTCGAAGCGGCATTCGAGATCGAAAGCTTTGGCGAGGATGCCGTAACGTCATCCCCCGCCCCTTCCCAACTGTTCGACCTGGGCCAGATCGACGTGCAGTGGGAGGCCGAATCCGAAACGCTCTGGGCGTTCATGACGCCGGCCAATCGACCCAATTTCAGCATGACCATGCTGCGCGACGTCCGCTACTGGTATGCCGAGACCAAGCGACTGTTCGATGCCGGCCAGTTGCCGGTCAAATATATGGTGGCCGGCTCCCGCTTCCCCGGCGTGTTCAACCTGGGCGGCGATCTGGAACTGTTCGCCGGCTGCATCGAGCGCGGCGACCTGCCCGGCCTGGTCCAATATGGCCATGCCTGCATCGACGTGGTCCATCGCACCTGGCGCAACGGCGACATGCCGGTGGTATCGATCGCGCTGGCGCAGGGCGATGCGCTGGGCGGCGGGTTCGAGGCGCTGCTCTGTTTCGACGTGGTGATCGCCGAGCGCAGCGCCCGTTTCGGCCTGCCGGAAATGCTGTTCGGCCTGTTCCCCGGCATGGGCGCCTATTCGATCCTGTCGCGCAAGCTGGGCCGGCTGGCGGCCGAGCGCATGATCCTGTCGGGCAAGGTCTTCACCGCGGAAGAGATGTTCGACATGGGCATCGTCCATACGCTGGTCGAGGATGGCGAGGGGGAAGCGGCGGTGCGTGATTTCGTCACCCGCAATCGCCCGCACCATGCCGGCCATGTCGGCGTCTATGAAGCCGGGCGCCGGGTCGATCCGCTGCACCATGACGAACTGAAGGATATTGTCGAGAATTGGGCCGCTTCGGCGCTCAAGACCGACCTCAAGGATATCCGCATGATGCGCCGGCTGGCGTCGGCCCAGACGCGCTTGACCAAATAGGGATCAGGCCAGGCGGCGCTGACGGATCAGCGCCGCCATGTCATGGACATCGGCCCTGTTGCGGTTGAGCAGGGCCTGCAACTCTCCGATCGGGACCGGCCGGCTGAGGACGAAGCCCTGAACGTTGGTGAAGCCGGTTTCGCGGGCGTAGCGCAACTGTTCCTCGGTCTCGATCCCCTCAGCCACCGTCTCCACCTCCAGCGCGCGGGCCAGATAGGCGACGGACTGGGCAATCGCCCGGTCGCGGGGATTTTCGCCGACGCCGCGCATGAAGCTCTGATCGACCTTGATCGTGTCGAACTCATGGGTGCGCAATGCGCCCAACGAGGAATAGCCGGTGCCGAAATCGTCGAGTGCCAGGCGCAGGCCGATGCGGCGCAATTCGCTGAGGATCAGATGGGTGCGGCGGTCATCTTCCAGGAAGATGGATTCGGTGACTTCCAGTTCCAGCCGGCGCGCCTTGAGCCCCGACTGGAGCAAAGCGGAGATGACGGCGCGCGGCAGGCCGTCGGTCTTGATGAGCGCGGGCGAGATGTTGACCGCAACCCGGATATCCTCGTCCCAGCCCATCGCATCCCGGCACGCCTGGGCCAGCGCCCAGTTGGTCATCGGCTCGATCAGGGCCGAGCTTTCGGCGATCGGGATGAACTCGGCCGGGGAAATCCAGCCCAGTTCGGGATGCTGCCAGCGCATCAGCGCTTCGCAGATGGTAATCCGGCCAGTCTCGGTATCGAAGATCGGCTGATAATGAAGTTGCAGCTCGCCATTGGCGAGTGCGCTGCGCAGCCCGGTCTCCAGCTCATAGGTGCGGTTCTGCCGCTCCTTCATGGTCCAGTCGAACTGGGCATGGCGATTTCGACCCGCATGCTTGGCTTTGTAGAGCGCCAGATCGGCATGTTGCAGCAGCTCGTCGCCATCGGCGCCATCTTCGGGCGCGACGGCAATGCCCATCGAGGCGGAGATGGTCAGGTGATGGCCGCCGACTTCGAAATCGCCGGCCAGAATGCGGGTGATGTCGCCCGCGATCACTTCGGCCTGGATGCGGCTGACGCCAGGACAGATCAGCACGAACTCATCGCCGCCGAAACGCGCGACATGGCCGCGCCGGTCGAGCGCACGAGTCAGCCGCTCGGCCACCTGGCACAGCAGCTGGTCGCCGACGATATGGCCCAGCGTGTCGTTGATTTCCTTGAACCGGTCGAGGTCCATCCACAGGACGGCGGTCTGATCCGCATCGGAAATGCGATTGTCGAACAGGTCGCGCAGCCGCATCTGCATCGCCATGCGGTTTTCCACGCCGGTCAGGCTGTCATAGCGGGCCAGCCGCTCGAACTTGATCGCGAGGTTGCTCTTCTCCTGCTTGCCCTGCATCGCCTCCAGCACGATGCGGTGCGTGGTCTTGGTGATTTCCGCCATGGCGAAGATCATCAGGAAGCAGAGCACGCCAAGGACGACATAGCCGACGCCGCCCGCGATCAGCAGGCCGATCGAGGTCGGCAACATGGTGAAACAGGTCTGGCCGACCGCGACATGGACCCGGCCGGCATTGCGCCCGGAAATGCCGCCCGCATAGGAAGCGACCATGCCGACGGCGAGCACATGCAGGGTCGCATCCTGGCTGATCGTCAGGGTCGCGAGCGACTGAAGCCCGAGCAGCGCGGCATAGATCCAGGCGCCCATTTCATAGGCGATTCCCCAGATCGGACGCGCCGGGCCATCCTGATGCGCCAGCGCGCGCTGGAAATAGACGGCCGAAATGGAGCGGCTGATTCCCACGATCAGGACCAGCGCAGCGATGATGTGCATGGTCAGGACATGGGCCTGCCAAGCGATCACAAGGCTGAGCGAACCTCCTGAAATCGCGCCAGAAAGCAGCGATGCCGGGGAGGCGTAAAGCGCCTTGACGAGGCTGTCCTGCACCTCAGCGCTCTGCTGGGTACGGGGCGCAAAGCGCGCGCGCAGGACTGCGCACAGATGGCGGACGAGGCGTGACACGTGCCAGCATAGTGGCGGATCAGCCTTGAGATTTGGTAAACCAGATGCCCACCAAAGCAGATCAATTCCGCTGCCCGATCAACAATATCCCCCTACCCCTCCCCGGCCAGGGCACCGTCATATGGGGCCGGAAACAGGCTGTAGGACAGCGGAAAGGACGGGCATGAAAAAGGCCGGTGGATCGCTCCACCGGCCTCATCATTTTCGCAACAAGCGCAGGACTGATTAGAAGTCCATGCCGCCCATGCCGCCCATGCCACCCGGCATGGCGGGCATGGCGGGCTTGTCTTCGGGCAGTTCCGAAACCGCGGCTTCGGTGGTGATCAGCAGACCAGCAACCGAGGCAGCGTTCTGGAGCGCGGTGCGCACGACCTTGGTCGGGTCGATGACGCCAGCGGCAACCAGGTTTTCATAGGTGTCGGTCGACGCGTTGAAGCCGAACGAGGTGTCGGTCTGGTCAAGCAGCTTGCCCGAGACGACAGCACCGTCATGGCCGGCGTTGGCGGCGATCTGGCGAACCAGCGCCGTCAGCGACTTGCGGACGATGTCGATACCGCGGGTCTGGTCGTCATTGGCGCCAGCGACGCCTTCGAGAACCTTGGTCGCGTAGAGCAGCGCGGTGCCACCACCGGGGACGATGCCTTCTTCGACGGCCGCGCGGGTCGCGTGCAGGGCGTCGTCGACGCGGTCCTTGCGCTCCTTGACTTCCACTTCGGTCGCACCGCCAACCTTGATGACGGCAACGCCGCCAGCCAGCTTGGCCAGGCGTTCCTGCAGCTTTTCACGGTCATAGTCCGAAGTGGTGACTTCGATCTGCGCACGGATCTGCTCGGTACGGCCCTTGATCGAGTCGGCATCACCGGCGCCATCGACGATGGTGGTGTTGTCCTTGTCGATGGTGACGCGCTTGGCGGTGCCCAGCATGCCCAGGGTGACGTTTTCGAGCTTGATGCCCAGGTCTTCCGAAATCACTTCGCCCTTGGTCAGGACGGCGATGTCTTCCAGCATGGCCTTGCGGCGATCGCCGAAGCCCGGTGCCTTGACCGCAGCAACCTTCAGGCCGCCGCGCAGCTTGTTGACGACCAGGGTCGCCAGCGCTTCGCCTTCGATGTCCTCGGCGATGATGAGGAGCGGACGGCCCGACTGAACCACGGCTTCCAGGATCGGCAGGATCGACTGCAGATTCGAGAGCTTCTTCTCGTGGATCAGGATGTACGGATCAGCCAGCTCGACAGCCATCTTTTCCGGGTTGGTGATGAAGTAGGGCGACAGGTAGCCGCGGTCGAACTGCATGCCTTCGACAACGTCCAACTCGAAGTCGAGACCCTTGGCCTCTTCCACGGTGATGACGCCTTCCTTGCCGACCTTTTCCATGGCTTCGGCGATCTTCTCGCCGACTTCCTTGTCGCCATTGGCCGAGATGATGCCGACCTGGGCCACTTCGGCCGAACCGGCAACCGGCTTCGAGCGCGACTGGATGTCCTCGACAACCTTGGCGACGGCGAGATCGATGCCGCGCTTCAGGTCCATCGGGTTCATGCCGGCGGCAACCGACTTCATGCCTTCGCGCACGATGGCCTGGGCCAGGACGGTTGCGGTGGTGGTGCCGTCACCGGCGATGTCGTTGGTCTTCGAAGCGACTTCGCGGACCATCTGGGCGCCCATATTCTCGAACTTGTCCTTCAGTTCGATTTCCTTGGCGACGCTGACGCCGTCCTTGGTGATACGGGGGGCGCCGAAGCTCTTGTCGATGACGACGTTGCGGCCCTTCGGGCCCAGGGTCACCTTGACCGCGTCGGCCAGGATGTCGACGCCGCGCAGGATGCGCTCACGAGCGTCACGCGAAAACTTTACGTCCTTCGCTGCCATGATCTAATTCCTTCGAAAAATAGGGAAAAATGGAAAACCGAAATTCGGGAAATCGCTTAGGCGACAATACCCAGAATGTCCGATTCCTTCATGATGAGCAGGTCTTCACCGTCGACCTTGACTTCGGTGCCCGACCACTTGCCGAACAGCACGCGATCGCCGGCCTTGACGTCCAGCGGAGTGACCTTGCCGTCTTCGGCCTTCGAACCCGAACCGACGGAGACGATTTCGCCTTCCTGCGGCTTTTCCTTGGCGGTGTCGGGGATGATGATGCCACCGGCCGTCTTCGCTTCCGCTTCAATGCGGCGAACGAGAACGCGGTCATGCAACGGACGGAATGCCATGATGATTGCCTTTCCCTTTGTGCTGGGATGGGTCCGGCGCGGCCCGCAAGAGGAATGTCCCCGTGCGATATTGTGCCCCGCCTTGTCCTTCTCCCGATGAACTCTCTCATTGTTAGCACTCGCGGATGGAGAGTGCTAGCGGCATGCATATGGAAAAGTCGTTTCGCCGGTCAAGGGCGGGACGGGATAAAATTTTCGCCGTCACGATGGATCGGGGATCGATCGGACCGGCGTGCGGGCCATAGCGCAATCACCCTGCTCCGTCATGCCGGGCGCGACGGACCGCACGGGGATTGCGACGCGACAGGTGGCGGGATCGGGGCACGCACCTGTCGAAGTTCACAGTGTAAACGGGGTTTCCGGGCCTTTTGCACCGCCAACGCGCCGGAAACGCGACAGCTACGCGCCTGTCGCGCCTCGGGGGCGTGGGGGTGCAGGTCAGTGGCGCGCGCCCGCCATGCGCCGGCGAGGCGACGGTGACGCGACACATAGGCCCCTGCCGCGCGTCGATCGGGCGACAGACGAGGCAGAGGCGGCGATGCGAAGAAAGGCGCTGGTCCATCGCGCAGGGTAGATCAGAAATCGGGCATGTAGGACAGTATCGGTGAAGCGAGCATCTCCGTCATTGCGAGCGGAGCGAAGCAATCCATCTCGCGCCAGTGGATTGCTTCGCTCCGCTCGCAATGACGATATCCGGCTTTGACAGCTAACGACCAGCAGCGGCTGTAAATTCCTCCCCTGCAAGGTTCGGCAGAGGCACGCGACTCTGCCGAAGGGGACCACGAAGTGGTGGAGGGGTGTTACGCTATCGAGAGGGGGATACCCCTCCGTCTGGCCTTCGGCCAGTTCAAGGGAGACACGGGTCTCCCTTGAACTCCCCTTGCAGGGGAGGATGGTCTGAAAACGACCAGAAGCTGACATTCCTCCCCGGCACGGGGAGGTGGCAGGCGCGGAGCGCCTGACGGAGGGGCAGGAGCCTATTAGTGCTGCGCTATTGGGCCTGTGCCCCTCCACCACTCGCTGCGCGAGTGGTCCCCCTCCCCGTACCGGGGAGGAATGTCTTGTTCCCACCCTTCGTCATTCCCGCGCAGGCGGGAATCCATCTCCTGACCTCGCATCTGGTCCGAAGCTGGTGAGATGGATCCCCGCCTGCGCGGGGATGACGCTGTGAAACAGGTGGCCAGCTTCCCACCCCACTCCGCCATCTCAGCGACGGGTGGGAATGGCCGTGCCTGCCCCCTCCCCCATTGCCCGGCGATTGCGGCATGTCCTTATTCATGTCGCGTCGGGAATCTTTGATGGCTGGGGCATCCCGCGCGCGCGTCAGTGGTTGGACGGCGCATAAGCGATAAGAGGAGAGCGTCATGTCCTATGCCACGATCGTCGCCGCCGTCGATGTCAACGCCCCCGAGTTGGCCCGTGCCGCCATTGCCGGCGCGGCCGATGTGGCGGGGAACCAGGGCGTCGTCCATCTGCTCTATGTCCGCTATTATCTGCCGACCCGCTATTCCGAACTGCTGGACGGCAGTTTCGACGAGAATGAGGAGCGCGATGCGCTGGCGGCGATGAAGACATGGGCGAGCGAGGCCGGGCTGGCGCCCGATCGCACCCATTTCCTGACCCGGCGCGGGCGGGTGCGCGACGAGGTGCTGAGCGAGGCGGCGCGGCTGAAGGCCGACCTGGTGGTGATCGGATCGCACCAGCCCTCGCTCACGTCCAAGCTGCTGGGGTCCAATGCGTCGGCGATCATCCACCAGTCGCCGGTCAGCGTGCTGGTGGTGCGGACGCAGGCAGCGGAATAGCAGAAATAATCAACAGGGGTTGAGCGGCGCTCGGTTGCGGCGGGCGGGCGCCGTTCCTACCTGCCGGGCATCAGAGATTTATCGGAGCGATGCCCGCATGACCGACAGCTATACCCCGCCCGCCGTCTGGATTTGGGACAAGAATAAGGGCGGCGCCTTTGCCAATATCAACCGGCCGATCGCCGGCGCCACCCATGACAAGGCATTGCCGGTCGGGCCGCATCCGCTCCAGCTCTATTCGCTGGGCACACCCAATGGGCAGAAGGTGACGATCCTGCTGGAGGAATTGCTGGAGGCGGGCGTCACGCAGGCCGAATATGATGCCTGGCTGATCCGCATCGGCGATGGCGACCAGTTCGGTAGCGGCTTTGTCGACGTCAATCCCAACAGCAAGATCCCCGCGCTGATGGACCATAGCGTGTCGCCGCCGCAGCGCGTGTTCGAATCCGGCGCGATCCTGCTCTACCTGGCCGAGAAGTTCGGCAAGTTCCTGCCGACCGATCCGGCCAAGCGCACCGCGGCGCTGAGTTGGCTGTTCTGGCAGATGGGCAGCGCGCCGATCCTGGGCGGCGGCTTTGGCCATTTCTTCGCCTATGCGCCGGAAAAATACGAATATCCGATCAACCGCTACACGATGGAAGTGAAGCGGCAGCTGGACGTGCTGGACCGGCATCTGGCGGAGAATGACTATCTGGCGGGCGACGAATATTCGATCGCCGATATTGCGGTGTGGCCCTGGTATGCGGGCGTGCTGCTGAACCGGGTCTATGGCGCGGCGGAGTTTTTGGATGCGGGCAGCTACAAGAACGTGCTGCGCTGGGCGAACCAGATCGATGCACGCCCGGCGGTGAAGCGCGGGCGGATCGTCAACAAGACCAACGGGCCGCTGGAGGATCAGCTGCACGAGCGGCATGATGCGGGCGACTTCGCCACGAAGACGCAGGACAAGCTGGAGGGGGTGGCTTAAACGGCCACCCGCTCGTCATCGCGAGCGAAGCGCGGCGATCCATGGATTGGTTGGGCGCTGCCCGCCTTCGGCCCGCTTCGCTCGCAATGACGAAGGATCAATAACCCACGGTGAAGCGCTGGCGGCTATGTTTCGGCGTTTCGATCTCGTCGGCGAGCGCAAAGGCATAGTCGGCATAGGAGATGCTGCTATTGCCCTCGCCATCGACCAGCAGCTGGTCGGTGCCGAGACGGAATGTCCCCTTGCGATCACCGACGAAGAACAGGGCGGAGGGCGAGAGGAAGGTCCAGTCGAGATCCGCCACGCCGCGCAGATAGGCGAGGAAAGCGCCGCCCCGGCCGGCTTCCGCCTTATAGGCTTCGGGGAATTCCGGCGTGTCGATCAGCTTGACGCCCGGCGCGACTTCCAGGCTGCCGGCGCCGCCGACCACCAGATAGCGGGCCACGCCCGACGCACGCACCGCGCCGACCAGCGATGCCGGATCGGTGTCGGCGAACATGACGGCGCTCACCACCGCATCATGGCCGGCGAGCAGCGCGCTGAGCGCGGCCGCATCATTGACGTCGCCGGCGATGGCGGTGACGCCGGCATCCTGCACGGCATTTTCGGGATGGCGCGAGATCGCCGTCACCTGATGGCCGCGGCGGGCCAGTTCCGCGCTAATTTCCCGCCCTGCCCGGCCGCTGCCGCCGATGATCGCGATCTTCATGTTCCATTCTCCATGGGTAGTTACCAATGGAAACCAGATAGCGATTGGGATATCATGGTCGCAAGAAGGCACTTTGCCATCACCTGGTTACACCGAGGAAACCGACCCCATGACTGCGCCCACGCCCCTGCCCCGGATCGGCGACGCCTATGATCCCGATTGCCCGACCCGCCATGTGCTGGACCGGATCGGCGACAAATGGGCGGTGCTGGTGATGCTGACGTTGAAGGACGGGCCGGTGCGGTTCAACGATCTGCGCCGGCGGATCGGCGCGATCTCGCAGAAGATGCTGTCGCAGACATTGAAAAGCCTGGAGCGCGACGGGCTGGTGAGCCGCGCCGCCTATCCCACGGTGCCGGTGACGGTGGAATATCGGCTGACCGAGATGGCGCAGGGGCTGATCGGCATATTGGACCAGATCACCCGCTGGGCCGAGGGCCATGTCGGCGCGATCATGGATGCGCGCCGGGCACATGACGCGCGGGAGGCCGAGGCCGCCTAACCGGCCTGGGTGGCGCGCTGGCCCTGCGACGCAGTGCGATCGCGCCACCAGCGGTTGATGCGACGGGCGGCGGGACGCTCCACACCATAGGTGAGCGCGCTTGCCAGCAGCAGCGAGGCCGCGGTTGCCAGCAGCAGGCCGATCCAGGTCGACAGGCCGGCGCGGTCGACCAGGTTCATGATCGCCAGCCCGGCATTATGGTGGATGAGGTAGAGCGCATAGCTGATCGCGCCCAGCCAGAGCAGCAGCCGATGGCGCAGGAAGGGCAGCCAGCCGCGCAGCATCGCGGCGAAGATCGCCATCACCAGCAGCGCCGCGACCAGATATTCGCGCGGGTCGGCCCAGGCGATCGTCGCCAGCGCCGCCACGAAGAAGGGCGCCTGCTGGCCCCAGCGGCGATGGCCCGACCAGATGCGATAGAAGAGCATGCCGATGATGAAGAAGGGGATATAGTCGAGCACCAGCAGCATGACGAGGCGGCTGGGCATCGCGTGCCAACCGGCAATCGCCGCCTTGATCGCCAGCCAGCCGAGCAGCAGCCATTCCAGCCGGGCAAAGCCGCGTCCCATCCAGATCGCCAGCATGCAGCAATAGAAAGCGAGTTCGACGCCCAGCGTCCAGTAAACGCCATCGACCGCGGGCAGGTAGAAATAGCCCTGCAGCATCGTCATGTTGACCGGGATCACCCAGGCGGGCGGCAGCAACTGACCGGTGCCGAGCAGCAGGACGATGCCGATCGAGAGCGCCATCGCGGCCCAATAGACCGGAAAGAGCCGGGCGAAGCGCTTGACCGCGAAATCGGCGGCGCTGCGCGTTCCTTCCAGCGAGAAGGCGATGACGAAGCCGGAAATGGCGAAGAAGAGCAGCACGCCATAGCCGCCATGTTCGAACAAGGGCGGCAGGCGATGACCGTGCGGGAAGAGCTTGGGGTAGATGTTGAAATAGTGAAAGAGCAGCACGGAAAAGGCCGCGATGCCGCGCAACGCGTCCAGTTCCTGCAATCGCGTCCGACCCTGCCCCATCATCCCCCTGCCCTACGCCCCCACGCGATAAGATTGGGTAAATTTGCGTGAACGATAGCGCCCGCCCTGGGGCGCCGGCATCAATTGCCGTCGGCGTCGACCATGAACTGCATCGGCTTGCCGCGCGATTCCGGTTCCCAGCCGGCCGCCAGCGCCGCGCGCACGCCGCGCGCGACGATGGCGTCGTTGATCTGGAGCCGGCCGCGGGCCAGTCCTTTGAGCAGGCGCTTGGGCGGCGGAAATTCCAGCACCGCGCCGCGCTGCGTCCCCTGCTGCTGCAGGGCGACGGTCATGCCGCGCCAGCCATCCGCATCGCTCCATTGCGGTTCGCGCCGCACTTCCCAATCATAATGCGCGCCATCGACCAGGACGGTGCCGCTGTTGTTGCTGTTTGACATGATCGCCCTATAGAGCATAATCCATTCATTCTGAATGGATTATGCTCTACTTTCCTTTTATTTTCCGCATTTTCCGAGCCAGCAGATGATACCATCTGCCTCGAAAATGCTCTAGCCTGCCGCCCTGACGATGTCAGCCCAGTCTTGTTCGCTAATCACCTCGATGCCGAGCGCGGTCGCCTGCTTCAATTTGCTGCCCGCGCCCGGACCGGCGACGACCAGATCGGTCTTGGCGCTGACCGATCCCGCCGCCTTGGCGCCCAGCCGTTCGGCCTGTGCCTTGGCCTCGTCGCGGCTCATGGTTTCCAGCTTGCCGGTGAAGACGACGATCTTGCCGGTGACCGCGCTGGCGGTGGTTTCCACCACATAATCGGGCGGCGACACTTCGGAGAGGAGATCGTCCCACGCCTCGACATTATGGGGTTCGTGGAAGAAGTCGGCGAGCGCATGGCCGACGGCGGCGCCGACATTCTCGACCCCGATATGCTCGGCGATCGCCTTGTCCTTCTTGGCCTGCGTCTCATGCTCCTGATCGCGCAGGGCGATGATCTCGTCAGCCAGGGTGCGGAGCGCAGGAAGCGTGGTGTAGCGCTTGAGCAGATCGCGCGCGGTGACGGCGCCGACATGGCGGATGCCGAGGCCAAACAGCAGCTTGGCGGCATCAGGCGCGCGCTTCGCCTCGATCGCGGCGAGCAGATTGTCGACCGACTTTTCCTTCCAGCCCTCACGCCCGAGCAGTTCCCCGGCATGGGTACGCAGGCGAAAGATGTCGGCCGGCTCCTTGATCCAGCCAAGGTCGAGAAATTCCTCGATCGTCTTTTCGCCCAGCCCCTCGATATCGAGCGCGGCGCGGCTGACGAAATGGCGCAGCCGCTCGAACCGCTGGGCGGCGCAAATCAAGCCCCCGGTGCAGCGATAATCGACTTCCTCCTCCTCGCGCACCGCTTCCGATCCGCAGACCGGGCAATGGGTGGGGAAAGGAAAGGGTTCGCGCGCTTCGTCGCGGGTGAGATTGTCGACCACCTGCGGGATGACGTCGCCGGCGCGCTGGACGACGATACGGTCGCCGGGCCGCACGCCCAGCCGCTCTATCTCGTCGGCATTATGCAGCGTGACGTTGGAGACGACGACGCCGCCGACCGTCACCGGGGTCAGACGCCCGACCGGAGTCAGCTTGCCGGTGCGGCCGACCTGGATGTCGATCGCCTCCAGCGTGGTCTGGGCGCGTTCGGCCGGGAATTTATGGGCGATCGCCCAGCGCGGCGCCTTGGCCACGAAGCCGAGCCGCTGCTGCCAGTCGAGCCGGTCGACCTTGTAAACAACGCCGTCAATGTCGAAGGGCAGATCGGCCCGCGCGCGCTCGATCGCGCGATAATGGGCCAGGATCGCGTCGATGCTATCGACGCAGACCAGCATGTCGGACACGGGCAGGCCCCAGCTCGCGATCGCCTGCATCACGCCCAACTGGGTGTCGGCGGGCAGCGCGCTATGGGCACCCCAGCCATGGGCAAGGAAGCGCAGCGGCCGGCTGGCGGTGACGCTGGCATCCTTCTGGCGCAGCGAGCCGGCGGCGGCGTTGCGCGGATTGGCGAACTGGCGCGCCTTGTCGGCATCCTCCGCCTCGTACAGCAGCCGCTGGTTGAGGGCGACGAAATCCGCCTTGGCCATATAGACCTCGCCCCGCACCTCGAACAGGTCGGGGATGGCCTCACCGGTCAGGCGCTGGGGGATGTCGGCGATGGTGCGGACATTGGCCGTCACATCCTCGCCCGTGGTGCCGTCGCCGCGGGTCGCGGCCAGCATCAATTCGCCCTGCTCATAGCGTAGCGAACAGGACAGGCCGTCGATCTTCGGTTCGGCGGTCATCGCCACCGGCGCGTCTTCGGCCAGCGCCAGGAAGCGGCGGACGCGGGCGGCGAACTCGGCGATATCCTCGTCGGCAAAGCCATTGTCGAGGCTCATCATGCGGACCGCGTGCGGCACTTTCTTCAGCGCCGAGGTGGCGGCGGCGCCGACCTGGGCATTGGGCGAGTCGGCGCGGATCAGGTAGGGAAAGGCCGCTTCGAGCGCGTTATTCTCGCGGATCAGCGCGTCATAGTCCGCGTCGCTGATCTCCGGCGCGTCCTGGTCATGATAGAGGCGGTTATGCTTCGCCACCTCCCTGGCAAGGCGCATCAGGCGGTTGGCGGCTTCGGCTTCGGTGAGGCTGGCGGGGTCGGTCATCATACCTGATTCTTGAAAAACTCGTCGATCTTGCCGCCCCAATACAGTTCGTGAGGCGCATGCACACCATCCGCATCGATAATCTGTGCCGCGCTTTCTTTCAGAAGACGAACCAACCGGGAATCTGCTCGACAACGGTTGAGTGAGACGAAAAAGGTCTCCGCGTCAGGTGCCAGTCGATCCGCATGCGTGAGGATGGCCGGAATATCCGGTTCGCCGGGCGCTTCAAAGCGCAGCCAATAACGCTCAACGACCGCCTCAAGCGCTTCGCGTTCAAGTGGATGATATTCACGATCGCAGCGGGCCATGAAGACCAAGCTGTTAAGCAAGGCAACGAAATCTGCGCGTTGCCGAACATTCAGCCCCCAACCGGGTTTGGATCTTTGCGATCGATCAACTTGAAACTGAGCGAAGAAAATAGGCGGCGCATCGGATACTTCGCCGGTCTCTGCATCCGCAACTTCGACAATGCGATCTACCCGAAACTGTCGAACCGCCAGACGGTGATGGCAAAACCCCCAAAGGTAGAGCGTATCAGCAGCGCGATCCAATCGCTGGCAGGTGACCAGTCTTTGCGACTGATTACCTTTGCTATCCTTGTAAGCGATCAGAATGGGAAGACCGGAAATTGAAATGATTTCATCTTGCCAGGATGGCTGATCGCCATCGTCTATCGTATCGCTTTCATCCTCATCTTCAAGCAGCAGGATAGCCGTTACGCTATTTCGAGCGGCAACAAATTTTCCGCGGACCTCATTCCACAAAGTCGCCATTGCACCCTCCGTCTATTTTAAAGTCGCATCATACCCCTGCCACCGGTACCGTCTCGAAATGCTGGGGGAAGCCGGCGATGATCGGGCGGGCCTTGACGATGGCGGCGCGGACGGCGGGGAGTTTCAGCGAGGCGGCATGGCTTTCGCGGCTGTCCCAGACTTCGGTGATCCAGAGCGCGTCGGGATTGGCGGTGTCGAGCGCGACCACATAGGAGAGGCAGCCGGGCATCGCGCCGATCGCATCCTTGAGATAACCGACCAGTTCGTCGCGCTTGCCCGGCGTGCTGAGCATCTGGCCAATCAGGCCGTAGCGCGGCTTTGCCTCCTGCGCGACGGCGGGGATGGCCGTTGCGGCCAGCGTCGCGGCGGTGAGGCCGAGCATGTCTCTGCGATTATGGGTCATGCGGCTATCCTATCCCCTCCGTTCGTCCTGAGCGAAGTCGAAGGACGCGCCGAGCGGAGCGAGGCGCCTTCGCTTCGCTCAGGTGAAGGCTTCGACTTCGCTCAGCCCGAACGGTATGTGAAACGCGCGAATTGGCAAGCCTCAAGCTTCCAGCAACCGTTCCGCCTGTGCCCGTGCTTCGGCGGTGATTTCCGCGCCGGAGAGCATGCGGGCGATTTCCTCGCGGCGCTCGCCATCGCTCAGCGCATGGACGCCGGTGCGCGTTACCGTACCGTCGCTGGATTTCGCGATCAGCATATGGCCGGCGCCGCGCGCCGCGACCTGGGGGCTGTGGGTGACGACGAGAATCTGGTTGCTCTGCGCCAGCCGCGACAAGCGCTCACCGATCGCATCGGCCACCGCGCCGCCGACGCCCCGGTCGATCTCGTCGAAGATCAGCGTGTCGGCCCCGCCCTGCTCCGCCAGCGCAACCTTGAGCGCGAGGATGAAGCGGGACAGTTCGCCGCCCGAGGCGATCTTGGCGAGCGGCGCGAAGGGCGCGCCGGGATTGGTCGAAATCTCGAACTCGACCCGGTCCATGCCGGCGCCGCTCCATTGCCCTTCGTCGAGCGGGGCTACGACGGTGCGGAAGCGGGCGGCGTCCAGCTTCAGCGGCGCCAGTTCGCCCGCGACCGCCGCATCGAGCCGGCCGGCGGCAAGCTGGCGTTCGGCCGACAGCGCCTGGGCAGCGGCGCGATAGGTTGCGGCCTTGCGCGCGACATCGGCTTCGAGCGCGGCGATATGCTCCTCCCCACCCTCGATCGCGGCGAGGCGCGCAGCCATCTCGTCGCGCAGCGCGGCGAGATCGTCGGGCGCGACCTGATGCTTGCGGGCGAGACCCCGCAGGTCGAACAGCCGGGTCTCGATCGCGTCCAGCCGGGCGGGATCGAAGCTCAGCGCCTCGGCCGCCTCGGCAAGCTTGTCCTCCGCCTCGCCCGCTTCGATCACGGCGCGGTCCAGCGCCTCCAGCACGGCGGAGAGTGGTTCATATTCGCCCGCGATCCGGTCGAGCCGGCGGGCCGCCTGGCGCAATTGGGCAAGGCCACCGTCGGAGCCGGTCAGGCAATCGGTGACGGCGGACAGGTCATCGGACAGGCGCGCCCCCTTCTGCATGGTCGCGCGCTCCTCCGCCAAAGTCGCTTCCTCGCCGGCTTCGGGCGCGAATTTCGACAGTTCGGCAACGGCATGATCGAGATAGTCGCGATCGCGCGCGGCATTGGCGACGGTGTCGCGCGCCTGCGCCAGATCGGCCGCGGCGGCGCGCCAGGCGGCATGAGCGGTGGCGACCGCCTCCGCCTCGCAACGGCCATAGGTGTCGAGCAGCGCGCGGTGGCCACGGGCATTGAGCAGGCCGCGATCGTCATGCTGGCCGTGGATCTCGACCAGCGCGCCGCCCAGATCGCGCAGCAGCGCGGCGGAACAGGCCTGGTCGTTGATGAAGGCGCGGCTGCCGCCATCGGCCTTGACCGTGCGGCGGATCAGCAGCGGTTCGCCGGCTTCGATCTCGATGCCATTGTCGGCCAGCAGCAGCGCGGCGCGATGGCCGGCGGGCGGCGGATCGAAGCTGGCGGTGACACTGGCCTGCGCCTCCCCTGCCCGGACGAGGCCGCTATCGGCGCGGGCGCCGAGCGCCAGCCCCAGCGAATCGAGCAGGATCGACTTGCCCGCGCCGGTTTCACCGGTGAGGACGGAAAGGCCGGCGCCGAACTCCAGGTCCAGCGCCTCGATCAGCACGACATTGCGGATGGCAAGCGAGGTCAGCATGGCGCCTGTCTACCTGCCATCGCACAAAAGGGGAACAAATAAAGCGTGCGCCTCAGCTCTTGACCGGATGCTGCTGCATCAGCTTGTAGCTGCGCTCATACCATTTGGTGCCGGGATAGTTGCGGCCCAGCACGGCGGCGGCCTTCTGCGCTTCGGCCGGGATGCCGAGCGAGAGATAGGATTCGACCAGACGCTCCAGCGCTTCGGGCGTGTGGGTGGTGGTCTGGAACTTGTCGATCACGGTGCGGAAGCGCAGCGTGGCAGCAAGCCACTGGCCCCGGCGCTGGTAGAAGCGGCCCAGCTCCATTTCCTTGCCGGCGAGGTGGTCATTCACCAGGTCGACCTTCAGACGGGCGTCGGCGGCATAGCGGGTGTCGGGATAGCGCCGGATCAGTTCGCCCAGCGCATCCATCGCCTGCTGGGTGATCTTCTGGTCGCGGGTGACGTCGGCAATCTGCTCATAATAGCACAGCGCGATCAGATAATAAGCGTAGGGCGCGTCCTTGTTGCCGGTGTGGATCGACAGGAAGCGCTGCGAGGCCGCGATCGATTCCGGATAGTCGCGGTTCATATAATAGCTGAACGCCGACATGAGCTGCGCGCGGCGGGCCCAGGGCGAATAGGGATGCTGGCGCTCGACCTCATCGAACAGTGCGGCGGCGAGCTTGTACTGGCCGCGATCGAGGCGGGCCTTGCCGCTGTTGTAAAGGGTCGACACGTCGCGGGCGACGTAGAGGGTGTCAGCCTTGTTCTTTGATGTGGAGCAGCCGGTCAGCACAGGCGAGGCGATCAGGACCAGAGTGGTGGCCGCGCCGATGCGCGTCAGGGTTTTCGTCAGCATGCGCCGGGTCATAGCCGAGCGGATCGCCGTCGCCAAGCGCCAGAATGTTGCAGAACGTTAAGCCGTGTCAGCGCGTCTGTTGCGGCAGGTCGAGGCAGGCCATGGCGCCGCCATCCGGCGCGGGTTCCAGCCGGAAGCGGCCGCCAAGCTGCTGCGCCAGCGCGACGGCGATGCGCAGGCCGATGCTGGTCGGCCCGTCGGGCATGGTCCCGTCCGGCAGGCCGCGCCCATCGTCGACGATGCGCAGTTGGAGCGCGCCGTCCGCCTGCTGTTCCAGCGTCACCGCCACCCGCCCGGCGCGATCGGGCAGGCCATGTTCGATCGCGTTGCTGACCGATTCCGCCACGATCAGCGCCAGCGGCACGATGACATCGGGTTCGAGCGACAGGCCATCGGGCGCGCAGATGGTGCAATCAATATCGGTGCGGCCCGACGCATCGACGATATCGGCGCAGAGCATGACCATGAAGGCGCGCAGTTCCTGCCCCTGCCCCGAGGGATCATAGAGGGCGCGGCTGATCTTGCCGATCAGGGCGAGGCGGGCGGCGGCATCGTCCAGCGCGCGACGGGCGACATCATTGTCGATCTGGCGCCGCTGGAGCGAGAGCATGGCGGCCACTACCTGAAGATTGTTCGACACGCGGTGCTGAAGCTCGCGGAACAATAATTCGCGATTCTCGGCCAGGGCGCGGCTGCGCTCCCGCTCCACCGCCAGGTTGAAATTGGCGCGCTGCATGAAGTGGATGAGCAAGATGTCGACGGCCACGACCATCGTGTAGAAGATCAGCGCCATGGCGACGCCGGGGTTGAAGGCCAGCGCATAGAAGGGCGGGATGAAGCAATACCAGGACAGCAGCCCGCCGATGATGGCGGCGAAGATGCCCGGCCGCACCCCGAACAGGAAGGAGGAGAGGATGACCGCCGGGAAGAAGGTGACGAAGGGATAGCCGACCGGCAGCAGCGTTTCCGCTGCGACACGCGCCAGCCAGGCGAGCATGCAGAGCAGCAGGCTCAGCGCATAGCCATAGACCGGTCTTGGAAGCACGAGCGGCAGGCGCTCGACAAACCGCTCATTGCTGCGTTGCATGGACATTCCCCCGGAACCGTGACGCGACCGTATCAGATGTCGCCCCCCGCGCCTTGATCGAAATTAGCCCGGACGGGATTCGTCACGAAAAAGGGCGCCCGGTCGAACCGGACGCCCCATTTTCTTGTCAGCGATGATGCTGCCGATCAGTCCTGGGTCAGGAAGTCGGGCAGGCCGGCGTTGGAGCCGTCATCGTCGCCCTTGCCTTCGCTGCGCGGGCCACGGTCGCGGCGCGGGCCACGATCGCCACCACGACCGCCACGGTCGCCGCCGTCACGGCGCGGGCCGCGACCACGATCGCCGCGATCACCACGGTCGCCGCGCGGTTCACGCGGTTCGCGGGCCGGACGGGTGTCTTCCAGTTCCTCGCCGGTTTCCTGGTCGACGACGCGCATCGACAGGCGAACCTTGCCGCGCGGATCGATCTCGAGAACCTTGACCTTCACTTCCTGGCCTTCCGACACGACGTCGGTCGGCTTTTCGACGCGCTCATTCTTCATTTCGCTGACGTGGACGAGGCCGTCCTTGCCACCCATGAAGTTCACGAACGCACCGAAGTCGACGATGTTGACGACCTTGCCGGTGTAGATCTTGCCGACTTCCGCTTCCTCGACGATGCCGAGAATCCACTTCTTGGCAGCTTCGATCTGGGCGGTGTCGGACGACGAAATCTTGATGATGCCTTCGTCGTCGATGTCGACCTTGGCGCCGGTTTCAGCGACGATTTCGCGGATGACCTTGCCGCCGGTGCCGATGACGTCACGGATCTTCGACTTGTCGATCTGGATCGTCTCGATGCGCGGGGCGTGCGCCGACAGTTCGGTGCGGGTCGAGGACAGGGCCTTGTTCATCTCACCCAGGATGTGGGCGCGACCTTCCTTGGCCTGGCGCAGGGCGGTCTCGAAGATTTCCTGCGTGATGCCGGCAACCTTGATGTCCATCTGCATGGTGGTGATGCCGGCTTCCGTGCCAGCGACCTTGAAGTCCATGTCGCCGAGGTGATCTTCGTCACCCAGAATGTCCGAGATGACGGCGAAGTCGCTGCCTTCCAGGATCAGGCCCATGGCGATGCCCGACACCGGACGCTTCAGCGGAACGCCCGCATCCATCATCGAGAGCGAACCACCGCAGACGGTGGCCATCGACGAGGAACCGTTCGACTCGGTGATGTCCGAGAGAACGCGGATGGTGTAGGGGAATTCGTCCTTGGTCGGCAGCACCGGGTGCAGCGCACGCCAGGCGAGCTTGCCATGGCCGACTTCACGACGACCCGGCGCACCGAAGCGGCCCACTTCACCGACCGAATAGGGCGGGAAGTTGTAGTGCAGCATGAAGTTTTCATAGTGCAGGCCGGTGAGGCCGTCGATCATCTGCTCGGCGTCCTTGGTGCCCAGCGTGGTGGTGCAGATCGCCTGCGTCTCGCCACGGGTGAACAGGGCCGAACCATGGGTGCGCGGCAGGAAGCCGACCATCGCCTCGATCGGACGGATCTGGGTGGTGGTGCGGCCGTCGATGCGCTGGCCGTCCTTCAGGATGGCGCCACGGACGATTTCGGCTTCCAGCTTCTTGGTCAGCTTGATGCCGGCCATCACGGTCTGGGCGTCGAGGCCGTCTTCCGTGAACATCGCCTTCGCCTTGGCGCGGGCTTCGTTCAGGGCGTTCGAGCGGGCCGACTTGTCGGTCAGCTTGTAGGCGGCGGCGATGTCGCCACCGATCAGATCCTTGAGCTTGCCCTTGAGCGCGCCGAGATCGTCGCCCTTGGCCATTTCCCACGGATCCTTGGCGGCCTTCTCGGCCAGCTGGATGATCGCGTCGACGACCTTCTTGCTCGCTTCATGGGCGAACAGGACAGCGCCGAGCATGACGTCTTCCGACAGTTCCTTGGCTTCGGATTCGACCATCATCACGGCGTTGCTGGTGGCAGCGACGACCAGGTCGAGTTCGCCGGTCTTCACTTCGTCCAGCGACGGGTTCAGCTGATATTCGCCATCCTTGTAACCAACGCGCGCAGCGCCGATCGGGCCCATGAAGGGCACGCCCGACAGGGTCAGGGCAGCCGAAGCAGCGATCATCGCGACGATGTCGGGCTCGCTCTCGCCATCGAACGACATCACCTGAGCGATGACGTTGATTTCGTTGTAGAAGCCTTCGGGGAAGAGCGGGCGGATCGGACGGTCGATCAGGCGCGAAACCAGGGTTTCCTTCTCGGTGGCGCCACGCTCACGCTTGAAGAAACCACCCGGAATGCGGCCGGCAGCCGAATATTTTTCCTGATAGTGAACGGTCAGCGGGAAGAAGTCCTGGCCTTCCTTCACCGACTTGGCGGCGGTCACGGCGCACAGCACCACGGTTTCGCCATAGGTTGCCAGCACGGCGGCGTCGGCCTGACGCGCGATCCGGCCGGTTTCGAGGGTCAGCGTCTTGCCGGCCAGCTCGATCGAAACTTTCTTTACATCGAACATATATGTTCCTTTGCCCACCTGGCCCTATTGCCGGGCGGGGCCTCATATGCGGACGAAACCGGTCCGCGGCGGTTGTGGAGCATCGTGTGGCCCCTGAAACGAAACGGGGCGCCGGATTGCGCCCGTCCCGAATGACATCCCCAAAAGGACGTCCGTTAGAATCGGAAACGGCCCCGAATGGGGCCGTCCCTTATTAGCAGGCTTACTTACGCAGGCCCAGCTTGGTGATGAGGTCGGTGTAGCGAGCCGCATCCTTCTTCTTCAGATAGTCCAGCAGCGAACGACGCTTGTTGACCAGCATCAGCAGGCCGCGACGGCTGTGGTTATCCTTGTGGTGACCCTTGAAATGCTCGGTCAGGTTCGAGATGCGCTCCGACAGGATCGCAACCTGGACTTCCGGCGAACCGGTGTCGCCTTCGACGCGGGCATGTTCCTTGATCAGCGCTTCCTTGCGCTCTGCAGTGATCGACATCGGGCTTCCTTTCGTATCTAGAGATTGAAGCCGCGCACCACCCGGATCTCCGGGCCACTGGACTCCACCAGCGCGACGGGCGTATCGCCCAACATCGCCAGCAGGAGACCGGTGTGCGGTTTCCCCATGAGCATCTTCCCCTGTCGGAGTGCCAATGCTTCATCGGGAGAGACTGCAAGAGCCGGGATATCGTCCAGCCCTGCCGTCAACGGGAGCATAAGCTCGCCGATGTCGCCGCCCCTAGCAGCTTCGTCCAGTTTGTCCAGCGAAATCGCGGTTTCCAGGGTGAACGGCCCGGCCTTGATCCGCCGCAACATGGCGACATGGCCGACCGTGCCGAGCGCCAGCGCGATGTCGCGGGCAAGGGAGCGGATATAGGTGCCCTTGGAGACATGGGCACGCAGGGTGACGGCGGCCAATTCCTCCCCGGCACGGGGAGGGGGACCATGCGAAGCATGGTGGAGGGGCACGCCCCCCATATCCTGCCCATCCAAAGTCGCATCCAGCGGCGCCTGCCCCTCCACCCCGTCGCTGCGCGACGCGGTCCCCCTCCCCGTTCCGGGGAGGAATAGTTCATGGATCGTCACCGATCGCGTCTTCATCTCCACCTGCTCCCCCTTGCGGGCGAGGTCATAGGCGCGCTGGCCGTCGATCAGGATCGCGCTATAGGCGGGGGGCGCCTGTTCGATTGGGCCGGTGAAGCGCGGCAGGATGGCTTCCAACTGCGCCAGCGTCGGGCGCACATCGCTTTGCGCGATGACCTTGCCCTCCAGGTCGAGCGTGTCGGTCTGTGCGCCGAAGGCGATGGTGAAGTCGTAAATCTTGTCGCTGTCGAGCATCCGACCGGCCAGCTTGGTCGCCTCGCCGATCGCGATCGGCAGCACACCGGTCGCCAGCGGATCGAGCGTGCCGCCATGGCCGACCTTCCATTTCTCCGTGCCGCCCAGCACCTCGCGCTGGGTTCGCAGCGCGCGCTTCACTGCGCTGACCGCCTGGGTCGAGCCAAGGCCATGGGGTTTGTCGAGGATAAGCCAGCCGTGCATGGCGGCGCGCTCTATAGCGCCCGCCATCCCCTGTCAGCCCTTATTGCGGCCCAACGTCTCTTCGTTCCGCCGATCAGCCATTTCCCCCTGCCCCGCGCCGCGCTATTCCCGGCGCCATGACGATCAAGCTCATCTGCCTCGATGCCGACGATACGCTGTGGCACAATATGCGCCATTTCAACGCGACCCAGGACGCGCTGACCGATATGTTGCAGCCCTTTGCCGATGTCGATGTGACGCGCGAACGGCTGATCGCCTGCGAGATCCGCAACCTGCCGCTCTATGGCTATGGCGCCAAGGGCTTCACCCTCTCGATGATCGAGGCGGCAGTGGAACTGGCGGGCGAGCAACTGTCGACCGCGATGATCCAGGACATATTGGCGGCCGGCCGCGCGCTGCTGGCCCATCCGGTCGAGCTGTTCGACGGGGTGGAAGAGACGCTGGAGCGGCTGGCGGACATCGGCCCGCTGGTGCTGGTGACGAAAGGCGACCTGCTGCACCAGGAAAGCAAGCTGGCGGCGTCGGGCCTTGGCGACCTGTTTTCCGGCATCGAGATCGTCAGCGACAAGAAGGTCGACACCTTCCGCACCCTGTTCGCCCGCCATGGCATCGCCCCCGAACAGGCGGTGATGGCCGGCGATTCGATGCGGTCGGACATATTGCCGGCGCTGGAGGCCGGGGCCTGGGCCGCGTTCATCCCGCAGGAGGGCGCCTGGTCGCACGAGCGGGCGCAGCCGCCGATCGGCGCGGCCCGCTATACCCAGCTCGAACGGCTGGACGAATTGCCGGACTGGATTGCCGGCATCAACTGAAGCTCAGGCGGCGCGGGCAGCCCATTCGTCGGCGAGGATCGAGTAGATTACCGTGTCGCGGACATGGCCGGTCCAGGTGATGCGCTGCTTGCGCAGCACGCCTTCGCGCACGGCGCCCAGCTTCTCCACCGCCTTTTGCGAGCGGATGTTGCGGGCGTCGATGCAGAACTGGACGCGGGTGAAGCCGCAGGCAAAGGCGCGGCCAAGCAGCAGCGGCTTGATCCGGCCATTGAGCCCGGTGCCACGCACCGACGGCGTCATATAGGTGCCGCCCAGTTCCAGGCCATTATGCGCGGCGTCGACATTCAGATAGCCCGACATGCCGACCGGCTCGCCATCGGCCAGAATGAGAAACGTGTAGCGATTGGGCGTCGCCAGGATCGCGTCGAAGGTCGGGTCGAAATCCGCGCCGGCGAGATGGTTGGGATAAATCTCCCACACCGGATCGTCGACCGGGCAGATGGCGCGCAAGGCTTCGCGATGATGCTCGGCCAGTTGCTCCAGATAGAGGCCGGGCGCTTCGATCGGCGCCAGCAGATCGTCCATCCGGCTCATCCGCGCATCTGCTCGACAAAATGGCGACGGCACAGCGCGACATAACGGTCATTGCCGCCAATCTCGGTCTGGGCGCCCTGGCGGATCGCCCGGCCCGACGCATCGACGCGCAGGTTCATCGTCGCCTTGCGGCCGCAATCGCACACCGTCTTGATCTCGGTCAGCGCGTCGGCGAGGCCGAGCAGATGGGCACTGCCCTCGAACAATTCCCCCTGGAAATCGGTGCGCAGGCCGTAACAGAGGACGGGAATGCCGAGGCTGTCGCTGACCGCGGCCAGTTGCCAGACCTGATCGCGAGTCAGGAACTGCGCCTCGTCCACCAGCACGCAGGAGAGCGGCGTCGCGTCATGCTGGGCGGCAATGGCGGCCAGCATGTCGACGCCCGGCTCGAACAGATGAGCCTGCGCCTCCAGCCCGATGCGCGACGCGATCCGGCCATGGCCGAAGCGATCGTCGACCGCCGCCGTCCACAGCATCGTCGCCATGCCGCGTTCCTGATAGTTGAAGCTCGATTGCAGCAGGGTCGTCGATTTGCCCGCATTCATCGAGCTATAATAGAAATAGAGCTTCGCCATGGCCGCGCTTTAGCGCAGCGTGGGCGCAACGCCAGCCAGGAAACGCACCAGCGCGTCGGCGAGCGCGATCCGCTTGTCGGAGAAGCTGTGATCGGTCGGCCAGACCATCAGGCGGGTGTTGGGATTGGCCGACTGGGCGTCCGCCCCGACCTTGCGCGCCATCGCGCCAATCCCCCGGTCCGCGCCGATGATGGTCAGCGGCCGGCGGCCATAGCCGACCAGCTTGCGGCCGAGGTCGAACTTCTGCGTATCGCCCTTGATCTCGGCGGTCAGGCTTTCATAGCTGGCGCCCGACAGCGGCGGCAGGTCGCCGGCCACCTCCGCCTTCCAGCCGGCCTCCCCTTGGGGCGTTGCGAGCGCGGCCACGGTCTGGGCCGGATCCCAGGGATCGATCAGGAACAGGCCGGCAACGCGCGGTTCGGCGGCCGCCGCCTCCGCCGCCATGAAGCCGCCCATGCTGTGGCCGGCGACCACGATCGCGCTGGTGTCGATACGATATTTGGCGACGGTCGACGCTTCCTCCAGGAACAGCAGCGCATTGAAGGCATCCTCCGCCGCGTTGGTGAAGGAGAAGATGCCGGGGCTGCCCCACGATCCGCGATAATGGAGGGTCAGAACATTCCAGCCGGCGCGGCGCGCGGCCTGGGCCAGGTCCAGATTCTGCTCATTGCCGGGAAAGCCGTGGAGCAGCAGCAGGGTCGGATGCACGCCGCTGCCCGCCGCGACATACATGACCGCGTTCATCGCCCCCTCGCCCGAGGGAATGACGAACGCGTCCATCCGCGCGGGGTTGGCGGCGTCGGGCGCGGGATCGGTGGTGACAGCGGGATGGATGGCGGGTTCGCGGGCGATGGCGGGCGTAGCCAATGCCAAGGCGGCCATACTGATTATCCCGCTCATCTTCATGCGTCTGCCCCTTTACTCGATTGCGAGTGAGACGCTGTTAACGGGGCTACACCGTCCCGTCGATGACGATAACGCGCTTATTCCTCCCCGTCATCCTGCTCCAGGTCGCGGGCGACCTTGGGGTCGCGGAGCAGCTTGTCGATATGGCTGCCCTCGTCGAAGCTCTCGTCCGACAGGAATTTGAGCTTCGCCGCATATTTGAGGCGGATGCGGTGCGCGACTTCGCGCTGGAGATAGGCGGTGTTGGTGCGCAGCGCCTTGAGCACCGCTTCCTCATCCTTGCCAAGCAGCGACTTGATGAAGACGGTGGCGTGGCGCAGGTCGGGCGACATGCGCACTTCGGTGACGCTGACCACATGCTGGCTCAGCACATCGTCATGCACGTCGCCGCGCTGGAGAATGTCGGAAAGGACATGGCGCACCTGTTCGCCGACGCGCAGCAGGCGGACAGAGGGGCCTTCGGGCTGGTTGGACATAGTCAATAACTCCCCCTCCCCGGCCGGGAGGGTGCAGGTGGGGTGGTGAGCGTAGCGGGCACGGCCGAATAGCGAAAGGGTGGAAGCGATTGCTTGCACAATCGCACCCACCCCCGGCCCTTCCCCGAAGGGAAGATCGTTCGCCTTGATTTACAGCGTGCGTGCGCGCTCTTCGACTTCGAACAGTTCGAGCGTGTCGCCCGGCTTGATGTCGTTGGTGTCCTGCAGGACCGCACCGCACTCCATGCCGGCGCGGACTTCGGAGACATCGTCCTTGAAGCGACGCAGCGACGCGATGTTGGTGCGCGACACGATGACATCGTCGCGGGTGAGGCGCGCGGCCAGACCCTTGCGGATGATGCCGTCGAGGACGAGCAGACCGGCGGCCTTGTCCTTCTTGCCGGCCGGGAAGACCTGCAGCACCTCGGCGCGGCCGACGATCGTCTCGATCCGTTCGGGGGCGAGCTGGCCAGCCATTTCGCCGCGAACTTCCTCAAGCAGGTCGTAGATCACGTCATAGTAGCGCAGGCTGATCTTCTCGCGCTCGGCGAGCTGACGGGCCTTGGCATTGGGACGCACGTTGAAGCCGATCAGCGGCGCGCGGCTGGCAGCGGCCAGCGTGACGTCGCTTTCGGTGATCGCGCCGACACCCGAATGCAGGATGCGGACCTTGATCTCGTCGGTCGAGATGCGGTTGAGCGAGGACACGATCGCTTCGACCGAACCCTGCACGTCGCCCTTCACCACCACCGGATATTCGATGACCTTGGTGTTCAGCGCCGAGAACATATGCTCGAAGCTGGTCGGGGCAGCCGTGGTGCGCTTCTTGGTCGCCTGCTCCTGACGATAGGCAGCGACTTCGCGGGCGCGGGCTTCATTCTCGACGACGGTGAGCTGGTCACCGGCCATCGGCACGCCCGACAGACCCAGAACCTCGACCGGGGTCGAGGGGCCGGCGGTCTTCACCTGCTGGCCCTTGTCGTTGATCATCGCGCGGACCTTGCCGCTTTCCGAACCGATGACGAAGGTGTCGCCGATCTTCAGCGTGCCCTTGCGGACCAGAACGGTCGCAACCGCACCACGGCCCTTGTCGAGCTGTGCCTCGATCACATTGCCTTCGGCATCGCGATCGGGGTTGGCGGTCAGTTCCATGACCTCGGCCTGGAGCAGGATCTTGGTGATCAGTTCGTCGAGGCCGGTCTTCTTGAGCGCCGACACTTCCACGTCCTGGACGTCACCACCCATGTCCTCGACCACGATTTCCTCGCTCAGCAGGCGCTCACGCACCTTCTGCGGGTTGGCGTCGGGCTTGTCGCACTTGTTGATCGCGACAATCATCGGCACGCCAGCAGCCTTGGTGTGGTTGATGGCTTCGATCGTCTGCGGCATCAGGCCGTCATCGGCCGCCACCACGAGGATGACGATGTCGGTGACGTTGGCGCCACGGGCACGCATTTCCGAGAAGGCTTCGTGGCCCGGCGTGTCGAGGAAGGTGATGAGATCACCGCTCTTCGTCTTCACCTGATAGGCGCCGATATGCTGGGTGATGCCGCCGCTTTCGCCGGCCACCACGTCGGTGCCGCGCAGCGCGTCGAGCAGCGAGGTCTTGCCATGGTCGACATGGCCCATGATGGTCACGACCGGGGCACGGGGCTTGAGCGTTTCGGGTGCGTCAGCCTCGCCTTCCATGCCGATTTCAACGTCGGCATCCGACACGCGCTGGATGCGGTGGCCGAATTCCTCGACCAGCAGCTCCGCCGTATCCTGATCGATCGGCTGGTTGAGCGTGACGGCGGTGCCCATCTTGAACAAGGCCTTGACCAGATCCGCGCCCTTTTCGGCCATACGGTTGGCCAGTTCCTGCACGGTGATGCTTTCGGGCACCACGACGTCGCGGCTCTGCTTCTCGCGCGGCTGGCTGCCGCCCGAATAATGGGCACGACGTTCCTTCTCGCGCGCACGCTTGAGCGCGGCGAGGCTGCGGGCACGGGCGCTGTCGTCGTCCGCAAGCGCGCGGGTGACGGTCAGCTTGCCGGACTGGCGGCGATTATCGTCGTTGCGCTTGGCACGATCCGGCTTCGCCGGTTCGGGGCGCTTGACCGGCGCGACCGGGGTGAAGCGGCGCGGCGGCGGCATGGTCGAGCTGGTGGTCGCCGGTGCGGCGGGCGCGGCCGGAGCGACAGCGGCAGGCTCGGCTGCAGCAGCCGGCGCGGCCGGCGCTTCGACCGGCGCAGCCGGCTTGGCGGCTTCGGCAACCTTGGCCTGCTCGGCGGCTTCGGCAGCCTTGGCGGCCTCGACCTCGGCATTTTCGGCAGCCTGGCGATTTTCCTCGGCGCGGCGCTTTTCTTCCTCGCTGGCGGCAAGGCGCGCAGCATCCTCACGGCGGCGCGCATCTTCCAGGGCGGCCATGCGGGCTTCCTCGGCCTCGCGCAGCAGCTTGGCCTGCAGTTCCTGACGCGACATCAGGCTCTGCGGCGGCGCCTGGCGCACGGGGGCGGGCTGCGGCGCGCGCTGCTGCGGCGCAGGCGCGGCGGGACGGGGTGCGGCCGGCGCTGCGGGCGCGGCCGGCGTCGGATCAGCCTGGGGCGCAGCAGCGGGCGCAGCGCCGGTGCTTTCACCCGGCTTGCCCATGGGGACGCGGCGCCGCTTCACCTCAACCACGACCGTGTTCTTGCGGCCATGGCTGAACTGCTGCTGCACCTGACCGGACTCGACCGTGCGCTTGATCCCCAGCGGCTTGCGGCCCAGAACCGGCTTGTCTTCGTTGCTGTCACTCATCGACTATGTTTAACCCTTCACATCATCATCAGCCGGCGCAGCCGCCGACGCATCATTCCATGCAGCCTCATGCGCCTGCGCATCGGCGGAGTCCTGCTCCCCATGCACCGGCGCCCCGGTAGCGCATCCCAGATAGCTTTCCAAGCGGCCCAGAGCCGCACGCAGGCGCACTGTCGCCCGCGAGTCGGTCACCGCGATATGGACGACATTGTCGCGCCCCATTGCCATAGATAGGGCGTGCCGGTCCACAGGCAAGACGATGCCCGCAAGATCCGTGCCTTCCGCTTCCTGTCCCACACGCAAGGCCTGGTCCAGTTTTCGATTGCCGTCCGTGCCCGCATCGGCGGCATGGAGCAGCATTTTCACCATGCCCTTGCGGCATGCTACGTCGATCTTTTCCGATCCGGTCAGCAGCATGGAGGCACGAGCCTCCAGCCCCAGGCGGCTGAGCAGATCCTGCCGCAGCCCGGCCTCCACCAGATCGGGAAGATTGTCGGGAATTTCAAGAGCGCCTTCCTTGAAGGCGCGGGCGAGCGCGCCCTTGAGCTTGCCCTTGGCCAGCGCTGTTTCCAGTTCGGCCCGCGACACGCCGATCCAGGCGCCCCGGCCCGGCGCCTTGGCGCGGACGTCGGGCAACACCTGTCCTTCAGGGCCGATGGCCAGGCGAATCAGCGTTTCGGGATCGGCGCGGTCGCCGCTCAATATGCATTTGCGTTCGGTCATGCGCGCCCCTCCGCCAAAACGGACAAAAGGGCAAGACCAACGCTGTCGAGTAGGCTTATTCTCTCATCGGGGAGTGTCCGCAGCATTGGCGTCCTCCCTGTTTGGAGAAATTGCGCGGTCGGCGATCAACTGACCGCCGGCCGCATAATTTTCGGTCGAGACTTCCGAGATCACGATCTGGACGGCAGCCGCCGGCTTTCCCAGCCGCTCCACGAGCGACTGGGTGACGTCAGCAACGATCGCGGCTTTCTGCTCGCGAGTCGCGCTACCGGCCAGGCGGATGTCGACGAAAGGCATGTTGGCTTACGCTTCCTCGCCTTCGAACCAGTGAGCGCGGGCGGCCATGATGATCTCATTGCCCTGCTCGTCGCTCAGACCATAGGCAGCCAGGATGCCGCCCTTGTCCTCATTGCCGCTGTCCGACTTGCGACGACGCTGATCGACACGCTTCTTCTGCACCAGTTCATCGGTGGCCAGATCGGCGAGATCGTCGAGCGTCTTGACGCCGGCCTTGCCGAGCGTGACCAGCATCGCTTCGGTGAGGTGCGGCATGTCGGCCAGCGCGTCCTCGACGCCCAGCGCCTGACGCTCTTCACGGGCGGCCTGTTCGCGACGATCGAGCGCTTCCTGCGCACGGCTCTGCAGCTCGGCAGCCAGATCCTCGTCGAAACCTTCGATCCCGGCCAGTTCCTCGACGCTGACATAGGCGACTTCTTCCAGCTCGCCAAAGCCTTCGGCGACCAGCAACTGCGACAGCGTCTCGTCCACGTCCAGCTCGTTCTGGAACATTTCCGAACGGCTGACGAATTCCTTCTGGCGCTTCTCGCTGGCGTCGGCTTCGGTCATGATGTCGATTGCCTTGCCGGTCAGCTGGCTGGCGAGGCGGACATTCTGGCCGCGGCGGCCGATGGCGAGCGACAGCTGATCGTCGGGAACGACGACTTCGATGCGCTCTTCTTCCTCGTCGATGACGACGCGGGCGACCTGGGCCGGCTGCAGCGCGTTGACGACGAAGGTGGCGGTATCTTCCGACCAGGGGATGATGTCGATCTTCTCGCCCTGCATTTCCTGCACGACGGCCTGGACGCGGCTACCCTTCATGCCGACGCAGGCGCCGACCGGATCGATGCTGCTGTCACGGCTGATGACGCCGATCTTGGCGCGCGAACCCGGATCGCGGGCGGCGGCCATGATGGTGATGACGCCATCATAGATTTCGGGCACTTCCTGCGCGAACAGCTTCTTCATGAATTCGGGGTGCGCGCGGCTGAGGAAAATCTGCGGACCGCGATTTTCGCGGCGCACGTTCAGCACGACCGACCGGATGCGGTCGCCGACGCGAACGACTTCGCGCGGGATCTGCTGGTCGCGGCGGATCACGCCTTCGGCGCGGCCCAGATTGACGACGACATGGCCGAATTCGACCGACTTGACGACGCCGGTGATGATTTCACCCACGCGGTCCTTGAACTCGTCGAACTGGCGCTCGCGCTCGGCGTCGCGGACCTTCTGGAAGATCACCTGCTTGGCCGACTGGGCATCGATGCGGCCCAGGTCGATCGCGGGCAGCGGATCGACGATGAAGTCGCCGACCACGGCGTCCTTCTTCAGCTTGGCGGCCTGCTTGAGGTCGACCTGCTTGAAATAATCCTCGACCACCTCGACGACTTCGACGACGCGCCACAGGCGCAGGTCGCCGCTGTCCGGGTCCAGCTTGGCACGGATGTCATTCTCGGCGCCGTAACGGGCACGGGCGGCGCGCTGGATCGCATCTTCCATCGCCTCGATGACGATCGCTTTGTCGATCATCTTCTCGCTGGCGACGCTGTTGGCGATCGCGATCAGCTCGGCCTTATTGGCGGAAATGGCGTTGGCCATGACGATAAAACCCTTATTCCTCGGTTTCGAACTCGTCCGCCCCATCGGAGGAGAGCGGCATGGTAGCAGAAATCAGTGCATCGGTCAGCATCAGCTTGGCATCGCCGACCAGCGCGAACGGGATGGTGACATCGCCGGCCTTGGCATCTTGGAACAGGATATCCTCACCCTCGACGCCCTTGAGGATGCCACGGAAGCTCTTGCGCCCCTCGACCACTTCGGTCGCGGCGATCTTCGCTTCATGGCCCGCCCATTCGAGAAAATCATGCAGACGGGTCAGCGGCCGGTCGATGCCAGGCGAACTGACTTCCAGACGATAGGCTTCCTCGATCGGGTCGACTTCATCCATCACGTCGGACAGGCGGCGCGAGATGGCGGCGCAATCCTCGATGACCAACTGCTTGGTCTTCGGGTCTTCGGCCATGATCTGCAGCGTATATTCGTCGCCCGATCCGAACAGCTTGATGCGCACGAGGTCAAACCCCAGGGCCTTTACCTCGGGCTCGATCAATGCGGTCAGTTCGGCGATGTCCGCCATGGATACTCCAGAAAATAGACAGGTCTGCTTGTTGCCGCCGCAGGCTTGGTGCCTGCGACCCTGACATGTGTGACGATGTAAGGAAGCAATATCCATATAGGCAGGTTGCCAATGACCTGCAACATCTTTCGTAAAATGCGCTATTTCAGGGGTCTGCGCGGCCTGTCCAGTCGCGCCACATCCACGCCAGCAGATAGGGCCGGGCCAGCGCCCGGTCCAGCGCATAGGGAATCCAGCCGGGACCGAAGGGCACATAGAGGCGAACCGGCACCCCCTGCCCCCGCGCTACCTTCCGGCAGCGACGGCCCGGCAGCCCCCGCAACTGCTCCAGACTGCACGGCGTGCCGGCGTCGCGCAGCAGGGCCAGCGCCCGGTCGGCCAGCGCGGGGCGATGGGTAGCTATCGCGACCGGCGCCGCGCGGCCGGCCAATGCTTCGACCAGCGTCAGATAGGCGGCATCGGGATCGACGGCATAGCCCGCCGGGTCGGGCCATTCACCGCGCACGACCCGGACCGGCGCGCTGCTGTCGCGCAGCCGGACCGCATCGGCCACGCTGCGCTGCCAGCGGGCGGGTAGGACGATGCCGGTATCGGGAAAGTCGGGCAGAAGCCGTTCGACCGCCGCCAGCGTCTCGTCCGCATCCTGCGGGCCATGGGCGTCGAACACCAGCGACAGGCCGGACTGGCGCGCAATCTGCGCCAGTTCGCGCAGGCTGACCGGATCGAAACGCAGCGGCGGCGCCTTCACCGACAGGCTGAGGTCCAGGCCGCGCGCCCGCTGCGCCACCCGCGCATAGGCGGCCATGATCGACGAGGGATCACCCCCCGCCCCTTCGAAATAGCCGATCGTGGTGGCAGCGCCGGCGCGGGCCTGTTGCCGGGCGATCGCCACGGCATGGGGGGCGTCGGGTGCCGGGATGACCCGCCCCAGCGCACCGGGCAGGGCATAGCGCGTGTCCCGCAACAGGCGCCAGGCCGCCCCGCCCCTCACCGCCGCCACAGCCGTTGCCGCGACCAGACAATAGCGTCCGCCGCAAAGGCCGCCGCCCCGCGCAGATTATAGGGATAGGTGCGCAACTGGACGCAATCATGCTCCGCCTGGGTCCAGAGCTTGCGAATCCAGGGTTCGGCGACGCCGAGAAATTCGAAACTGTGCAGCCGCGCCTGCGCCGCCCAGCCGATGGCATGGAGCATCAGCAGCCCGCCGGGCGAACAGGCGTTGAAGGCCGCGTCATGACCGATCTTGAACAGCCAGTAGCGGCCGTTCCACAGCACCGCCATCTGCATCGCGATGGCGCGGCCATCGATCCGCAGGAAGGAGATGCGCAGGTCGCCGCGCTGCGCGACCGCACGGAAGAAGGCGCGGAAGATCGCCGCCTGACGCGGGTCGGTGGCGATGGCGGTGCCCGCCTCGCTCTTCCAGCCCAGCGCCTCGACCGCGACGGCCTCGTCGAACAGGGCGTCGAAATTATCGGCGTCCGGCGCCAGCGTCTCGCACTGGAGCAGGCCGCACCCTTCCGCCTTGCGCCGGGCGCGGCGGAAGTCGGAGCGGCGACCAGCGTTGAAGCGGCTTTCCGGGTCGCGCCAGCCCTCATCGAGCGCGATATGGGGACAGGCCATGGCCGGTCGCACGACCAGCCGCCCGCGCCGCCGCACCGCCCGCGCCAGTGCGGGGATCAAGGGCGACCCGGCCGAAATGCGATCGAGCAGCAAGGGATGCGGCAAACGCGCGATCGCGCCGGCCAGCGCATCGGCCGCCACCGTCCCGTTGCACAGCATGTCGCCCGGCTCATAGGTTTCGCGCGCGCCGATCATCCGCCAGCGGGCCAGCGCGCCACCATCGCGGCACAGCGGCAGCAGCGCGACCAGATCGGCGCCCGCCCAGACCGTCATGATGCGGCTTGGCCCGGCGGCAATCAGGTCGTTCAGCGTGACGGCGAACAGGCGGGTCTGGGTCGGCCAGTCGGCGCGGGCCTCCAGCCTTTCCCAGGCGCGGGCAAGCACGGTCGAATCCAGCGCGTCGGCAAGGCATAGCGGCTCGACGCGCAAGGCGCCTGCCTGCGCGCACGCAGCATCGAAATCCGATACGCCGTGCAGCACCATATTCCCCCTCTTGCCGCCCCGGTCTCTAGCGGCAGAAGCTTAAGAAATCGGCTGATCGCCGATGAGGCTTGCATCCATGCCCGCATCCGGTGGAGGATGCGGGCATGGAACCCCCGCCGAAAATCGGCTTCCCCCCGCGAATATTATAACAGGAGTTTCCCATGCTGCGCGTGATGGCCGTCACTCTCCCCCTCGCCCTGCTGGCCTGTTCGGCGGACAACGCGACCGGCCAGAATGCCGGTGCGACCGCGGGGGAAAAGCCGTTCAAGACATCGGTGATCGCCGATTTCGAATCGCCCTGGGCGATGACCTTCCTGCCCGACGGGCGGATGCTGATCACCGAAAAGGCCGGCGAGATGATCCTGTTCGATCCGAAGAACGGCACCAAGATCCCGGTCGCCGGCATCCCCAAGGTCGACAGCGAGGGTCAGGGCGCGCTGATGGACATCGTCCCCTCCCCGACATTCGCGCAGGACAAGAAGGTCTATTTCAGCTTCTCCGAAGTGGGCCAGGGTGATCGTGCCGGCGGCAAGGGCGTAGCGCTGGCCACCGGCATCTTCGACCAGGCGAGCGACGGCACGACGAAATTGGCGGACGTGAAGGTCATTTTCCGTGCCAGCGATTATGTCGAGGGCAATGGCCATTATTCGGGCCGCATCGCCTTTTCGCCGGACGGCAAATATCTCTTCTTCACCAATGGCGAGCGGCAGAAGTTCGAACCGGCGCAGGATCCCAAATCGACCCTGGGCAAGGTGCTGCGCCTCAATCTGGACGGCACGCCGGCGGCGGGCAATCCGCTGGCCGCCAAGGGCTTCAACCCGGCGGTCTGGTCCTATGGCCATCGCAACCTGCTGGGCATCGCCTTCGACAAGGACGGGCGCCTGTGGGAACAGGAAATGGGCCCCAAGGGCGGCGACGAGGTCAACCTGATCAAGCCGGGCCTCAACTATGGCTATCCGCGCGTGTCGAACGGCGATCATTATGACAGCCGCGACATTCCCGATCACAAGCCCGGCGACGGCTATGAGGCGCCGAAGGTCTGGTGGAATCCGGTAATCTCGCCGGGCGGCCTGATCTATTATTCGGGCGACCTGTTCCCGCAATGGAAGGGATCGCTGTTCATCGGCGGCCTGTCGAGCCAGTCGCTGGTGCGGGTGAAGCTGAACGGCGAGAATGCGGAAAAGGCCGACCAGTGGGACATGGGCGCCCGCATCCGCGAGGTCGAACAGGGGCCGGACGGCGCCCTGTGGCTGCTGGAGGATGGCGGCAAGTCGCAGGGCCGCCTGCTCAAGCTGACGCCCAAGGCATAGATGGCGGCATGAACGACATGGATGCCCTGCCCGCGCGCAACGGGCAGCAACTGGCGCGCGCCGACATCATGGCGTTGGCGGGCACGCCCCACGTCCTGATCGACTGCGATCTGGAGGAGGCGGCGCTGGCGCAGCTCGACCTCACCGGCTGGCAGTTCGAGCGCTGCAACCTGCGCAACGCCGATCTGGCCGGCGCCATGCTGGAGCGCACCCGCTGGCAGGGTTGCCGGGGCGGCGGCGCGAATTTCACCGGCTGCGATCTCTCCGACGCGGTGCTGACCGGATGCGACTTCAACAATGTCATATTGCGGCGGGCGCGGCTGGAGGGCGCGCGGCTGGCCCAGTGCAAGCTGACCGGCGCCGACCTGTCGGACCTGCGCGCGCTGGAGGTCGACATGGCGGAATGCCTGCTGATCGACGCGCGCCTGCCTGGCCTGTCCTTCCGCAAGCAACGGCTGAGCCGCATCGATTTTTCGCAGGCGGACCTGCGCAAATGCGATTTCCGCATGGCCAGTTTCGAAGGCTGCAGCCTGCGCGAGGCGATGCTGGACGGCGCCCGGTTCGAGGGCGCCGACCTGCGCGGCGCGGACATAGGCGGCGTCCATCTGGGCGATGCCAGCCGCTTTCGCGGCGCCACCATCTCGCGCGACCAGGCCGGCGAACTGCTCGCCGAACTGGGGCTGAAGGTGCGCTGAGCCGTCCTATCGAACTAGCGGCATCTCGCTCGCCACCATCTCGCCAGCACCCCGGCCGATCGACCAGAGGCGCCGGGGCGCCTTGGGATCCCAGTCGATCGCCTGGCCCGGCGTGGCAATGCCGAGCGTCCCGACATGCTCCAGCACCGATCCGGCCTCCGGCAGTTTCAGCGCATAGACTTCGGGCCGGTCATGGCCGGTGGCGTAGATCAGGCCGTCTGCCCCCCAGCTGAGGCCCGAACAGCTTTTGGGCGCGAAGCGGGCCAGCACGTCCGGCGGGAAGGCCCAGCTTGCCTCCGCCCGGAAAGCCTCGTCCATCCGCACCAGCACGGTATAGCGATAGTCGCGGCCCGGCTCGCCGCCCTTGCCCTCATAATTGGCGAATACCGCCCACCATTTGCCGTCATGGCGATCCATCACCGTCAGCGATCCGGGGCCAAAGCCCAAGCTGACGCTGCGGACATGTTTCAGCGTCTTCGTGTCGAAAATCTCGACCGCGCTGGTCTGGGGCACGGCGGGATAGTTGGACGCGGCACAGACCAGTTCGGTGCCGACCACGGTGCAACTGTTCATGTGCGTATAGAGGCGACGCTCCCCCTGCCACTGCGCCACGCGCTGTCCGTCGGCGATGCGATATTTGCCGATCCGGTCATTATCGATCGCATAGACATAGGTGCCGTCCGACGCCGCGCCCTGATGCGCTTCCGGCGCCTTGATCCGCAGGCCGACCGGGGGTGGCGGCGGCGACGGCGCATCCGCCGGCGCCTGCTGCGCGACCGCCGCGCCGGCCAGTCCCAGCAGCGCGGTTCCGACAAGCAGCGCCCTTACCATTTGACCGAGGCCCCGACGTAGAAGGTGCGACCATAGCGTTCATTCTGGATCACCCAGTCGCGCACGCCGCCCTGATATTGGCGGGTCGGCTCGTCGGTCAGATTCTGCCCTTCGGCAAAGAGGCGCACATTCTTCGTCACATCCACCCCGATCTTCGCGTCCAGGCGACGCAGATCGTCATTATACTGGTCATTGAGGCGGATATCACCCGCCGACAGCAAGGCGCGGCCGGTATGATGATAGGCGACCGACGCTTCGACGATACCCTTCTGATAGAAGAGCTGCGCGCCCCAGAGCAGCTTGGACTGTTCGGGGAAGGCAACGGTGCCACGGTCCGGCATGCGCAGGCTGGAGTCGATCAGGGTGAGGTTGAGGTTCATGCCAAGACCCGAGAGCAGGCCCGGCAGGAAGGTGAACTGCTGCTGCCAGGCGGCTTCCAGGCCGATGATATCGCCCTTGTCGGCGTTGAGCGTCTGGCTGAAATTGATCCGGTCATAGGCAACGCCGCCAAAGCTGCCGTCATTGATGGTATAGCTTTGCGTGAAGATCGGGTTGCGGATGAACTTGGCGAAGGCGCCGACGCTGATCAGGCCGCCGGGCGCGAAATACCATTCGGCCGACATGTCGAGATTGTCCGCGACATAGGGCTTGAGCGCCGGATTGCCGCTCGACACGCTGATCTCGTCCGCGCCCTCCACCGTGACGGTGCCGCCCGGCGACAGGTCGGCATAGCTGGGCCGGCCGATGCTGCGCGAATAGGCAAGGCGGAAGACGGTGTCGTGCGACGGGGTCACGCGCACCACCAGGCTGGGCAGCCAGTTGGTATAGCGGGTGCGGCCCGACGTCGGGCGGACGACGTCGCCTTCCAGCAGATAGCCGTCAATGTCCAGTTCGGTCCGCTCGACCCGCAGGCCGCCCGTGACCGACAGCGCGCCAAAGTCGAGATTGGCCATGGCATAGCCGGCATAGACATTCTCGCTGAGGTCGAAATCGCTCAGCGTTTCATTGGCCAGGCTGGTCGCTTCGTTGAGCACGAACTGCGCGCCGCCCAGCTTGCCCTGGGTATAGGCATCGACAAGGTCGGCATCGATCACCGGGCCAAGGAAATAATTGCGGCCATCGCCCAGCTTCACGATGACGGTGTCGCCCGACAGGCCATCCAGGGTGAAGCGGTTGGCGCTGCTGCCGCGCCCATAGACGTCATTGGAGGAATCAAAGCGCTTGTCGGTCCAGCGGCCATTGGCACCGAACTTGATGAAGCTGTTCTGGCCGATCGTCGGCAGCTTGCCGGTCAGGTCGAGCCGGCCCTGCCAGGTCTTTTCCAGGCCATATTCATCCTGCGCCGAATATTGGCGGAAGCCCAGGTCCGACGGATCGAGATAGCCGTCGACCGGCACGGCGCTGAACAGCTTGTCCGAAAAATCGACCGCGACCGCGCCGGGATTGCCCCGGAACTGCCAGAGCTGATTGGGTTCGATCACCTCGTTGCGGGTGCGCGCCGCGCCGAAATCAAGCGACCAGTTGTCGGCCAGCGCGGCCGTGCCGCCGGCCATGAAGGACAGGACCGACTTTTCCTTATATTCCAGACGCAGGTCGGAACGCTGCTCGCTGGTGGAGGCAATGCCGGTCAGGCCATTGGCGTCCCAGTCGATATCGGAGAAATCGAGGCGGAAGCGCTGGCGATACTCATCCTCGGAGAATTTGGAATAGATGCCGCGGACATAGAGCTGGACGCTCTCGCCGCGCCAGTCGAACGAGCCGGCCGCGCCGATCCGCTCACGCTTGAGGCGATAGTCATTATATTTGATGTTGACCGGCACGGCGCCGCGCACGGCATCGGCGTCGGGCGTCCAGTCATCGGGATAGATGCCATAGCTGGTATAGGTGCGGTCGGAATAGCTGGCACCCAGCAGGATGCCGAACTGTTCGTCCGCGCCGAAGCGGGTGCCGATGGTGACATCGCCCTTGATCGGCTGGTCGCCCTTGCGCAGTTCCTGATAGCCGACCTGCCCGTTCGCCTGGAAGATGAAGCGATCGTCGAAGTCGAAGGCGGTCTGGGTGACGAGGTTGATGGTCGCGCCGATGCCCTGGCCGGTCAGGTCGGCGGTCTTCACCTTGGCGACCTCCACCTGCTTCAGGAGTTGGCCCGACAGGATGTCGAGCGGCAGGCGCCGATCGAGCCCGTCGGGATTGCCGATCTCGAAGCCGTTGATGGTATAGCCGTTGAGGCTGGAGGGCACGCCGCGCACCGCGACATAGCGTCCCTCGCCCTGGTCATATTGGACGCCGACGCCGGGCAGGCGCTCGACCGCTTCGGCCACATTCTTGTCGGGCAGCTGGCCCATATCATCGGACGCGGTCACATCGACGATGCCCAGCGCCGCCCGCTTCTGGTCGATGGAACGCTGCAACTGCGCGCGCTGGCCGGTGACGACGATGCCGCCTTCCTCCTCGGGCAGCGGCTGCTGCGCATGGGCGGTGCCGGCGATCGCGAGTGCGAGCAGGCTGATGGATGCCGCAAAAATCCTGGTCATGATCGAGTCCCCTCTGGTCGGGGTCGCGATTAGGAAAGCTGCGCGACAGCGGCGTTTCCGAAGCGCTGCACCACGATGACCGATTGATGACGATTTGAAGACCAGACCATCTTGCGACCGCGAAAGAGGCCCCCTTTCGGCTGCCCGGCCGGCTTCCTATCTTGCGGGCCTTCTCTCCCCTCTCCCCTTCTGGAGACCTGCATGAGCGCCCCCAAGCTGTTCCAGCCTTTCGATGTCGGCGGCCTTGCCCTCGACAACCGCATCGTGATCGCGCCGATGTGCCAATATTCCGCCGTCGACGGCGAGATGAACGACTGGCACCTCATTCATCTGGGCCAACTCGCCCTGTCGGGCGCGGCGTTGCTGACGATCGAGGCGACCGCCGTGCTGCCCGAGGGGCGGATCAGCCATGCCGATGTCGGCCTGTGGGACGATGCGACGCAGGCGGCGATGCAGCGCGTGCTGGACGGCGTGCGGCGCCATAGCGACATGCCCATCGCGATCCAGCTCGGCCATGCCGGGCGCAAGGCATCTACCGAAGTGCCATGGCAGGGCGGCGCGCAGATCGCGCCCGATGCGGCCAATGGCTGGCAGACGGTCGCCCCGTCCGCCCTGCCCTTCACGCCGGGCACCCATGCGCCGATGGCGCTGGACAAGGCCGGGATCGACCGACTGCGCGACGCCTTCGTCGCGGCGGCGAAGCGGGCCGACGCTATCGGCATCGACGCGGTCCAGCTGGACGCCTCGAAAAACGCTGGCCTTTGGGGGGTAGATTTGATTCACTTCGCCGACGCTGTGGCGGAGGCAGAA
>NZ_JBVVOJ010000017.1:0-69236 GCF_057063145.1 Sphingobium sp. SG1 | reverse complement strand
TCAACCACCGCCGGAACGAAACCCAGCTTCTTGCTGGCCAGGCGCTTGCCCGGAATGCTGTCATGCCGCCACGCATAAAGCTGCTGCGGCAGTAACCCATGCGTCCGTGCGATTTCTGCGATGTTGGCGCCGGGCTCAAAACTCGACGCGATGATCCGCGCCTTGGCCTCGGCCGACCAGCGACGACGCGCCGGTCCCGCTGGAATGACATCCATACGCGAGGGCCGCTGGCCCTCCTGCCTTTCGAAACCTGTTTCGAATGTTCTTACATCATCAGCCACTACGATACCCCTCGGATGAGGGGCAAAACATAGACAGATCAGCAGCTACGAAAATGTGGGGAGGTTTTGGCGCTTACGATCAGGCAAGCATTCTCGCTGCTGCTCACCAATATAACCACACGCCAAGGAAATGCCTCGACTTCAAAACGCCCGCCGAGGCATTCTCTCAATGCCAATCACATGTTGCACTTCAAACGTGAGTCCATATGCCAGCCGTCGCTGGGGTGACGGGATAAGGAACAGTTTCCTGACCATCCCTATTCGTCGATCAGCCAAGGACTCGCTATTCCTCGGTTCTGAACAGCACCGTCTCGCCGAGCAGCAGGAAGAGGAGGAAGGGCGCCCAGGCGGCGAGGATCGGGGGGTAGGCGCCCAGATTGCCCATGGCGAGCGAGAAATTGTCGGCGACGAAATAGGCGAAGCCCAGCGCCATGCCCATCACCGCGCGCAGGAAGAGCTGACCCGAGCGGGCGAGGCCGAAGGCGGCGACGGAGCCGAGGATCGGCATCAGCACGGCCGAGAGCGGCCCGGACAGCTTGTGCCACAGGCTGCCTTCCAGTTCGGCGGTCGGCCGCCCGGCATCGTGCAGGTCGCCGATCGCCGCCTGCAACTCGCTGAAGGTCAGGGCGTCGGGATCGACCTTGGCCAAGGTGAACTGGTCGGGACGGATGTCGCTGCCGAAGCGCACGGTGCCGACATTCTGGAGCGTGCCGCGGGCGACGTCGAACTGGCGCGCACCTTCCAGCACCCAGCTCTTGCTGGCGGCGTCATAATGGCCCTTGGGCGCGGTAATGATGGTGGTGAGGCTGTTGTTGATGCGGTTGAAGATCTCGACCTTGCGCAGCTGCACGTCCTGGCCATGGCCCGCGACGATCGCCGCGGTGACGAGATTATTGCCGTCACGCACCCAGGGATTGGTCTTGATGCCGCTGTCCGCGGGCACCGGGCCGAAGTCGACCGCCTGCCAGGCGCTGAGCATCGCGGTCGAGCGGGCGACGATCCGTTCGTTGAAGGCGTAGCTGAGGACCGAGACGCCGAGTGCGGCGGCGATCAGCGGGGCGAGGATCTGCTGGGCGGAGAGGCCCGCCGCCTTCATCGCGATGATTTCGCTATTCTGGTTGAGCGTCGCCAGCATGATGAGGGTGCCGAGCAGCACCGAGAAGGGCAGGAAGCGGGCCACGATCTGGGGTGCGCGCAGGCCGACATAATGCCAGAGCTGTGCATCGCCATTGCCCGGATAGGCGAGGATGTCGCCCGAATTGCCGAGCAGGTCGAGCATCTGCAGCACGACCACCAGCATCGCCAGCACGGCGAGCGTGCGGGTCAGGAACAGCCGCACCATGTACCAGCTGACCTGGCGCGAGGGGAAGAAATCGAACTGCATGGGGTCAGGCTGCTCCTTGCGCCGGCTCGCCACGCCGCGTCACGAAGCGCAGCAGGCGGCCGATCTGCTTGCCGAGCTTGGCGAAGGCATATTCCAGCGCCGCGATCGGCTGTCCGCCGGGACGGTGGGCGATGACATGATACATCCAGAAGATCAGCCCGGACGCCAGCAGGAACGGCCCCCATAGCGCGATGATCGGATCGATCTTGCCCAGCGAGCCGATGCTTTCGCCATATTGGTTGATCTTGTGATAGGTGACGATGAAGACGATCGAGAGGAACACGCCGAGCGCCGAGGTCGAGCGCTTGGGCGGGATCGCGAAGGCGAGCGCGGCCATCGGCAGCAGCATCATCATCACCACTTCGACCATGCGGAAGTGGAAGTTGGAGCGGACCTCGTTGCGCAGCTTGGTCGGCGTGGCGGGATCACGCCCCATCGAGAAGAGTTCGGGCAGGGTCTTTTCCCGGTCGACGTCGCGGCCGCGGAAATTCTCGATCTGCGGCAGGTCGATCGGCAGATCGTGGCTGGAGAAGGAGAGGATGCGCGGTGTCTTGTATTTGGGTGCATCGTTCACCAGCACGCCGTCGCGCAGGCGGAAGATGATGGTGTCGGGATCGTCGGTGGCGAGGAAGGCGCCCTGGGCAGCCGTGACCGCGACCGACTGGCCATCCTTGCCGACGGCGCGGACGAAGATGCCGCGCAGGTTGCGTCCTTCGTCCAGGCTGCGTTCGATCCGCAGGGTCATGCGCTTGCCCAGGCTGGTGAACTCGCCGACCTTGATCGACGCGCCCAGCGCGCCCGAGCGCAGTTCGAAGCGCAGCGCCTCATAGGCATGGCGGGACAAGGGCTGGACCCAGCCGACAATGCCGAGGTTGAGCAGGGCGAGGGCGAAGGCGAACATGTAGGGGACGCGCAGCAGCCGGCCATAGGAGAGGCCGACGGCGCGCATCACGTCGAGTTCGGACGAGGTGGCAAGCTTGCGGAAGGCGAGCAGGATGCCGAGCATCAGCCCGATCGGAATGCCGAGCGAGAGATATTCGGGCAGCATGTTGGCGAGCATGCGCCACACGACGCTGACGGGGCCGCCTTCGGCCGCGACAAAATCGAACAGGCTCAACATCTTGTCGAGCACCAGCAGCATCGCGGCGATCACCAGCGTGCCAAGCAATGGCAGCGCGATCAGGCGGGCGAGATATCGGTCGATGGCAGTCAGCATTTCTCTATGTCGTCGTCCCATCACCATGTTTTGGCCGCAAACCCCGCCCATATGCGAGTCAGCTAATAAAAGAGTCGCGGGGCGAACAGGGGCTCGCCGTCCGATCACATCGGGCGGCTATAGCTTCCAGGAGTCTGATGGTCATGTTGAAAGTTGCAATGGGTCTGATGCCGGTGGCGGTTCTGTTGGCCGCAACGCCTGCCTTGGCCCATGGTCAGGAAATCACGAACGATCTGTCCCGTTGCGCCGCGTCGGCCAAGGGGCCGGCGGTGCTGGTCGATGTGCGCGGCTTTGCCGAGGCGACCGGCCGCGTGCGCATGCAGTCCTATCACGCCACCAAGGCGAGTTGGCTGACCAAGGGCGAATGGCTGAACCGGATCGACACCGTGGTCCGCCCGTCCGAAGGCGGTATGCGATTCTGCATGCCGATCCCGGAGCCGGGCAAATATGGCATCGCCGTGCGGCATGACCGCGACGGCAATGGCAAGACCGACATTTCGCGGGATGGCGGCGGCTTTTCGAATAATCCGTCGATCAACATCTTCAATCTGGGCAAGCCGTCGGTCGACAAGGCCGCCTTCTATGCTGGACCGGGCGTGACCCGGATCACCATCAACCTCAAATATATGTAAGGTCGTCATGGTTCGCGTCGCGCTCCTGTCCAATCCCAAGTCCACGGGCAACCGGCAGACCCTGCCGCGCGTGCGCAGCTATTGTGCCAACAACCCGGACATCTTCCATTATGAAGTCGAGCATGTCGACCAGATCGGCCGCGCGCTGCAGACGATTGCGCGGGTCGATCCGGCCGTCATCGTCATCAATGGCGGCGACGGGACGGTGCAGGCGGCGCTGACCGAACTCTATCAGGGCGAGCATTTCTGCGGTCGGGTGCCGCCGATCGCGGTGCTGCCCAATGGCAAGACCAACCTGATTGCGCTGGACCTGGGCATCCATGGCGACCCGATCAAGGCGCTGGAGCGGATCGTCGAGATCGCCAAGTCGGGGCTGGGCGACCATGTCGTGCAGCGCGAACTGATCGCGCTGACCGACGGGCAGACGACCCGTCCGGTGCTGGGCATGTTCCTGGGCGGTGCGGGCCTGGCCGATTATATCCTCTATTGCCGGGACAAGATCTATCCGCTGGGCCTGTCCAACGGATTCAGCCATTTCCTGACCGCGCTCGCCGTGCTGGCGTCGCTGGTTTTCGGTATTCGTGCCCGATTCCTGCCACAATCTAGCCACCCGGTCAGCATCTCGCTGATGCGCGAGGGGCAGTTGGCGGGGCGCTTCTCGGTCCTGATCGTGACCACGCTGGAGCGGCTGCTGCTGGGCGTCGATCCGGGTGACAGCCGCCGTGGCAACATGAAGCTGATGGCGGTCGACCAGAGCGTGTCGGCGCTGCTGCGCCTGGTCTGGGCCAGCGTCTTCCGCCGGATGGGCAAGCAGCAGATGCAGGGCATCCATCTGGAGCAGGGCGACACGATCCGCATCGAGGGTGCGCAGAGCAGCGTGATCCTGGACGGCGAAATCTTCCGCGCGTCGGAAGGCAAGCCGATCCTGCTGCGCTCGACCGAACCGGTGCCCTTCCTGCGCCTGGCCGCCTGAGATCGACTGCGCGGCGGGGGCTGTTTCGGCGCCCATGCAATGGTCGGGATGGGGGCGGAAGAATGTATCAACCCGCCGATCCCCGTTAGCGTCATCCTGACGAAAGTCAGGAGCCATTCTGCGCTACGACGGATGGGGATCCCGGATCAAGTCCGGGATGACGACGATGGTGAGGGCACCTCTTGGTCGTCAGCGGTCAAAATCCGTTTTCGTCATGACTTCGCCATGCTCGCAGGGACGAAAAAGGGCGCCGGACCGGGTGGTCGGGCGCCCTTTTCTTTACTGTCGCGCGGCGCTGGCCGTGCGCGGGGTCAGGCTTCGCCGAAGACGCGGGCGAAGATGGTGTCGACCTGGCGGAAGTGATAGTCGAGGTTGAACTTGTCCTCGATTTCCTGCGCGCTCAATGCCTTGGCGACGTCTTCGTCGGCCTTGAGCAGTTCGAGCAGCGAGAGCTGGCCATCGGATTCCCAGACCTTCATCGCGTTGCGCTGGACGTAGCGATAGCTGTCTTCGCGGCTGACGCCGGCCTGGGTCAGGGCCAGCAGCACGCGCTGCGAGTGGACCAGGCCACCCATCTTGTCGAGATTCTTCATCATCCGCTCGGGGTAGACGAGCAGCTTGTCGATCACGCCGGTCAGGCGGCCGAGCGCGAAGTCGAGGGTGATGGTCGCGTCGGGGCCGATATAGCGCTCGACCGAGGAGTGCGAGATGTCACGCTCATGCCAGAGCGCCACATTTTCCATGGCGGGCAGCGCATAGCTGCGCACCATGCGGGCGAGGCCGGTGAGGTTTTCGGTGAGGACCGGGTTGCGCTTGTGCGGCATCGCCGACGAGCCCTTCTGGCCGGGCGAGAAATATTCCTCGGCCTCCAGCACTTCGGTGCGCTGCAGGTGGCGGACCTCGACGGCGAGGCGCTCGATCGAGCTGGCGATGACGCCCAGCGTCGCGAAGAACATGGCGTGGCGATCGCGCGGGATCACCTGGGTCGAGACCGGCTCGATCGCGAGGCCGAGCTTTTGCGCCACATGTTCCTCGACGCGTGGATCGATATTGGCGAAGGTGCCGACCGCGCCCGAGATGGCGCAGGTGGCGACTTCCTCGCGGGCCGCGACCAGGCGGGTCTTACAGCGCGAAAATTCGGCATAGGCTTCGGCCATCTTGAGGCCGAAGGTGACCGGTTCGGCATGGATGCCGTGGCTGCGGCCGATGGTCGGGGTCAGCTTATGCTCGAAGGCGCGACGCTTGATGACGTCGAGCAGCTTGTCGAGATCCTCGATCAGCAGGTCGGCGGCGCGGGTGAGCTGCACGGCCAGGCAGGTGTCGAGCACGTCCGAGCTGGTCATGCCCTGGTGCATGAAGCGGGCTTCGTCGCCCACCTGTTCGGCGACCCAGGTCAGAAAGGCGATGACGTCATGCTTGGTGACGGCCTCGATCGCGTCGATCGCGGGCACGTCGATCGCGGGGTTGGTGGCCCACCAGTCCCACAGCGCCTTGGCGGCCGACGGCGGGACGACGCCCAGTTCGCCCAGCTTCTCGGTCGCGTGCGCCTCGATCTCGAACCAGATCTTGAAGCGGGCTTCCGGCTCCCAGAGGGCGGTCATTGCGGGACGGGAATAGCGGGGGACCATGGGCGAATCCTGCGGCTGGAGGGTGGATATTGCCGCGCCGCCTAGCAGCCCGCGCCCTTTGGGGCAATTGAGGAGGCTCCCCTGCCCCGCGCGCGCCTCATCCGGCCGCAATTATCCAAGCAAAGACAGTCGAACCGAAGCATTTCATAAGTCCAAATGCGTAGATGAACCGATGTTCAGGAACTTTTCCTAGTCTTCATGTATTATGTGATGGCAATTAAGGCATGAAGCCAAAGCAGGCGCCCAATGCAGGCCCTGCGCGTTTCAATGATATAAAGGATGTCGCCATGATCCGCACCTTGCTTCTGACGAGCGCCATGCTGGTCGCAGCGCCCGCATTGGCGCAGCAAGCCGCGCCGGCCGATCCGGCAGCGCAGGCCGCACAGCCGGCCGCGCCCGCGAGCCCGGCCGAACCGCAGGCGGCGCAGCCGGCAAACCCGGCCAATTCGGTCGCCGCGATCGTCGAGTCGGAATTCCCGGCCTATGACACGAACAAGGATGGACAGCTGGATCAGGGCGAGTTTTCGCGCTGGATGGTGGCCCTCAAGGATCAGGAGATGAAGGCCACCGGCAAGACGCTGCCGCCGGCCGAAGTCACCGCCTGGGCTAGCGGCGCCTTCACCACTGCCGATGCCGACAAGAGCATATCGGTCAGCAAGCCCGAACTGATCAGCTATCTGAGCGGCAGCGCGGGCGCATAAATATTTCCCTTCCCGTCACGAAGGCAGGGAAAATACAGAACCCCAAGCGGGTCGCACCGGGGCGGCATGTCACAGAACATGCCGCCTCCTTTTTTTGATGGCGGATGGCCGCGGGGCCGGGAAGAGGCCCCGACGGGTTCAGCGACGCTTCTTGGTATAGAGCAGGGCAGCGACGATCGCGGCCGAGCCGATGCCCACGGCAGTACCCATCCACACGGCCTTTCCAGCGGACTTGCGCGCCGCATCGGCGAGATCGGGGGCATTATCCTCTGGCTGGAGGGCTTCTGCGCCGGCGTCCGGCACGCTCTCTTGGTTCTTCTTCATAGTCCCCCTTCTATGCCGCAGCCCGGCGGGACTGAAAAGGGCTGACGTAGCGGCAAGGCCGGAAATTCGCCGTGCCATGCGCACGCCATGACGCCTGCCCCGCGGCCAGCAAAGCCCCGACGCCCCGCCGCTGCGAGCGATTTTCATCAGGGGGTCTTGACTTGCACCGCCCTTCCATGTTGGTAGCGCTATCAATCAACAACCAGGTGCATAGGAGAAGATGATGCCGGGGGATACCGCCTTGCTTGACTGTCTGCCGCATGACTGGCGGACCGGGCTTTTCCTGGGCCGCATCCAGACGAACGCGGGCCCGAGCCCGATCCTGGTGTCGCAGGGCATCGTTTACGACATGAGCGCGATCGCGCCGACCAGCGCCCAGCTGGTCGAGAAGCTGCCCTTCGTCGCCGCCACCGATGGCGAGAAAATCGGCGATCTGGACGCGATCGAAGCGGCCCTGCTGAGCCCGGTCGACCTGCAATGCGTCAAGGCATGCGGCGTGACCTTTGCCCTGTCGGCGCTGGAGCGCGTGATCGAGGAACGGGCGCGCGGCGATGCCGGCGCTGCCGCCGAAATCCGTGGTCGCCTGGAAGAGCGGGTGGGCGGATCGATCCGCTCCGTGGTGCCGGGCACCGAGGAAGCCGCCGCGCTCAAGGCCGCGTTGATCGAGGACGGCCTGTGGTCGCAATATCTGGAAGTCGCCATCGGCCCGGACGCGGAAGTGTTCACCAAGGCGCCGGTGCTGGCGACGGTCGGCCCGATGGCGGAAATCGGCATCCGGTCCGATTCCACCTGGAACAATCCCGAGCCAGAGGTCGTGCTGCTGGTCAATGCCGATGGCCAGGCCGTGGGCGCGACGCTGGGCAATGACGTCAACCTGCGCGATTTCGAAGGGCGCTCCGCCCTGCTGCTGGGCAAGGCGAAGGACAATAATGCGTCCTGCTCGCTCGGCCCGCTCGTCCGCCTGTTCGACGGCGATTTCACCATCGACGATGTGCGCAATGCCGAAGTCGGCCTGACCATCGAGGGGCCGGAAGGCTATATGCTCGAAGGCACGAGCCGGATGGACCAGATCAGCCGTGATCCGCTGGAACTGGTGCGCCAGACCCTGTCGGAACATCAATATCCCGATGGCTTCGCCCTGTTCCTGGGCACGCTGTTCGCGCCCGTGCAGGACCGTGACGAGGAAGGCCGCGGCTTTACGCACAAGGTCGGTGACATCGTTGCCATCTCCACCCCGCGCCTGGGCAAGCTGATCAACCCGGTGGTGACGTCGAAGGACGCCGCACCCTGGACCTTCGGCCTGACCGCGCTGATGACCAATCTTGCCGGGCGCGGTCTGCTCTCGGCCATCGACCAGAAAGAAACTGCATGAGCCGCGCCATCTACCCGAGCCTGAAGGGCAAGCGGGTCTTCATCAGCGGCGGCGGCAGCGGTATCGGCGAAGGGCTGGTCGAAGCCTATGCGATGCAGGGCGCGCATGTCGCCTTCTGCGACATCGCCATCCCCGAGAGCGAGGCGCTGGCCGCACGGCTGAGCGGCTGTGCCTTCACCCCGATCTTCCACGCCTGCGACCTGCGCGACATCGACGCGCTGCAGGCGATGATGGCGCGGGTCGAGGCGGAACTGGGCGGGATCGATATCCTGATCAACAACGCCGCCAATGACGATCGCCATGCGATCGAGGATGTGACCCAGGCCTATTGGGACGAGCGGATGGCGGTCAATCTGCGCCACCAGTTCTTCGCGGCGCAGGCGGCGATCCCGGCGATGAAGCGCGCGGGCGGCGGCGTGATCCTGAACTTCGGCTCGATCAGCTGGCACCTGGCCCTGCCCGACCTCATCCTCTACCAGACCGCCAAGGCGGCGATCGAGGGGCTGACGCGCAGCCTGGCCCGCGACCTTGGCCGCGACAATATCCGCGTCAACACTATCATTCCGGGCAATGTGAAGACGCTGCGCCAGGAAAAATGGTACACACCCGAAGGCGAGGCCGAGATCGTCGCGGCCCAGTGCCTGGACGGCCGCATCCTGCCGGTCGACGTGGCCGCGCTGGCCATGTTCCTGTCGTCGGACGATGCGCGCTATTGCACCGGCCATGACTATTTCATCGACGCCGGCTGGCGCTGAGATGAGCGACGCCGCACCGCGCAGCGTCCTGTCGGTCGGGGCGATACTCGGCGAAGGGCCGATCTGGGTCGAACGCGAGGCGGCCTTGTGGTTCGTCGACATCAAGGGCCATGCGATCCACCGCTTCGACCCGGCGCTGGACGTGTCCAAGAGCTGGACCACGCCGGGCCAGGTCGGCTGGATCGTGCCGACCGACGACGGCCTGTTCGCGGTCGGCCTGCAATCGGGCGTGCATCGCTTCGATCCCAGGAGCGGCACCTTCACCCTGCTCCACGCGCCCGAGGCGCATCGGCCGGGCAACCGGCTGAACGACGCCACGGTGGCGCCCGGCGGTGCCCTGTGGTTCGGGTCGATGGACGATGCCGAGGCAGAGGAAAGCGGCCGTTTCTATCGCCTGCATCGCGGCGATCTGGTCGAAAGCGGGCTGGCCGCCGTGTCGATCACCAACGGCCCTGCCCTCTCGCCCGACGGGCGCATCCTTTATCATACCGACACGCTGGGCCGCGCCATCTGGCAATGCCCGGTCGATGCCGATGGCGTCGCCGGCGCCGCCACCCTGTTCACGCGGATCGAGGATGGCGCGGGCTATCCCGACGGCCCCACGGTCGATGCCGAAGGCTGTCTGTGGACCGGGCTGTTCGGCGGATGGGCGGTGCGCCGCTATGACCCGGCCGGGCGGCTGATGCGGGAAATCCGCTTCCCCGTCGCCAACATCACCAAGATCGCCTTTGGCGGCCCGGACCTGATGACGGCCTATGCCACGACGGCGCGCAAGGGACTGGATGTGACAGCGTTGACAGAACAGCCCCTTGCGGGCGATCTGTTCGCCTTCGACGCCGGCGTCGCGGGGCTGCCGGGCCATGTCGCCACGATATAGAAGAAATAGAGAGCTGGAAGGACAAGCAGATGAGTGAGGGGAGCGCCGGGAAGATCAACATGGCCTTCATCGCAGCGATCGTGGCCGTCGCCACGATCGGCGGTTTCATGTTCGGTTATGATTCGGGCGTCATCAACGGCACCCAGAAGGGGCTGGAAGCCGCCTTCGACCTAGGCAAGCTAGGCATCGGCGTCAATGTCGGCGCGATCCTGGTCGGTTCGTCGATCGGCGCGTTCGGCGCGGGCCGCATGGCCGACATCATCGGCCGTCGCGGCGTGATGATGCTGGCGGCGATCCTGTTTCTGGTGAGCGCACTGCTGGCCGGTGCCGCCGGTTCCTCCGCCATCTTCATCATCGCCCGCATCATCGGCGGCCTGGGCGTCGGCGCCGCGAGCGTCATCTCGCCGGTCTATATTTCCGAAGTCACCCCCGCCTCGATCCGCGGCCGGCTGTCGAGCGTGCAGCAGGTGATGATCATTTCCGGCCTCACCGGCGCCTTCGTCGCCAATTTCGTGCTGGCCCGCTATGCCGGCGGTTCGACCGCGCCCTTGTGGCTCGACTTCCCGGCCTGGCGCTGGATGTTCTGGCTGCAGGCGATCCCGGCCGCCATCTATTTCCTGGCGCTGCTGGTGATCCCGGAAAGCCCCCGCTATCTGGTCGCGCGCGGCCAGGACGAACGCGCCCGCGCGGTCCTGACCAAGCTGTTCGGCGCCGAGGAAGCCAATCGCAAGGTCGGCGAGATCCGCGCCAGCCTGGCCGCCGATCATCACCGCCCCAAGCTGAGCGACCTGATCGACAAGGCCAGCGGCAAGGTGCGCCCGATCGTCTGGGCCGGCATTGGTCTGGCCGTGTTCCAGCAGCTGGTCGGCATCAACGTCGTCTTCTATTATGGCGCCACCCTGTGGGAAGCCGTCGGCTTTTCCGAGGATAATGCGCTGCAGATCAACATCCTGTCCGGCGTGCTGTCGATCGGCGCGTGCCTGGGCACGATCATGCTGGTCGACAAGATCGGCCGCAAGCCGCTGCTGCTGATCGGGTCTGCCGGCATGGCGGTGACGCTGGCGATCGTCGCCTATGCCTTCTCCACCGCCGTCACCGGCGCGGATGGCGGCGTGGTGCTGCCGGGCCATAATGGCCTGATGGCGCTGATCGCGGCGAACCTCTACGTGATCTTCTTCAACCTGAGCTGGGGTCCGATCATGTGGGTGATGCTGGGCGAGATGTTCCCCAACCAGATCCGTGGTTCGGGCCTGGCCGTCGCCGGCTTTGCCCAGTGGATCGCCAATGCCGCGATCTCGGTCAGCTTCCCCTCGCTCGCCGTGTCGCCGGGCCTGGTCGTGACCTATACCGGCTATGCCCTGTTTGCCGCCATTTCCTTCTTCTTCGTGCGCGCCATGGTCCATGAGACCAAGGGCCGCGAGCTTGAGGACATGGTCGGCTGAGCAAGATCGTCACCCTGAAGGCGGGCGCGCTCAGTTGCGCGCTCGCCCCGGATGTCGGCGGATCGATCCTGTCCTTCGATCGCGACGGCGTGGCCCTGCTGCGCCGCGCGCCGCAGGACAGCCATGATCCGCTGGACATGGCCAGCTTCCCGCTGGTGCCCTATGCCAACCGCATCGCCCATGGGCGCTATAGCGTGGACGGGCAAAGCTATCAGTTGCCGCTCAATTTCGGCGATCATCCCCACAGCATCCATGGCTTTGGCTGGCAGCGGCCCTGGCAGGTGCTGGAACAGTCGGGCCATGACGTCAGGCTGGAACAGACACATCAGGGCGATGCTGGCTGGCCCTGGGCCTGGCGCGCACAGCAGCATGTGCGGCTGAGCGAGGATGCGCTGGAGGTCACGCTGCTGGTGCAGAATCTGGGCGACAGCCCGATGCCCTGCGGCCTTGGCTTCCACCCCTATTTCGCGCTGGACGGCGACACGATGCTGCGCTTCCACGCCGACACGCTCTGGCTCTCCTCCCCCGACATGCTGCCCGAACGGGAAGTGCCGGCCGATGCGCTGAGCGACTGGTCGCAGGGTGCGCGCGTGACCGGCGACAGCCTGATCGACAATGTCCATGGCGGCTGGGATCATGTGGCGGTGGTCGATCGCGGCGACGGCATCCGCCTGACGCTGACGGTTGAGGGCGCGGACTGGCTGCATGTCTTCCGCCCGCCCGCCGGCGACTTCTTCTGCCTGGAGCCGGTCAGCCATATGCCGGACGCGATCAACGGGCCTGAAGGCATGGCGATGCTGCCCCCCGGCACCACGCAAAGTCTGTCGATGATGGTCGCCGTCCGCGAAATCTGAACAGGCGCTTTCGCCTTTCGCCAAAATCGCCTAGGCTGACCGCCCTATCAGCAGCGAGAGGATCGCCGATGCAATTTCTGCGGACTGCCTTCTGGGTCGTCATCGCCGTCGCCCTCGCCTTCTTCTGCATGGCGAACTATGTCCCCGTGACCGTGCGCCTGTGGGGCGACATGGTGATGGAAACCAAATTGCCGGTGCTTCTGATCGGCGCATTCCTGCTGGGCGCCATGCCCTTCTGGATCATGGCCCGCGCGACGCGCTGGCGCATGAAGCGCCGCCTGGAGAGCACCGAGCGTGCGCTGGTCGCCGCAACCGCTTCCGCCGCGCCGGCGACGCCTGCGACGGTGACAACCCCGATCTTGCCCGACGCCACGCCGTCGCCCCTTACCCCTACAGGACAAGCATGAGCAGCCCGATCTATGTCGCCATCGACACGCCCGACCTTGCCAAGGCCCAGCATCTGGCCGGGCAGGTCCGCAACCATGTCGGCGGGCTGAAGCTGGGGCTGGAGTTCTTCTGCGCCAATGGTCATCATGGCGTGCATGAGATGATGAAGTTCGGCCTGCCGATCTTCCTCGACCTCAAGCTGCACGACATTCCCAATACCGTGGCCAAGGCGGTGCAGGCGCTGCACGGGCTGGAGCCGGCGGTGCTGACGGTCCATGCGGCCGGCGGCCGGGCGATGCTGGAGGATGCGAAAGCGGCGGCCGGCACCAAGACCAAGGTGGTGGCGGTGACGGTGCTCACCAGCCTCGACAATGGCGACCTTAATGACATCGGCATCAATGGCGCGGCCGAGGAGCAGGTGACGCGGCTCGCCGAACTGGCGCGCGACGCGGGCCTGGACGGCATCGTCTGTTCCGGCGAGGAAGTCGCGCTGGTCAAGAAGATCTGGCCCGACGGCTATTTCGTCGTGCCCGGCGTGCGCCCGGCGGGCGGCGCGATGGGCGACCAGAAGCGCGCCGTGACCCCGCGCGAGGCGCTGGACCGGGGCGCGTCGATGCTGGTGATCGGTCGCCCGATCAGCCAGGCCGAAGATCCCGATCAGGCGGCGCGCGCGATCGAAGCGACGCTGTAGGGATGGTGGATCGCATCGGTGGCGTTCAGCCGATCCGGTACGATCCTCCCCTGCCCCTTATTTCTGGAAGAACGTCTTCAGCCGCTCCGCTTCCGCCGGGGTGATCGGGATGACGGCGCCGTGCTTGGGCTGGGTGAAGTTGGTCGCCTTCATCGGCGATCCCGGTGCGTTGAAATGGCCGATGTCGCGAAAATGGACGAAATCCTCCGTCTCGGAAAAACCCATATTGTTGACCGGCTTGGCGCCGAACACATCATACATCAGCACATAGGTGTCGGTGCCGTGGCGCCGCCACAGGTTGGGCGCTTCGGTGCCGACCGTTTCCGGATCGATCTTGGCCGGATCGAAGACATAGCCGCCATCCATGCGCGATGAGGTCGCCTGACGCAGATGGCCGGGCTTGTCATGCGCGACATAGAAGAGGCGGTAGCGGTCGCCAACCTTGGTGATGTCGCCGTCGATCGTGCCGATGCCGGGCTTGGGATAGGTGAACAGGTCGCGCGGTTCGCTGGTCAGCGTGGTGAAGGCGTCGTCCGCATAGGCATAGACCATATGGTCGGTCTCCTTGCCGTTGCGGGTGCTGAAATAGACCATGATCTTGCGCTTGTCGGGATCATAGATCATTTCCGGCGCCCAGGCGGTGCCGGCATTGGCGGTCGACTTGAACAGCTGATCTATGGTCACGGACGCGAGCGTCCAATGGGTGAGATCATAGGATTTCATGAAGAGCATCGAGCGGTTATTGCCCCAGCCATAGCTGTCGGTCGGCCGCTGCCAGTCGGTATCGCGCAGCCCTTCGCGCTTGGCAAAAATATGCAGGTCGGTCATGGCGAGGTAGAAGGCATTGTCCGGACCGCGCATGATATAGGGATCGCGGATGCCCTTCTGTTCGGCGACGTTGCGGCCATTGAGGACCGGCGCACCATCATTGACGTCGGTGAAGCTGTAGCCGTCCGCCGAGGTCGCAAAATGCAGCGAGTGGGTCTCGTCCTTGAAATAGACGAGGAGGTAGGACGTCCGGGCGCTGGCCTCGTCCTTCGCTTCCGGCTTGGCCTTGGCGATGCGCTTGACGATATCGAGCTGGCGCGGCGGCGTGGCGGGGGCCGCGATCGCCATGGTCGCGCTGCCCAGCAGCAGGCCAAACCCCAGATATGTCATTCCCGACTGCCACCGCATCAACGCCCTCTCCCTCATTCATCGGGCGAGCGCATGATGATCGACAGACGCGCTTCGCCGACAGGACCGCAGCGGACGGCGCGCTTCGCCGCCCGTCACCGGCCCTTTATTTGTCGGACTAATGCAAACATCCGGGCATGGGTCAAGCGCGTTCCCACGCTGCAACCCTGCCATTCACATAATGGGATCAGTCGGCACTGGCGCCGCTGTCGTCGGGCGCGAAGAAATGCTGCATCACTTCGCGGGCGATGCGGGCCGGACGCAGAGTGGAGGCATCGACGCAGCACCAGCTCGACTTGACCTCGGCCAGCACTTCCTCGCCACGGCGGATGACGGTTTCGTAGAAGGCACGGGCGCCCTGCACCTTTTCGAGGAGGACGGTGGCGATCACCTCATCATCCAGGAAGGTGGGCTTGCGATAGGTGATCTCATGCTTGAGCGCGACCCAGAGATGCTGGGCCACCGCCTCGGCCGGGGCGAGCGCGCGCCAATGGTCGAGCACGGCATCCTGCACCCACTTCAGATAGCTGGCATTGTTGACATGACCCATGAAGTCGATGTCGTCGGGCTGGATGCCAACCGGGTACAGGTGGGGAATCGCGTTACTCACAACCATGTAAGTAACATCCCCGCAGGGCGGCTGATAGAGGCTATGGGCGGATGCTGCAAAAAAGGGGCCGATCGGTGACCGGCCCCCTGTTTTCTGTATCGAACGCCCCCTGCCCCGTTCGTTTCGAGCTTGTCGAGAAACGCCTGTGCATCGCACTTCTCGACTTCGCTCGAAGCGAACGGATGGGGAGGATGTTCTGACGTCTTAGAAGCGCCAGCCGACCGAGGCGACGACCTGATGGCGGTCGGTGTCGACGTCGAATTCGCTGCTGGTCGAGCCATCCATGAAGTCGATATGGGCGCTGTCATATTTGGAGTAGCGATATTCGATCTTGGCGAAGGTGTTGGCGTTGAGCGCCCGCTCCACGCCGCCGCCGACGCGCCAGCCGTCGAGCTTGAACGAGGTGTCGGTGACCTGATTGGTGTCGCCGGCCAGCACGCCCAGCTTGGTGTTGGTGTAGCCGCCCTTCACATAGATGAGGGTCGAGGGATCGGCGAGGATACCGGCACGGGCACCGATATAGAGATCGCGGCCCTGCTTGACGCGGCCATAGCCGAACTGGTCGGTGAAGTCGTTGCGGCTGCTCTTGGCGGTGGAGTCGGTGAACTCGCCCTCGACGCCGACGACGGCGCCGCCGACATTCACGTCATAACCCGCGCCGACACCATAGAGCAGGCCGTCGATCTTCTGATCGTCGCTGCCATTGTCATTGTCGATCGAGCTGCCGGCCCCGGTATGGTCATAGCCCAGGATTGCTTCGACACGCGGGCCGGTGAAGGTCGGGGTGGCATCCTGTGCGAGCGCCGGCGCGGCGACTGCACCACCGGCCAGCAAAGTGGCGACCATCAACTTACGCATAAACATCACTCCGTTGTCTTTCTCTTCCCCTTGGGGGTGAGACGCTCAAGCCGGAGCGGTCATATTTGTTTCATGAACCTCAGATAAACAGCTGATAATGTGGCATTAATGCCACGAAAGCCGCTCAGTTCGGCGCGTTCCCGTGGGCCGGGAGCGACGAAATGAGGCGGCCTTCCTTCAGCATTCCACGACATTGACGGCCAGGCCGCCAAGCGATGTCTCCTTGTAGCGGCTGGCCATATCCTCACCGGTCTGGCGCATCGTCTCAATCACTGCGTCGAGGCTGACGATATGGCGGCCATCACCCTGGAGGGCGAGATAGGCGGCGTTGATCGCCTTCACCGCGCCCATGGTGTTGCGTTCGATGCAGGGGATCTGGACGAGGCCGCCGATCGGATCGCAGGTGAGGCCCAGATTATGTTCCATGCCGATCTCGGCTGCATTTTCGACCTGGCTGTTGGTGCCGCCCAGCACGGCGGCGAGGCCCGCCGCCGCCATCGAGCAGGCGACGCCGACTTCGCCCTGGCAGCCCATTTCGGCGGCCGAGATAGAGGCGCGCTTCTTGTAGAGGAAGCCCATGGCGGCGGTGGTAAGGAGGAAGCGGCGCTCCCCTTCCCGATCGGCGCCGGGGACGAAGCGGCGATAATAATGAAGCACCGCCGGGATCACGCCGGCCGCGCCGTTGGTGGGTGCGGTGACGACCCGGCCGCCGGCGGCATTTTCCTCATTCACCGCCAGCGCGAACAGGCTGACCCATTCGAAGATCTGGGCGGGGCCGACGCTGGCGCCCTGCAACCGCAGCTTGTTATGGATCGCCTTGGCCCGGCGGCGCACCTTGAGCCCGCCGGGCAGCAGGCCCTCTTCTTTCAGGCCGCGATCGATCGAGGCGGACATGGCGTCGATCACGCTGTCGAGGAAGGCCTCGGTCTCTCCCTGGGCGCGCCAGGCGCCCTCGTTGCGGAGAACCAGCGTGGCGATGCTGAGGCCGGTCGCCTCCCCCTGAGCCAGCAGTTCGGCGCCGGACGAGAAAGGAAAGGGCTGGACGACATTATGGCCGAGCGGAATATCCGGATCGGCGGGAATGGCGCCAGGCAGCACCGCGCCGCCGCCGATCGAATAATAATCGCGCACCAGCGGATCGTCCCGGCCCGGCAACCAGGCGGTGAAGCGCATGCCGTTGCTGTGCGCCTCCAGAAATTCGCCCATGCGGAAGACCAGGTCGCGCGCTTCCTCGAACGGCACCCAGTCGAGATGGGTGCTGCCGGCGCGAATGCGGCCATCGTCGCGGATCGCCTGAAGAATGGCGGGGATGGCATCGGGATCGACATTTTCGGGGCTGTGACCCGACAGGCCGAGCAGGATCGCGCTGTCGGTGGCATGGCCCCGGCCGGTCAGCGCCAGCGAGCCATAAAGTTCGCACTGCACCCGCACCGGACAGGTCGGCAGCGTATCCATGAACATCAGCGCGGCGCGCATCGGCCCGACCGTGTGCGAGCTGGACGGGCCGATGCCGATGGTGAACAGATCCATCACGCTGATCGCGGCGGCGCTGTCGATGCGCGATTTGGTCACGTCAATAATCCTTGGAAATACGCAGGTTGGCGCTCTGGCGGCCGAGGGTGGAAATGGCGCCTAGCAGGGACAGCCAGCGTGTCACCTGATATTCCATCCGGGTGGCGCTATAGCCCTGCCCGTCGCTGATCAGTTCGACATAGGTCTTGCGGGTCAGATATTTGCCGGCGGCGAGCGAGGTGCCCTGCCCCTGGGTCGGATCGGCCGCGATGATGCGCAGACGATCCAGGCCCGCCGCCTTGCGCACCGCATTGATCGGATCAAGCCCGCCCTCGCCCTGGAGCGAGCCGACCGCCGAGGCGAGCTGGAGCGCTTCGGGCGCGGACAGGTTGGTGATCGAGGTGCCGAACAGGATGCGCGAGAGCAGTTCGTCCTGCGGCAGCGAGGGCACGGAGTTGAAGCTGATGTCGGGCTTGAGGCCGGTGCCGCCGACATGGATGGTGGCGGTGAGGTCGCTGACGTCCGCCTCCGCATCGATGTCGAGGGTCGGGTTAACCGGGGTCTTGCCGTCGAACTGGATGCGCCCCTCGCGCAGTTCGAAGCGGCGGCCGGCAAATTCATAATTGCCGCGCACCAGTTCGGCCCGGCCAGCGATCGCCGGATTGGTGACGGTGCCGCCAATGTTGAGATCGGCGCGCCATTCGCTGTCGAGGCCAAGGCCGGTCACGGTCAGGCGATTGCGCGCCCGCGCCTTGACCGCCATGGTCCAGGGCTCGGCCGCGCGGGGGCGTTCGATCTCCTCGCCGCGCCGATTGATCTCGATCACCTTGAGTTCGGGGATTTGGGCGACGGCGGCGGCGCGGCCCATGGTGAAGCGGCTCCTGTTGAGGGTGACGTCGCCGCCAATCTCGCCGCCCTTGCCGTCGGAGCGGATGGTGAGCGGGCCGGTGACGGTGGCGGCGATATCGTCACGCTCCAGCAGCGCGGCATTGTCCGCCTGGAAGGCGAGGTCCATGCCGACGCCGCCAATGCCGTTGAAGGTGAAATTGCCGGTGCCGGTCACGCTGCCGCCATTCTGGGCATTGGCGGTGAAGCTGGAGAAGACCAGTTGCGCCCCGGCGAAACGGGCGCGCGCCTTGACGTTGCGCAGGCGCATGCCGGTGACCGGGCTGTTGAGCGCGGCATTGTCGGTCGCGAGCGAACCGGTGATGACCGGATCGGCAAGCGTGCCATGCGCGTCGGCGGTGACGCTGACCGGGCCGGCAATGTCGACAATCTCAACGCCAGTGAGGCGCCAGAGCGTGTCGGCGGTGCCGTTGAAGCGGAGTTGCGCGATCAGCGGCGCACCGTTGAGCCGTTCGACCAGGCTGCCGGTCGAAATGAGCGGGGTGAGCAGCGCCTGGCCACGGCCAATGGTCTGGCCATCGGCGACGAAGACCATGCGGGTGGCGAGCCGGTCGAGGGTCAGCACGGCGTTGACGCCGACATCGACCGGGCGGGAACTGAGGGACAGGCCCGAGCGGGACAGGCCACGGATGCGCAGTTCCGCCTTGCCGGTCGGCAGGCCGCCGCGCGGACGGCTGTAACTCAAGGTGCCGGTGGCCATGCCGCCCAGCCCCAGATTGTCATAGGCGATGTCGAGCAGGGCGAGCGGCATCTTCTGCGCGCGCGCCTCGATCCGGGTGGTTTCGCCGCCCAGTTCGCCCGCCAGTTGCAGCGTGCCGCCGGCATAGCTGATGGTCGCGGGCGAAAGGCGCCAGCCATCCTCGGCTCGGGTGAAGAGCGCCGCGCGGGTCAGGCGGATCGGCCGCTTGTCGATCGTGCCGCTGGCCGACAGGCGGACGCGGTCGAGATCGACCTGCGCCTCGCCCTTGAGGTCGAACAGGCGGCCGCGCTGGCCCGAGAGATTGCCCGAGACCTTGCCGCGCCCGTCGACCAGCGCGGCGGTGGCGTCGAGCCGGCCGAGCAGCATGCCGCCGACGCGCAGCCCGCGTGCCTGGGCGGTGGCGTTGATCGAGGTGCCGTCGGGATCGAGCAGGATGGTGGCGTCGAGCGAGCCGCGCCGCACGGCGATGGTCGAAGGGCCGTCGAAGCTGGCATCATTGGCGTCGAGATCGAGCTTCAACTGCTGGATGCCGCCGACCGGCTGGAAGCCTATCGTGCCGCTGACCGGGCCGGCGACCAGCAACTGGCCGTCCAGCCCGCCGGTGACCGGGCGGATGTCGCCGCTGGCGGTGACGCCCGAGACCGCGATGCGCGCGACGCGGACCACCGCCTGACCGCCGGGCGGCAGCAAGATGCGGCCTTCCCCGGTGAACGGGCCGAGCGTCGATCCGCCATTGGCAGTGAAGCTGTAATTGCCGTCGGCACCGGGCAGAAATTCGCCGCGCACATCGCGCAGGCCGAGCGCATCCATCGGCCGCGCCAGCTGGACATGGACGATCGGCCGGTCGATCTTGCCATCGAGCACGACATTGACCGGGCCATATTGCTTGTGGCTGCCATTGCCTTCGAGATGGACGGTGCCGTCGCGGTGGCGCACGCCCTTGGCATTGAGGCTGATGAGCGGCGCGTCGAGCTTCATGTTGGAGAAGCCGATCTCGCCGCCGGGCAGCAGGGCGAGCGCGCTGCGGACCGTGGGCAGGCCGCCGCCCAGCCCCTTGAGAAAGGCATTGTCGAGCCGGCGGACCTTGGCCACGGCATTGCCCGACAGGCCGAAGGCGCCATTGGCGCCGGGGGCCGCACGCAGTTTCGACTCCAGATCGACGATGCCGAGACCGCGGATGAAGAGACCGCTGATCCGGCCGTCGATGCCGACATCATAGCGGCCGCTCTTGAGGTCGGCCATGACCAGCAGCTTGCCGTTCAGGCGGTCCGACCGGAAGGGCATGGGGTTGCTGACGATCTGCTGCCCCTTGAGTTGCAGCACGCCGTCGAGCGCGAAATTGCGGACGATGCCGGCGACCAGATCGCCCTGCCCGTCAAGACTGCGGGCGCGCAGCCGGACCGGCAGCAGGATCGGCCCGCTTTTCGCCTGGCGCCCCTTGCCGTCGATGCGGACATCGTTGATCTGGGTTTTGCCGAAGGCGAGCTGGCGCGCGGTGAGCAGATATTCATAGCCGAAGCCGGCGAACGGACCATCGAGCCGGACCTTCGCCACCACGTCGCGGCCGCGCATATCCTTGAGCAGCGCTTCGGGCCGGGCGAGGTTCATGTCGACGCGCAGATTGTCGAAGGCGTTGTTGCGCAGGTCGATGGCGCCGTCGGCGACCATGTCGATCGCGGCCGAGCGCAGCGTGAGCCTGCCATCGACCACCCGGTCGGCGAGCGTGCCCTGGGCGCCGATGGTCAGGCGCGGTGAGGCGAGGCGCGGCAGCAGGCCCTTGCCGGGAATGGCGCTGCCCTCGATCGTGCCCTGGATCGTGTAGGCGCCGCTGCGCGCACCGAGTTTCAGGTCGGCGACGGGATTGCCGGCCAGGGTGGCGGCGAGGCGCCCATCCCATCGGGTCCAGCGGCCCTTGCCGCTGATGCGCAGATTGCCGTCCTGATTGAGGCCGGCCATCGCCGCCAGCACGCCGCCCCTGGGCGCATTGACGGTGACCGCCAGGTTGAACCGGTCATCGTCGGGTCGGCTGTCGAGCGTGAGGTTCAGCGCATCCTCCGCGCCGATGACGCGGGCCGACAGGTCGATGATCGCACGGCCGCCGCGAATGTCCGCATCACCCGACAGGGTCGCCAGTTCGACCTTGCCAGTGACGGCGGGCGCGACCGTCAGCCGATCGACCGAGAATTGCATCAGACGGATGTCGAAGCCCGGCAGGATCGGCCCCTGCCGCTCGCTGGGATTGAGCTTTGGCAGTTTGTGCAGGGTCGCCTGCGGGATCACCAGCCGATCGATGTCGAGCCGGTTGGAGAGCCAGGCGAAGGGCCACCAGTCCAGTTCCACCCGCGGCGCGTCGAAGAAGCGGCCCTTGGGATCGGACAGGACGAGGCCGCGCAGCACCGCCTTGCGATAGATGCTGCCCTCGATCCGGTCGACATGGATGCGCAGGCCCGAGGGCGGGCTGACGGCGGCGATGCGCGAGACGAGGAAGCGGTGGCCGGGCGCGCTGTCGAGCCAGGCCAGCGTCGCCACCACGACCAGCAGCGCGAGCGCCAGTGCGCCCGCCAGCCAGCGCTGCCAGCGCCCGTCCCAGGCACGGCGGCGCGGCGGCGCTGCGGGTGGCGGCGGCACGGGCGGCTGGCTATCGGGCGGCGGCATGGCCATCAGAAGGCCTGCCCCAGCGAGACATAGACGGCGACCTTGGCATCGCCCGGCTGCGGATTGATCGGCGTGCCGACATCGACGCGGATCGGGCCGAAGCTGCTATAATAGCGCACGCCCAGCCCGGTGCCGACGCGCAGGTCGCGGAAGCGCGGCAGGAAGGTGGTGGAGATATTGCCCGCGTCGAGGAAGGGGACGACGCCGAAATTGCCGAAGCGGATGCGCGCCTCGGCCGAAAATTCGATGAGGCTCTTGCCGCCGACCGGATCATCGTCCGGGCCGTAGCGCGGGCCGATCGCCTGATAGCCATAGCCGCGCACCGACGCGCCGCCGCCGGCATAGAAACGCCGCGACGGCGCGATGCGATCGACGGTGGAGCCGAGGATGGTGCCAAGCCGGGTGCGCCCGGCGAGCACGACACGATCATTGATCGGCTGATAGGCGCTGGCGTCGACCTGCGCCTTGGCATAGCCGAACGTCGAACCCTGAAAGGAGAGTTCGGGGCTGAGGCGGCCGCCGAGGCGGAAACCCTTGCTGGGGTTGAGCAGGTCGTCGCTGCCATCATAGGTCAGGCTGAGCGGCACCGCGCCGATGAAGAAGGTACGGCGGCTGCCGCCGGAAAAGGCGTCCGCTTCGTCCGAGGCGATGAGTTCGGCGCCGACGCGCCAGACCCAATGCTTCTGGAACAGGATGTTGGTCTGCCGCTCCAGCCCGCCCGACAAGGTGATGGTGCGCGCGTCATAGGCGTCGCGGCGGATATTGCTGTAGGAGACGAGGCCCGTCAGCACATGGTCGCGCTCGCGGAAATTGTTGCGGCGATAGGTCGCCTGCGCCGTCTGTTCCTGGGTGCCGAGCACGCCGCGCAGGGTGAGCGACCCTTCGGGCGGGAAGAGATTGCGATGCTGCCAGCTGACTTCCGCGCGATAGCCTTCGCCCGTGCCATAGCCCAGTTCGCCCGCAATGGTGCGCATCGGCGCCGGGCGCAGATCTACATCCAGGTCGACATGTTCGCCATCGCCCGCATCCTTCGGCGTCAGCGTGACGGACGAGACGAGGCCGGTGGTGACGATGGCGCGGCGCAGATCCTCCACATCGGTGGCGCGGTAGGTTTCGCCGGGTTCGAACCGGGCCATGCGCTGGAGATGGCGGGCGCTGAACACATCATCATTGTCGAGCAATATCTGGCCGAAGCTGCGATAGCCGCCGGGCGTGACGATGATGTCGAGATCGCCATTGCGCGCTTCATGGTCGATCCGCACTTCGGGTTCGTCCACCCTGGCAAAGGGATAGCCATTTTCGCCCAGCGCCGTCGCCAGCGCGGTCTGGCCCGCAAGGATGCGGTCGGCGTTGATCGGATCGCCCGACTTCATCGTGAAGGCGCCGCGCAGCGTCTCCTCCCGCGGGCCGGTTTCGGCGAGGCCGGCAATCTCCACCGTGTCGAGGACATAAAGCGGCCCCGGCGTGACATCGAAGATGACGGACAGCTTGTCGCTGCCGGCCGGCGGCGGCGCGACGCTGCCGCGCACCCGCGCGGCATAATAGCCATCGGCGCGCAGCAGCCGGTCGAGCAGGTCGCTGTCTTCCTTCACCCGGCGGTTGATCTGGGCAAGGTTGGCGGCCTTCCCCTCCGACTGGTGCAGCACCGAGAGACTGTCGAAGCGGGTCGTGATCTGATTGTCGCCGATCGCCTCGATACCGCGCAGGGTGACGCCATATTTGCGCTCCTCCCCGGCGTCGGTGAAGGTGACGACCTCCTCGGCCGGGCCGGTATCGGCGGCGGCGTCGGCCTGCTGCGCCAGCTCGTCGGGGGTGTCGGGTTCGCTGGCCGCAACCGGATCCTCCGGCAGTGGGGCGACCGTATCGGGCTGGCCCATGTCGGGCCAGTCGATGCCGATGTCGGGCATGGCATCGAGCGATGCGGAGGGATCGACCGGCGGGCTGGCGGGATCGGCAGCGGGATCAGGCGCAGGCTGGGCCGCCTGCGCGAACGCAGTGCCGGCAGTGCAAAGCGCCAGGGACAAGAGACATAGCCCTGCGGCGCGCGGATCAACGGGAAAGCGGCGCCCTGTCCGCAAGCCATGGGTCATGCGACCGGTCTAGACCAAGTCGGGGCGATTATGCCAGCCAAGAGATGGCGATGGCCCATTGGTCAGAAGGCAGTGTTGAGCCGATCCATGAGTGCGCGGGCCGGACTGTCGGCCAGCGGCGCGTCCGGCGACAGCATCCGTTCCTCCAGCCGCGCGACCCGACCATAAAGCTCCTGGCTCGCCTCGATCAGCGAACGGGCGGCGAAGGGGAAGTCGCCGGCAATGCCCGGATCGGTGGCGGTGGCGCGGCCGAGCCGATATTTCTCATCGGCCACGTCCGCATCGCCAATCTCGCCACGCTGCCAGGCACGCTGGCTGAGCAGCCAGGCGATGATGTGCATCAGCCGGGTCGTGACCTTGAGCGATTCACAGGCGAAGGACACGCGGCGCAGGGGATCGTCGGCGGCAAACTGCCCGGCCTCGTCCGCGTCGAAATAGGAGCGCGCCTCATCCGCCATCACCATCGCCTCCATATAGAGGCCATCGACAAGGCGGCGATGAAGGCCGGGATCAAGGGCGGCTGCGTTGCGCATAGGCCTAGCTGACATATCGCGATGCGATTGTCAGGGCCGTGGATGGCGCCGGAAGCCCGCCTGTCCCATTTGGGATCGCTTTATGCCGCAGTCCCGCAATTTTGCGACGCGGCGGACGCATCAGGCGATGATGTCCGGGACCAGCGCATCTTCGAGCGCGACGATCTCGTCCCGCAGCCGCAGCTTGCGCTTCTTGAGGCGCGCGACCTGCATCTGGTCGCCCACCCCGCCGTCGACCAGCGCCGCGATCGCGGCGTCGAGATCGCGATGCTCGACCCGCAGCAGCTCCAACCGGCGCATAATGTCTTCGCGGCTCACCAAGCCCCCGCCTTCCGAACCCAACATAGCCTCTCCTGATAGCCCGGCGCGGGCGCGCGGGCCATCGCAATTTTACCGACAGCCCATCGCAAAGCGCGAATCATCGCGAGACAGGTCCGCCGAATCATGATCTACTTCGTCATCCATCACCCTCGTAAGGAGAATGTCATGGAAAATTCCCACGTTTCAGCTCTTTCCGCAAAGCATGCCGGGCTCGAAGCCCGGATCAAGGCCGAGTCGAGTCGGCCGATGCCCGACGACATCCTCGTCGCCTCGCTGAAGAAGCAGAAATTGCGGGTCAAGGAAGAGATGCAGGGCCGACATTAAGCCCGTTCCGCACGGAAAAGGCCGGGGCCGGATCACCGGACCGGCCATTTTCCTGCCAGCGGGACACAGAGCATCGATCCAGCCGGAACCCCGGCCAGATTTTCGACATAGTGCGACGGATGACGCCTAGCCAGGGAAGATGACCTGGCGATGACAGGCGTTCAGCGTGGCGGTCTTCGACTAACGCTCGCCCCAAGTGGAGGCGTCGCGGCGACATGGAACAGGCCGCATATGAAAAAGCCCCGCGCGGCGAACCGGCGGGGCCTTTTGCCAACCCATTTACATCATCGATATCAACGGCGCGTGATCGTCGCCGAACGCAGATAGTCCGGCAACGCCTGCCGCGACACACCGTTGGCGACCGGCTTGCGCGCCAGTTGCGGATCGATCGGCGCGTCGAAGGCGAAGCCGATCTTGTCATCGCGCGACCAGGCGACAGCCCCCTCGACCAGGCCAACACCGCGCAGTTCGAGACGAAGACGCGTGCCCGCCGGAATGGCGCGTTCGCAATCTGCCATCAGGCCGGTGGCCGACAGATTGCGCACGCGCGCCTTACCCAGATCGACGCCATCGATCGTACTGAGACTGGTGAGCAGGAACAGGCTGTCGCGCGGCGCGGAACGAGCCGGTCCCCGATCAGAATTTCCCGTTTCCTTGTCCATGACTATTCCCGCAAAATGACACTTGGCCAACAGGATAGTCATGCGACGTGGAGAAAGGGTTAATCGTCGCGGGAGACTTTTTCCTGACGCTCGTGCCGCTCCTGCGCCTCGACCGTCATGGTCGCGATCGGACGGGCTTCCAGCCGGCCCAGCGAGATCGGCTCGCCGGTGACTTCGCAATAGCCATATTCGCCTTCATCGATACGGCGGAGCGCCGCGTCGATCTTGGAGATCAGCTTGCGCTGGCGGTCGCGGGTGCGCAGCTCGATCGACCAGTCGGTCTCGCTCGACGCGCGGTCGTTGAGGTCAGGTTCGCGCAGCGGTTCATTCTGCAGCACGGCGAGCGTGCCTTCCGCTTCGGACAGGATCTGTTTCTTCCAGTCCCAGAGACGCTGCCGGAAATATTCCTGCTGCAGGGGGTTCATGAATTCTTCGTCAGCCGACGGACGATAATCGTCCGGGAGTGTTACGGTCGATTTTGGCGGCTTCACACCGTCTTTATCGGAATTCAGTACCGATGCCATCTGGCTCTCCGACTCGAGAGGCCCCGGCGCTGTAAGTTCCGGGCGCCCATGACTTTTGTTTGAGCGGGCCTCATAGCCACCGCGACGAGGCGATACAAGCGGACAATGCGCACTCCGGCGCATCCCCTAGGCCAGCTGACGCACCCGGAACGGACAGCGCGACTCCATCAGGGTTTTCCCCGATCTCGCCATCCGGATGTTCATGCAGCCCATCCTTAACGTTCCACAATGACACGTTAACCATTGCAGTTGACTCAAACGCCCGGTTTTTCGGACCTTTTACGGCGCAAAGATGGTTAATGCCCTTGCAGTTAACGCTTTATTTTGCGTTGGTATGCAGTAGGGAATGGCAGGGTTCACGCTACGGAAGGGTCCGATGGCGCGAATGGGTAAACAGGACTAGAGAAGATCCTATGTCGGTTCGGATGGCTTTGGCAAAATTGTGCGCCTGCACTTGTGGCGGCGCCATCATTGGCGGGGGCGCCGTCCATGTGGCGGAAAATGCGCGTCCGGCAACGGTCTACAGCACCAAGAGTGTGAAGGCCAAGCCGCGCCAGCGCGTCCTGGCCACGGCCAAGCGCCCGCCGGCCAAGAAGCCCGACCCGATCCGCGTGACCGTGACCACGCCGTCGCCACCCATCCCCCTGCCCCCGCCGCCGGTGCAGGCCGCCTTGCCGCTGATGGCTGGCGGACCAACGCCGACTCCCGCCCCTGTTGGTGGCAGCAGCGGCTTTGGCGGCAGCAGCGGCTTCATCGGCGGTTTCTTTGGCGGCGGCAGCAGTGGTGGCGGCACGGTGGTGATCTCCACCACCGGTTCGACAGGCTCAACGGGCTCGAGCGGCTCCAACTCGCCCACGCCGCCGACATCTACGACCAGCGGTTCAGATTCGCCCACCCCGCCGACGTCCACCTCCAGCGGCACGACGTCGACAACGACGACCTCGACGTCGACCTCCACATCGACTTCGACGTCCACATCGACTTCGACCTCTTCCTCGTCGGGTGCGACATCGACCTCGACGTCCAGTTCGACCTCAACCGGATCGTCGAGCTTCGGCAGCACGTCGTCGAGCAGCTCGACCAGCAGTTCGACGTCGACCTCGACATCATCGGGCACCTCTTCGGGCACGCCGCCGCCTCCCGCGCCGCCGCCGCCGACCGATGTGCCGGCGCCGCCGATGGTGTTGCTGTTCGGTGCCGGTGCCGCCGCGCTGCTGATGCGCAAGCGCCTGGCCGATCGCAATACGGAGCTGTCCATCGAGGGCCATGGCCCGGCCAAGCCGATCCCGATCATCCGTACCGGCAATATCTGAGCCGGCACTGTCCGAGAACCAAAAAGGGCGGCCTTGGGGCCGCCCTTTTCTTTTACCGACAGGATTTCCCGCTCAACTGCGGGCGATGATCTTCTCGATCTCACCGACCGGATGATTGGCCAGATCCTTGGCGATCTCGCCGACCAGCCGGTCCTGCACTTCCTTGTGATAATGTTTGCGCATCTCGCCCAATGCCGTGGGCGGGGCGACGATGATCAGCTTCTCATAATCCTGAGCAAAGGCGCGGCGCTTGAGCAGGTCGGCCGCCTCCGCCGCGAAGCGCGCCTCCTCCAGTTCGTGGAAGTCGGTCTGTTCCATGCTGCTGCGATGGCTGCCAACCGAACTGAAGGCGCGGCCGGGCGCGTCCGATGCCTGGTCCCGGTCGGCCGGATTATCCTGAACCTTCATCTCTTCCGCCTCCAGCTGGGGAAAGGCGCGGTCGCCCTTGTTGCGGAAGAAGAGCAATTTGCGCCCGTCCGCCACCAGCACCATCGCATCATGATCGATCTGCATCGCCTTCTCCTTCATTTTGTGGATGCATCACCAACGGGCGAAGGCGCACAGGGTTGCGTGGCCTCGTTCGCGGCGGCATAGGGCAGCGATGCACGACATCCGCTTCATCCGCGAAAATCCCGCCGCTTTCGACGCCGCCCTGGCGCGCCGTGGCCTGGCCCCGCTGTCCGCCGACATATTGGCGCTGGACGAGAAGAGCCGCGCGCTCAAGACGGAACTGCAGCAGGGGCAGGCCCGCCGCAACGAGGCGAGCAAGGCGATCGGCCAGGCGATGGCGGCCAAGGACATGGCCAAGGCCGAGGCGCTGAAGGCCGAGGTCGCGGCGCTGAAGGAAGGCACGCCGGCGCTGGAAGCCGAAGAGGCCGAGGTCGGTGCAGCGCTCAATGCGATGCTCGCAGCGATCCCCAACCTGCCCGCCGACGATGTGCCGCAGGGTGCGGATGAAGCCGGCAATGTCGAACTGAGCCGCTGGGGCAATATCCGCGAGTTCGATTTCGAGCCGCAGGACCATGCCGATTTCGGCCCGGCACTGGGGCTGGATTTCGAGGGTGGCGCGGCGCTGTCGGGCGCGCGCTTCACCGCATTGCGTGGCCAGATGGCGCGGCTGCACCGCGCGCTGGCGCAATATATGCTCGACACCCAGACGGGCACCAACGGCTATGAGGAAACCAATCCGCCGCTGCTGGTGCGCGACGAGGCGCTGTTCGGCACCGGCCAGTTGCCCAAATTCGCCGAGGATCTGTTCCGCACCACCGATGGCCGCTGGCTGATCCCGACCGCCGAAGTGTCGCTGACCAATCTGGTCGCCGAGCAGATCGTGCCGACCGACGCGCTACCGGTGCGGCTGACCGCACTGACCCCCTGTTTCCGGTCCGAGGCCGGATCGGCCGGGCGCGACACGCGCGGCTTCATCCGCCAGCATCAGTTCGAGAAGGTCGAGCTGGTCGCGATCTGCGCGCCCGAGGAATCGGACGCCGAGCATGAGCGGATGGTGCAGGCGGCCGAGGGCATTTTGCAGGCGTTGAACCTGCCCTATCGCAAGATGCTGCTGTGCAGCGGCGACATGGGCTTTGGCGCGCGCAAGACCTATGACCTGGAAGTCTGGCTGCCGAGCCAGGCGACCTATCGCGAGATCAGCTCCGTCTCCAACTGCGGCGATTTCCAGGCGCGGCGGATGAACGCCCGCTACAAGCCGGAGGGAGAGAAGGCGACGCGCTTCCTCCATACCCTCAACGGATCGGGCCTGGCGGTCGGTCGCACGCTGGTCGCGGTGCTGGAAAATTACCAGCAGGCCGATGGCAGCGTGATCGTGCCCGAGGTGCTGACGCCCTATATGGGCGGCATCACCAAGCTGGAGCCGCGATAAGAAACGGCCTCAAGCAAGGGAACGGGCGATGCGCATCCTCCTCACCAATGACGATGGCGTCCATGCGCCGGGGCTGAAGGTGCTGGAGGCGATCGCCCGCACCCTGTCCGACGATATCTGGATCGTCGCGCCCAGCGAGGGACAGTCGGGCGCGGGCCACAGCCTGACGCTGACCCGCCCGCTGCGCATCCGCAAGCATGGCGAGAAGCATTTTAGCGTCACCGGTACGCCGACCGACGCGGTGATGATGGCGGTCGGCCATCTGATGAAGGACGCGAAACCGGACCTGGTCCTGTCGGGCGTCAATCGCGGCGCCAACCTGGCCGAGGACGTGACCTATTCAGGCACCGTCGCCGCCGCGATGGAGGGCGCGATATCGGGCATAAAGTCGATCGCGCTGAGCCAGGTCTATGCCCGCGAGGCGATGGCCGACGCGGTGCCCTTTGCCGCCGCCGAAGCCTGGGGCGAGCGGGTGCTGCGCCCGCTGATCGCGATGCCGGCCAGCCCGCGCCTGCTGTTCAACGTCAATTTCCCCGCGATCGACCCGGACAGGGTCAAGGGCGTGCGCGTGGTGCGGCAGGGGTTCCATGACATCGACCGGACCAAGATCATCGAGGGCACCGATCCGCGCGGCTATCGCTATTACTGGTTTGGCCTGGGACGGAGCGATTCCGCGCCCGAGGGGACCGATCTGGCGGCCATCGCAGAAGACTATATCGCGGTGACGCCGCTTCATTATGACCTGACGCAGGATGGCGCGCTGGCGGCGACGGCGCAGGCATTTTCGGACTGACTTACGCTCCGGGGGGAGACCATATGGCTGGACATTCAAGGGGGCGGCGCTGGCTGCCCATGGCGCCGCTGCCGCTGCTGCTGGCGGGTTGTATCCCTGCCCCGGTGCAGGACAGCGCGCCCTATGCCGCACCCTTGCCCCCGGCCCAGCCGGCGCCCGCCATTCCGCCATCGCCCAGCATGCCGCCGCAGCCGGCCCAGCGCCCCTCGTCCGAACCGCAGATGATCGAGCGCAAGCCGGTCTGGACCGCGCAGCGGGTGACGGCGAACGCCCGGACGGTGTCCGCCAGCACCTATAGCGTGCAGCCGGGCGACACGCTGCGCGGCATCGGCAACCGCACCGGCGCGGGGTCGGACGCAATCGCGCGGGCCAATGGGCTGGCGCCGCCCTATGCGCTGCAACCGGGGCAGAACCTGTCGATCCCCGGCGGGCGCTATCATGCGGTGGCGGAGGGGGAGACCGGCATCGCCATCGCCGTGGCCTATGGCGTGCGCTGGAGCGACATTGTCGACATCAATGGCCTGACCGAACCCTATGTGCTGCGGCGCGGCCAGCGACTGTTGCTGCCCGGCGGCGAGATACCGGCTGCCCCCGTTGCGGTACAACCCTCACGCCAGTCCGCCACCAGCATGGAGCAGCGCGCCGCCGCCTTCCGCATCGACATTGACGATGTGCTGACCGGCGGTCAGCCGGCCATCGCGGAGGAGAAGCCGCGCACGGTGGCCAAGGCCCAGCCCCGCCCCCTGCCCTCCAATGTGCCGATCGCCCAGCCCGGCGGCTTTTCCGGCCAATTCGCCTGGCCGCTCAAGGGCAATATAATCTCGCGCTTCGGCCCCGGCGAAAGCGGCGCGAAGAATAACGGCATCGACATTGCCGCGCCGATCGGCACGCCGATCCGCACGGCAGCGGACGGCGTCGTCGCCTATGCGGGCGACAGCATCGCGGTATTCGGCGGCCTCATCCTCATCACCCATGGCAGCGGCTGGGTCAGCGCCTATGGCCATGCCAACCGGATCGACGTGGTGCGCGGGCAGAAGGTGACGAAGGGCCAGGTGATTGGCCTCAGCGGTGACACAGGCTATGCCAGCAAGCCGAAGCTGCATTTCGAGCTGCGCAAGGACCGGGTGCCGATCAATCCGATGACCCAGATGCCCACCCCATGAAGATCGCGCCGCCGCCTTCGGCATCGCCCATGGCCGGCTTTCTGCGGCGGCGATCGGCGCTGCCGGTCTGGGCGGACCTCGCCTGGCGGGTGGTGTTGGTCTTTGGCCTGATCGCGATCGTGCTGGCGCTCCACTGGGTCGGGCGCGATGGTCTCAAGGACAATTATGATGACCAGATAAGCTTCATCGACGTGCTCTATTTCACCACGGTCACCGTCACCACGGTCGGCTATGGCGATATCGTGCCGGTCTCGCCCGAAGCGCGCCTATTCGAATCCATCTTCGTCACGCCGATCCGGCTGTTCGTCTGGATCATTTTCCTGGGCACCGCCTATAATCTCTTCTTCCGCAACATCCTCTACAGGTGGCGCATGGCACGCATTCAGGCCGATCTGCACAATCATATCGTCGTCACCGGTTTCGGCACCAGCGGCCAGGAGGCGGTGAACGAACTGCTGGCGCGTGGCACCGACCCGCGCGAGATCGTGGTGATCGACGGCAGCGAAAAGGCGCTGGACCATGCCGAAGCCTTGGGCTGCAACGTGCTGTGCGGCGACAGCACGCGCGACAAGACGCTGAAGGACGTGGCCATCCACCGTGCCCGCACGATGATCGTGTCGGCCGGGAGCGACGACACGTCGATCCTGATTACGCTCACTGCGCGCCATCTGGCGCCGCGCCTGCCGATCAGCATTGTCGTGCGCAACGAGGATAATGAAGTGCCCGCCCGCCAGGCCGGCGCCACCACGGTTATCAACCCGGTCAGCTTTGCCGGGCTGCTGCTGGCCGGCAGCACCAGCGGCAAGCATATCGCCGACTATATGGCCGATCTCGCCGCCTCGGGCGGCCGGGTGAAGCTGCACGAACGACCGGTCCTGCCGCAGGAAATCGGCCAGCCCCTGTCCGCGATCGGCACCGGGCTTGGCGTGCGCATCTATCGCGGCGACCATCCGATCGGCTTCTGGGAGGAAGGCGCGCGAGCGCTCCAGACCGGCGACTGCATCATCGAGATCGTGGAAGAAACCGGCGCCACGCCCCGCCCCGACGATCAATAGGTTCAAATCAGCGACAGACCGAACATGTTTGTTGCGTCACAGCAACATAAGGCAAAATTCGTGCTACCAACGGTGCAGCGCAGCATGCGACCAATTGCCTTGCTGTCATAGAATGGCAACACTCCCCCTCAGGTCTGATTTTTGAGGGGTAGAATATGCGCTTGAAAAATGTCCTGAAAACCGGCGTCCTGCTGTCCGCCTTCCTTTATAATGCACCGTCTTTCGCACAATCTGCCGCGCCGCAGGCCGAGGATGCCGGGGCTATCATCGTCACCGGATCGCGCATCCGCCAGAGCCCGCTGGACCAGGACAAGCCGATCGTCACGGTCGATCAGGAAGCGATCGCGCGGACCGGCCTTTCCTCCATCGCCGACGTGCTGCAGCGCATCCCGAGCGCCGGCGGCGGCCTCAACACCAAGGTCAACAATGCCGGCAATATCGGCGGTCCGCCCGACGGTACCGGCGTCAGCTCCGGCTCGGCCGAAATCGACCTGCGTTACCTGGGCGCCAAGCGCACGCTGATCCTGGTCGACGGCATGCGCTATGTGAACGGGTCGGCGGCCGGCGGCATTCCCGCATCGGTCGACTTGAACTCCATCCCCGCCAGCATGATCGAACGGGTCGAGGTGCTGCAGTCGGGCGCCTCCCCGCTCTATGGCTCCGACGCGGTTGCCGGCGTCGTCAACATCATCACCAAACAGTCGCAGAAGGGGCTCGACCTGTCCGCCCAGTTCGGCACCTATGAACAGGGCGATGGCGAAACCTATGACCTCAACGCCAGCTATGGCCTGCAGTCCGATCGGGTGTCGATCGTATTTGGCGGCAATTATGTGAAGCAGCAGAGCGTCCGCACCGCCGATCGTTCCATCTCCCGCTTCCCCAATCCGGGCCAGACGAACTGCGCCGACCCGATCGGCGGCTGTTCCGGTGCGACGCCCAACGGCCGCTTCATGATCGGCGACGAGGATCTGACTCTGATCGCGCCGGTCAGCGGTCGCCCGACCTATCCGGGGGACTTCAAGAATTTCACCTCCGCCGACCGCTATAATTTTGCGCCGGAAAATTATCTGCTGACGCCATCGGAACGCTATGGCGGCTTCCTCAACGCCAAGTTCGAATTTTCCGACAATGTCAGCCTGCGCACGCGGCTGGTCTATCAGCATCGCAGTTCGACCACCCAGGCCGCGCCGCTGCCGCTGTTCGTCGGTCCGGATGCGGGCAACGGCAATCTGCTCGACACGATCAGCATCGATGCGACCAACCCCTATAATCCGTTCGGCTTCACCTTGTCGTCGGGCGCCAATGGCGAGCCGGCGACCTATTCGCTGATCGCCCGTCGCTTCGTCGAGGGCGGCCCGCGCATCTTCAGCCAGGATGTCGATACCTTCACCATGCAATCGACGCTCGAAGGCTCCTTCGGGGTCGGCGACAAGACATGGTATTGGGACGTCAACGGCATGTATGGCAGCAATGACGCGCATCAGGTGTTCACCGGCAACCTGAACGCCGCCAAGCTGGCCCAGGCGCTGGGGCCGGTCGCGGGCTGCACCGGCGATTGCGTGCCGTTCAACATCTTCGGCGGCGCGGGTTCCATCACCCAGGCCATGCTCGACTATGTGACCTTCGACCAGAAGGATCGCAGCACGCAGGAATTGTGGGACGCCACCGCCAACCTGTCGGGCGAATTGTTCGACCTGCCGGGCGGCGCGGTCGGCTTCGCCGTCGGCTACGAGCATCGCAACCAGCGCGCCAGCTACACCCCCGACCCGATCATCACGGCGGGCCTGGGCGCCGACGTACCGACCAGTCCGGCGGCGGGCAGCTTCAATGTCGATGAGGTCTATGGCGAAATCCGCATTCCGTTGCTTGCGGACAAGCCTTTCTTCCAGAAGCTGGAACTGGACGGCGCGGTGCGCCATTCCAACTATAGCAGCTTTGGCAGCAACACGACCTTCACCGTGTCGGGCCTGTGGAAGCCGGTCAGCGACCTGCTGTTGCGCGGCGGCTATGCCGAAAGCCTGCGTGCGCCGAGCATCGGCGAAATGTATGCCGGCCGGTCGCGCACCGACCAGACGATCAACGACCCCTGCACCAGCGCGAACGGCGGCTCCTTCCAGACCAACGCCACCGTGCGCGCCAATTGCATCGCCAATGGCGTGCCGGCCGATGGCAGCTATGACGAGCCGACCGGTGGCCAGTTGGGCGTCTTTTCCAGCGGCTCGACCAACCTGAAACCGGAAACCGCCAAGACCTGGACCGCCGGCATGGTCTACAGCCCGGCCTGGGCACGCAACGGCTTTGCCAGCGCGCTCAGCCTTGAGGTCAATTATTATAATATCCGCCTCAAGAACGCGATCGACTCGGTGCCTGCGACGCTGACCCTGCGCCGCTGCGCCTTCGATGCCGATCCGGTCAGTTGCGCCTCGATCAGCCGCACGCCCAGCGGTCTGGTCGCCGGCATCGACGCCACGCTGCAGAATCTCAACGCCATCAACACCGACGGCATCGACGGATCTTTGATCTATCGCTCCAAGCCGGTGGGCGAAGGCACGGTCGGCCTGACGGTCAACGCCGCCTATCTGCTGAGCTATGACATCAAGGCCCCGGCCGAGCTCAATGCACCGACCATCAAATGCGCCGGCACCGAACGCTGCGGTTCGGTCGACCAGGCCTATCCTCGCTTCAAGGCGACCACCACGCTCGACTATTCGGCCGACGCCTGGGGCGTTTCCTTCACCGGCCGCTATATCAGCAAGGTGACGGAGAGCGACGGCCATGTCATGGGATCGACCTTCTATGGCGACATGCAGGCCTATTTTTCGCCGGCCTGGCTCGACCATCGCACCCGGTTGACGATCGGCGTCAACAATATCTTCGACAAGGATCCGCCGGCCTGCTTCACCTGCGACAGCGCCAATTTCGATCCGACCACCTATGATGTGCCGGGCCAGTTCGGTTACATCCGCCTGTCCTACAAGATGTAACGGATCAAGGGCTTAGCTAGAACGAAGGGCGCGTCCATTTGGGCGCGCCCTTTGTCTTTTCGGCACCCCCGTGACATTTGGCGCAAAAATCCCTATGTGCGCGCCGATCATGGCAACCAAAATCCCAGACGCGCCGAAGATCGGCATGGTTTCGCTCGGCTGTCCGAAGAACCTGGTCGACTCCGAACGTATCCTGACCAAGCTGCGTTCCGACGGCTATCAGATGTCCGCCGACTATGCCGGCGCCGACGTCGTGCTGGTCAACACCTGCGGCTTCCTCGATTCCGCCAAGGAAGAATCGCTCGAGGCGATCGGCGAGGCCATGGCCGAAAATGGCCGCGTCATCGTGACCGGTTGCATGGGTGACGAGGCGGACGTGATCCGCGCGAAATTCCCGCAGGTGCTGGCCGTCACCGGCGCGCATCAATATGAGCAGGTGGTCAATGCGGTGCATGACGCATCGCCGCCCATCCCCAACGCCTTTGTCGACCTGGTGCCCGAAGGCGGCCTCAAGCTCACCCCGCGTCACTACAGCTATCTCAAGATTTCAGAAGGCTGCAACCATCGCTGCTCCTTCTGCATCATCCCCTCGATCCGCGGCGACCTGGTGTCGCGGCGCATCGACGCGGTGCTGCGCGAGGCGGAAAAGCTGGTCGCGGCCGGCACCAAGGAGTTGCTGGTCATCAGCCAGGACACCTCGGCCTATGGCGTCGACACCCGCCACGAACCGCGCATGTGGAAGGGCCGCGAGGTCCGCGCCCATATGACCGATATGGCACGCGAACTGGGCCAGTTGCGCACGGCGGACGGCGTCGCCCCCTGGGTCCGCCTCCACTATGTCTATCCCTATCCCCATGTCGACCATGTCATCCCGCTGATGGCCGAGGGGCTGCTGACGCCCTATCTCGACATTCCCTTCCAGCATGCTTCGCCGAGCGTGCTGAAGGCGATGAAGCGCCCGGCCAACGAAGCCAAGGTGCTGGATCGCATCCGCAAGTGGCGCGACATCTGCCCCGACATCGCGATCCGCTCCAGCTTCGTCGTCGGCTTCCCCGGCGAGACCGAGGCAGACTTCCAGTATCTGCTCGACTGGCTGGAAGAAGCGCAGCTCGACCGCGTCGGCGCCTTCCGCTTCGAGCCGGTCGAAGGCGCAGCCGCCAATGACCTGCCGGGCGCCGTGCCCGACGAGGTCAAGGAAGAACGCTATCAGCGGATCATGGAAAAGACCGCCGCGATCAGCGCCGCCAAGCTGCAGGCGAAGGTCGGCCGGGTCATGCCGGTGATTATCGACGAGGTCGGCGAGCCGGACGAGGAGGATGGCAGCATCGGCGCGACCGCGCGCAGCCAGGCCGACGCACCGGAAATCGACGGCAATGTCTTCCTGCGCGACGTCGGCGAAGGCCGCAAGGCGGGCGACATGTTCGACGTGCTGATCGAGGATGCCGACGATCACGACCTGTACGGCGTGCCGGCCTGAACAGGATCGTCATTGCGAGCGCAGCGACGCAATCCATGGATTGCCGCGGCGCTTCGCGCCTCGCAATGACGGCTATTCTCGGGGCCTGACGAACGCGTCCTGATATTCGGTCTTGATCGCCTTGTAGATCGCCGCGTCGACCGGCAGCTTGATGTCATAGCTGCCCTCGGCATAGGGGCCGGCGCCATAGGGGCCGATCGTCACCTGGATGCCGTCGATCAACTTGCCGTCGCGCGATGTCGGCGCCAGCACCTGCTTCATCGGATCGATGCATTTGGTGAAGTCGTCATCGCCCGGCACCACCGGTGCGCCGCGCTTTTCCGCCCGCGCTTGGTCCAGCGCCTTGCAGAAACTGTCATGGATCGCCGTCGCGAACGTTGCTTCGGAGGTCAGCAGCGCGCCGAAATCGGTCTCGCGCCGCCGCTCCCTGTCCCACAGCAGCGCTTCATAGCCGGTCATGCCATGGGCGCCGCCGGTATACATGTAATTGGCGGATTCGAGCGCCAGGAAGCGCGGCGTGTCCGCCATCACGCTCCAGCGCGTCTCGCGGCTGTGGGCGTGGAAAGGAAAGCCTGCTTTCCTGGCCGAATCCCGGTCCTGCGTCGCCATCTTGAGCGCATCGGCCTTGTTCTCGGCCATGGCGCGTGCGAAGCGATCGACCAGCGTCGGGATCGCCGCCGCCTGCGCCGGATAGGCATAGAGAAATTCCAGCAGTTCGGTCTTGTCCGACTGCTCGAATGGTTTGGCGGGTGGGGCAGCGGGTCGCGTGGTGCCGGCCATGCGGTCGACAAAGGCGCGCATCGTCGCATTGGCGGGCATGTTGCCGCCGGGCGTGTCGTCCTCAGTCGATTTCGAGCAGCCGGACAGCAACAGGGCTGCGAGCAGCGGCCCCGTCGTCCCGTTCCCCCACCCTGCCCGCATCAGTGCGGCTTGGCCGTCAGGCAGCGTTCGCTGATCGCCTTGCGCGCATAGTCGCCGGCGAGCGCGCGATGGATGTTGGGCCAGCCTTCGGCCACCAGCGCCTGTTCGACCGCATGGGCGTTGGCGAACTGGCCGCTTTCGGCCAGCGCATAGGCGCGGGCGCGCAGCGCCTGCAGGCCGCTATTGTCGGAACGGATCATGGCTACTCTCCTTGTCGTCTGTTATGATCTGGAACCTAGGCACTCGGGCCACAATAGGCAAATGCCCTGACGGCCGGCCGGGTTTCCATCGGGATGAAAGAAGTGACAAAAAATGGCCCGTTCCCATGGGCCGCGCTTTCTCCTACATCCTGTGCATGACCGAATTTGCCGACCTGCTCAAAGCCGATAATGGCCAGCCCGCCCGTTCCATCCAGCTGATCGAAGCGGCCGAGCTGGATGCCTGGTTCACCGCCCAACCCGAGCGGGTCCGTGCCCTGATCAGCGCCCAGAAATTCCACGCCAAGCCGAACGAGCATGCGATCATCCCCGGCGAGGGGCAGAGCGACTGGTCGGTCGTGGCCGGAGTGGTCAAGCGCGACGCGCTGGGTAGCTGGTGCCTGGCCAGATTGGCCGAGAGCCTGCCCGAAGGCAGCTACCGCCTGGCCGAGGGCAGCACCGGCGCGGCGGCGCTGGGCTGGCTGACGGCGCAATATCGGTTCGAACGCTATCGCAAGGATGAAGGCGCGGCCGGGCCGCGCGTGCTGCTGACCGGCGACGTCGCCCGGATCGAGGCGATCGTGCAGCAGGCCGAGGCGGTAGCGCTGGTCCGCGACCTAGTGAACACGCCGGCCGCCGACATGGGGCCGCAGGACCTGGAGGATGCCGTGCGCCAGCTGGCGCAGGCCCATGGCGGCGAGGTGCAGGTGACGCGCGGCGACGCGCTGGAGCAGGGTTTCCCGATGATCCACGCCGTCGGCAAGGCGGCGGACAAGGGCTTTGCCCCGCGCCTCATCGAAATGAGCTGGGGCGACCCCGCCGCGCCGCGCATTGCCGTGATCGGCAAGGGCATCTGCTTCGACAGCGGCGGCCTCGACATCAAACCGTCGTCGGGCATGCGCCTGATGAAGAAGGATATGGGCGGCGCGGCCCATGCGATCGCGCTGGCCCGGCTGATCATCGGCGCGCGCCTGCCAGTGCGGCTGCATCTGCTCGTGCCGACCGCCGAAAATGCCATCAGCGGCAATGCCTTCCGCCCCGGCGACATATTGCGCAGCCGGCAGGGGCTGACCGTGGAGATCGGCAATACCGACGCCGAAGGACGGCTGGTGCTGGGCGACGCGCTGACCCGCGCGGGTGAGGAAAAGCCCGAACTGATCGTGGACTTCGCGACCCTGACCGGCGCGGCGCGCGTCGCCGTCGGCCCGGACCTGCCCGCGCTGTTCACCAATGACGAGGCACTGGCGAGCGACATCGCGGCGGCCGGCACGGCGGTCGACGACCCGACCTGGCGCCTGCCGCTGTGGGACGGTTATTATGACATGCTGAAGTCCGACATTGCCGACATGAACAATGCCGGCGAAGGCGGCTTTGCCGGCGCGGTGACCGCCGCCCTGTTCCTGCAGCGCTTCGTGCCGGAGGGCACGGCCTGGATCCACCTCGACACCTTCGCCTGGCGACCGGCGGCCCGTCCGGGCCGGCCCAAGGGCGGCGAGGCCCTGGGCCTGCGCGCAGTCTTCCGCCTGCTCCAGCAACGCTATGACGGCGCGCGATAGTCAAACTGCAATATCCTGCGATCCGTTACGCAACCGGATTGGCTATCATGCGTTAGGGGGGCATGAACGCGCTCGCTTCCCCGCAACAGGCCGCCCAGATCGACCGCCCCGGCATACAGCCGCTCAGCCAGTGGATGCGGACCCTGGTCGATTATGTGCGATCGGGGAAACCCGACCTCACCAACCGCCAGATGGCCCTGATGCTGACCGTCTATATCGGCGATGGCCCGCATACGGTCCGTGGTCTTGCTGAACAACTCCATGTGTCCAAGCCGGTCATCACCCGCGCGCTGAACAAGCTTTCAGCGCTCGGCTATCTCCGACGAGAGCGGGATGCGGCCGATCGGCGCAATATTTTCATCACCCGCACGTCGAAGGGCGCGGAATTCCTTGACGCCTTTCACCATTTCATCGCAGGAACCGCGCGCGATGACAGGCCAGATCAACACCACGCGGAACGCACCGCCTGAAAGAACCCGGTTCAAGCTGGACGGCAGATCCGTAGCGCTCGACCACCGCGTCCATGCGGCGCGTGGCGACCTTGCGGACATCTCGCTCGCCGGCGTGCTCTTTTCCGCCCATTATGCCCGCGCGGTCGAACTGACCTGCGTGGCGCCCGGCGCGCCGATCCTGTCCCAACCCTCGCACAATGCCGAGGCGGTCAGCGAATTGCTGCGCGGCGAAAGCTTCCATGCGCTCGACGTCACGACCGACTGGGCCTGGGGCTTTTGCGGGCATGACGGCTATGTCGGCTATATCCGCCGCGACGCGCTGGACGTGAAGGAAGCGGTCAGCCACCGCATCATCAACCAGAGCGCGCCGCTGTTCAGCCGCGCGGACATCAAGGCGCCAATCGCCGATCACTGGCCGCTGGGCGCCCGCTTCGGCGGCGAGGCCGAGGACAACTTCCTCACGACCGGCGACGGCTTCATCCATGGCCGCCATGCCGCCCCGCTCGACTCGCCGGAAAGCGACTGGGTCGCGGTGGCGCAGCGCTATCTGGGCCAGCCCTATGTCTGGGGCGGCCGTGGCCATCGCGGCATCGACTGTTCGGGGCTGGTGCAGGTTGCGCTGGGCGAATGCGGCATCGCCGTGCCACGCGACACCGACCTGCAATGCGAGGGCATTGGCGCGCCGATCGAGGCGAGCGCGCCGTTGCAGCGCGGCGACCTGGTCTTCTTCCCCGGCCATGTCGGGATCATGACCGACGCCACCCATATGCTGCACGCCAACGCCCATTGGATGGCCGTGGTGGTCGAGTCGCTGGCCGATGTCGTCGCCCGGCTGGCGCCCGACCATGAACAGCCGATCATCGCGCGGCGGAGGATTGCCCCATGACCACGAAGATTTTCATCGACGGCGGCCATGGCACCACCGGCATCGAGATTGCCGATCGCCTGGCCGACCGGCCCGAACTGTCGCTGATCACGGTCGATGAAAAGGATCGCCGCAACATGGCGGCCCGGCGCGACGCGCTGAACGCGGCCGATATCGTGATCCTGTGCCTGCCCGACGATGCCGCGCGCGAATCCGTGTCGATGATCGACAATGACCGCACCCGCGTGATCGACGCATCGACCGCGCACCGCGTCGCCGACGGCTGGACCTATGGCTTCCCCGAACTGGAGCCGGGCCATCGCGAGCGACTGGCCAACAGCCGCTTCGTCGCCAATCCCGGCTGCTGGCCGACCGGTTTTCTGGGTCTGGTCCGTCCGCTGGTGCTGGCCGGCCTACTGCCGGCCGACTGGCCGGTGACGGTATCGGGCGCGTCGGGCTATTCGGGTGGCGGCAAGGCAATGATCGCCGAATATGAGGGCGCCGATGGCGCGCCGACCGCCTTCCGCGCCTATGGCCTTAGCCTGGCGCACAAGCATGTGCCGGAAATGACCCGCTATGCGGGTCTGGCCCATCCGCCGCTGTTCGCGCCGGCCGTCGCCAATGCCTATCGCGGCATGCTGGTGGAAGTGCCGCTGCAGCTGCGCGCCATGCCCGGCACGCCATCGCCGGCGGACATCCATGCCGCGCTGGCCGCCGCCTATGAAGGATCGCCGATCGTCAGCGTGACGCCCTTGGCCGACAGCAGCGCCATGGCACAGATTGAGGTCGAGCATGTCGGCGCGACCGATCGCCTGTCTCTGTCGGTGTTCGGCAATGCGCAGAGCGGACAGGCCCGCCTGGTCGCCACGCTCGACAATCTGGGCAAGGGTGCGGCGGGTGCCGCCGTGCAGAATCTCAATATCCTGGCCGGCCTGCCGGAAACCGCCGGCCTGCGGCTCTAAAACGCCTTCAGCCAGACAGCAAAAAGGGCCGGCGCGTTCCATGACGCTCCGGCCCTTTTGCGTTCAGAAGATCAGTGGATCGTGCCGAGCGGCTGGTGATGAGCGAGCAGCACGATCAGCCGCTCGATCTGGCGCCAGTGGCAGAAATGGATGTGGTTGCCGAGGTCACGGCTGCGATCGGCCCGCGCCGCCGCCTCATAGCCGGCATTGGCGCCGAAGGTCGCGATCAGTTCCGTCGCATCCTCATAGCTCTTTCGATCCGAAAGATATGGCATGTGCATGCGACCCCCGATTTTTGCGCGCCCTTTCCCCTCCCCTATCAACCCCCATGCCAGTTTGGCGCTTTGGCGCAGCAGGCCGATGACGAGGGTGAACGGCCGGTTAGCCAAGTCCCGCAGCGGGACAGGCGCGCCATTTCGGGACGCGAGCCGTTCCGATCCAGGACAGGGGAGACGCGGGCGACAAGCGACTGGCCATGGGCGGCGGGCCATGGCAAGGATGGGCCATGAACAAGGCGAAGAATCCGACCGGCGCGGGCGCCATCATCGCATTGCTGATCATGGCCGGGGCGATCGGCGGCGGCCTGCTGGGCCAGCCCAGCATCGGCCTGCTGGTCGGCACCGGGGCCGGCATCCTGATCGCCCTGCTGCTGTGGCTGCGCGAACGAAAGGCTTAACTAACCACCCGCGCAACGGAGCGCCTTGCCGGGCGTCGCATCGCCGCATAGATGTGGCGACATGAAGAAGCATTTCATCGCCATCCCCCTCGTCGCGCTGGTCATTGCCGGCGGCGCCTTCCTCTATTTCGCGCAGGGCGACACGGCCCAGTTGCCGGCCGGCGCCGATGTCGGCCGGGAACCGCGCTTCACCACGCCGCGCAACGAGTTCTTCCCGACGGTCAACATCGCCGAAGTGAAGCCGTGGAAAGCTGGCGAGAAGCCGGTCGCCGCCAAGGGGCTGGTGGTCGAGCGCTTCGCCGAGGGGCTGACCCATCCGCGATCGCTGCTGCGCCTGCCCAATGGCGACATATTGACGGCAGAGACCAACAGCCAGCCCCGCCCGCAGACCGGCATCGTCAGCCGCGTGATGAATTTCCTGATGAACAAGGCCGGCGCCGGCGTCCCCTCGCCCGACCGCATCAGCCTGCTGCGCGACACCGATGGCGATGGCAAGGCGGACACCAAGACGGTGTTCCTGAGCGGCCTCTATTCGCCCTATGGCATGGCGCTGATCGGCGACACCCTCTATGTCGCGAACACCAATGCGCTGATGGCCTTCCCCTATAAGGAAGGCGAGACCAAGATCAGCGACAAGGGTCGCAAGATCCTGAACCTGCCCGCCCAGGCGCCGAACATGCACTGGACCCGCAGTCTGACCGTCGGCCCCAACGGGCTGCTCTATGTCGGCGTCGGATCGAACAGCAATATCGGCGAAAATGGCCTGGAAAGCGAAGCGAACCGCGCCGCCGTGCTGGAGGTCAATCCCAAGACCGGCGACTATCGCATCTATGCGTCGGGCCTGCGCAATCCGGTCGGCCTGGCGTTCGAACCCAGGAGCGGCGTGCTATGGGGCGTGGTCAATGAGCGCGACATGCTGGGCGGCGACCTGGTTCCCGACTATCTGACCCGCGTCGAATTCGGTGCCTTCTATGGCTGGCCGTGGAATTACTGGGGCGGCTATGAGGATCGCCGGGTCCAGCCGCAGCGGCCGGAAATCCGCGAATATACCAAGCGTCCCGACTATGCGCTGGGCAACCATGTCGCGCCGCTGGGCCTCAGTTTCTCCAAGGATGCGCAGCTTGGCGCCGCTTATGGCAATGGCGCCTTTGTCGGCCTGCATGGCAGCTGGAACCGCAAGCCGGCCGCCGGCTACAAGGTCGTGTTCATTCCGTTCGAAGATAATGGCGAAGTCGGCAAGGCCAAGCCGACCGACGTGCTGACCGGCTTCCTCGACGCGCAGGGCGCGGCGCGTGGACGCCCGGTCGACGTGACCGTGGACGCCAAGGGCGCACTGCTGGTGGCGGACGATGTCGGCGGTGTCGTCTGGCGGGTGACCCGCGCACAATAATCTTGGGCGCCCGGCCCAATCGTCGAAAAAACTTGTTCGCAAGACCAGACGCTTAATTTCGGCCGGGCAACAGCCGGGATATATTGCCCCGTTCGCGCGCTGATACGCGATGCGACAGGCGTCCAAGATGAAACCGATCGAACCGGCGGAGCTATATCAGCTGCGGGCGGACAGCGCGCGGCGATCCCTTCATCACTTGCGCATGGAAGCGCTGGGCCAGCCGGACCGACGACAAGGCTATGATCTGGAGCATGACCGCCGGCTGGCGGAAATGTATTTCAACACCTTCGCCGCCCTCGCCCACCGCCAGCGTCACAGCGACACGCTGAGCCTGGCCCGCGTCATCAAGACGATGGCCGATGCCGCGCAACTGTGCGACACCGCCGTCGATCCGCCGCGTTGTCGCAAGGAACTGGACCGATTGGTCGACGAATTTCTGAGCCTCGCCGAAAAGGACGGCGACTGAGAATCAGACCAAGAGGGGATCAAACCGAAAGGCCGTGACGGCCGGCAAGTTCGACCACATACTGCCAGGCAACGCGGCCCGAGCGGCTGCCCCGCTGGGTTGCCCACTGGATCGCGTCGAGCGGCTCGACGCTGAGGCCCAGCGCCTGGGCATAGCCCTCGACAATGGCGACATAGGCGTCCTGGTCGAGCGCATGGAAGCCGAGACTGAGGCCGAACCGGTCCGACAGCGCCATCTTGTCATCGACCACGTCGCGCGGATTGATCGGATCATCCTGTTCCGACAGGTTGCGCGGCACGATATGGCGGCGGTTGGACGTCACATAGAGGCGGACATTGGCCGGACGCGCGGCGGTGCCGCCCTGGAGCAGCGAACGCAACGCACGAGCATCGCCCACGCCTTCGTCAAAGCCCAGATCGTCGAGGAACAGGATGAAGGGCCGGGTCGTGCTGCGCAGCAGGGTGAAGAGCGCCGGCAGGCTGGCCAGTTCATCGATCGCGCATTGCAGCAGGGCGATGTCCTGCCCTTCAGCCTGCAGCTTGCCCACCACGGATGCGACGGTCGCCGACTTGCCGGTGCCGCGCGCGCCCCACAGCAACACGTCATGCGCGGCATGGCCGGCGGCATGGCGACGGCTATTGTCCAGCAGCGCGCTCTTCTGCGCATCAATGCCGGTCAGCAGATCATAATCCACCGGGTCGAACGCATCCACCGCGCGGATCGCCACTCCGTCCCACACATAGGCAGGAGCAGCCGCAAGGTCGGCAGAGGAAGCCGGCGGCGGCGCGAGCCGTTCCAGCGCTTCGGCGATACGGGTCAGCAGGGCGTCGTTCATGGCGCGGGATTAGCCGGGCCGCGCCGTTGCGGCAAGCTTTGCCAACAATGTCATGTCACTGTCGCAATGGCCTTTTACTGCAGCGTTCCGGGGTCTATATCGCGGGGGTCGTGACTATCCCAAATCCAGCCTTTTCCACCAGGGTCTGCCGCTATGGCGCGGAAGCGCTTCGCGAGGCAGCCTTGCTGATCCGCGCCGGCGAGCCCGTCGCCGTTCCCACCGAAACCGTCTACGGCCTGGCGGCCGATGCCACCGATTCCCAGGCGGTCGCGGGCATCTACAGCGCCAAGGGGCGGCCCAGCTTCAACCCGCTGATCGTCCATGTCGCCGACATGGAGATGGCGCGGCGGCTGGCCGATTTCTCGCCCCAGGCCGAACAGCTTGCCGCCCGCTTCTGGCCGGGCGCGCTGACCATGGTGCTGCCGGTGCGGGCCGATAGCGGCCTGTCGCCGCTGGTGATGGCCGGCCTGCCGACCGTGGCGCTGCGCCTGCCGGCCCATCCGGCGATGCGAGCGCTGATCCGCGAGAGCGGCCGGCCGCTGGCTGCGCCTTCGGCCAATCGCAGCGGATCGATCAGCCCCAGCCGGGCCGAGCATGTGCTGGCGAGCCTCAACGGCAAGATCCGCATGATCCTGGACGAAGGCCCGACCAGCGAAGGGCTGGAATCGACCATTGCCGCGCCCGAAGCGGACCGCATCCGCCTGCTGCGCCCCGGCCCGGTGACGGCCGCGTTGCTGGAGGAGGCAAGCGGCCTGCCGGTCATCACGGGGAAGGACAATGCGAAGATCGAAGCGCCCGGCCAGCTCGAAAGCCATTATGCGCCGTCGAAACCGGTGCGGCTCAACGCGCTGCGAGCGGAGAAGGATGAATATCTGATCGGCTTCGGGCTGATGCCCTGCCATCTGAACCTGAGTGTCGACGCGGATCTGCGCGAGGCGGCGGCCAATCTGTTCGCGGCGCTGCACGTCGCCGACGCCAGCACCCAGGAGCGGATCGCGGTCGCGCCCATCCCCGACGAGGGGATCGGCACCGCCATCAACGACCGGTTACGCCGCGCCGCGGCCTGACCGGTCGATCTGACGAATTTCGGGGCTCAGCCGCAATTGTCGTAACCGGCCTTGCGGCATTCGCGGCGGCGCTGTTCGTCGGCCTTCTTGCGCGCCTTGCCTTCCTCGGCCTCCTGCTTGCGCATCTTGCGGCCATAATTGCGGTCGGCCTCGTCCTGGCTGGTCGTCGCCCAGTCCGCCGCCTGCGCACCTGCGCGCACCGGCAGGGTCACGATATCCACCGCCGTCCTGGCGATGCAACCCGGCAGCATCAGTAGCATCGCCGGCGCCAGCAGCATGATCGTCTTGGTCATTTCAAAGTCCCCCGACTCGTCCGTTGCGCTGCATCTGCCATGGTCGACATTAACCATAAGCTAAGAACGCGGCGAAACGGGACGAGCCGTCGGGAAATCGGCCAGGCCGAGGATTATTCCTCGATGCGGGCGGCAAAACCCTTGCGCAGCTTGGCCAGCTTGGGCGGGATCACCGCCATGCAATAGGGATTCTGGTCGCCGACCCGTTCCCAATATTTCTGGTGATAGTCTTCGGCCGGATACCAGGGGGCGTCCGCCTCGATCGCGGTCACGACCGGATCGACCTGGTCCACCTGTGCACGCGCGATGCCGGCCAGCGCCTCCGCCTGCTGCTCGGCCGAATGGGGGAAGATCGCCGAACGATATTGCGTCCCGATGTCGTTGCCCTGGCGGTTCAGCGTCGTCGGATTGTGGGTGGCGAAGAAGATGTCGAGCAGGTCGGCATAGCTGATGACGGCCGGGTCGAAGGCGATGCGGATCGCTTCGGCATGGCCGGTATTGCCGGTGCAGACCTCCTCATAGGTCGGATCGACCTTGGTCCCGCCGATATAGCCGCTCTGGACCGATTCCACGCCCTTAAGCGTCTGGTAGACTGCTTCCGTACACCAGAAGCAGCCACCAGCCAGCGTTGCGATTTCCTGCGCCATATATCGATAATCCTTATCCAGCTTTGGCGCGCTAGATAGGAGCAATCAGGCCGCGGTTCCAGTCTGCGCCGCATTCTGGGCCATCGCCTGTTCGGCCTTGGCACGTTCTTCGGCGACCAGTTCCTTGCGCGACAGCTTGCCGACCAGCGTCTTGGGCAGGCTGGCCCGCACCTCGACCTCGCAGACCCGCTCATGCTTGCCCAGTTGCGGGTTGAGCCAGTCCTTGAGCCCCGGCCCGTCGATGGTCGCGCCTTCATTCAGGGTCACGAACGCCTTGGGCTGCTCGCCGCGATAACGGTCGGGCACGCCGATCACCAGCGCTTCCTTCACCGATTCATGATGATAGAGGACCGATTCCACCTGGCTCGGGAAGACCTTGAAGCCACCGACGGCGATCATGTCCTTGAGCCGATCGACGATCCGCACATAGCCGTCGTCATCAACCTCGCCGACATCGCCGGTGCGCAGGAACTCGCCCACGAACACCTGCGCATCCGCGTCCGGCCGGTTCCAATAGCCCTTCATGATCTGCGGGCCGGCAAACATCAGTTCGCCCGGCTCGCCCTCGGGCGGGGGCTGGGTCGGATCCTCGCGGCTGACGATCTTGACGCGGGTGCCGGGCACGGGCTGGCCGACGGTGCCGGTCTTGTTCAGCCCCTCATAGGGATTGGCACAGACGATCGGGCTGGTTTCGGTGAGGCCATAGCCCTCGATCAACCGTGCGCCGGTCACCGCCTCGAACTTCTGCTTCACCTCCATCGGCAGCGGCGCGCCACCCGAAATGCAGGTGCGCAGCGACGAGAAATCGATGTTCGGCAGGGCCGGATGATCGAGCAGCGCCTGATACATGGTCGGCACGCCGGGCAGCGACGTCGCCTTGGTCCGCTGCACTGCCGAAAGCACCTGCACCGCCTCAAAACGGGGCAGCATCACCATCTCGCCGCCATTCATCACGGTCCGGTTCAGCGTGCAGGTATTGGCGAAGACGTGGAAGAAGGGCAGCACCGCGATGATGCGGTCGTCGCCCTCGCCCGCATGCGGGTCGATCCCCTGCGCCTGGCGCGCATTGGCGGTCAGATTCTGGTGGGTCAGCATCGCGCCCTTGGGCGTGCCGGTGGTGCCGCCGGTATATTGCAGCAGCGCGACGTCGTTGACCGGATCGATGTCGGCCACGATGCATTCGCCGGAATTGGCGATCAGCCGGTCATAGCGGATGACGCGCGGATCATGCGGCAGCGGCGTCGTCTCGCCGCGCTTGAACAGGCGGAAGAGGATGCTCTTGGCAGTCGGCAGCACCTCGGCGATCGAACCGACTACCAGCTTTTCGAGGCTACTATTGTCCAGCACCTTGAGCGCGGTCGGCAGCAATGCCTTGGCCGACAGGGTGAACAGGATTTTGGTGCCGCTATCCTCGACCTGATGCTCCAGTTCGGCGGCTGTGTAGAGGGGGGAGAAGTTGACGACGATCGCGCCGGCCAGCAGCGCGCCATAATAGGCCGCGACATAATGGGGGGTGTTGGGCAGGTAGAGACCGACCCGATCCCCCTTCTTCACGCCCATGGCCTGCAAACCACAGGCGATGCGCCTGATGTCGTCCATCATCGCGCCATAGCTGAACTTGCGCCCCATGAAGTCGATCATGTGGGCCTGCGGGTGGGCGGTGGCGCTCTGCGTTACCATGTCCCCCATCGACATCGGCGGGAACGTCTGCTCCCACGGCGTAGGGTGCTGATAATGCTCGCGCCAGATCTTTTCTCTGCTCTCCATTTACAGAAGTGTAAGTGGCCCGAGCGCTTTACGCAAGCGTCAACCTGTGTCTGGATTGTAGCAAAAAGGCCGCGCCGGAAAGCCGGCGCGGCCCTTGAAAATGCTGCATCGCAGCGGGTCGGAAAGAGCGTCGGATGACGCTACGTCTTCAGACCTCGCCCTTGTTGCTGCTGAACGGATCGAGGATCGTCGCGGCGCCCGAAATCAGCTCGGACTCGCTCTTGAGCGCCTGCTCGATGCGGCGCGCATTGTCCTCGCGCTCGCGGCGCAGTTCCTCGATCAGCGCCTCGCGATCGCCATCCAGACGCGAATCGGTCGGCATCTCGATGCCGGCCTTCTTCGCCGCCTTGCTGACCAGCGCATCCAGTTCGCGCTGCGAGCACAGGCCCAGCGTCACCGGATCCTTGGGCGTGATGTTGGAGATGTTCCAGTGGCTGCGATCGCGGATCGCGGCGATGGTGGTGCGGGTGGTGCCGATCAGCTTGCCGATGGCGCCGTCCGAAATCTCCGGATGGTTGCGCAGGATCCAGGCGATGCCATCGGGCTTGTCCTGGCGCTTGCTGACCGGGGTGTAGCGCGGCCCCTTGGTGCGGCGGACCGGTTCGGGGCCCTTGAGCATCTTGAGCTTATAGTCGGGATTGCTCTCGCCCTTGTGGATTTCGTCCATGGTGATTTCATGGGCGCGCACCGGATCGCGGCCGGTATATTTGATGCCGGCAGTGTCATCGGCGATGGCCTGGACTTCCAGGATGTGGAGCCCGCAAAATTCCGCGATCTGGTCGAAGCTCAGAGCGCTATTGTCGACCAGCCAGCTGGCGGTCGCATGGGGCATGAGGGGCTGGGACACGGGGTCTTCTCCGGCTCTAAAAACGATAAGGGCCGCCCAAGTAGGGCGGCCACGACATGTCAGGGATAGAGCATCGCGGGGCTTGCGGCAAGGAAAAGCGTCAGGCGGCGCTGTCCATCACCACCGGATCGATCGGATGCAATCCGGCCAGGAATTCCTGCGCGCTGCGTTCCCAGCTGAAGCTGCGGCCATAGGCGGCACAGGCAGCCCGATCGCACAGCAGCGCTGCGGCGATGGCATCCTCCAGCCGCTCCGACAGCGCGCCGGTTTCCGGCGTGACGATATCGATCGGCCCGGTGACCGGATAGGCCGCGACCGGCGTGCCGGCGGCCAGCGCCTCGATCATCACCAGCCCGAACGTGTCGGTGCGGCTGGGAAAAACGAACACGTCCGCGCCGGCATAGATCGCCGCCAGATCGGCACCGAACTGCGCACCCAGGAAACGGGCGTCGGGATAAGCCCGTTCCAGCGCCCCGCGCGCCGGGCCGTCGCCCACGATCACCCTGGTTCCGGGATGCTCGCTGGCGAGGAAGGCCTCGAGATTCTTCTCGACCGCGACCCGGCCGACATAGAGCTGGATCGGGCGCGGCAAATCCGCCAGCAGGGCCGAGGGGGCGAGATCGCCAGCAAAGGTCTTGAGGTCCACGCCCCTGCCCCATTTGCGGACATTAGCGACGCCATGGGCGCGCAATTGCTGCCGCACCGACCGGGTCGACACCAGCACAGCCTGTGCCGGGCCGTGGAACCAGCGAATATAGCGCCAGAACCAGGCCGCCGGCAGGCCGGTGCGCTGCGACACATAATCGGGAAAATGGGTGTGATAGGCGGTGGTGAAAGGCACGTTGCCGCGCAGGCACCAGCGCCGGGCGGCAAAGCAGAGCGGCCCTTCGGTCGCCAGATGGACGGCGTCGGGACGGAAGGCGGCGATCGCCTGCCCCACCACGCCCGATCGCACCAGTGCCAGCCGGATTTCGGGATAGGTCGGACAGGGAATGGAGCCATAGAGATCGGGCGAGATCACTTTCACCTCATGGCCCATATGCTCCAGTTCGGCCTGGATCGTCTGCAGCGTGCGCACCACGCCATTGACCTGCGGCGTCCAGGCGTCGGTGACGATCGCGATCCGCATGGCCCCTCTCCGCGTCAGGCCGCCATCAGCGCCGGCGTCTTTTCGCCGCGCTTGGCGATCTCGTCGGCCCAGTGCAGCACCTCCATCGCGCCGCTGGCATGTTCGACCAGCGCGGTGCAGCCCTCCACCCAGTCGCCATCATTATAATATTCGATGCCCTCGATCTCGCGCATCTCGGCATTGTGGATATGGCCGCACACCACGCCGTCGACGCCGCGCGCGCCGGCTTCATGCGCCACCACTTCCTCGAAGCGGGAGATGAAGGACACGGCATTCTTGACCTTGTGCTTGGCCATCTTGGACAGTGACCAATAGGGCAGGCCCATGCGCTGGCGCACCGCGTTGACCACCACGTTGAGGCGCATCAGGGTGGTGTATGCCGCGTCCCCCACGAAGGCGAGCCAGCGATGCGCCAGCATGATCGTGTCGAACTCGTCGCCATGCAGCACCAGCAGCTTGCGCCCGTCGGCGGTCTCGTGGATCGCCTTGCGACGGATCTCGACCCCGCCGAAATTCATGCCGGTGAACTGGCGGAACATCTCGTCATGATTGCCGGGGATATAGACGACACGGGTGCCGCGCTTGGCCCGCTTCATGATCCGCCACAGCACGTCATTATGCGCGGCCGGCCAGTAGAAGCGCTTCTTGAGCCGCCAGCCGTCGATGATGTCGCCGACCAGATAGATGGTGTCGCTGTCGACGCTGTCCAGGAAATCGATCAGCATCGTCGCGTTGCAGCCGCGCGTGCCCAGATGGATGTCGGAAATCCAGATGGTGCGATAGCGGCGACGCGCGCCTTCCCGTTCAGGGATGTGGAAGCGGTCGTCAGCCCCCTCTTCCAGTTCGCTCAGGAAGGGCAAGCGCGTGATGGCGTTCATGTCTACGTCCTCAAGGGCTGTTGTCCTTGAGGCCGAATCCTTAGCGCCGCTCTGTTACAACTCCGCACCGAATATGACGGAAATGCTACGGTTTGGCGGGTTTCCCCGCCGCTCCTCACACCGTCAGCACGATCTTCCCGAAATGTTCGCCCGCATCCATGCGGGCATGGGCCTTGGCCGCGTCGGCGAGGGCAAAGCGCTGGTCCATCGCCGGGCGCAGCTTGCCCTGTTCGACGAAGGGCCAGACGGTGCGCATGATCTCGTCCGCGACAAGGCTCTTGAAGCCCGAGGAGCGCGGCCGCAACGTCGATCCGGTCAGGGTCAGTCGCTTGGACATCACCGTCGGCAGGAAGATGCTGGTCTTGGCCCCGCCCAGCACCGCGATCGACACATGGCGGCCATCTTCCGCCATGCATTCGATGTTGCGCGGGACATAGTCGCCGCCGACCATGTCGAGCACCGCCTGCACCCCCTGCCCGCCGGTGATGCGCTTCACCTCGGCGACATAGTCCTGGCTCTTATAATTGATCGCATGGGAAGCGCCCCATTCGAGCGCCTGCGCGCATTTGTCGTCGCTGCCGCAGGTAACGATGATCTCTATGTCGAACAGGCGGCAGAGCGAGATCGCCATGGTGCCGATGCCGCTGGTGCCGCCATGAACCAGCACCCGGTCGCCGCCGACCACATAGGCGCGCTCGAACAGGTTGGTCCACACGGTGAACAGGGTTTCGGGCAGCGCCGCCGCCTCGACCAGGTCATAGTCCGCCGGCACCGGCAAGCACTGGCCGGCCGGGGCAATCGCATATTCGGCATAGCCCCCGCCCGGCAGCAGCGCACAGACGCGCTGGCCCACCAGCATGTCGGCGGACCGGCCGGCAGCGACGATCGTGCCCGCCACTTCGAGTCCAGGAATGTCGGATGCGCCGGGCGGCGGCGGATATTTGCCCTGCCGCTGCAGCACGTCGGGCCGGTTGACGCCGGCGGCGGCGACGCGGATCAGCACCTCATCCTCGCCGGGTACCGGCACCGGCCGCTGTTCGGGCACCAGGGCGTCGGGACCGCCCGGCACCGGGATGCCGATGGCCGTCATCTGCGATGGAATCGTGAAACTGTCGAGGATCATATGTGCCCCCCCGGGCCAGAGATATTGCGCCGCACCCAAAATCGACGGACGGAGCTTCGCTTCTTATTGACAGACTAGCCTACAGGGTCAACATTACCCTTTATGGACATGGACAATGATCTGCCGAGAAAGGCCGATGATCCGCTGGCCCAACTGCTCCGACAGGATCTGGGTCCCCTATCCGTTGCGGAACTGGAAGCGCGCATCAGGGCGCTGGAAACCGAAATCACCCGCACTCGAACAAAAATTGAAAGCGCCGTTAACCATAAGGCAACTGCCGAGGCGTTATTCAAGCGATGAACCCGCGCCTCGCCCCTGACGGCCCGACCAAGGGCTCCACCGGGCATGGGCAGTCTGGCAATTCCGGCGGTCAGGGCCTCTCCCTTGAACCGTCGTCGAGCAATGCCGACATAAGGTTCAAGTCAGCCCCTAACCGGGGCCAGGAGTAGAAAAGACATGCCATCTTTCGCAGCCGCCCTTGAAACCACCCTGCACAATGCGCTGACCCATGCGTCCGAGCGCAAGCATGAATATGCGACGCTGGAGCATCTGCTTCTCGCGCTGATCGACGATGAACATGCGTCGAAGGTGATGCAGGCGTGCGGCGTGGAACTGGGCGAACTGGCCGATGCCGTCACCCAGTATCTCGACACCGAACTCGACAGCCTGAAGGTGGAGGGCGCCAGCGACCCCTCGCCCACCAGCGGCTTCCAGCGCGTCGTCCAGCGCGCCATCCTCCATGTCCAGTCGTCCGGCAAGGATGAGGTGACGGGCGCCAATGTCCTCGTCGCGCTCTTCTCCGAACGCGAATCCTATGCCGTCTATTTCCTGCAGCAGCAGGACATGAGCCGCCTCGATGCCGTCAGCTATATCAGCCACGGCGTCGGCAAGGGCACGCCCACGCCCGAGCGTCAGGAGACCAAGGGGGCAGCCGAGGAGGAAAAGAAGGTGCAGGACGGCAAGGGCAAGAAGGACAGTGCCTTGGAGCAGTTCACCGTCAACCTCAACGAGAAGGCGGAACGCGGCAAGGTCGATCCGCTGATCGGCCGGTCGTCGGAAGTCGACCGCACCATCCAGATCCTGTGCCGCCGTTCGAAGAACAACCCGCTCTATGTCGGTGATCCGGGCGTCGGCAAGACCGCGATCGCGGAAGGCCTGGCGCGCAAGATCGTCGAGGGCGAAGTGCCCGACGTGCTCAAGGAAGCGGTCATCTATTCGCTCGACATGGGCGCGCTGCTGGCCGGCACCCGCTATCGCGGCGACTTCGAGGAGCGGCTGAAGGCGGTCGTCACCGAACTGGAGAAGATGCCGCACGCCGTCCTCTTCATCGACGAGATCCACACCGTGATCGGTGCCGGCGCGACCAGCGGCGGCGCGATGGACGCCTCGAACCTGCTGAAGCCGGCCCTGTCGGGCGGGACGATCCGCTGCATCGGTTCGACCACCTACAAGGAATTCCGCAATCATTTCGAGAAGGACCGTGCGCTGCTGCGTCGCTTCCAGAAGATCGACGTGAACGAGCCTTCGGTCGAGGATACGATCAAGATCCTGACCGGCCTGCGCACCGCGTTCGAAGAACATCATCACGTCAAATATACGCCGGACGCGATCAAGGCGGCGGTCGAGTTGTCGGCCCGCTACATCAACGACCGCAAGCTGCCTGACAAGGCGATCGACGTGATCGACGAGGTCGGCGCGATGCAGATGCTGGTGGTGCCCTCCAAGCGCAAGAAGACGATCACCCCCAAGGAGATCGAAGCGGTCATCGCCACCATGGCGCGCATCCCGCCCAAGACCGTGTCGTCGGACGACAAGAGCGTGCTGGAATCGCTGACCACCGATCTGAAACGCGTCGTCTTCGGCCAGGATCAGGCGATCGAGGTGCTGTCGTCCGCGATCAAGCTGTCGCGCGCCGGTCTGCGCGATCCCGACAAGCCGATCGGCAACTATCTCTTCTCCGGCCCCACCGGCGTCGGCAAGACGGAGGTGGCACGCCAGCTCGCGACCCTGCTCGGCATCCCGCTGCAGCGGTTCGACATGTCGGAATATATGGAGCGCCATTCGGTCAGCCGCCTGATCGGTGCCCCTCCGGGCTATGTCGGCTATGACCAGGGTGGCCTGCTGACCGATGCCGTCGACCAGCAGCCGCACAGCGTGCTGCTGCTCGACGAGATCGAGAAGGCGCATCCCGACCTGTTCAACATCCTGTTGCAGGTGATGGACAATGGCCGCCTGACCGATCACCACGGCAAGACCGTCGATTTCCGCAACACCATCCTCATCATGACCACCAATGCCGGTGCGTCGGACATGGCGAAGGAATCGATCGGCTTTGGCGAGCTGACCCGCGAGGATGTGCAGGAAGACGCGGTGAAGAAGCTCTTCACCCCCGAATTCCGCAACCGCCTCGATGCGATCGTGCCGTTCGGCTATCTGCCGCCGGAAATCGTCGCCCGCGTCATCGACAAGTTCGTGCTGCAACTGGAACTGCAGCTGGCCGACCGCGACGTCCACATCACGCTCGACGAGGATGCCAAGGCCTGGCTCACCAAGAAGGGCTATGACAAGCTCTATGGCGCCCGCCCGATGGGCCGCCTGATGCAGGAAAAGATCAAGCAGCCACTGGCCGAGGAACTGCTGTTCGGCAAGCTGGTCCATGGCGGCGAGGTCCATGTCCATATGAAGGACGAGGCGCTCGCCTTCCAGATCACCCCCGCCGCGCCCAAGAAGGGCGGCAAGAAGGGCGGCAAGGCCAAGACGCCGGAAGGCACGAAATAAGCGGTTTCACAAACACATGGAAAAGGCGGCTCGAGAGGGCCGCCTTTTTTTTGTTCCTCCCCGGCACGGGGAGGGGGACCGTGCGCAGCACGGTGGAGGGGCACGCGCCACAAAGAGCCGCATCCCCGCGCCGCTACGCCCCTCTCTTTTGCCGTCATTGCCGCACAGGCGGTTAGCCGCTCCCCACTGCCTCCGTGCCGCCGCGGCTCCGCGCGAAAATGAATCACGCGGAGCCGCAGAGAAGAAAAGGGAAGGCGAATTTGGGTGGATTTCGGACAGGTCCTTATCCCGTCATGCCAGCGAAGGCTGGCATCTCTCTGTTCTTCTCAGAACCCAGAAGGAAGTGAGATCCCAGCCTTCGCTGGGATGACGAAGTTGGGTGGATAGCGGACTGACGGGTATCGATGATACAGAATTGGACAGTTGACATTCAGGTGGTAATTTCCGCCGATGCGCCGACCTGAGGGCAATTGAATGAAACGAATAATATCGATAGCTGTCATTTGCTTGCTATCTGCTCAGCAGGCTAGCGCCGCCCGGTTACCCGACGAAGAGTCGCGGGCAGCTTTTCGCTACGCGGTCGAAGAATATCAAATTTTCGTAGTGCCACGCTGCGCTCCCAAGGAGGTTGAAACCTACGTCGCCGCTCGGAAAGACCGTGATACATCGTTCATCAAGTCCCTCCGAAAAGCGAACTTGTTAGCGGACTACAACAAGGCGGTTGCAGATCGCGCCAAGCGAGATGCGAACACCGTATTTCATTGTTTTGGGCCTCCACCACCACCTCCGCCCCCTCCGGGCACGCCTGCACCTCAGCCTATTGCGGCAGAAAAGCCCGTAGATTCGTTGGCAGAGCATTTCGCAGCAGGTGATCGCCAGTTTGCCGTTATGAAGCGTCTTCGCGACGCTGCCGTTTCAGGCCTCGACAAATAGTGTCCACTTCCACTCACAAAATGAATGCGTAGAGCGTCTGGTTTTGGTCGCTTGCAGACCATCCTCCCCTGCAAGGGGAGGTGGATGGCCGAAGGCCAGACGGAGGGGTATCCCCCTCTCGATAGGGCGCCCCCCCTCCACCACCTCGTGGTCCCCTTCGGCAGAGTCGCGTGCCTCTGCCCAACCTTGCCGGGGAGGAATTTACAGCCGCTTCTGGTGGTCAGCGCCCTCCCCCTACACCCACATGCCCTTGCCTGCGTCAGCTTAGCATGACACCCATGCCACCATGCTGCCCCACACCCAATCCGTCATCCTTCTCCACGGCTTTGGCGGCCATCAGGTGCAGACCGCGCTGCTTGCTCGGCGGCTGCGCGGCGAGGGGTATAACGTCGCCAATATCGGCTATCCCAGTTGGCGCTGGCCGCTGGCCCGCGTCATCGATCATCTCCACGCCCGCATCAGCGCCAGCCCGGCCTATGCCGCCCAGACCGTCCATTGCGTCGGTCATTCGATGGGCGGCCTGATGCTGCGCGCCTGGCTCGCCCAGCATCGCCCCGAGCATCTGGGCCGCGTGGTGATGCTCGGCACGCCCCATGGCGGCAGCGAGATTGCCGACCTTCTCTACCGCCTGCGCCTTCACCCGCTGATCCTGAACCAGGCCGGCGCCCTGTTGCGCACCCGCCGGGATGGCGCCACCCAGGCGGCCCTTGGCGAGGTCGACTATCCGCTCGGCATCATCGCGGGCGACCGGCCAATGAGCGGCCTGCTCCCCAGCCGCATCTTCCGCGCACCCAATGACGGCAAGGTCAGCGTCGCCGCCACCCATTGTCCGGGCGAAGGCGACCATATCACCCTGCCCGTTGCCCATACCGCAATGATCTACACCCGCCCCGTCGCCGATCAGGTCGCGTATTTCCTGCGCCATGGGCAGTTCGCGCGGACCTGATTCCCCCGCCCCACATGCGCGCGGCGGCCGTTGCGCAATTATTAGGGAATTGCGGTCAGATCGGCAGGACGGATTGGGTCCGCAGGGATTGGGGAAAACATGGTCATGATTGGAAAATGGGCGGCAGCGCTCGGTGCAGTTGTTGCGTTGGGCGGCGCGCTATCGCCGCATGTCGCCAACGCCAAGGCGCCCGGCCAGATCATCCTCACACCCCAATCCGAAGAGGCGCTGGTCATCATCAAGACCGACTGGTGGCAACCGGCGCCGTCGATGCACTCGGCATTCAAGCTGCTGCTCTCCACCTATGTCGATGCGGAAGCCCGGCTTTCCAGTGGGCCTTTCAGCGGCACCGCGCTGTTCGAAGCCAAGCAGAAGAATTTCCTCGACGGCTATCTGATGGTTCCCGTCAAGCCGGGGCGCTGGGTCGTGCGCAGCTATTCGCAGCAGGATAGCTGGGCGCTCTGCTTCAACGCCGCCTCGTTCCAGTTCGAGGCGAAGCCGGGCCAGGTCGTCTATCTCGGCCGGTTCGACGCGCTCTCCCATCGGCAGCAATTGACCAGGCAGGCGATCGCATCAGGCAATACCAGCATTCGCGGCGGCGGCTTCGTCGATTATTTCGACCTGCCGCAGGGACCGATCTTTGCGCCGGTGGATGCGCCCCAGATCGCCGCCGTGCAGACCATGCTGGCGCGCCGCGTGCCCGGCGTCAGCGTGCCGGTGCAGGCCGTCGCCTTTACTCCCGCGACATTCGGCACCGGTTCCACTTTGTATGGCACACGGCGCTGCGGCGGCTATTTCCCGGCCAGCGGCAAGGGCAAGGGCAAGGGCAAGGCTGACAAAAGCTAAAACGGGAAGGCAGGTCGCCGGCCATCAAAGCCCCCCCCTCTCCCCGCCCCCCTTAAATTCTGCTAAGCCGACTCCAGAACAGAAAGGTCGCATGTCTTCCACGCTTTCATAGGGGAATGCATGTCCACTTCGCTTCATCTGCGGTCCGCCGCGCCACGCGCCGCGCTGCTCAGCTTCAGCTTCGTCCTTCTCGCCACGCCCGGCGCCAGCCAGCAGGCCGGCGGACCGATCGCCCGCTATTCGATGGATGCCGGCACCATGTCCGGCATGGCCGCAATGGCGGGCGGCGGTGGCATGGGCGGGGCCATGTCGATGATGATGGGCGGCGGCAACCAGCCGATCCATGAACTGGTGCTGCGCCTGGGATCGACCCAGACCGCGAGCGGCTCGCCGGCGGCCGAACATTATATGCCCGCCGGCGCCCGGCTGGGCGCCTCCGTCCCGCTGGTCACGCCAAAGGTCACGCCGAGCGACGAGCCGGCGCTGCCCGGTGAGAAGCCCAAGGGGCGGCTGCTCATCTATTGGGGATGCGGCGCGACTGCCGGGCCGAACCAGCCGGTGGTGATCGATTTCGCCAAGGTCGCGCGCGGCCAGTTTCCGCCCGGCCTCTACATGACCGGCGCGACGATCCCGCAGGAATGGCAGGTCCGCTTCACCAACAGCAAGACCTATGGCGAATGGCCCAATGGCCAGACGCGCAAGACGCTGTCGGGCAATTCCTCGCTGATCGGCGACCATCGCATCGCCGGCAATTATTCGCCCGAAATCAAGTTCGCGCTAAACCAGGACTTCATGCCGCCGATCACGGGCCGCGCCAGCCCGGCGGCGGGCGGCGCCACCCAGCTGAGCTGGAACGCGGTGCCCAATGCGACCGGCTATTATGCCTGGGTGTTCGCGGCCAAGCAGGGCGGCGACATGGTGTGGTGGGCCTCCTCGGCCAGCCAGGCCTTTGGCGGGCCGGTGTGGGACTGGCTTTCCCCCGGTGCCGTGCGCAAGCTGATCGGCGACAAGATCGTCATGCCGCCCAGCCAGACCAGTTGCACCGTGCCGTCGCAGGTGGTGCAGTCGGGCGGCGACATGCTGATGGGCAGCCTCTATGCCTATGGCCCGGAAGCCAATTTCGCCTATCCGCCGCGCCCGGCCGATCCCAAGATCGCCTGGAAACCGGAATGGATCACCCGCGTGCGCTATCGCTCCAACACCATGTGGATGCTCAATGGCCCGGACATGGGATCGATGATGAGCCAGGGCAGTGACGACAGCGCCGAGGCCTCGGGCGACAATCCCCCGCCCAAGAAGAAGAAATGCAAGGGCGGCCTTGGTGGCATGCTGGCCGGCGCGATGGGCGCGGGCTGCTGAAGCTCTGGTCGGGGCGCGGCGCCAGCTATCGCGCCCCGGCCACGACTTGCACTTGAAACGAAAGGAAAATCCGGCAAGTCTCGCGCCATTCTTCCGTTTCGAGGTTTTCATGCGACACAAGCTACTGGCCGCGCTGCTGCTCGGCGCCGCCCTCTCCCCCCTGCCGCTCGCCGCCCAATCGGCCGCCCCGTCGTCCAGGTTCGAGGGCCGCGACATCTTCGCGCTGCAGGTCGCCACCGATCCGCAGATCAGCCCCGACGGCAAGAGCGTCGCCTATGTCCGCCGCCAGGGCGACATCATGACCGACCGGCAGAAGGGCGCGATCTGGCTGGTCGACACCGCCACCGGCGCGCAGCGCCCGCTGGTCGCCGACGCCAGCCAGCCGCGCTGGTCGCCCGATGGCAAGCGCATCGCCTATATCGCCGCCGATGCGGGCAAGCCGCAATTGTTCGTGCGCTGGCTCGACACCGGCGCGACCGTGCGCGTCACCACCCTGCCCGACGGTCCGCAGTCGGTCACCTGGTCGCCCGACGGCAAGTCCCTTGCCTATATCATGCGCGTGCCCGCCGACCCGATGAAGCTGGGCAAGGCGCCCGACAAGCCGGAGGGTGCCGAATGGGCCAAGCCGCTGGAGGTGATCGACCGGGTCGATTATCGCAATGATGGCGGCGGCTATGTCCAGGCCGGCTATGACCATATCTTCCTGGTGGCGGCCGATGGCGGCCCGGCGCGGCAGCTGAGCTTTGGCGATTATCAGGATGGCGGCCCGTTGAGCTGGACGCCCGATGGCCGCGCCATATTGTTCAGCGCGGTGCGCAAGCCCGACTGGCAGCAGAAGATATTCGATCCGGAAATCTACACGCTCGACATCGCCTCGGGCGCGATCAGCCCGCTCACCAGCCGCGACGGTCCCGATGTCGCGCCGGTCGTCTCGCCGGACGGCAGCAAGATCGCCTATCTCGGCTATGACGACAAGCGCCTGTCCTACCAGAACACTTATCTCTACATCATGAACCGCGACGGCAGCGGCGCCCATGCGATCACCGCCAGTTTCGACCGCAGCATCGATCGCGCCTATTGGGCGGCCGACGGCAAGTCGCTCTACGCCCAATATGACGAGCGCGGCGTCAACCGCCTTGCCCGCATCAGCCTCGACGGCCATGTCACCGAACTGGCGAGCGGCCTTACCGGCACGGCGTTCGACCGGCCCTATAGCGGCGGCGATTTCAGCGTCGCAGCCAATGGCACGCTCGCCTTCACCAGCGGATCGGCGTTGCGCCCGGCCGACCTGTCGGTCAGCAGCGGCGGCAAGAGCCGCCAGCTCACCCGCCTCAACGAGGATTTCCTGGGCCACAAAGCGCTGGGCCAGGTCAAGGAACTGGCCGTCACCGCGCCCGACGGCCGCACCGTGCCGGCCTGGCTCGTCACCCCGCCCGGCTATCAGCCCGGCACCCGCGTGCCGTTGCTGCTGGAAATCCATGGCGGTCCGCACACCGCCTATGGCCCGCATTTCTCGACCGACGACCAGCTTTATGCCGCAGCCGGCTATGCCGTGCTCTACACCAATCCGCGCGGCTCCACCTCCTATGGCGAGGAATTCGCCCAGCTGATCCATCATAAATATCCCGGCGACGACTATGGCGACCTGATGGCTGCGGTCGATGCCGCGATCGCTACGGGCGTGGCCGATCCGGACAATCTGTTCGTCACCGGCGGTTCGGGCGGCGGCGTGCTGACCAGCTGGATCATCGGCAAAACCGACCGGTTCAAGGGTGCCGCGACGCAGAAGCCGGTGATAAACTGGATCAGCGAGGCGCTGACCATGGACAATACCCTCTTCACCTCGCGCTACTGGTTCCCGGCCAAGCCCTGGGAAGATCCGATGGGCTATTGGAACCGCTCGCCGCTCAGCCTGGTTGGCAACGTCAAGACGCCGACCCTGGTGGTCGTGGGCAGCGAGGATTATCGCACCCCGGTCAGCGAGGCGGAGCAATATTATGGCGCGCTGCAGATACGGGGCGTGCCGACGGCGCTGGTGAAGGTGCCAGGCGCGAGCCATGGCGGCATCGCCGCCCGCCCGTCGCAATCGGCGGCCAAGGCGGCGGCGATCATCGCCTGGTTCGATCGCTATCGCGACAAGCCGGCGGCGGCGGCCAGCGCACCGGCCCAATGATCTGGCTGGCCGGAGCATATCGTTCATGATATGTTCCGGCCACTTTCCAAGGAGGATGCACAATGGCGGACCCGGTTCTTCTCTATACCAACCCCATGTCGCGCGGGCAGATCGCCCGATGGATGCTGGAGGAGGTCGGCGCCCCCTATGAGGCGGTGGTGCTGGATTATGCCGGCGGCATGAAGACCGCCGACTATCGCGCGATCAACCCGATGGGCAAGGTGCCGGCGATCGTCCATGGCGGCAAGGTGGTGACCGAATGCGCCGCCATCTGCGCCTATCTGGCCGATGCCTTCCCCGCCGCCGGCCTGGCGCCGGCGACCGATGACCGGGCCGATTATTATCGCTGGCTCTTCTTCGCTGCCGGTCCGGTGGAGGCCGCCGTCACCAACAAGGCGATGGGATTCGTCCTGCCCGAAGGACGCGAGCGCAGCGCGGGCTATGGCTCGCTCGATGACACGCTCGACACGCTGGAAACGGCGGTCACTGGCCGCAGTTGGATCTGCGGCGGCACCTTCACCGCAGCGGACGTCTATGTCGGCGCGCAGATCGACTGGGGGCTCAGCTTCGGCACCATCCCCAGCCGCCCGGCATTCGAGGCCTATGCCGCCCGGCTGCGCGAACGCCCGGCCTATAAGAGGCAGAAAGAGATGGACAACGCCCTGATCGCCGAGATGCAGAAACAGGGCTGAGGCAGTCCCCTTCCCCACAAAGCAAAAGGCCCGGCGGAGATGTCCGCCGGGCCTTTTTTGACTTTCCGTTCGACCGCTATCAGCGACGATCGCCGAACAGGCGCAGCAGGAACAGGAACATGTTGATGAAGTCGAGATAGAGGTTCAGCGCCCCCATCACCACCGATTTGCCCATCATCTCCGTGCCGGCGACATAGGCATAGATGCTCTTGATCTTCTGCGTGTCATAGGCGGTGAGGCCCGCGAACAGCAGCACGCCGACGGCGCTGATCACCAGATCCATCATGCTGGAGCGCAGGAAGAGGTTGATCAGGCTGGCGACCAACAGGCCGACCACGCCCATGATCAGGAAGGTGCCGAAGCCCGACAGATCCTTCTTGGTGGTGTAGCCGAACAGGCTGAGGCCGGCGAAGGCCGCAGCGGTCGCGAAGAAGGTCTGCGCGATCGAGGTGCCGGTATAGGCCAGGAAGATGTAGGACAGCGACACGCCCATCACCGCCGCATAGGCCCAATACAGCGCCTGGGTGGCGAAGGTCGACAGCTTGTTGATGCCGAAGCTCAGCACCATGACGAAGGCCAGCGGCGCGAACATCACGATATATTTCAGGATGCCGGGACCGGCGAACACCTGATAGGCAAGGCCGCTCTGCGCGAACAGCAGCGCGACGATGCCCGTCAGCAGCACGCCGCTCGCCATATAATTATAGACCGACAGCATATATTTGCGCAGCCCGGCATCGAACGCCTCGCTGCGCGCGGCGCTGGCATTGCCAAAGCCTGCGATGTCGGAACGGGGGTCGGACCAATTGGCCATGGGTAAAATCTCCTTGGACGGCCTTTCTCGGCCGATCGTCATAGTATCGGCGCTAACGCCTCTCAGTTCAAGTGAAAGCCGAAGCCTAACAGCGATGTCATGCTTCAGCGCGACATCACAAGATCATGCCGGATCGACTTGCGCGAAGGCCCGCACCGGGAATGTGCCCATGCCGACGATCTTGGGCGGCACCGCGGTGAAGGCGAAGCCCGCATCCGGCAGCGCGCCGAGATTGGTCATATGCTCGCAGATCAGCACGCCGGCCCCCAGCAGCTCGCGATGGACCGGGCGACCGGTGCCGGGGCGGGTATCGTCCATATTATGGCTGTCGATGCCGACCAGCCGGGCGCCGCGCGCCACCAGCATCTGCGCCGCCGCTTCGGTCAGGAAGGGATGATCCTCAAAATAGGCCGGCGTGCGCCAGTGCCGGTCCCAGCCGGTGTGGACCAGCACCGCGCGGCCGGCGACGTCGATGCCGTCGAGATCGGCGGCGTCGGTGGCGAGGCCCACTGCGTCGAACCGCCGCCGCACGACGATCGCCGGCAGGCTGACCAGCCGGTCGAGATCGAGCATCGAGAGGTCATCGCCCTCCTCGAAGCGGTGGAACGGCGCATCGAGATAGGTGCCGGTGTTCGACACCATGTCGATCCGCCCCATCTGGAAGGCGCTGCCATCGGCATAGTTGGCGCGCGACTGTTCGCGGGTCCAGTAATCGCAGATATGCGGCGCGGCGACGCCCTTATAGGTGGTCATGCCATGTTCGATGGCGTGGCTGAGATCGATGAAGCGGGTCATGACGGGGACATTCTCCGACGGAAGATGCGCCACAGGGTGGAAAAGCCGACGACCGCCCAGATGATGTTGAGCACCATCGACGGGAAGGCGCCATGCCACCAGGTGTTGAGGATGAAGAAGGCAGCGCCGATGGCGTTGAGCCACTGGAAGGTCGCCGACCCGCCCGACAGCCGCCCGGTCGAGACGCCGACATAGGCGATCAGCACCAATATCGCGCCGGCCCAGCCGACGATCTCCACGAACAGCGCCACCATCCACCCCAAATGAAAAGGGCTCCCTCCTCACGGAGAGAGCCCTCATTCCTTAGCTCAGCGCGTCAACCGATCAAGCGCTCAGGCCGCCAGCTTGCGCAGCACATATTGCAGGATGCCGCCGTTGAGGAAATATTCCAGCTCGTTGACGGTATCGATGCGGCAGAGCGCGGTGAAGCTGAAGGTCGAACCGTCGGCGCGGGTGACCTGCACTTCGACATCCTGGCGGGGCTTGAGGTCGGCGACACCGGTGATGGTGAAGCTGTCATCGCCCTTGAGGCCCAGCGTGTCGCGGGTCTGGCCGTCCTTGAACACCAGGGGCAACACGCCCATGCCGACCAGGTTCGAGCGGTGGATGCGCTCGAAGCTTTCGACGATCACGGCGCGCACGCCGAGCAGGTTGGTGCCCTTGGCCGCCCAGTCGCGCGACGATCCGGTGCCATATTCCTTGCCGCCGATCACGACCAGCGGCGTGCCGTCGGCCTTGTGCTTCATCGCCGCGTCATAGATCGGCATGACTTCGCCCTGATAGCTGGTCATGCCGCCTTCGACGCCGTCGAGCATCAGATTCTTGATGCGGATATTGGCGAAGGTGCCGCGCATCATGACTTCATGATGGCCGCGACGCGAACCATAGCTGTTATAGTCGGCCTGGGCGACCTGATGCTCGCTCAGCCACTTGCCTGCGGGCGAGGTCGCCTTGATCGAACCGGCCGGCGAGATGTGGTCGGTGGTGATCGAGTCGCCGAAAATCGCCAGCGGCATGGCGCCGATGATGTCTGTGACCGGCGCCGGGGTCATGGTCAGCCCCTCGAAATAGGGCGGGTTGGCGACATAGGTCGACCCGGCGCGCCACTTGTAGGTGTCCGATCCCGTGACCTCGATCGCCTGCCAATGGGCGTCGCCCTTGTAGACATTGGCGTAGCGGGCGCGGAACATCTCCCGGTCGACCGCCCCCGCCAGGGTGGTCGCGACCTCGTCATTGGTCGGCCAGATGTCCTTGAGATAGACCGCTTCGCCATCCTTGCTCGTGCCGATCGGGGTGGTGATGAAATCCTCGATCACCGTGCCCTTGAGCGCATAGGCGACGACCAGCGGCGGCGAAGCGAGGAAGTTGGCGCGCACGTCGGGCGAGACGCGACCTTCGAAGTTGCGGTTGCCCGAAATGACGGCGGCAGCGACCAGGCCATTTTCATTGATCGCCTTGCTGATCGGCTCGGCCAGCGGGCCGGAATTGCCGATGCAGGTGGTGCAGCCATAGCCGACGAGGTTGAAGCCGATCGCGTCGAGATGCGCCTGAAGGCCCGCCTTTTCCAGATAGTCGGTGACGACCTGGCTACCCGGCGCCAGCGACGTCTTGACCCAGGGCTTGGGCTTGAGGCCCAGCTCGTTCGCCTTCTTGGCGACCAGGCCGGCGGCGATCAGCACATTGGGGTTGGAGGTGTTGGTGCAGCTCGTGATCGCGGCGATGGTGACGTCGCCGTCGCCAATGTCATAATCCTTGCCCTCGACCGGAACGCGGGTCTGCGCCTTCTTATAGGTCTTCTCCATGTCCGCGTTGAACACGTCGTCCACTTGCGGAAGCGCGACGCGGTCCTGCGGGCGCTTGGGACCGGCCAGGCTGGGCACCACGGTGGACAGGTCGAGTTCCAGCGTATCGGTGAAGATCGGCTCGACCGACGGATCGATCCAGAAGCCCTGCTGCTTGGCATAGGCCTCGACCAGAGCGATATTCTCGTCGCTGCGGCCGGTCAGGCGCATATAGTCCAGCGTCTTGTCGTCGATGCCGAAGAAGCCGCAGGTCGCGCCATATTCGGGCGCCATATTGGCCAGCGTCGCGCGATCGGCGAGACTGAGCGTAGCAAGGCCGGAGCCGAAATATTCGACGAAGCGGCCGACCACGCCGCGCGCGCGCAGCATCTGGGTGCAGGTCAGCACCAGATCGGTGGCGGTCACGCCTTCCTTCAAATTGCCGGTAAACTTGAAGCCGACCACTTCGGGGATCAGCATGGAGACGGGCTGGCCCAGCATCGCGGCCTCCGCCTCGATCCCGCCCACGCCCCAGCCCAGCACGCCAAGGCCATTGACCATGGTGGTGTGGCTGTCCGTGCCGACGCAGGTGTCGGGATAGGCGATGGTGGCACCATCAGCGCCTTCGCTCGACCAGACGCCCTGCGCGATATTTTCCAGGTTCACCTGATGGCAGATGCCGGTGCCCGGCGGCACGGCGTAGAAATTGGCGAGGCTCTTGCTGCCCCATTTCAAGAAGTCGTAGCGCTCCATGTTGCGCTGATATTCGATCTCCATATTGTCCTGGAACGCGCGGGGCGTGCCGAACTCGTCGACCATGACCGAATGGTCGATGACGAGGTGGACGGGCACCTGCGGGTTGATCTTGCTGGCGTCGGCGCCCAGCGCGTTCATCGCGTCGCGCATGGCGGCCAGGTCGACGACGCAGGGCACGCCGGTGAAGTCCTGCAGCAGCACGCGCGCCGGGCGATACTGGATCTCGCGCTCGGCCTTGCCCTTGTCATTCTGCCAGTCGACGATCGCCTTGATGTCGTCGGTGGTGACGGTCACGCCATCCTCGAAGCGCAGCAGATTTTCGAGCAGCACCTTCATCGAGAAAGGCAGGCGCGAAACGTCTCCAAGCTTCGCAGCGGCCTTTTCCAACGAATAATAGGCGATGTCCTTGCCGCCGACATTGAGCGTGTCGCGCGTGCCGAGAGTATCCTGTCCGGTGGCGGTCATAAGATATGCGTCTCCTCGCATAGGCCCGGCCATGCGGAAGGAAGCGTCGCGTTCCCACCAGAAGCCACGAAGACGCGGCAAGGTGGAGGGAGGCGCCCCAACCTATGGTCGAAGCAAGTGTGTCCCGATGAGCGGTGGCAATACAGATTGCCACCGCCAAGTCAAAGGGACAAAATGGTCGAAACCGCCTTTATTTCCGCCATTTTTTCTTACTGAAAATCATTCGCAGCGACGCGCACGAGGGCCGCACTTTTATTGTGCGCGGGGCGTGGAAATCACGCCCGCCCCGCCCCATATCTTGCCTTTATCGGCGCTCTTCTCAGCGCGCCTTTTCCGCGGCGATCCATCCGTCGATCTGGTTTTCCAGCACGGTGAGCGGCACCGCCCCCTGCGACAGCACCGCGTCATGGAAGCGGCGCAGGTCGAATTTGGGACCAAGCTGCTGTTCCGCCCGCGCCCGCAGTTCGCGTATCTTGATCTCGCCCAGCTTGTAGCCCAGCGCCTGTCCCGGCCAGCTGATGTAGCGATTGACCTCGGCATCGATATTGGCGTCGCTCAGGGCGCTGTTCGCCTTCATGAAGGCGACCGCCTTCGCCTTGTCCCAGCCCTTGGCATGGATGCCGGTGTCGACCACCAGGCGACAGGCGCGCCACATCTCGTAGGACAGGCGGCCCATCATTTTCTCGGGCGTGTCGTAGAGTCCCATCTCCTCACCCAGATATTCGGTGTAGAGCGCCCAGCCCTCGACATAGGCGGTGAAGCCGGCGAGATATTTGCGGAAGGGCGGCAGCGGCAATTCCTGCTGCAGCGCGATCTGGTTGTGATGGCCCGGCACCGCCTCATGCGCGGTCAGCGCCGGCAATTCCCAGAAGGGCCGCTGGTCGAGCTTCGAGGTGTTGACCCAATAGGTGCCGGAAATCCCCGCTTCGGGCGCGCCGGGACCATAATAGGCGGTGGTCGTCCCCTCCGCCTCGGCCCCTGGGATCGGCTTGATGCCATAGGGAAGGCGAGGCAGCGTGGCGAAATAGCGCGGCAGCAGGCCGTCGATCGTCTTGGCCTGGCGCGCGGCGACGCGCAGCAGTTCCTCGGGCGTCTTCGCGTAATAGCTGGGATCGGTGCGCAGATGCTGGATGAAGGCGGCGCGGCTGGGATAGCCGGCCTTGGCCGCGATCTCGTCCATCCGCTTGCCGATGCGGGCGACCTCATCCAGCCCGATCTGGTGGATCTGATCCGGCGTCAGGTCGGTGGTGGTGTGGGTGCGCACCCGACTGGCATACCAGGCCGCCCCGCCCGGCAAGGTCGATGCGCTGTCGCTCTTGCGGCATTTGGGCAGATAGTCGGCCACGAACAGGTCATGCCATTTGCCATATTCGGGCGTAATGACATCGCGGATCACCGCCACCGCGCGCGCCTGCAGCGCCGCCCAGTCGGCATCGCTGATGTCGCGCGGCTTGGTGCGGGTGAAGGGTTCGTAGAAGCGCGTGCCCTGCGGCGGCCCCGCGACGATGCCGCTGATCCCCTTGGCAAAGCCGCCCAGCACCGAACAGGGCAGCACATAGCCGCCCTCGATCGCCTGGCGGGTGATCGCCATGCCGTCGCCATTCTGCTTGGGGTAGAGGGCGAGGCGCTTCAGATAGCTCTCATAATCGGCGCGGGTGTAGAAAGGCAGGCCGTCGGCCATGCCGGAAAAGCCCTGATGCCAGCTAATGGGATGGACGGCTCTCCCACCCCGGAGCATCGTTGTGCAACCGGCAGTCGAAGGAGAGGAATGATGA
>NZ_JBVVOJ010000016.1:0-93993 GCF_057063145.1 Sphingobium sp. SG1 | reverse complement strand
CTGGCGAACCGCAGGCGGGGCTGGAAGAAACGCCCTCGGATCGTCTGCACCTGGTTCTCGACCTGACCCTTCTCCCATCCCGCGAACGCCAAACTGGCCCTGATACTCGGCAACAAAGGCATTTCTCACTTTGTATCTCTGGCGAAATACGCGGTGGCTTTTTTTAAGATGTCGCGCTCCTCTGTCATTCGGGCCAGATCGCGCTTCAACTGCCGGATCTCGGCATCCTTGGCAGCATCCCCCGATGCCACCTTCCCGAACCGCTTCCTCCACGAATACAGCGAGTGCCGCTCGGAAACCTCCGATACACGATAACCCCGCTCCGTAATCTGGGCCACCGCATCACGCTTGAACTCATCGCTGAAATTGCCATTCCCCATCGTCGCCTTCTGTCCTCAAAATTAGGACCCAAGGCGTCCAGAAATCTAGAGGCTATTCAGACTGCTCCTTCAACGCCCTTTCACAACATACCCACTACGAGGATCGGCGAGTTCCTGCGAGATAACAGGCGCGAAATCCCGCTATCGAACTTCATCTGCGAAACGCGACTTTGGTTGCAGTTCAAAATTCTCCATCAATGTCGCCTGACGCTATCGGCATGGCATCCCTCTGGCTGGCATCGCACCCCCTCAACATGCCGAAAACTGACGCCGGCGAAGCGAGTGATGCTTTCTGCACATTGATTACCCCCCCCCGCTTCCTTCCCGATGATCTCTCAACCTCAAACCACAGGCAACCACGCAGCGCGTCACAGGGCGCAACCATCGCCGCAACCGTCAAAAACGTCGGATTTTTAAAATTAAAATATGCATTCTGTTATTACTTGACGCATCGCCAGGCCGTTATTAAAACCATCATTGCAATTCGTAAATTTCCCTAGAAAAGGGAATCGAAGGGGAGGAATGATGCAACAGTTCCGTAGCCTGTCCGCGCTCATGCTTGGCGCGGCCATCGCAGCTCTTACAACGCCGGCCATGGCGCAGGACGTCGCCAGCCCGGCCGCGGCCGACACGGTCGGGATCGCCGACATCGTCGTCACCGCGCAGAAGCGCGCCACCAATATCCAGGACACGCCGATCGCGATGCGCGCGTTCGATAATGATGCGGTGCTGAAGGCCGGCATCACTGACGTGAATGGCCTGGCGCAACTTGCGCCGGACCTGGGCATCACCAACGACACCCAATATACCAAGATCACCGTGCGCGGCATTTCCAGCCAGGATCATAGCGAGACGGCCGATCCGGCGCTGACGATCAATATCGACGGCGAATATATCAACCGGCCGATCGCGCTGAACGCCAGCTTCTTCGATCTGGAGCGCATCGAGATCCTGCGTGGCCCCCAGGGAACGCTCTATGGCCGCAATGCGACTGCCGGCGCCCTGAACATCGTGGCGGCCAAGCCGCGCCTCGGGGAATTTTCCGGTTATGCCACCGGCAGCTACGGCAATTACGACACGATCACCGGCGAAGTCGCGGTCAATATTCCGCTGGGCGAGAAATTCGCCATTCGCGCCAGTGGCATGCACAACGAGCATGACGGCTATTTCAACAATGGCCCTGCAGGCCGTGGCAGTGCCGGCAATACCGATGCCGCGCGCCTGTCCTTCTATGCCGAACCGGCCGAGGGCATCCGCGCCTATGTCGCCGGCGAATTTGTCGACGTGAACACCACGGGCGTAGCGCAATATGGCCAGGTGATCGCGACGAATGGCGTCCTTGCCAACCCTGGCTATGCCTCCGGCATCGTTGACGTCATCCCCTCGACACCGGAATTTGAGAATGGCGGCGTCCCGCAAAATCTCGACTTCAATCCGCCGCGCAAATCCTTCCCGCTGGGCGATCTGGGTTCGACCAAGATCAGGCAATATGCGATCCGTGGTCGGCTCGACATCGACGTCGGCTCGATCGGCACGCTGAGCTATATTGGCGGCTATCGCGACGTGAAGTCGGATATCAGCCAGCCGCTCAACGGCTATGTGCCGACCATCTTCATCCAGAATTACGAGAAGAATTCGAAGACGCAAAGCCATGAACTGCGCCTGTCAGGCGGCGAGAATGGCGGCATCATCTATCAGGTCGGCGCCTTCTACTTCCATGAGAACCAGTATATGGCGCAGGGCCTGTTCCTGCCGCTGGCGGCGGGTGGCAGCTATCTCAACTATTTCTATCGCCCCTATGTGAAGAATGACTCGATCGCCGGCTTTGCCCAGGCGACGGTGCCAATCGTCGTCGACAAGCTGAGCGTCACCGGCGGCATCCGCTACACCCACGACAAGAAGAAGGGCCTCTATTATAATTACGGCCCGCAATTCGGGCGCGGCCCCAATCCGCCGGCAATCGACGACACCAGCATCGCCCGGACCGAACTGCATCCGCGCTTCAAGGAAAGCCAGCCTACCTGGACGCTGGGCATCGACTATAATCCGTCGCGCGACCATCTGATCTACGGCAAGGTCAGCACGGGCTACAAGGCCGGCGGCTTCGACAATGTCGGCTCCTTCGGTTCGGAAAAGCTGACCGCCTATGAAATCGGATCGAAGAACAGCTTTGCCGACCGCACCATCCAGTTCAACGCCTCGGCCTTTTATTATGACTATCGCGACCAGCAGATCCCGGTGTTCCTGGACACCAATGTCGGCAGCCAGGTGGTCAATGCCGGCAAGTCGCGGGTCTGGGGCATCGAGACCGACACCACGGTCCTGCTGTCGCGCAACGATCGCTTCACGGCGACGGTCAACTATCTGAACGCCGAACTGACGGCGTTCCAGACATCACTGCTGGGCCTGACCGGTTCGATCAACGACAGCGATCCGTCGACGCCCGGCAACCAGCCCTTCGATCTCAGCGGCAATCGCCCGGTGCAGTCGCCCAAATGGACGATCGCGCTTGGCTATGACCATGATTTCCACATCGGCGATCACAAGATCACCGCGAGCGTCTTCAGCCGGTTCAAGTCGGATTATTATCTGCAGCCGTTCAACAATCGCGCCGAATTGCAGGAGGCGTTCACCCAGACGGACCTGAGCCTCGAATATAGCGCGCCGGGCAACAAGCTGAGCGTGCAGGCCTATGTCCGCAATCTGGAGAATTACCGGCCCTACAGCTTCGTCAACTATGTCGATGCCGGCGGGACCATGCTGATCAACTATATATACGGCACGCCGCGCACCTATGGCGTCCGGGGCACCTATCGCTTCTGATCGGACGCCTCTAAGCTTCGTGAAAATGAGGCGGCCCCGGCTAGGCCGGCGGGGCCGCCTCTTCTTCTTCGACCGGACCCAGTCCCCGACAACAAGGGGGCGACCAAGGAGAAGAGGAATGTATCTGTCCGCCTGTATCGAATGGCTTTTCAAGGACAGCGCGCCCGATTTCGCCGACCGCATCCACGCGGCGAAGAATGCCGGGCTTTCGGCCGTGGAATTTCACCTGTGGGACGACAAGCCGATCGATGCGATCAGGGCTGCGCTTGACGAGACGGGCATCAAACTCACCAGCTTCTGCGTCGGCCCGCGCCGCAGCCTGGTCGACCCCGCCCAACATGGCGAGTTTCTGGAAGCCGTCGCCGCAACGCTGGAAACCGCCAAGACACTGGGCCGCCCCCCGCTGGTGGTGGCATCGGGCTTCACCCGGGAAGGGGTGAGCCTGGAGGAACAGAGGGCCGAGGCGGTCAAGGCGCTGAAGCAGGCAGCAGCCCTGGCGGAAGAAGCCGGCGTCGTGCTGGTGCTGGAACCGCTCAATACCATCGTCTCCCACCCCGGCATGTTCCTGTCGAGCACCACGCTGGCGCTCGACATCATCGAGGAGGTGGACAGCGACCATCTGCGCCTGCTCTATGACGTCTTTCATTCCAGCGTGATGGGCGAGGATATGGAAGCGGTGCTCAAGGGCCGCATCCATCTGGTCCAGCATGTCCAGTTTGCCGACAATCCCGGGCGCAACGAGCCGGGCACCGGCACGATCGACTGGCCGGCCGTGGTCGCGCAGCTCCGCGCGCTCGGCTATGACGGCGGGATCGGGCTGGAATATCAGCCTACCCTCCCCTCCGATCAATCGATCGCGCAGGCACGCGCGGCCACGGGCCTCTGACAGATGACGAAGGCGGGGCGGTCGACCGATCGCCCCGCCCAAAGATATTGGCGAGGACAGTCCGATGACGACAGCCGTTGCAGAGCAGCCGATGCGTAGCCCCCGGATCGTTGACAGCGAAGATGACAGCCATCTGCGCCCCTGGGAAAAGATCAGCTATGGGCTGGGCGATTTCGCCTGCGGCCTCAGCTGGAATGCGGTCGGCGCCTTCCTGCTCTATTTCTACACCAATGTGGCGCTATTGCCGGCGGCGGCGGTCGGCACGCTGTTCCTGCTGTCACGGCTGTTCGACGCGGGCATCGACCTGGGGGTGGGTATCCTGGTCGATCGGACGCGGACGCGGTGGGGCCGGACCCGTCCCTATTTCCTGTTCACCGCCCTGCCCTTCTCGATCCTGCTGGTGCTGACCTTCACCACCATCGACGGGTCGACCGGGGCGAAGCTGGCTTATGCCTATGTCACCTTCTCGCTGCTGGGGATTCTCTACAGCTTTCTGGCCGTGCCCTTCTCCGCGCTGATGCCGATGATGACCAGCGATCATGGCAGCCGCATGCAATTGGGCAGCGCGCGCGCGATCGGCACGTCGGTCTCCGTCATCCTGGCGACGGCCGCGACCATGCCGCTGGTCGGCGTGCTGGGTGGTGGCAATGAACGGCTTGGCTTTGCGCTGGTCGCACTACTCTTTGCGGTGCTGACATTGGCGGCGCTGTTCAACCTGTTCGTCAGTTGCAGGGAGCGGCATTATGACGAGACACCGGCCGGCGGCGCGATCTGGCCGCATGTCGGCGCGATGGTGCGCAACCGGGCCTGGCTGGTCACCTTCCTCTTCTGCACCCTCAATTTCCTGCGCTTCGGCTGCGTAATCTCCGTCACCGCCTTCTTCGCGATCGAGGTGATGAAAGCGCCCTGGATGATCGGTATCCTGCTGCCGGCGGTATCGGGCACCCTGCTGCTGAGCGCCTTCATCGCGCCCTTCCTCTTCAAGCGCACCGGTATCCGCAGGGGCTGCATCGCGGCGCTTCTGGTCGCGATCGGCGTGCATATGCTGCTGCCCTTGATCGAGGCGCAGCATGGACTTTTCCTGGGCCTGTTCCTCTTCGCCGCCATCCTGATCAGCCTGACCATGACGGCGATCTTCACCATGGCCGCCGATGCGGTGGACTATCATGAATGGCGCTTTGGCACCCGCAACGAGGGGTTGCTGTCGTCGGGCATCAGCCTGTCGACCAAGGTCGGGATGGCGATCGGCACGGCGATCATCGCCTATGTGCTCGCCGGTGCCGGCTATGACCCCAAGGCAGTCAGCGACGGCGCCCGCGCGGCGATACGCTGGTCCTATTATGGTTGGCCGATCGCGATCATGATCGTGCAGATCATCATCATTGCCTTCTGGCCGATGGACGGTCGCCATGAAGCAATCCGGCGGGACATCGCCGCCCGCAACGACTGACTCAAAAAGGGCCGCTACAGCGACTGTAGCGGCCCTTTTCGTTGCCTGATTGGTTGGGGTAGTCAGAACATCGGATGGGCGTTGCGCGACGTTTCCGGCACACCCTGCAACATGTCCCAATGTTCGACGATCCGTCCCTTGTCGAAGCGGAATATCTCCACGACCGCCGCGCCCTTGTCATCCGCTGCCAGCTTGCCGCGATAATGGACGGCGGCAAGATCGCCATCGACCAGGATGCGCTGCACGGTGAAGCTGGCACCCGGCATCGCATGAAGCGCCCGGATCGCCGCCACCGCCTGATCGCGCCCCTGCCCCATGCGGCTGTTATGCTGGATCAGATCCGGCGCGACGAAGCGCCGATAGGCCTGTTCGACATCGCCCCTGGCGAACAGCAGGTCGATGAACTGGGTGAAGGCGCGGCGATTGGTATCTGTGTGGCTGCGATCGCTGGGCGGCGCATCCGCCATCGCCAGCGGATCGCTGCCCTCCGCAATCGGTTGCAGCACATCCCAATGCTCGACCACCTTGCCGTCCTTCAGCCGATAGAGATCGGCGACCGCCGCCCCGGCCGTGCCCGGCTTGCCCTGTCCGAAGAGATGAACGAGCGCGAGATCGCCATCGACCAGCAGATGCTTCACCTCGAACCGGGCATCGGGCCGGGCGAACATCGGCGCCAGCGCCGCCACAGCCGCGTCCGGGCCATCGGGCAGACCGGGATTATGCTGGACATAGCCGGGCGCGACATGGGCGGCGAAGGCGCCCGCAACGTCACGCTGCTGATAGAAGCGATCGACGAAATCATCGACGATCGTGCGATTGTCAGCCGACTTTGCGACGGCCATGGGCGCCAGCGCCACCAGCGCAAAACCAAGGATGGGTACAAAATGCCTCACAGCGCGCCCTCCTTCATCAGCGATACCGCATGGTCGCAAGCCCGCGCCGTCAGTGCCATGTAGGTGAGCGACGGATTCTGGCAGGCAGACGAACTCATCTGGGCACCATCCGTCACGAACAGGTTGGACACGTCATGTGCCTGGCTCCAGCGGTTGAGGACCGAACTGTCCGGGTCATGGCCCATGCGCGCGCCGCCCATTTCATGGATCGCCGAGCCACCCGCCCCGGGCTCGTCAAAGCCCATGATGACATGGCCGCCGGCGGCCTCCATCATCGCGGCAGCTTCCTTCTTGGCGTCCGCCAGCGCACGGCGTTCATTGTCGCCATGCTCGAAATGGATGTTGAGCATCGGCAGGCCCTGCGGATCGAGCTTGACCGGATCCAGCGTCAGCCGATTGGTGACGCGCGGCAGGCTTTCGGCAAAGCCGACGAACACCATGCGCCAGGGACCGACCTCGCGGGTCTTTGCCTTGTAATCGGCGCCGATGCCGGCCGCCCGCTTGGCCGCGGTCCAGCCGCTCTGCAGCGCCCCACCCTGGAAACTGTAGCCGCGCACGAAATCGCCTTCCTGCCGGTCGAGATTGCGGAAGCGGGGAATGACGACGCCGGTCGGCCGATTGCCGAAGGTCGTGCGATCGTCGAAACCCGGCATGATCGCCATGGTCGACAGGGTCGAGGCATGGTCCATCACATGGGTGCCTAGCACGCCACTGCTGTTGGCAAGGCCATTGGGATGCGCCTCCGACCGGGAACGGAGCAGGATGTGGACGCTGTTGAAGGCGCTGGCGTTGAGGAAGACCAGCCGCGCCGTATGCCGCGTCCGCGCGCCGGTCTTGACGTCGAGGACGCGCACGCCGGTCGCCTTCTTCGTGGCGGGATCATAATCGACCGCTTCCACCAGCGCATCCGTCACGACCGTCAGTCGTCCGGTCGCCTGTGCCGCCGGCAGGGTGGAGCTTTGCGTGCTGAAATAGGCGCCATAGGAACACCCGCGCGCGCAGATGGACCGGAACTGGCAGGGCGCCCGCCCTTCCTTGGGCGCTGTCAGATTGGCGGTGCGACCGACCGTCAGGCAACGGTCGGGCCAGCGCTGGGCGATAGCCTCGCGCACATGCTGTTCGACCACATTGAGCGCCATGGGCGGCAGGAACTTGCCATCGGGCAGCGAGGCGAGCCCCTCGGTCGCGCCGGATACGCCGATGAAATCCTCGACATAATCATACCAGGGGGCAAGGTCGGCATAGCGGATCGGCCAGTCGGTGCCGTGGCCATCAGCCTTGTTGGCGCCGAAATCATAGTCGGACCAGCGATAGCTTTGCCGTCCCCAGGTCAGCGATCTGCCGCCCATCTGATAGCTGCGCCACCAGTTGAACTTGGTCCCTTCGGCAACGGCGTAAGGATTGTCCTTGTCGTTGACGAAATGATTCTGGGTAAATTCGGTGAAGTGCCGATTGAGGCGCTGCACCGCATATTCCTCGGCATAGAGCTTTGCATCGCCCTCGCCACGGAACTCCATTTCCCACGGCGCCTTGGTTTCGGTCACATAATCGGTGCCATGCTCGATCATGCGTCCCCGCTCGATCATCAGCACCTTCAGACCCTTTTGCGTGAGTTCCTTTGCGGCCCACCCGCCGGTGATGCCCGACCCCACGACGATCGCGTCAAAATCCATGCTCATCCGAAATCCACCGCTGTCCAGTCGCTCGACCAGGATCGATTATGGGCCGGCAAAGGGAGGTTCGGATCCCAGCGGCCGGGCACCAGTTCATATTGCAGTTCGCGGCTCGCCCCGACTTCCGACGTGTAATAGCCGGTCAGGATCAGCGCCTTGATCTTCTTCCAGGGATGATCGCCCTGCTCGCCGCCAAAGGCTTCGGCATCATAGGCTTCCAGAACGCCGCGTTGCCGGTCCGGCTTGAGGCCCAGGAACGGCATGTCGGCGCGACCGTTGAGATCCCGTGTGACCTGATCCAGCACAGGCAGGCCGCCGCGATCATCGCCCATCCGCACCTTTCCGGCCGGTTCGGACGCGGTATCGTCCAGTCCGTGCAGCAGCGCGCGTTCGACAAAAGCGGGAACGCCGACGGCGACGGCACCGGGCGTATCGCTATCCGGGATCACCAGGTCAGACAGACGGGCGAGCAGCAGCTTTTCCGAATCGCTGGCGCCGCCAGCCTGGCCCTCGACCTGCTGATGCCAGGCGCGCAGCGGGACGCCGACCAAGGCGCCGAGCAGCAGCGCCCCGCCCAGCACCTGGCGCCGCTCCGCCTTGCCGGGCAGCCAGCTTTCGGTTGGCGGTATCTGTGGGGGGCTGTCACGTCCCATATTCTGCCTCTCCATGGGTCTTTGAGACCCTATAAATGAATTATAATTCTATTTTCTATCGAGCCATCATCCGATCGGCAAGCGCCAGTTTGCGCTTCGATACAATCATTGCCCGCGGATGCGCAGCTGGCGTGGAATGGCGAGCGCGAGCAGCACTACCACCACCAGCATTGCGCACACGACGGAGGCAGACAGGGTGAAGGCCGCAATCGCCTCCGCCCTGCCCATGCGCTCGTCCGGCTGGATCAGGAAGAACAGCGTACCGATCGCCGCCGCGCCGACCGCGGCGCCCAGTTGCTGGGTCGCCTTGAGCAGCCCCGAGGCCGAACCGGCATGGCCGACATCCACCTCCGACAAGGTGCAGGGCGGCAGCGGACCGCCGACCAGCCCCATGCCCAGCCCCATGGCAAGCAAAGGCGGCGCGATCAGCAGCGGGCTCGCCGCGATCAGATCAGCCGCATTGAGCAGCAGGGTCAGCAGGATCAGCCCGGCGATCATCAGCAGTGCGCCCCAGCTGATGATGATCGGCCCGAAGCGCGGCAACGCCTTGCGCGACAACATGCCGATCGCGAAGGAGGCACCGAAGGCATAGGGGACATGGGCGATGCCAACCTGTGCCGCGGTGAAGTGCAGCCCGCGCTGGAGCGCCAGCGTCAGGGTGAAGAGCAGGCCACCGGTCGCAACCTGGAAGGCCAGCGTCGTCAGCAGGCCGAAAGAAAAGCCGCGCGCCTGAAAAAGGTCCGGCACGATCAGCGCCGATCCGTCCCGCGCCATGCGGGCGCGGCTGTGCCGGACCAGCAGCAGTCCGATCGGCAGGCTGGCTGCCATCAGGCCGAATCCCCAGAGCGGCCAGCCATAGTCCCGCCCCTGGATCAGCGGAAAGATCAGCAGGAAAAGGAGCAGCATGACGAGCAGGGTGCCGGTCATGTCGAGCCGGGGGCTGTGCGCCGATCGCCCGCCAGGCAGGATGCGCGCCGCCAATATCAGCGCAACCAGACCGATCGGCAGATTGACAAGGAAGATCGAACGCCAGCCAAGGCCCATCAGGTTGGCGCTGAGCAGCAGCCCGCCGATCACCGGCCCCAGCACCGCCGCCAGACCGCCCAATATGCCGAACAGGCCGAGCGCGGCCATACGCTCATGCGGCGGATACATGATCTGCGTCAGCGACATGACCTGCGGCAGCATGATCGCAGCCGCCCCGCCCTGAAGCAGGCGCGCGGCGACCAGTTGGCCGGGTGTCTGCGCCATTCCGCACAGCAAGGATGTCAGGGTAAAGCCGGCCACGCCGATCAGGAAGGCGCGCTTGTAGCCGAGAATATCGCCCAGCCGCCCGCCGGTGATGAGCAGTAGGGCGAAGATGGTCGAATAGCCCGCGACCATCCATTGCACTTCGGCGTCGCTCGCCCCCAGTTGTGCTTGGAGCGTGGGCACCGCGACATTGATGATCGTCATGTCGACCAGGTCGAGCACCATCGCGGTCGCGACGATGGCCAGTGCCACCGTCCGTTGCCGCTTGCTGAGCGCCAGCGCATGATCGATCGCGCTGCGCACCGCATTGGGCTTTGCTCCAGCCTTCACCCCTTCCCCTTCGACTGCCAGCATCGCCCGCCCACATTTATAGAATTATTATTCTAGTAATAGATATCGCAGATCGCGGATTCGTCAAGGTACCTGACAGCCGCATTTCCTCCCCCCGCGCATAATCCGCTCGACAACCAGAATTTTTATTCTAATAATTTCGTCACCGGCTTTGTTGTGCCGTGCGAATCACCGGACTGATATTTCCAGACATTGCCACGGGCGTGCCATCGCGTGCCGCGTCCTGCGCCTGTGCGCGCGGGACGGCTGTCGACCGACGTGCCCCGGTCCGGCCAAAATCAGAAAGCGAAGAGAGGGATCCTGTCCATGAAGCGTCTCCACCTTGCGATCGCCAGCCTTGCCCTGCTTGCCGCCCCGGCCGCCGCGCAGGTCATCGTCAACGTCAAATACCGCCCGCCCGAGACGGTGCAGCGGGTGGGCATCCCGGTCGATCCGACCGAAAAGCGGATCAGATTACTGATCATCAGCGGCCAGAACAGCTATGAACATGACTGGACCGGCGTGAACAACATGCTGCGCACCATGATGCAGGATAGCGGCCGGTTCGACGTGCGCGTCACCGAGGATTTCGACCATGGCGACCTGGCGACACTGAAGAATTACGATGTCGTCCTGCTCAACTATTCGAGCCGCTGGAACTATGCCGACCCGACCGAGCATCGCTGGTCGAAAACGGCGGAACAGGCATTGTTCGACTATGTCCGCCAGGGCGGCGGGCTGGTCGCCTATCATTCCTCCTTCACCTTCGGCGCGAACTGGCCGGAGTATCAGCGCCTGATCGGCGCGGTGATGGAGCCGGGATCGAGCCGCCGCTCGCCGCCGGGCGCCTTCCCGGTTCATATCGTCGATCGCACCCATCCGATCACGGCGGGCATGCGCGAATATGTCTGGACCTATAATGACGACATGTACACCAACATGCGGATGGACCCGGATGCCAGGATAAGGGTGCTGGCAACCGCGCATGACAGTGCGGCGAGCTATGACGCGAAGCTCGCCGGCCACAAATATCCCGCCGCCGCCTACACGCCCGAAAAGCTCAAGGCGATGAAGGGCATGGATGCCGATCATCCACAGGTCTGGACCGCCGACTATGGCAAGGGTCGGGTCTTTTCCATGACCCTGGGCCATGACGAGGTATCGCTGCATTTCGCAGGGCTGCAGACCCTGATCCTGCGCGGCAGCGACTGGGCCGCGACCGGCAAGGTGACCCTGCCGGTGCTCGACGAAGCCAAGGAATATATACAGCAATGAAGCCTTATGCCCGGCGGCTTCAACGGTCGCCGGGCTACGGAGCATTGCGTATTGCCGGGCGCCCGACAGCGGATTGACAGGCCCCGTCACAACCAATAGACGAATACTAGTTCTAATTAGAGGCGGCAATGAGTCGCCCGGTCAGAGGAGCCTGAGGTCGGTGCGTTCCGTCTTAGATTTTTTCCGGCGCCTGTCGCTGGTCCCCCAGGGCATCACCATCGTGGTCGCCGGATTTCTGCCGATCTTCGCGATCGTGTCGATGTTCCCGGCCATCCCGGCAATCATCGATCATTTTGCCACCGATCCCGACGCGCGCTGGAAAGTGCCAATGATGGTGTCGGCGCCGGGCCTGACGATCGCGCTAATCGCGCCCTTCGCCGGTTTCTTCGTCGACCGTTTCGGTCGCCGCCCCCTGCTGATCGGCGCCACCTTGCTCTATGGCATCGTTGGCACCGCCCCCTTCTTTCTCGACAGCCTCAATGCGCTGATCGCCTGCCGGCTGTTGCTGGGGGTGGCGGAAGCGGCCATCCTGACCATCGTCAACACGCTGATCGCCGACTATTGGGACGATCGCGGGCGCAAAGACTGGCTGTTCCTGCAGGGCATTTGTGGCCCCTTCTTCGCATCGGGCGTGATCCTGCTGTCGGGCGCAGCCTCGTCGGTGCGCTGGAACGGCATCTTCATGGTCTATGCCGTCGCCTTCCCGATCTTCATCGCGATGCTGCTCTGGCTATTCGAGCCACGCCGCGCCGACGGCGCCACCATCGCCGACATCGCCCAGAGCGAGAAGGCCCCGCGCACGCCCTTCCCGACCGCATCGGTCGCGCTGATCGGCGGCGTGACGCTGGTCGCGTCGGCGCTCTATTATGTCTTCATCATCAGCGGCTCGCTCGCCTGGCGCGAGGTCGGCGTAATGGACCCGGCGCGGATCGGCCAGTTGACCGCCATTCCCAGCCTGTTCGTGATGCTGGGGGCGCTGATCTTCCGCCTGATGGGCAATCGCCCGCAGACCGTGCAGCTCGCCACCTTCTTCGGCCTGCTCGGCATCGGCCTCGCCGGCATCGGTCTGGCGCCCGACTGGCGCTGGCTGGTCGCAGCGCTGATCGTCCAGCAGACCGGTGCCGGCATGGCGGTGCCCACCATCATTTCCTGGGCGCAGAGCAAGCTGCCGTTCGAGCATCGCGGCCGCGGCATGGGCGTGTGGACCGCCTGTTTCTTCTTCGGCCAATTCTCCAGCCCCTGGGCAGTGCATCAGGCCGAAAACCTCGTCGGAACCATGCAGGGCGCGTTCCTTGCAGCGGGTCTGGTAGGCGTCATCGCCGCCATCGTGATCGGTCTGGTCCGCGCGCCGCGCACCCCGACCCCCACCATCGCTCCTGCGGAGTAATATATGACAAGCGACATCAAGCGGGGCGTGAGCCTCTACAGTTTCCAGCACGAGACCTTCCAAGGGAAGATGAGCCTGGAGGATTGCTTCAAGACCTGTGCCGACATGGGCGCACTGGGCATCGAGATCATCGGCGAGCAGACCTTCTGGGGCTGGCCCGAAGCCAGCGTCGACGAGGCAAAGATCGACGAGTGGCATGCGCTCATCAAAAAATATGACGCCACCGCCGTCAGCCACGACTTCATGCTCGATTACAAGCGCTACAAGGGTCGCATGATGCCCTTCGAGGAGCAGGTCGCCAGCGTGAAGAAGGATATCGACTTCGGCGCGCGGCTGGGCATGAAATATATCCGCGCGCTCGTTTCGATCGCCCCCGAAGTGCTGGTTGCCGCAGCGCCCTATGCCGAGGAAAAGAACATCAAGATCCTGATCGAGGTGCATGCGCCGCTGCATTTCGACCATCCCTGGATCATCCGCCATGCCGAAGCCTTCGAGAAATCGGGGTCGGACGCGCTGGGCTTCCTGCCAGACATGGGCATGTTCCTGTTCAAGTTCCCGCCGGTCTGGAAGGAGCGCTTCATCCGCAACGGCGTGCCGCAGAAGATCGCCGACTATATCGAGACCGCCTATGAGGACCGTGTCCTGTCCGAATATGTGATCCTGAACGTGCGCGAGATGGGCGGCGAAGGGCCGGCGCTGGGCATGGCGGAAACGCTGCGCCACAATGCTGCCTATGAACCCAAGCGGATGCTCGACTTCATGCACCGCATCCACAACGTCCATGGCAAATTCTACCAGATGGACGAAAATCTGGTCGAGCCTTCCATCCCCTATGACGAGATCGTCAGGGTGCTCAAGCAGGGCGGCTACAAGGGCTATATCTGCTCGGAATATGAGGGCAATCGCTGGATCGAGGATGCCCATGAGGTCGATTCCGTCGAGCAGGTCCGCCGCCAGCAGGAAATGCTGAAGTCGCTGATCGGCGAACCCACCCCCTCTGCCCTCGCCGCCTAAGGAGCCGCACCCATGTTCGACAAGATGATGCTGTGCGACGAAGGCTTTGCGAACGTCGTCGACAATGGTGAGACGATCGGCTTCTCGCTGCTCGCCCGCCTGCCCTATTATCGGGGACTTGGTCTCTCGATGATCGAGGATATCGGCCTCTCCATCGATGGCGATCCGGTCGCGCGCGAGGATGTCCGCTTCTCCGTCCGCGGCCGCAGCTGGACGCTGGACGAGATGGAGACGGTCTATGACGATCGCTGGAATTTCGGCGAGAAGGCGACCGTGACGGTGCTGCGTCCGGGCGGGCTGACGCCCGGCGCGCACAAGGTCGATATCGCTGTGCGCATGCGCGTATCCTACCTGCCCTTCGTTCCCACAACGAAGACCGGGCGCGAGCTGCAACTCGCAGCCTGACGGGGGACCGGCATGGCGGCGAACCACGCCGCCATGCCGGAACACCCCCATCCCTGAAAAGGAAGCGGCATGGGCTTGCCCCAGGAACTATGGCTGGCCCCGGCCGCCGTGCAATTGCAGGAAAGCGGCGCCGACTGGATCGACGTCGTGGATGACCAGCCCTGGTCGCAGGGGCGCGGCTTCCATCGTGGCTTCTCGTCGAGCTTCCGCATCCGACCGGACCGCAAGATCTGGTTCCATTTCCCTTTCCAGCTTCCTGCCGGCAGCCTGGTCGACCAGGTGTCCTTGCTGTGGGAGTCCGAAGAAGGCGCGATCCTCAGTTGGGTCTGCGTCCATCATGGCGGGATGGAGCGCCAGCATCTGTGCCCGCCCAACCAGCCAATGACCGGCACGCCCGAACCGTTCGATCCGCCCGAAATGTGGCGGCATTATTATCCGGCGTGCAACCGGCTGCGCACCGACCTGCCGATCAGCCCGGCGATCACCACCCGCTTCGGTTTCCAACTGTGCGTGCAGGCGGATGGCCCCGGCATCGTCCGCTTCTATGGCGCGGGGCTGCGGCTCGCCAACCCCGACGCTTGAGGTGGCGGGCGCCTATTTGCCCGTCGCGCGCAGGAAGGCCGCGCACATGATCGCGAGATCTTCCTTCAGTTCCTCCCAATTGCCCTGATTGGCCGCTTCCGGCGAGGAGCCAAGGCCAAGGAAACGGGCGAGCGTATAATAGATCATGCGAAAGGCATTGCCGACCAGCCGGGCATGATCGGGCCGGCCGAACTCGGATGCATAGCGCATCATCTGCGCCTCTGCCTCCTGCGTCAGCTTTTCCGCCGAGGTCCGCCCGAGCGACGAGATCGTCTCGTCATAGATGGCGCGGAACATGATCGGGCGCAGCACCGGGCTGTAGCTCTTGAGCAGTTCGGCATAGGCCTCCACGAACAGACGCGCAAAATCGTCGAGGCTGGTCGCCTTGTCGCCGATCGCCTGCATCATGTTGTCCTGTTCCTCGCCGATCCGGCCGAGGACGCGACCATGGACCGCGCGGATCAGGTCATCCTTGCTGTCGAAGCGCAAATAGATGGAGCCGATCGACACCTTGCCGGCCTTGGCCACTTCGGTGAGCGTGAAATCGTCATTGCCGCGCTTCACCATCAGCTTCTCGGCGGCCGCCAGCATGCGCTCGTAAGAGGCCCGGCTGCGGCCCTGCTGAGGCACGCGACTGGCCTCTCCCGAACCAGAAATAGAATCATCCTTCGATTTCTCGGTTGACACTGAAGACATAAAGATCCTATCGATAATAAGAACATTGGTTCTAATTGAGATTCATTCTGACGGCTTTGGCCGCCAATGTAAACAAGTCGTCATATGCGCGCCCAAAGGGCAGCCATGGAGGGGAAAAATGCGCTTTTCTGTGTTTCTGAACGCTCGTTCGATGGCGCCCGACGAGGATCGCAAACTGATCCACGACCTGACCGCGCACGCGACCCAGGCGGCCGATCTGGGCTTCGATGCGATCTTCCTGCCCGACCATCATTTCAACGGTTACATGCCGGTCGCGTCCGACAGCTTCATGTTCGCCTCCTATCTGGCGGCGAAGCTGCCGCAGATGCATTTCGGCTTTTCCGTCGTTTCGGTCCCGCTCCATCACCCGGTCCGCTTCGTCGAGCGCATCAACATCCTGGACCAGCTGACCGACGGCAAGCTGCTGGTCGGCGTGGGCAGCGGCACCACGCCCGAGGAAATGATCGGCTTCGGCGTCAACTACAAGGAAGCCGGCGCCATCTCCGAGGCGAACCTTGCCATCGCCGAGCAGCTCTGGGCCAAGCAGATGGAAGATCCCGCGGTCGAGATCGACAATGGCCCGCACAAGGGCCGCGTGCTGCAGCGGATCGCGCCGGCACAATATTCGTCCGGTCATGCCCGGCTGATGCCGGTCGCGATGAAGGAGACGAGCGCGCGCCGGGCAGCCGAAAATGCCTGGCCCGCCTTCATTCCCGCCTTCACCCCGCCGCAGATCGGCGGCACCGAGCCGATGAAGCATGTCGCCAAATATTTCGGCGTCTATCGCCAGATGCTGGACGAGGCCGGCCATTCGCAGGAAGCCATCGCCCAGGCGCTGGATTGGACCACCCACACCTATCAGGTCGTGCATGTCGCCGAAACCGACGAGCAGGCGCGCGAGGAGCTGGAAATCATCCTGCGCTCCTATCAGGACGCGATCGAGCGCGAGGCCGCTTTCAACGCCCGCGCGGAATCAGATTCGGCCAACAAGAAGACCGATCGCACCCCCAATGCGCTGACCGAGGACTGGATCGGCACATGGTGCCTCTATGGCTCGCCCGAAACCGTCATCGAGCATCTCGAACCCTATGAGGAACTGGGCATCGGCAACATCCTGTGCGGCACCACCACCGGTCCGCTGACCGAGGAGCGGCTACGCCTGGGCAACCAGACGCTGCGCCTGCTGTCGGACAAGGTCATGCCCGCCTTCAAGGCGAAGGTCGACGCCTGAACCCCAATGCACTGATGAGCGCGGCCCGCAAGAAGGCCGCGCCATTTCGAGGAGTATGGACATGTCCGGTCATCATGGCGCCCGCCCGAAGCGGATCGTCGGCCTAGGCGGCACATTCCGCCAGGCATCTTCCAGCGAGCGGATCGTGCGTGCGGTCCTGAAGGAATGCGAGCATCTGGGCGCCGAGACGACGATGTTCGACGGCCCGGCCCTCGCCCGCCTGCCCCATTTCAATCCCGAGCATCCCGACCGCACGGCCGAGGAACGCGCGCTGGTCGATGCCATCCGTTCCGCCGATGGCATCGTCATCGGCAGTCCGGGCTATCATGGTGGCTATTCCGGGCTGGTGAAGAATGCGATCGACCTGCTGGAAGATCTGCGCGGCGACAGCCGTGTCTATTTCGATGGTCGTCCGGTCGGCCTGGTCGTCACGGCGGCCGGCTGGCAGGCCTGCGGCACCACCCTGTCGGCGCTGCGCGATGTCATCCATGCGATGCGCGGCTGGCCGACGCCGGTCGGGGTTGCGGTCAACTCGGTCGAGCAGCGCCCCTTCGATGCCGACGGCGCGCTGTGTGATGAAGGCATCGCCAATGCGGTCCGCGCTCAGGCGCGGCAGATCATGCACTTCGCGATGGAGGGCGCCGCATGTCCGGCCTGACGATCGACCAGCAACTGGCGATGAGCGCCGGCGCCACCATGTGGACGACGGTCGGCTATGCTGAAGCGGGCATCCCTTCGCTGGCGATGGCAGACGGGCCGATGGGCATTGCCAGCGGACGCGTGGACGAACGCGACATTGCCTTGCTGACTCCCTGCCCGACCGCGCTGGGCGCCAGCTGGGACATCGACCTCAACATGCGCGTCGGTGCGCTGGTCGGTGGCGAGGCGATCCGCATGGACGTCGACATGGTCCTCGCCCCCAATGTCAATCTGGCGCGCAGCCCGCTCGCCGGCCGGGCGTTCGAATATTATTCGGAGGAGCCGCTGCTCGCTGGCCTGTTGGGCGCAGCCTGGGCCAGCGGCCTGCAAAGCACTGGCACCGCATCGGTCGCCAAGCATCTGGTCTGCAACGACAGCGAGACCGATCGCGACCGGATGAACGCGGTGGTCAGCGAAAGCACCTTGCGCGAAATCTATCTGCTCCCCTTCGAACTGTGCGCCGAGGCCGGCGTCGGCGGCATGCTGACCGCCTATAACCGGCTGAACGGCCAATGGTGCGCCGAGCATCATCATGTCATCACGACCATCGTCAAAGGCGAGTGGCGCTTTCCCGGCGTGATGATGAGCGACTGGTTCGGCACCCATTCCACCGTCGCGACCTTGACCGCCGGCCTGGACCTTGAAATGCCGGGGCCGGCCCGCTTCCTGGGCGCAAAGGCTGCGGCCGCGCTGGCCGACGGACTGGTCAGCGGGCAGCGCGTGACGGATGCCGCATCGCGGGTCGCCACCGCCGCCCGCCGCTTCAAGGGGGACAAGCATGTTCCGATCCAAGGCGCCGATGCCCAGGCGCTGCTGGTGGAGGCCGCAGCCGCAGGCTTCGTGCTGCTGCGCAACGAACAGGCGATCCTACCGCTTGAGCTCGGTCGCGACCGCCATATCGCCATCATCGGCCCCAATGCGGCCGCCCCCTGTTACCAGGGTGGCACCTTCGCCAAGATCGCCGTGACGCCGGATGCGGCGCGCCCGCTGGAGGCGATCCAGGCGCGCTATGCCGGCAAGTCGCGGGTCGATTATGAACCCGGCGTCGATCCTCAGCCGCGCCTGCCGTCGATGCCGGTCACACCCGCCCGCGACCTCGGCGACGGTTATGCCCATGGCATGACGATCGATTATTATGATGGCCCGGCGGACGACGCCCGCCTGATCCACAGCGAGACGCGCGATACCAACTCGCTGGTCTGGTTCGCCGGCGTGCATGACGACATCGCCGCACTCGACCGCCCTGCCCGGATCGTCGCGCGCGGTCTGTTCCGGGCCGAGCATGATGGCGATCACAGCTTTCATCTGGGCGCGACCGGGCCGGTGCGGATGCGCATCGATGGCGTCGACCTGCTGGTGCTGGACGAGGCCATTCCCTCGTCGGATGTGATGGGCAAGCTCAAGAGCGGCGATGCCCGTGATGCCCGCGCCCCTCTCAAGGCCGGGCACAGCTATCCGATCGAGGTCGAGTTCCTCTACCAGCCCGCCCGCGTCCACGGCCTATGGTTTGGCATTCGCCGCCCCGACACGCCCGAGGCGATGCTGGATCGTGCCGTCGCGCTGGCGCAGCAGGCCGATGCCGTCATCCTGATGGTCGGTGAAACGTCGGACGCGAGCGTCGAGAGCAAGGACCGCAGCCACACCAGCCTGCCGGACAATCAACTGGCGCTGATCGATGCCGTGACCGCCGCCAATCCACGCACCATCATCGTCGCCAATGTCGGCCATGCCTTCGACACGAGTTGGGAAGAGAAAGCGGCAGCGCTGCTGATCGCCTGGTATCCCGGCGAGGCATTCGGGACCGCGATCGCGCAGGTTCTGGCCGGCGACCGGGAGCCGGGCGGGCGCATGCCGGTCTCGATCGCACGCAACGATGCCGACTATCCCGCCCTGGCCCTGATGCCCGATGAGAAGGGCGACCTGCGCTATGACGAGGGCCGGCGGATCGGCTATCGCGGCATGGCCGATCCGCGCCACACGCTGGGCGCCGGTCTCGGCTATGCGGACATCGCGCTGGACGATGTCGATATCGTCGCCGGCCATGACGGTGGCCTCATCGTCCGTGCCCAGATGCATAACCAGTCCGATCGCGCCGGCAGCGATGTCATCCAGATCTATCGGCGCGAGCCCGAACTGGCGCTGGTCGCCTTTACCAAGGTCCATCTGGAACCGGGCGAGCGGCGACAACTGGCAATCCCGATCCTGCGCCGCCGCCTGCAATATTGGTGCGATGGCTGGCGCGACATCGCCGCCCCCCGTCTGTTCGCCGGCCGATCGGCCGCGGACGTCGCGTTTGACCTTTCCCTACCCGTTCCGGAGCAGACAGAATGAGCCGCGTCACCGAAATCCGCTATGTCGGCTATGCCGTGCCCGATCTGGAGGCCGAACGCGCCTTTTATGCCGACCAGTGGAAGCTGGTCGAAGCGGGCGAAAAGGATGGCATGGTCCATTTCGCAGCCGATGGCGGCGAGGAAGCCTATGTCGTGCGGCTGCGTGCCGCGGCAGACAAGCGCATCGACGTGATCGCGCTGGCGGCCGACAGCCGGGCCGATGTCGATGCCCTGCATGATCGGATCGCGGCATCCGGCGCGCGGATCATCTGCGCCCCGCACGATCTCGACACGCTGGGGGGCGGCTATGGCTTCCGCTTCTTCTCGCCCGACGGCCTGCCCTTCGAGATTTCGAGCGATATCGCCCGACCGAACCCCGCGCCATCGCACAATGGGAAGGCGTGCCGCAGCGGATCAGCCATATCGTCCTGCATTCGCCGAACCATCAGGCTCTGGTCCAGTGGTTCTGCGACGTGCTCGGCTTCAAGGTGTCGGACTGGCTGGGCGATTTCATGTGTTTCCTGCGCTGCAACGGCGCGCACCACCGCCTCGCCATCCTGCCCGGACCGCCCTGCCTCAACCATGTCGCCTATGACATGCCGAGCGTCGACGACATGATGGTCGGCATCAACCGGCTGCGGCAGAAGGGCACCGACATTCGCTGGGGACCGGGGCGCCACACGGCCGGGAACAATACGTTCAGCTATTTCACCACGCCGACGGGCTTCGCGGTCGAATATACGTCCGAGCTGGAATATGTGGATTTCGAGCGCCATGAACCCAAGGTCCATGTGCCCGGCCCCAAGGTGATGGACCAGTGGGGCATCGGCGTCGGCGGCCCCCAGACCATGCCCCATCCCGAGCCCGACAAGGGCCTGTTCCAGGCTGCAGAAGTTTGAGAGGGGAGGCGTAAACCGTGGCGCTGTTCGAATATTTCCCCAACTATATCTGGAACCTGTCGGTCGCGATCGCGATGGAATCGGGCGCGCAGCTCGGCGAGATCATCGACATGTGCAAGCCGATCCGCGACGCTGCCGACAGCGGCGCCGACGCGGGCACGCCCATGTTCATGAAGGCCTGGGCAGCAATGGGCGACAAGCTGCTGGAACTGGCGGCGCAGGATGAGGCCCAGGGCCGGCTCTTCTCCGCCTCCAACAAGATGGAGCGCGCCGCGCTCTATCTGATCACCGCCGAGCGGATGCAGGGCCATGGCGCGCCGGGCCGCGAGGCGACCTATGCGAAGGCACGCGAAGCCTTTGACCGGTCGACGACATTGGGCCGGCTCAATCGCGAGCGGATCGAAATACCGCTGGCGACAGGAACGATGCCGGCCCTCTTCACCCGCGCGCCGGGCGAGGGAAGAAAGCCGGTCGTGGTCTTCTGCAACGGGCTCGATAGCTGCAAGGAACTGCTCTACTGGACGCGCCTGCCGCAGGAACTGGCGCGGCGTGGCATTTCGACGCTGTGCGTGGACCAGCCCGGCAGCGGCGAAGCGCTGCGGCTCCAGGATCTGCCCGTCGATCCGCACAGCGAAAGCTGGGCCAGCAAGGCCATCGACTGGCTGGAACAGCAACCCGATGTCGATGGCCGGGCGATCGGCCTGACCGGCATTTCGCTGGGCGGGCATTTCGCGCCGCGCGCCGTCGCCTATGAACCCCGCTTTGCCAGCGGCGCGGTCTGGGGCGCCAACCATAATTGGCGCGAAGTGCAGGACAAGCGCATGGCGCGCGAGGGCGAAAACCCGGTTCCCCATTATTGGGCGCATGTCCATTGGGCGTTCGGGGCGAAGGATCAGGCGGACTTTCTGGCCAAATCCGAAGCAATGAACCTCAACGGCCATATGGACCGCATCAAGGTGCCCTTCCTGGTCACCCATGGCGCGCAGGATCGCCAGATCAGCGTCGATTATGCTGACGATCTCTACGACCAGCTCGTCAACTCCCCCCGCCGCGAAAAGACGATCTTCACGCCGCGCGAAGGCGGTGTCGAACATGTCGGCGCGGACAATATGGCCTATGGCCGCGACTGCATCGCCGACTGGTTCGCCGAAACGCTGGGAGGCAAGACCGCATGACCCGCCGCTTCGTCGATCTGTCGATCATGCTGTGCAACGATGTGGTCAGCGACCCGCCGTTCCTGAAGCCCGAGATCACCTATCAGACCCATGCCGACACCGCGCATGAACTGGCGATGTTCTTCCCCGGCGTCACGGCACAGGACACGCCCGACGGCGCCGGCTTCGCGGCATCCGAATGGGTGAAGCTGACCACCCATAGCGGCACGCATCTGGACGCGCCCTATCATTTCCATCCGACCATGGACGGCCGCGACGGCGAACCGCAACGATCGATCACGATCGACGAGGTGCCGCTGGAATGGTGTTTCCAGCCCGGCGTGAAGCTCGACTTCCGCCATTTCCCCGACGGCTATGTCGTTACCGCTGCCGATGTCGAAGCGGAACTAGCGCGCATCGGCCACAGCCTCCAGCCGCTCGACATCGTGCTGGTCAACACCGCCGCCGGCACGGCGCTGGGCCAGCCCGACTATGTCAATCGCGGCTGCGGCATGGGCTATAAGGCGACCATCTACCTGACCGAGCGGGGCGTGCGCGTCACCGGCACCGATGCCTGGTCCTGGGATGCGCCGTTCAGCTATACCGCGCAGAAGGTCAAGGAAACCGGCGACACCTCGCTGATCTGGGAAGGCCACAAGGCCGGCCGCGACATCGGCTATTGCCACCTGGAAAAGCTGCACAATCTGGAAAGCCTGCCCGGCCATGGCTTCATGGTCAGTTGCTTCCCGCACAAGATCAAGGGCGCGTCGGCCGGCTGGACCCGCGCGGTCGCAATCTTCGAGGAATAAAGATGCGCCTTGCCACCCTCGATAATGGCCGCCCCGATGGCAGCCTGATCGTCGTCTCCCGCGATGCGCGTCGCTGCCTGCCTGCGGACGGCATTGCGGACACGTTGCAGCAGGCGATCGAGCGATGGGACAGCGTCGAACCGGCGCTGCGCCGGCTTGCCGACCGGCTGGAACAGGGGGAAGGCGATGTGCTGGACGAAAGCCGGTTGCTCGCTCCCCTGCCCCGCGCCTGGCAATGGCTCGACGGCTCCGCTTTTCCGCAGCATGGCAAACTGATGCAGAAGGCGTTCAACCTGCCGCCGATCGAAACCGACCGGCCGCTGATGTATCAGGGCCTGTCCGATCGCTTCCTGTCCGGAACGCAGGATGTGCCGCTCCCCAGCGAAGCTGACGGCATCGATTTCGAAGGCGAGTTCGGCGTCATCACCGATGCCGTGCCGATGGGCACTAGCGCGCAGGATGCGCTATCCCATATCAAGCTGGTCCTGCTCATCAACGACTGGTCGCTGCGCGCGATCGCCCCGATCGAGATGAAGACCGGGTTCGGCTGGGTCCAGGCCAAGCCCGCCTGCTCTGTCGCGCCCTTTGCGGTCACGCCCGATGAGCTGGGCGAAGCCTGGCAGGACGGCCGCGTCCATCTACCACTGGAGGTCCGCATCAACGGCGCCTGGTTCGGCCATCCCCATGGCGGCGAAATGGCATTTGGTTTCCACGAACTTGTCGCCCACGCTGCCCGCACCCGCGATCTGGTTGCCGGCACGATCATCGGATCAGGCACCGTATCCAACGCCGATTATGCGACGCTCGGTTCCTGCTGCATCTCCGAACGTCGCGCGATCGAGATGATCGAGCAAGGTAAATCCCAAACAGCTTTCCTCAGATTCGGCGATTGCGTTTCGCTTGCCGCTCTGGGCGGGAACGGATCGCCGTTCGGCGACATCAATCAACGGTTAATGGCGCCCCACTCAAATTTGACATGAAAGGGTGCGACCAAGTCTCAGACGCGACGTGCCACTTTGGCGAGGCGCAGCGGCGGGGTCGCGACGCTCAAGTCCACGCCTGATTCAACCGACATGCGATCGCGCCCTTTGCGCTTGGCGTCATAAAGCGCGCGATCCGCCCGATCGAACAGGTGCGGCAGTTCCTCCGTGCCCGTGATGCTGGTCGCCGCACCGATGCTGGTCGAGACTTGCAAACTCGCCCCGGCGACACCCGCCCCGCTCTGCGCGAAACGATGGCAGATGCGGCGGCCGAGTGCCGGCAGATTTTCGGGTGGAAGACCAAAGAGCAGAACGGCGAACTCATCGCCGCCCAGCCGCGCCACCAGTGCATCGGCGGGTACGCAATCCGTCAATATTTCGGCCAGTCCCGACAGCAGCCGGTCGCCGGTGGCGTGGCCGAAGCCATCATTGACCGCCTTGAAATGATCGACGTCGCACAGCAGCAGCGCCACCGGCTGGCCGGCCCGCCGCGCCAGCGCCATCCCGGCCGCCGCCTTCGCCTCGAACGCGCGACGATTATAGGCGCCGGTCAGTGAATCCCGCTCCGCCAGCGCCGTGATCTGCCGTTCGCGCCGGTGTCGCACAGCCGCCAGCATCAGCAGGGCCAGCGATACCTCGACCAATATGCCCTCATAGAGCGAGGCCTTGATCAGCAACCCCTTGAAGCCCACCAGGCTGACGAACAGGCCCGGCATGAAGATCAGCCCCGACTTGGCGAGGTAGAATATGCCATGGCCAAGGAAGATGTGCCCCAGCCGCACCGCATCGCGCACTTCGCTGGTACGACGGAGCGAGAGCAGGAGGGACGCGGCCTTGAGCGACAGGATTGCGACCAGCGCTGAATTGACGAGGCCGAACAGCGCAGTGCGATCATTGGCCGGATCGGTGCCCAGCAGCGCCACCCAGACCAGCAGCACACCCAGCCAGATGCCGGGAAGGCGTCGCCCGGCAAAGGCCGCCGCCCCCTTGGCGAACAACAGATGCGCGACCACCAGCAGGCCGTTGGCCAGCCAGACATAGAGAAGGAAGCTGTCCGCCGTGCGCAACACCGACATGCCGCTGCCCACCACGATGGTCGCGAATCCCGCGCTCCACCAGGCGAGCGAGCGCGCCTTCGCCAGACGCCATTCGGCAGCCAGCACCAGCGCCGCAACAAGGGCGATGGCCTGGGTCATGAGCAGCATGGTGACGGCGTCGATCGGCATGGACAGGTTCATCGGGGAAAGGAGCGTGTTATCTAGCCGAATATGCTGAACAAAAGGTTCCCGCCCGGATCAGCTCGTCGCACGCACCAGCAGGTCGTCGGTGACCGTCATGGTGAAGATCGGGTCGGCATCCGCCGGCACTTCGGCGATCGCGTCGACAAAGGCGGCGCGGGTTTCCGGATCGTCATAGACCATCTTCGCGTCGAACGCCGCGCGCCAGGTCGCCTCGTCCGGCCATTCGGCATAGCCCACGAACCGCCCGTCCGCATCGCGGTGCAGGCGCGATCCACAGCTACCATATTTTTCACGGATGAGGTCGGTGCCGCGGCGCCAGGCTGCGCGGAACTGCTCTTCCTTGCCGGGGTGGACGCGCCACCAATAGACCGCAACGAACATGGCCACCTCCTTGTGCGGAGACAATGGCCGGGCGGCGGCAGGAGTTCCGGCGGGCAGGCCGATCGCCCGCCCGCCGGCAATGTCGCTTAGAGGATCGACTGGCCGGTCTTGGCCCAATCCGACATGAAGCCGGCAATGCCCTTGTCGGTCAGCACATGGTTGAACAGGGCCTTGATGACGGCCGGCGGCGCGGTCATCACATCGGCGCCGATCTTGGCGCTGTCGAGCACGTGGATCGGGTGACGGACCGACGCGACCAGGATTTCGGTGTCGAACGCGTAATTGTCGTAGATCAGGCGGATGTCTTCGATCAGTTGCATGCCGTCGAAGCCATTATCATCATGACGGCCGACGAAGGGCGAGATGAAGCTGGCGCCGGCCTTGGCCGCGAGCAGCGCCTGGTTGGCCGAGAAGCAGAGGGTGACATTCACCATCACGCCATCGTCGGTCAACGCCTTGCAGGTCTTGAGGCCATCGATGGTCAGCGGCACCTTGATGCAGACATTGGGGGCGATCTTCCGCAGGACCGCGGCTTCCTTCATCATCGTCTCATGGTCGAGCGCGACGACTTCGGCCGATACCGGGCCGTCCACGACGCCGCAGATTTCCTCGATCACTTCCAGGAACTTGCGGCCCGACTTGTGGATCAGCGACGGGTTGGTGGTGACGCCGTCCAGCAGGCCAGTGGCGGCCAGGTCACGGATTTCGGCAATGTCGGCGGTGTCGACGAAGAATTTCATGGGATGCTCCGGGGCAGGATTCGCGAATCGGCTCCCTTTAGCGGCTGGCCGATGGATTGGCCATCGGGGCGAGCGCCAATTGCCTTGGCGATCGCCACGCTTTATCTGAGCCGGACAGGGAGCGGCCATGATGTTTGCGATACGCGCATATAGCGACAGGATCGCCCCGTTCATGATCTTTGTGGCCATGATCGCCCTGCCCCGCAATGCCCGTGCCGCAGACGAAGCGGTGCAAACCTGGATCACCGGCGGCGGGGTCGCGCAGATCGACGACAATGACCGGATCGGCATCGATGTCAGCTATCGCCTGCGGCCGGGCAACGACCAGCTGCTGCAACGGATCACCCTGGACCATCGGATCGCCGATGGCGTGCAGCTGGGCGGCGGCTTTGCCTTCGTCACCAGCCGGGTGCAGAAGGAAATGCGCTTTCACCAGCAGTTGATCGTGGACCTGGGCCTGCTGCAGAGCCGCACCCGGCTGGAACAGCGCTACATCGACAGCGCCGCGCAGCCGGCCTGGCGCCTGCGCGAACGTATCCAGCTCGACATCCCGCTGGAAAAGCAGCGCAAATGGTTCCTCCTGACCTCCGCTGAATTTTTCTTCGAACTGCACAGGCCAAGCGCGGTCCAGGACAGCGAACTTGTCACCACGCGGCAGCTGATCGGCCTGCGCCATGTGCTGACGCCGCGGCTCGGCATCCAGCTGAGCTATATGCGCCAGCATAGTTTCCCCAACGACCGCCCCGATGAGGTCGTCCATGTCCCCTGGCTGGCGATCGCCTGGCGGCTCTGACGATTTGCCAGAACGGCAAGAGCGGTTAAGGACGCTCAATGGCCCGCGCCCGTGTCCTCCTGCTCAATGCCGCCCTCGGCCCGCTCGACTATCGCATCCCCCATGGCATGACGGCCAGGCCGGGCAGCATCGTGGTCGCCCCGCTGGGCCCGCGCCAGCTGGTCGGTGTGGTCTGGGACGAGGAGTCCTTTCCGGATGTCGAGACGGTCGGTGACAATCGATTGCGCAACCTGCTGGAAGTGCTGAACGCGCCGCCGCTGCCCGAAACGCTGCGCCGGCTGATCGAATGGACCGCCGACTATTATCTCGCCCCGCCGGCCGCCGTGCTGCGCATGGCGCTGGCGTCGATGTCCGCGCTGGAGGGCACGCGCACCGTCATCGAATATCGTGCCACCGGCCAACTGCCCGATCGCGTGACCGAACAGCGCACCCAGGCGATGGAGCGGATCGGCGACCGGCAAGGGCTGGTGCGCGAACTGGCGATGATCGGCGGGGTCAGCGATACGGTGATCCGCGGTCTGGTGAAGGCCGGCGCGTTCGAGCCGGTCGAGGTCAGCGTCGACACCCCCTTCCCGGAGCCCGACCCAGCCCACGCGCCGCCGGCCCTGTCCGAGCAGCAGATGGCGGCCGCGACCGACATGGCGGACGCGGTGCGTGCCCATGAATTTGCCCCATTCCTGCTCGACGGCGTCACCGGGTCGGGCAAGACCGAGGTCTATTTCGAGGCGATCGCCGCTGCCATCCGCGCCGGCAAGCAGACCTTGGTGCTGCTGCCCGAAATCGCCCTGACCGAACCCTTCCTTGAACGGTTCGAGAAACGCTTCGGCACGGTCCCGGTCAACTGGCATAGCGGCCTGCGCCAGAGCGAACGCCGCCGCGCCTGGCGCGCGATCGCGGCGGGCGAGGCGCGGGTCGTCGTCGGTGCCCGCTCCGCCCTGTTCCTGCCCTATCCCAATTTGGGCCTGATCGTCGTCGACGAAGCGCATGAGGCGAGCTTCAAGCAGGAGGAAGGCGTCCATTATCATGCCCGCGACGTCGCGGTGATGCGGGGCCTCATCGAACATTTCCCGGTCGTTCTGGCCTCCGCCACCCCGGCGATCGAGACACGGCATCAGGTCGACCTTGGCCGCTATCGCGAGATCAAGCTGCCGGCCCGTTTCGGCGGCGCGCAGATGCCCGATATCGAGGGCATCAACCTGCTGACCGATCCGCCCGAGCGCGGCCGCTGGATCGCGCCGCCGCTAGTGATGGCGATGGAGGAAGTGCTGGCCAAGGGCGAACAGAGCCTGCTCTTCCTCAACCGACGCGGCTATGCCCCGCTGACGCTGTGCCGCCATTGCGGCTATCGCTTCCAATGCCCCAATTGCACCAGCTGGATGGTTGAGCATCGGCTGACCAAGCGGCTCGCCTGCCACCATTGCGGCCATGTCATCCCGGCGCCGCGCTTCTGCCCCGAGTGCAAGGAAGAGGACAGCCTGGTCGCCTGCGGCCCAGGCGTCGAGCGCATCGCCGACGAGGTGAAGGCGCTGTGGCCACAGGCGCGGGTGGCCATCGCCACGTCCGACACGCTGCACTCGCCGGCCCGCGCCGCCGATTTCGTCAAGTCGGTGGAGGCTGGGGACATCGACATCATCGTCGGCACCCAGCTCATCACCAAGGGCTATCATTTCCCGAACCTGACCCTGGTCGGCGTGATCGACGCGGACCTGGGGCTGGAGGGCGGTGATCTGCGCGCATCCGAACGCACCTTCCAGCAGATCATGCAGGTCGCCGGACGCGCCGGGCGCGGCGAAAAACCGGGCCATGTCTTCATCCAGACCCGAATGCCCGATGCGGAGGTGATCCAGGCCCTTATCGCCGGCGACAGCGAGCGCTTCTATCTGATCGAGACCGAAAACCGCCGCCGCGCCAATGCCCCGCCCTTCGGCCGCTTCGCCGCAATCATCATCTCCAGTGAGGATAGCGACGAAGCCGCACAGACCGCGCGGCTGATCGGCAAGTCGGCGCCGCAGGTGGAGGGCATGCGCGTCTATGGCCCCGCCCCTGCCCCCCTTTCCGTGCTGCGCGGCCGCCATCGCCACCGGCTGCTGATCCACGCCACGCGCCAGGTCGACATCCAGTCGGTGATCCGCGAATGGCTCGGCAATCTGGTGTGGAAATCGACCACCCGCGTCGCGGTGGACGTCGACCCCTACAGCTTCATGTGATGGCCGCGCCGATCGAGAGCCCCTGTCGCAATCTCTGTTCGCTCGATGCCGAGCGCAAGGGCTGCACCGGCTGCGGCCGCACCCTCGACGAAATCGTCCATTGGCGCAGCATGACCGATGCCCAGCGCACCGCCGTCATGGCGCGGGTGAAGGATTTCGAGCCAATCCGCCGTTAAAGCGACATGGCGTCGTTCGGTGCGACGATGATGACCACGCGGCGGTTTTCCTGGCGACCGACCTCGCTGTCATTGCTCGCCACCGGCACCCGCAACCCCATGCCCACCGGATGCAGAGCCGCCGGTGCCATGCCGCCCGCCGCCAGCGCGTCGGCAACGGCCTGCGCCCGCTTCTGCGACAATTGCTCATTATAGGCAGCCGTGCCGGTATTGTCCGTATGCCCCTCCACCTTGGCGCCGCGCACTTCGACGGCGACCAGCGCGCTCGCGATCCGGCTGATCACATCGCGCTGCGCCGGGATCAGCACGCTCTGGTCGGTCGAGAACAACAGCCGGTCGGCCATGCCGAATTCCCAGTTGCTGCCGACCGGCTGAAAGCCATTGGCACGCAGCACCGTCTTCTGTGCTTCGGTGAAGCCATCACTCGGCTGCACCGTCTGACAGGCTGCCAGCAAAGTCAGCGCCAGGAGGGAAAGAAGCTTTCGCATATTGTTCCTCATCATCAATTCCGGCCGTCGCTCCGCGCCTTGGCCGCATACATGGCCGCGTCGGCATGGCGCAGCAGTGCGCGCGGATCGACACTGTCCTGTGGATAGAGAGCGCTGCCGATGCTCAGCGAGGATCGGATGCTGACGCCGCTCGGCAACATGATCGGCTGGGTCATGCTGGTCCCGATCTGCGCCGACATCTGATCGGCTTCGGCTCGGGTCGCCCCGGCCGCCAGGATCAGCGCAAATTCGTCGCCGCCCAGGCGGAAGGCCATGTCGCCCGGCCGCAAGGCCATCCGCAGCCGCGCCGCGATGACGATCAGCATGACGTCGCCGGCATCATGGCCATGGCTGTCATTGACCTGCTTGAACCGGTTCACATCGACATAAATGACCGCGAAGGACGTATCGCCTTCATCGGCCTGCGCCATGGTCGCCGCGAGCTCCCGCTCGAACATCGCACGATTGCCTAGGCCGGTCAGCGGATCGCGCGTCGCCTGGCGCTCCAGGATACGATTCTCGTTCAAAATGCCGGTGTGCCATTCGTCCAGTTCATCCAGCAGCGCATTGAAATCGCGCGCGAACTGATCGACCTCATGAATGCCGGCGACCGGCACGCGCCGATCGAACTGGCGGTCAGTGCGAACTGCATGGGCGACTTGTGCAATATGGGCCAATGGTCCCGTCACGTCGCGCTGCAACCGCCGCGCCAGCAACTGGGTCGCGACGATGGTCAGCCCCAGGCAGGCCAGCGCAGTGGCAACCCCGGACAGGATATAGCGCCCCAGGCCTCCGGCATCGCCGAACACCTGCACTTCGGCCACGACGACAGGCCCGTGATGAACCGGCACCCGTACCGGGCTGGGCCAGAACAGCGCGTCCACGATCCGGGACAGGTTGCCGGCCATGCCGCGATCGGGCCGGTTCCAGGCCGCGATCAACCGTCCGTCACGATCATGCAACTCGACCGATCGCACGCTTTCGGATGCCGCCACTGTGGCGATCCCCTGTCGTGCCGCGTCGACATCCTCGAACACCAGGGCCGGCTCGACCGTATAGGCGACGGTCTGCGCGATCAGCGTCAGGTTGCGGGCGGCATAGCCGCGAATGACGGTGACACCTGTCACCGTCAGCGTCAGGCCCGCCATCAACACGGCGAACAAAATCAGGCGCAGATGCGCTCGCGCCAGCAACTGGCGCAAGGTCGGCATTGCGGTCGGGCTTGGTTCGGCCATGGTCAATAGCCCCCCTTCGCCACGCGCAGCACGCGCGGATCGATCCGCACCGCGGATCGGGACACCGCATCGATGTTGAGCTGGAAGGACAGCGTCTGCGGCGCGAACAACAGGCAGAACATCGCCCCACCCGCACAGTCGCGATCATCCTCCGCGATCGTCACCACCGCATTGCCGCGCATGGCGGCGATCAAACGCTGGCGCACCACCGCGTCCAGGCTTCCGAGATAAAGCGCATCACAGCGCGCGGCCGGCGCGGCCTCGTCGGCGGCCAGCGCCACCGTGGCGATCCGCGCGCCGTTCGTCAGGCTGATCTCATCCAACTGGTCGCCATGGGCGACGACACCGGCCATGCACATGCGCACGACCGGCCGCGCAGTCGGCCAGCGGGTAAATTCCAGGATGGATCCGACCATGCGCGCCACGCCGGCGGCCATCCGGTCGGGACCGGGACCGATCGGCATCGCCACCGGCCGCGCCAGCGGCAAGGCCACTGTCATGGTCGGTGTCATCAGCAACAGCCAGAACAACAGACTACGCAAGCCCACCCGCCCCCATCGAAGAAGGCGCGAGCCTATAGTTAATCAAAAGTTAAATTACGAGAATATTGTGACGCAAGCGGATCGAGAAAGGATCATTCACCTGTCGCCTTCGCTGTCATCTTCGCACGTCGCTCCCGCTCCAGCAGGCTCCGCTTGCGATCGACTCCATAGGCATAGCCGCCTAGGCTTCCGTCGCTGCGCAAAACACGATGACACGGCACCAATATTGCCAGGCCATTGTCGCCGCAGGCCGTCCCTGCCGCGCGCACCGCGCCCGGCCGGCCGATCGCCGCGGCGATTTCTCCATAGCTGCGCGTCTCGCCCGCCGGGATCGTCCGCAAGGCGGCCCAGACCGCCTGCTGAAAGGCGGTGCCACCGACATCGGTCGGCAGGTCCGCCCCCGCCCCCGGATCATCCACCAGTGCAGCCACGGCACGCGCCCAGCGATCCAGCGTGGCGTCCGCAGGCAACAGAGACGCGTTGGGATATCGGCGGCGCAGCTCTGCCTCCCCCTCCTCGAAGGCGATGCGGCACAGGCCGCGCTCGGTCGCCGCGACCAGCAGCGCGCCCAGGCTCGTCCCGATCACGACATGGCGGATATCGACGCCGCGCCCGCCCTCGCGCCAGGCGCTGGGCGTCATGCCCAGATGCCGTTCGGCATCGGCATAGGCGCGGCTCGGCGCGTTATAGCCGGCCTCATAGATCGCATCGGTCACGCTGCCGGGCGTCGCCAGCGCCGCCTTCAGCCGCTCGGCGCGCAGATCGCGGGCATAGGCGGCCGGGGTCAGGCCGGTGATCCGCTTGAACAAGCGATGGAAATGATGCGGCGCATAGCCGACATGGTCGGCCATCTCCTCCAGCCGGGGCGGCGTTTCGGCCGCGCGGATCAGGCGGATCGCCGCTTCCACCGCCTGCTGGTCGCGCCCGACCTCATCCGGCCGGCAGCGCAGACAGGCGCGAAAGCCCGCCGCACGGGCCGCCGCACCATCAGGCAGGAAGATCATATTCTCCCGCTTCGGGTGCCGGGCCGGGCAGCTCGGCTTGCAATAGATGCCGGTGGTCAGCACCGCTCCGACGAAGCAGCCATCCTGCCGCCGATCGCGCGCCAGAAAGGCGGTCCAGCAGGCTGCGGCATCGGGCATGGCGGCCGGGACGGGTTCGGGGCGTGTCATCTGGTTCATGGATATGGGGTAATCCAGACGGCTTGGCGAGGCTTCCCGTCGCTTGCGGTCAAAAGCACACGGCCCGTCGCATCCGCTTTTTCCCGATTGCCTAAAGCGGGCCTTCGCATATGTATGCGCCTCCTATGGTCGCCCTTTTCCGTCGCCTTCGCCCGATCGCCGCGCTTGTCGCGTCCCTCGTCCTGCTCAGCCCCGCACGGGCCGAACAGCAGGATATCACCGCCGCCGCGCGCAGCGTGGTGCGCGTCGCATTGGTCGCGACCAACGGCGCGGACGCCTATTTCGTGGGCCATGGCAGCGGCATCGCGATCGCCCCGGACAAGGTGCTGACCAACGCCCATGTCGTCGAACTGGCGCGCGAGGAGAAGGATCTCGTCATCGGCGTGATCCCGTCCGAGGGCAAGAAAAGCTATGGCGGACGGATCATCGCCTATTCGCCGGGCAATGACCTGGCCCTGATCCAGCTGGAGGAAGGCAGCCTGCCGGTTGCCACCTTCTATGCCGGGGCGGTCGATGACGGCCAGCATGTCACCGCCATCGGCTATCCCGGCACCGTCGATCGCGCCCAGGGCCTCAGCCTCAAGCAACTGGTCGAACCGCTCGGCACGGTGAAGACCAGCGGCAGCATCTCGTCCGGCCGCTCCAGCCAAAGCTTCGACACCATCCTGCACACCGCCCCGCTTGCCGCCGGCAACAGCGGCGGCCCGCTGGTCGATGATTGCGGGCGGGTGCTGGGCGTCAACAGTTTCGGCTCGATCTCGGACGGCAATGATGCCGAATTCGGCTTTGCCGTATCCTGGCGCGAAGTCGCCTCCTTCCTGCGCCAGGCCGGCGTGTCCTCGCTCCACACCGTCGTCGCCTGCCGCACCATGGCCGAAGCCGACGCGGCCGAAGCCTCGATCACCCAGCGCGAATCGCAGCTGACCGAACAGAATGACCGCGCCGCCGCCGACAAGCGCGAGCAGGCGCTGCAGCAGGCCCGCGACACCGCCGAGCGCGACGTCATTTCCGGCCGCGAAAATGCGATGGCGGGCGCCGCCGTGCTGCTGGCCCTCGCCGTGCTGGGCCTGGGTGCCGGCGGCCTCTTCTACAGCCAGGGCCGCGAAAAGCGTGCCACCTGGTTCATCGCCGGTGGCGGCATCCTGCTGATGGGCGCGCTTGGCCTGTTCGTCTTCAAGCCCAGCTTTGCCAGCATCGACGAGCGGGTGAAGCTGCCGGAGGACCAGAGCGTGGTCAGCAACAAGGCCTTTGCCTGGGCCGGCGACAATATCTGCCGGATCGACCTCAACCGCAGCCGACTGACCGTGTCGCAGCCCAATGATGTCGGCCTGAACTGGGCCGAGGGCGGCTGCGTCAACGGCGACACCCAATATCAGGCGACCGGCACGACCTGGCAGCGCGCCCATGTGCCCGACGAGGGCAATTATGTCAGCCGCAGCGAATTCGACCCGGCCACCGGCCTGTTGCGGGTGCAGCGCTGGCTGCCCGATGGCGACACGATGGACAAGGCCCGCGCCCTGCTGAAGGATGGCCCGATCAAGGGATGCAGCAGCGATTCCACGATGTTGACCCGGATCGCGACGCTCCAGTCGGACCTCGCCGCGCTGCTGCCGCCCCAGCCGAACGAGCGGCTGGTCTATCATTGCCAAAAAGGACGGCTTGCCCCCGCAGACCCCGCTCCCTAGCCTGTCCGTTTTCCCGAAAAACTCAGTCAAATTGGCTTGATTTCGTCGATGCGATGGAATCGTGTCACATGACTTGCATAGTCATATTGGCACTGCTAACCGGCCCGACAACAGGGGACGGTTATTACTGCTCCCCCTCTTTTTGCATGACCGGCAAATCAAGTTGGAGGACGGTAAGCGCGTGGAGACTACCGGCGGTATTCAGGCCAGCCTCAGCGGCCGCTATGCGGTGGCGCTGTTCGATCTGGCCCGCGACGGCAAGACGCTCGACACCGTCGCAGCGAGCCTCGCGGCAATCAAGGCGGCGATCGCAGAATCGTCTGATTTCAAGGGCCTGATCAACAGTCCCGTTCTCAGCCGCGACGCAGCGGGTAAGACGATCGCGGCGGTTGCATCCGCCATGTCGATCGATCCGCTGACGACGAATTTCCTGGGCGTGCTCGCCCAGAACCGTCGCCTCTCGCAGCTTCCCGCGGTCATCCGCGCCTATGAGACGCTGCTGTCGAATCACAAGGGCGAGGCCCGCGCCGAAGTGACGAGCGCGCATCCGCTCACCAAGACTCAACTGACCGCGCTGGCCAAGGGCCTCAAGGCGCGTGTCGGCCGCGACGTTGCCGTCGAGGCCAAGGTCGATCCCGCGATCCTGGGTGGGCTGGTCGTCAAGATCGGCAGCCAGATGATCGATTCCTCCATCCGCACCCGTTTGAATAGTCTCGCCCTGGCGATGAAAGGCTGAACATGGATATCAACGCCGCAGAAATTTCGAAGGTCATCAAGGACCAGATCGCCAATTTCGGCACCGAAGCGCAGGTCAGCGAAGTCGGTTCCGTTCTGACCGTGGGTGACGGCATCGCCCGCGTCCATGGCCTCGACAACGTCCAGGCGGGCGAAATGGTCGAGTTCGCCAATGGCGTGCAGGGCATGGCACTCAACCTCGAAGCCGACAATGTCGGCATCGTGATCTTCGGCTCGGACGCCGAGATCAAGGAAGGCGACACCGTCAAGCGCACCGGCACCATCGTCGACGTTCCCGTCGGCAAGGGTCTGCTGGGCCGCGTCGTCGACGGCCTCGGCAATCCGATCGATGGCAAGGGCCCGATCGAATATACCGAGCGCAAGCGCGTCGAAGTCAAGGCGCCGGGCATCATCCCCCGCAAGTCGGTGCACGAACCCGTGCAGACCGGCCTGAAGGCGATCGACGCCCTCGTCCCCGTCGGCCGTGGCCAGCGCGAACTGATCATCGGTGACCGCCAGACCGGCAAGACCGCCGTCGCGATCGACACCTTCATCAACCAGAAGGGCATCAACGCGGGCGACGACGAGAGCAAGAAGCTCTACTGCATCTACGTCGCCGTCGGCCAGAAGCGTTCGACCGTCGCGCAGATCGTCAAGCAGCTCGAAGAAAATGGCGCGATGGAATATTCGATCGTCGTCGCCGCGACCGCTTCGGAACCTGCTCCGCTCCAGTATCTGGCGCCCTATACCGGCGTCACCATGGGCGAATTCTTCCGCGACAACGGCATGCACGCCGTGATCGTGTATGACGATCTGTCCAAGCAGGCCGTCGCCTATCGTCAGATGTCGCTGCTGCTGCGCCGCCCGCCGGGCCGCGAAGCCTATCCGGGCGACGTCTTCTATCTCCACAGCCGCCTGCTGGAACGCGCTGCGAAGATGAACGACGCCAATGGCAATGGCTCGCTGACCGCGCTGCCGATCATCGAGACCCAGGCAGGCGACGTGTCGGCCTATATTCCGACCAACGTGATCTCGATCACCGACGGCCAGATCTTCCTCGAAACCAACCTCTTCTACCAGGGCATCCGTCCGGCCATCAACGTCGGCCTGTCGGTGTCGCGCGTCGGCTCGGCCGCGCAGACCAAGGCGATGAAGAAGGTTTCGGGCTCGATCAAGCTGGAGTTGGCCCAGTATCGCGAAATGGCGGCCTTCGCCCAGTTCGGTTCGGACCTCGACGCCTCGACCCAGAAGCTGCTGAACCGCGGCGCGCGCCTGACCGAACTGCTGAAGCAGGGCCAGTTCTCGCCGCTGCCGTTCGAAGAGCAGACCGCGTCGATCTTCGCCGGCACCAACGGCTATCTCGACGGCATCCCGGTCAAGGACGTGACCCGTTATGAAGAGCTGATGCTCGCCTATCTGCGTCACGACCACCCCGAAGTGCTGACCGCGATCCGCGACAGCAAGGATCTGGGCGACGACGCCAAGGGCAAGCTGAAGGCTGCGCTGGACTCGTTCGGCAAGACCTTCGCTTAAGACGCTGTGCTGACCGCCCATTCCCTTCTTGCCTGGACCGTGATGTCGATCGGTCTGGTGCTGCTGCCGGGGCCGGACACCATGTTGGTGGCCGGCCACGCGGCGCGCCGCGGGTTCAAGGCGGGAATGGCGGCGATCGGCGGCATCCAGCTTGGCGGCCTGTTCTACATGCTGTTGTGCGGCTTCGGCTTCCTCAGCGTGCTGAATGCGGTGCCGGGGCTGTTCTTGGGCGTTAAGATCGCCGGTGCCCTCTATCTGGCCTGGATGGGCTTTGGCCTGCTGCGCGGCGCGATCAAGCCGGCGCCGGCAAGCGAAACGCCCAAGGTCCGGATCGGCGGATCGCCCTTCGCCCAGGGCCTGGTCAGCACCGTGCTGAACCCCAAGGTCGCGATCTTCTTCCTCGCCGCGCTGCCGCAGTTCGTGGGCACCGGCCCGGATGCGCCGTGGCAGGGCATGCTGCTGATCGCGATCGTCTATGGGCTGGGCTTCCTGTGGTGCGCCCTGCTCGCGCTGCTCGCCACCAAGGCGGGCCGCAAAGTGGGGCAGAGCAGCGCGATGCGCTGGTTCGAAGGCGCCATGGGCGTCGGTTTCTTTGGTCTCGCGGGCCGTCTGGCCCTTGCTCGGAATATTTGAACTATGGCTAGCCTCAAGGAACTGAAGCTGCGCATCGGGTCGGTGAAGTCGACCCAGAAGATCACCAAGGCGAAGCAGATGGTCGCCGCGGCCAAGCTGCGCAAGGCGCAGGCCGCTGCCGAAGCTGCCCGCCCCTATAGCGAGCGACTGGAAGCGGTCGTCGCGAGCCTGGCGACCAAGATTGCCGGCGGCTCGGGCGAAGGCGCTTCGCCGCTGCTCGCCGGCACCGGCAAGGACGAAGTCCATCTGCTGGTCGTCGCCAATAGCGATCGGGGCCTTGCCGGCGCGTTCAACGCCAATATCGTGAAGGCCGCGCTGGCCAAGGCCCGCGCGCTGGAACTGGATGGCAAGAAGGTGCTGTTCTACCTGATCGGCCGCAAGGGCCGTCCGGTCATCAACCGCACCTATCCGGGCAAGATCGTCGCCAATTACGACACCACCGGCGCCAAGGAGCCGGGCTTTGCCCAGGCCCAGGCGGTGGCGCAGGAACTCAGCCAGATGTTCCTCGACGGCAAGTTCGACGTCGCCCATCTCTTCTATTCGCGCTTCAAGTCGGCACTCGCGCAGATCCCGACCGAACAGCAGATCATCCCGGTGAAGATCCCCGCCGACGCCGACCGCAACGCGATCGCCGCCACGGTGGAATATGAGCCGAGCGAGGAAGCGATCCTCGACGACCTGCTGCCGCGCAACGTCACGGTGCAGCTCTTCAAGGCGCTGCTGGAAAACAACGCGTCCGAACAGGGTGCGTCGATGACCGCGATGGACAATGCGACCCGCAATGCCGGCGACCTCATCAACAAGCTGACGATCCAGTATAACCGCAGCCGCCAGGCCGCGATCACCACCGAACTCGTCGAAATCATCTCGGGCGCCGAAGCCCTCTAAGGACAAGCAGGCAAGGACATAGTCATGGCAACCACCAACAATGTAGGCCGCATCTCGCAGGTCATCGGCGCCGTCGTCGACGTGACCTTCCCCGATGCGCTCCCGGCGATCCTTTCGGCGCTGGAAACCAGCAACAACGGCCAGCGCCTGGTGCTGGAAGTCGCCCAGCATCTGGGTGAGAACACCGTCCGCACCATCGCGATGGACTCGACCGACGGTCTGACCCGCGGCCAGGAAGTCACCGACACCGGCGCGCAGATCTCGGTTCCGGTCGGCCCGGCAACGCTCGGCCGCATCCTGAACGTCGTGGGTGAGCCGATCGACGAGCGCGGCCCGGTCGCCACCGAACTGCGTTCGCCGATCCATGCCAAGGCACCCGAGTTCGTCGACCAGTCGACCGACGCCTCGATCCTGGTCACCGGCATCAAGGTCATCGACCTTCTGGCCCCCTATGCCAAGGGCGGCAAGATCGGCCTGTTCGGCGGCGCTGGCGTCGGCAAGACCGTTCTCATCCAGGAACTGATCAACAACATCGCCAAGGGCCATGGCGGCACCTCGGTCTTCGCGGGCGTGGGCGAACGCACCCGTGAAGGTAACGATCTGTACCATGAATTCCTCGACGCCAACGTCATCGCCAAGGATGCCGACGGCAACGCGATCAGCGAAGGTTCGAAGGTGGCCCTGGTTTATGGCCAGATGAACGAACCGCCGGGCGCCCGTGCCCGCGTCGCCCTGTCGGGCCTGACGATTGCCGAATATTTCCGCGACGTCGAGAACCAGGACGTGCTGTTCTTCGTCGACAACATCTTCCGCTTCACCCAGGCGGGCGCGGAAGTGTCGGCTCTGCTCGGCCGTATTCCTTCGGCCGTGGGCTACCAGCCGACCCTGGCGACCGACATGGGTCAGCTGCAGGAACGCATCACCTCGACCAACAAGGGCTCGATCACCTCGGTGCAGGCCGTCTACGTCCCCGCGGACGACTTGACCGACCCGGCGCCGGCGACCTCGTTCGCGCATCTTGACGCCACCACCGTTCTCAACCGCGCCATTTCGGAACTGGGCATCTATCCGGCGGTCGATCCGCTGGACTCGACCAGCCGCGTTCTGGAACCCCGCGTCGTCGGCCAGGAACATTACGACACCGCCCGTGCCGTCCAGTCGATCCTGCAGAAGTACAAGTCGCTGCAGGACATCATCGCGATCCTGGGCATGGACGAGCTGTCGGAAGAGGACAAGATCACCGTCGCCCGCGCGCGCAAGATCCAGAAGTTCCTGTCGCAGCCGTTCCACGTCGCCGAAGTCTTCACCGGCATCTCGGGCAAGTTCGTCCAGATCGAAGACACGGTGAAGTCGTTCAAGGCCGTGGTCGATGGTGAATATGACCATCTGCCCGAGAACGCCTTCTACATGGTCGGCGGCATCGACGAAGCCATCGAAAAGGCGAAGAAGCTGGCTGCCGAAGCAGCCTAAGCAACAAACCCTCCCCTCCCTTCCAAGGGAGGGGATTGAGGGGTGGGTAGCGCGCGAAGCGCGCTTCCTGCCTCTCGGCTAGGGCGCAGGCCATCGCATCGCGATGGCACCCACCCCCGGCCCCTCCCTGGAAGGGAGGGGGGAGATTTTAGAATGGCACTGCATTTCGAACTCGTGACCCCTGAAAAGCTCGTCCGCTCGGAAGAGGTCTATCAGGTCGTCGTTCCCGGCACCGATGGCGACTTCGGCGTGCTGGAGGGCCATGCGCCCTTCATGTCGACCGTGCGCGATGGCGCGATCCAGATCTTCGCATCGGCTGGCGCCGCACCGGAAATCATCCCGGTCGAGGGCGGTTTTGCCGAGGTCAATGAAAAGGGCCTGACGGTTCTCGCCGAAAAGGCGGGCTGAGCTCGATCCATTTTTGGTTCGCAGCGCGAGCCCCATCAAATCTCTCGCCATGATGAAGGCGATACGAAAGCGGCGCGTACAGCGCCGCTTTTTTTTCGTGGCATAGCTGAGAGCCCGATAAAACGGCCAGAGCGACCCAAGCCGTGTTTAAGAGCTTTTTTACCATGATTGCCTAGGCCCCATGAAGCGACCAACCGCTACGGACAGCCCAATGAATCCTTGTCGGCCCAACCGGTGCGATGCGCGCGCCATTGCCCTAACCAACCGCTCACCTTCATGACCGCATCGCCCTTTCTATCAGATCTGGCGAGTCTGCTCGCGGGTGTTGGACTTGGCGCCCTCTGGCTGCTTCTGCCCGGCGCGGGTCTAGCGACACTTGTAGAGCGCTGTGGACCGGATTTTGGCCGCGGATGGCCCCGGCTCGGCTGGTCACTGTCGCTGGCGCTGACATTGTTGCCGGCCGTCGACGCTCTGCTGGTCCGAGCGGGTGGCATCGGCATGATGCTGCCGCTTCATGCCGGGCTGGCCATCCTTGCACTCAGACGTCTGGACATTCTGCGCCCGCAACGAGAAGGGTGGCGCCTCGCAGCCCCCATGGTCCTGCTCTGGTTCATCCTCATAGTCATTCAATTTGCCGACTATGTGACATCCGATGGCATGCTCAATCAGTCGCTGCTGGAATTCGATCTGGTCAAACATGCAGCGGTAACCAGTGCCATAGCCCATCAGGGTGTGCCTTTTGCCGACCCCTTCTTCGCTCGGCCAGGTTTCGCGGGCTATTATTATTATTTCTACCTTCTTCCTGCCGCCATCCACTGGGCCGGTGAACCGTTCGTCAGCGCGCGTATGGCCTTTGCCGCCGCAGCTTTCTGGACAGGCATCGCGGTTCCCGCGTTGCTCTGGCAAATCTCATCAGAGGCGGGGCTGATCACGGCCGAACGCGGACGACGCTTCATGCGGCTGACCCTGCTCTTCTGCTTTGTATCGGGCACCGACCTGCTGTGGATGGGCTATCGCTATCTGTGGAGCGGCAATCTTGAATCGCGCAGTGACTGGTGGAGCACCGAAGTTACCTTCGTCCTGCATTCCATCGTCTGGGTACCGCATCACATTGTAGCACTTATTGCTGCCTGGATATCCATGCTGCTGCTGGTACAGGCCAGGCAACTTCCTAAAATTGGCCGATACATGATCGCTGTTTTGGCTGGGCTGGGTATAGCGACCTGTTTCGGATCGTCCGTGTGGATCATGCTGACCATCGCGCCGGTTCTGGCCGGCTGGGGGCTGATCAGCCTCAGGAAGGGTGACATCACCATCCTCATTGCCGGCATGGTCGCGTTGCTCGCCGCCATCTACCAGATACATGACCTGATCGTCGCTCGGCACGACAATGCCCTGCCAATCGCGCTCACCATTCGTCCCTTCACCTTCATCCTGCCGAGAGAGGGAAGCTGGGCATTATTGCACCTGCTGGCACTGCCATTGAATTACGCCATGGAGTTCGGCATTTTCGCCTGGGGCTCGATCCTGTATTGGCACACTCGCAAAGAATGGCCCCGTCAACCGGTCCAGATCCTCTTGCTCGCCAGTGCAATGGTTTCGCTACTCATTGCCAGCTTCCTCAAGTCCACGATCATCAACAATGACCTCGGCTGGCGGTCGATCTGGTTCGCACAACTGGCCGCCATAATTTGGACGACAGCTTCGCTGCACGACCAACCCAGACCGATCGCAGATCGACCTTTCACCTTCAAGCTCCTCCTCGCACTCGGCATTGCGGCCGTCCTGTGGGATATCGCAGGCGTTCGCCTGATCCGGCCGCCCTATGCCCCGACCAGTCCGTCACACGAGTTGTTCCGTCTGCGCAGCGACAATCTGGATCAGCGGCGCATTTATGAATGGGCGGCGCGCCATCTGCCGGCGAATGCCGTGATCCAGCACAATCCTGCCCTGTTTCAACGGTCCTTCAATTTTGGCCTTTACGGGCGCCAGCCAACGGGTGTGGCAGATAAGGAGGCCAATCTTTTTGGCGCTTCGATGGATGATGTCAGCCTACGCATCGCGACAATCGCGCCCATTTTCAGCCGCGCCCTGCCGCAGGCGGAGATACGTCGCCGCGCCGAAGCTTCCGGGGTCGATTATCTGATGATTGCCGCAGTCGATCCCGTCTGGAGTGCGCATAAGGGGCCGCCGCCCGGCCTACGCTGCATACATCGCGAGCCTCTTGCCTGCTTGATCGCCACGAAAGACATTGCCCGATGACCAATATTCGACCTATTCGAAACCTGATTTTGGCCTATGTCGGTGCGCTGGTCGCAGGCTTTCTTCTCTATCTCGCGCTCATCGCCTCGCCATTGCTGGCAAGCATTTCACTGCTTTTCTATCGCGGTGTGTTTATTGCCTTCATAAGCGCGCTGCTTTTAGCGCTGTTAATCGGCTGGGCGGGGCGATGGTTGCGTTCCTTGGATCTGTCGACGGCAATCGGCGCGGTAGCCCTCTCGCTCGCCTTCAATATCAGCTTCCTCATCGTTTTCCCGGTCACCTTTGACCGATCCATCACCATGTTCCTGCTTGCCCGGATCGAACGTCAGAACGGTCAACTGACCCCACCGATGCTGGAACAGGTTTTCATACGCGAGTATCTTGGTGATCTGCGCCAGATCGATCGGCGAGTGCGGGAACAGACCTTGTCCGGCAATATCGTTCAGCGCAACGACGGCAGGATCGAACTCACACCGCAGGGCTCCAGGCTCCTTGACAGCGGACGCCTGATCGGCGGCTGGTTTGGCGCAGACCCGCGGTTCGTTACGCCTCCACCACCGTCAAACGCCCATTAGCCATTTGTCAAAGTTTCCAGCTTATTCACCTTCTCCAGCCATGGTGAATCGGCCCATTTTGGGGTGGCTGGCCCGATCGCAGAATACCGGCGGAGAGTTATGAGCGCATTTGGACGGAAAAATGGACCTGCCGGCATCAAGCCGGGTTTCGGCGTCGCCCGACCGATGCACAGCGGCGGCGCAGCACGCGAGGAGGCCCCGCGCGGCGGCGAGCAGTTCCCGCCGCTCGACCTGGCGGCCCTGCCGGGCGAAATTCCGCTCGATCCGCTGTCGGCACCGACCAGCCAGATGCAGCGCAATGCGGACGCCATGTCGCGCCTGTCCGAACGCGCCAATGCCGAACATGTCGCCGATGCCGGCCCGCAGGGATTCGAGGCGTCGGTTCACAAGATCAAGGAACAGGTGCTTCCCCGCCTGCTCGAACGCGTCGATCCCGAAGCGGCCGCGACCCTCACCAAGGATGAACTGGCGGAGGAATTCCGGCCGATCATCATGGAAGTGCTGGCCGAGCTGAAGCTGACGCTCAACCGGCGCGAGCAGTTCGCGCTGGAAAAGGTGCTGGTCGACGAGCTTCTGGGCCTCGGCCCGCTCGAGGAATTGCTGGCCGACCCGGACATCAGCGATATCATGGTCAATGGCCCCGAGCAGACCTATGTCGAAAAGAAGGGCAAGCTCCAGATCGCGCCGATCAAGTTCCGCGATGAAGAACATCTGTTCCAGATCGCCCAGCGCATCGTGAACAAGGTCGGCCGCCGCGTCGACCAGACCACGCCGCTGGCCGACGCCCGCCTGCCCGACGGTTCGCGTGTCAACGTGATCGTGCCGCCGCTCAGCCTCAAGGGCACGGCCATCTCGATCCGTAAATTCTCGGCCAAGCCGATCACCATCGACATGCTCGCCCAATGGGGCGCGATGAACCAGAAGATGGCGACCGCACTCAAGATCGCCGGCGCCTGCCGTTTCAACATCGTCATTTCGGGCGGTACCGGTTCGGGCAAGACGACGATGCTCAATGCGCTGTCGAAGATGATCGATCCGGGCGAGCGCGTGCTGACCATCGAGGACGCGGCCGAACTGCGCCTGCAGCAGCCGCACTGGCTGCCGCTCGAAACCCGCCCGCCCAACCTGGAAGGCCAGGGCGCGATCACCATCGGCGATCTCGTCAAGAACGCCCTGCGTATGCGTCCTGATCGCATCATCCTGGGCGAAATTCGTGGCGCGGAGTGTTTCGACCTGCTCGCCGCGATGAACACCGGCCATGACGGATCCATGTGTACGCTGCACAGCAACAGCCCGCGCGAATGCCTGGGCCGTATGGAAAACATGATCCTGATGGGCGACATCAAGATCCCGAAGGAAGCCATTTCCAAGCAGATCGCCGACTCGGTCGACCTGATCGTCCAGGTGAAGCGCCTGCGCGACGGTTCGCGCCGCGTTACCAACGTGACCGAGGTGATCGGCATGGAAGGCGACGTCATCGTCACCCAAGAACTGTTCAAGTTCGAATATCATGACGAGGATGACAGCGGTAAGATCATCGGCGAATATCGCTCGATGGGCCTGCGCCCCTACACGCTCGACAAGGCCCGCATGTTCGGTTTCGACCAGCCCTTCCTGGAAGCCTGCCTCTGACCCTTAGGGAATAAGGGCGCCCGCTCCCGCGTAGACGGGGATGTGAATCGTCACATCCTCATCGCGGGAGCAGCCTTTCTTGTCCGTTCGATCCCTTTCGCGCCATGGCCTTGCCGCCATGGCGAGCGCCTTTCTGGGCGATGTCGCGCTGGCGTCCAACGCCTATCCCGACGTGCCCGAACCGATGATCTTCGACATGATGCGGCCGCTGGGCGCCAAGCGCGGCGAACTGGAGGTCAATACGCTGGCGACCGTTCCGCTGTCGGGCGATGACGACGCCGTCCATTGGGCGCCGGAAATCGAATATGCCTTTGCCGACGGCTTCGCGATCGAGGGCGAACTGCCCTTCGTCAACGGCCGGCTTGCTGAACTGAAACTGGGTCTGCAGGCGAGTTTCGGCACCACCGGCGGCGGGCGCACCGGCCATGGCGTCCAATATCTCGGCATCTATGACCGCCGCGCCAAACAATATCGCAGCAGTTTCGCCTATATGGCGGCCCATCGCTACAATAGCCGCTGGAGCAGCGTGACGATGGCAGGGCTTGCCGACGTAAAGCTGTCGGGCGGCCATGGTCGCAATGGCGTGATCCTCAACCACTCAGCCTTCTATGACAGCAGCGAAGGGCAGGTATTGGGGCTGGAGATCAATTATCAGGGCGGCAGCGAGGGCGGCCTGCTGCTGATGCCGCAATTGCACCAGCAACTGGGCGGCAATTTCGCCATGCAGGCGGGCCTTGGCGCGGAACGGCCGCGTGGCGATGTCTTCCGACCCACCGCCGGCCTGCGCATCATTCGGCAATTTTAATTGCCCATCGATGGAATAGGCGCGATCCGACAAGCGTAAGCGGGGCATGACGCTGCATTCCCCGCTCTCTTCCCTTCGCGCCCATATTCATGCCGCCCTGCCGGTCGCCACGGCGCCGGCATCATCCCGGCCGCTGAAGATCGTGCTGTTTTCGGGCAATTATGATTGCGTGCGCGATGGCGCGAACCGGGCACTCAACCGCCTGGTCCGGCATATGCTGGACGAGCATCAGGCAGAGGTGCGCATCTATTCGCCGACCGCGCCGACGCCGGCCTTCACCTCGGCCGGCGATGTCCGATCGGTGCGCTCGCTCTGCATCCCCGGTCGCCCGGAATATCGGCTCGCGATCGGCCTGACCCGTGCCGCCCGCGCCGATCTGGAGGCGTTCCAGCCTGACATCGTGCATCTGTCCGCGCCCGACCTGCTCGGCCGGCAGGCGCTGAACTGGGCGCGGCGCAACGCCGTTCCGGCCGTCGCCAGCCTGCACACCCGGTTCGAGACCTATCTTGCTTATTACCGCCTCGGCTTCCTGCGGCGGCAGGTCGAAACTTATCTCGATCGCTTCTATGGCGATTGCGACCGCATCCTCGCCCCGACCCCGCCGATCGCTGCGGACCTCGCCGCGATACATGGCGCAGAGCGCATTGCCCTCTGGAGCCGGGGCGTCGATCGATCCGTCTTTCATCCGGCGATGCGAGATGAAAGCCTGCGCGCCCAGCTTGGCTATGCGCCCGACGATGTCGTGCCGCTCTTCTTCGGCCGGCTGGTCAGGGAAAAGGGGCTCAACATCTTCGCCGACGCCATCATGGCGGCGCGCGCCAACGGTCTGTCGCTGCGCCCGCTGATCCTGGGCGATGGTCCGGCGCGCGATGCCCTCGCCCGCCATCTGCCCAATGCCAGCTTCGCCGGCCATGTCGAAGGGGCGCGTCTCGGCGCGCTGGTCGCCAGCGCCGACATCTTGGTCAATCCCAGCGTCACGGAGGCGTTCGGCAACGTCAATCTGGAGGCAATGGCCAGCGGCCTTGCCGTCCTGTCGGCCGAGGTCCCCAGCGCATCCGCGCTGATCGACAATGGCGTCAACGGACTGCTGGTGCCGCCGGGCGACGTTGGCGCCTATGCCGGCGGCCTGGCTTCCCTCGTCCGCGACACCGGCCTAAGGCGGCGGCTCGGCCGCGCGGCGGAGACGACGGCGGGCGACTATCGCTGGGACCATGTCCTGGATTCGGTGGCGCGCGTCTATCGCGAACTGGCGGGCGCCCCAATGGAATGATGTGGATGACGGGCAAGCGGACGGACATGGAAATGGAGGCGGACCTGCGCGCCATGCGCCGCTATGCCCGCGCCCTGTCGCGCGACCATGTCGTCGCCGACGATGTGGTGCAGGACGCCGTGATGCGCGCGATCGAACGGCGCGACCAGTTCCAGCCCGATCGCAGCCGCCGCCGCTGGCTGCTGGCCATCGTCCACAATGTCTTCATCTCGGCCAAGCGGCGCGAGGCGGCGGAAACGCGTCGCAATATGGCCTTTGCCCAGATCCAGGTCGATCATGCCGATCCCGACCAGGAGGTGCGCGCCGACCTGATGCAGGTTGCCCGCGCCTTTGCCGACCTGCCCGACCATCAGCGCGCCGTCATGCACCTGACCGTCGTCGAAGGGCTGAGCTATCAGGAAAGCGCCGACCTTCTGGGCATAGCGGTCGGCACGGTGATGTCGCGCCTTGCCCGTGCGCGGGCGACATTGCGACAGGACAGGGACAGGCAGCCGCGCGATCGGCTGCGCATCGTGGGAGGACAGGATGAGTGAGGATCCTTCGGAGATCGAACTGATGGCCTATGTCGACGGCCAACTCGATCCTGGCCGGCGCTTTGCGGTGGAAACCCGGCTGTCGCGCCGGCCCGATCTCGCCGCGCAGGTTATGGGCGACCTCAGCGCCCGCACCGGGCTGCGCCTGTTGGCGCAGGACCGTGCGCCCCTGCCCGAAGCCATGGCGGCACAGGCGAGCGCGCTCCACCCGCCCGCCACGCGCCATCGTCGCTTTGCTATCGGCGCCGGCGGCGGCCTTGCCCTGCTGACGGCAAGCTTCGTTGCCCTGCTCATGGTGCGCGACGGACCGCCCGCCTATGTCGTCGACGCCGCCACCTCCCACCGCGTCGCCATGATCCGCGCCCGGATGCAGGGGCAGATCGAATCGCCCAGCTTCGACCCGCGCGAGATATTGGCCAGCACCCATATCGACATTCCCGGCCTGCCCGCCGACTGGCGCGTGACCGATGTCCAGCTCTTCCCCGGTGAACGCACGCCCGCGCTGCTGATCGCGCTGCGCACGCCCGAAGGGCGCGACCTGTCCATCTATGCCATGCACCGGCGCACCGATGCGCCCGAGCGGCCGGATTCGGTGCGCGAGGGCGCCCAGTCGGTGGCCTATTGGCGGCGCGGCGACATGTCCTATGCGCTGACCGGCGAGGATGAACCGGCCGCAATCGACGCCACGGCGGAGTCGATCGCGGGCAGCTGGTCCTGACCAACCGGTCCATAAGCACCGGATTTCCTTGCCAGTGGGATGCGGGCACGGCACACCCTGCGCTCCAGATCCGTTGAGAGGTTGCCCATGTCCGCTTTTCCCCGCCGATCGATCGCGCTTGCCGCTGCCCTTGCCCTCCTGCCGCTGGGCGCGGCCGTCGCCCAGCATGCCGGCCATGGCGCCGATCCGGTGGCAGCCGCCATCGGCGCATCCAGCCGCACCCCCGCCAATGTCGCCCGCGACAAATATCGTCATCCGCAGGAGACACTCGCCTTCTTTGGCGTGACGCCGACCCAGACGGTGGTGGAATGGGCGCCGAGCGGCGGCTGGTACACGGAAATCCTGGCGCCACTGCTGCGCGACAAGGGCAGCTTCTACGCGCTCCAGCCGACCGGCCGCTATCTTGACGGCTACAAGAAGTTCCTGGCCGACAAGCCGCAGGCCTATGACAAGGTCAAGCTGGTCGCCTATCCCGAGGAAGCCGCCAGCATCCCGGCCAACAGCGTCGACACCGTGCTGACCTTCCGCAATGTCCACAACATGGTCATGGGCGGCAGCGAGGATGCGACCTTCAAGGCCTTTTTCGCCATGCTCAAGCCCGGCGGCACGCTAGGCATCGTCGACCATCGCCTGCCCGAGGATCGCGACACGGCGCTGGAAAAGAGCAGCGGCTATCTCAAGGTCTCGACCATCCGCCGCATCGCGGAAGGCGCAGGCTTCGAATATGTCGGCGCATCGGAAGTGAACGCCAATCCCAAGGATACGGCCGACTGGGAAAAGGGCGTCTGGACCCTGCCGCCCACGCTGCGTAACGGCGAAGTTGACAGGGCGAAATATCTTGCGATCGGCGAAAGCGACCGCATGACGCTGAAATTCCGCAAGCCGCTCAAGTAAGAAACCCGATCCAGCCCGGTTGCGCCGTCGCGTAACCGGGTTAAGGAAGCGGCGTGTCCAGCACCGCCGCCCCGTCCCGCCCGCATCGCCCGCTCTTCGCCATCGGCCTGCGCCTGGTCGCGGTCGTCTGTCTGGCGGTGATGTTCGTGACCGGCCGCGTCGCCGACGCCCATGGCGTCCATCTGGTCGAAACCCTCTTCTATCGCCAGGCGCTCGCGCTGCCCGTGGTCTTCGCCTGGCTGGCGATGAGCAGCGGCATCGGCGCCATCCGCACCCGGCGGATCGGCGTCCACGCCACCCGTATGGTCATCGGCCTGACCGGCATGGCGCTCAATTTCCTGTCCTATATCCTGCTGCCCCCGGCCGAGGCGACGACGATCGGCTTCACCATGCCGATCTTCGGCACGATCCTGTCGGCGCTGATCCTGCGCGAACCGACCGGCCTCCATCGCTGGGCTGCGGTCCTGATCGGCTTTCTGGGCGTCCTCATCATGGTCCGGCCCGAAGGCGGCCATTTCCCGCCGATGGGCGTTGCCGTCGCCATCACCGCCGCGCTGGTGACGGCCAGCGTCAGCCTGGTGCTGCGGGAACTGGGCCGCACCGAGAGCGCGGGAGTCGTGGTCTTCTGGTTCACCGCCCTGTCGGTGCCGCCGCTCGGCATCGGCATGCTCTTTTATGGTCAGGCGCATGACGCGCAGACCTGGGGGCTGTTGCTGATGATCGGCCTGTTCGGCGGCATCGCGCAACTCTGCCTCACCGCCGCGCTGCGCTGGGCGCCGGTATCGGTGGTGCTGCCGATGGATTATAGCTCGATCCTGTGGACAACCCTGCTGGGCTGGGCGATCTGGGGCGACTGGCCGATGTGGACCACCTGGGTCGGCGCCGCGCTGATCATCGCCAGCGGCCTCTATATCGCCTGGCGTGAACATCGCCACGCCAGGCGTATCGCGGCGGCCTAGGCCAGCAGTTCCGCATCCAGGCTGATGTCAGCCTTCAGCAGTTTCGATACCGGGCATCCGGCCTTCGCCTTCGCCGCGAGTTCCTGGAAAGTCGCGTCGTCGGCGCCGGGGATCTTCGCCTTCAGCGTCAGCTTGCTCGCGGTGATGGCAAAGCCGCCCTCCTGCTGCTCCAGCGTGACGACCGCGCTCGTCTCCATCTTCTCCGCCGTCAGCCCGGCTTCGCCCAGGATCAGCGACAATGCCATGGTGAAGCAGGAGGCATGGGCCGCCGCGATCAGTTCTTCCGGATTGCTGCCCGGCATGCCCTCGAACCGGGTGGCGAAGCCATAGGGATAGGCGTCGAGCGCGCCGCTCTGGGTCGAGATCGTGCCCTTGCCGTCCTTCAGGCCGCCGCTCCAGGCCGCCGAACCGCTGCGATTGATCTTCATGCCGATGCTCCTTGCTGTGAAGCGGAGGAACCCCAGCGGTTCCCCATGGTTGCATCAGAATAGAATGTTTTTGCAGGAGAGTGACAATGGCCGAGATGATGAGCGCGCATCGCCATGACCTGATCGCGTCCGACCGGGTCGAGGGCACCGCCGTCTACAACCGCCAGGGCGACAGGCTTGGCAAGATATCCCATTTCATGGTCGACAAGCGTAGCGGCCATGTGCGCTATGCGCTGCTGTCCTTCGGCGGTTTCCTGGGCATGGGCAATGAACATTATCCCCTGCCCTGGTCGATGCTGGCCTATGATATGGACAAGGGCGGCTATGTGATCGAACTGGCCAAGGAGGTGCTGGAACAGGCGCCCCATTATCTGGACGAGGACCGGCCGGCCTTCGACGATGCCTATGGCCGCAACGTCTACCAATATTATGGGCTGATCTACCCCTGGTAGCTTTTCCCTGCCCGTTCAGGGGCTTGATGCGGGCGCGCGGCCATGGGGTCGACGCGCCCGTTTATCTGCCATTCAGGTTGCCCAGATTCTGACACATTTCGGCGCTCGCCCATTGTCTACTAGATGAATAGTATTATTTTGAGAGGCTCAGAATATAGGACGAGGATAAGGATAATGGAGCGATTCGGACATTCGGGTGACGCGCGCCAGCCGGTAGTGCTGACCATCCCCGGCCTCAACAACAGCGGCCCGGATCATTGGCAGACATTGTGGGACAGCGGACGCGGCGATTGCCAGCGTGTCGATCTGGGCAGTTGGGCCAGCCCCAATCGCAATGCCTGGGTCACGCGGCTCGACGCTGCCATTCGCCAGGCTGACGGCCCGGTCATCCTGGCGGCGCACAGCCTGGGCTGCCTGGCCGTCGCCTGGTGGGGTGCCCTGCAAAGCCAGGCCTATGGCTGGCCGGTGACCGGCGCGCTGCTGGTCGCCCCGCCCGATTGTGACCGGATGGAAACGCCCGAGACCATCGGTGGATTCGGCCCGACGCCGCGCACGCCCCTGCCCTTCCCGTCGATCCTCGTCGCCAGTCGCAACGACCCCTATATCTTCTTCGAACGCGCCCACAGCATCGGCAAGAATTGGGGCAGCCAGTTCGTCGATGCCGGCCATAGCGGCCATATCAACGCGGATTCGGGGCTGGGCGCCTGGGGCTTTGGTCAGGCGCTGCTCGAACGGCTGATCGACAATGCGCAGGAACAGGCGTCTGCCGTGCGCCAGATGCGCCCGGCCATGCCGATGGCGCGGCTTGATCGCCCGTCCGACGGGCTGCGCATGACCAGCTGATATCGGCCCCAGACATCGCCGGGGCGCGACAAGAGAATCTTGCGCGCCCCTTATATTTGCTTTTTTGTCTACTAATACAGTTGAGTTAAAACGCGGCCAGAGGGATGAACATGACCGAACATAGAACCATCGAACTTCGCCACAGCCGCGCCGAAGGCCAGCGCCCCGACATCATCGCCAGCATCGACAAGGTGCGCGACGTGTTGGAAGGGCTGCGCTTCGGCTCCATCACATTGACCGTCCACGACGCCCGCGTCGTGCAGATCGACGTCACCGAAAAGACGCGCCTGACCGCCTGACCGATCAAGGGAGGGCAAGCGCATAGATCAGGGCATGTCGGGGATGGCATGCCGATGCGGCACTGGGGACGCCGCATCACCAGAAACGCCCCCAGCACGGCTTTGACCGGACCACCGGAAACGCCGCGATCAAAACTCACCGGACCTCCGGAACCAAGGGGAAGAACATGATTGCGCGTTTTCTGTTGCTCGCCAGCGTGGCGAGCGCGTCATTTGTCACGCCTGCCGCCTTTGCGGCCGAAGCCGCCCAACCCGCTGCCGCCGATGATCAGCAGGCCAGCAGCCCGCGCGGCGACGTGATCGTCGTCACCGCCCGCCGCCGTCAGGAAACCGCGCAGGAAGTGCCCCTGGCCATTTCCGTGGTGAAGGGCGACAGCATCGAGGCGACCGGCAACTTCAACATCGTGAAGCTGCAGCAGCTCGCACCGACGCTGCAGGTCTACACCACCAATCCACGCAACACCTCGGTCAACATCCGCGGCCTTGGCGTGCCGTTCGGCCTTACCAGCGACGGCTTCGAACAGGGCGTCGGCATCTATGTCGACGATGTCTATAACAGCCGCGTCGCCGCCGCGACCTTCGACTTTCTCGACGTCAACCAGGTGGAAGTGCTGCGCGGCCCGCAGGGCACGCTCTATGGCAAGAACACCACGGCGGGCGCGATCAACATCACGACCAACCAGCCGACCTTCGACTTCGAGGGCCGCGCCGAACTGACGGTCGGCAACCTCAATTACAAGCAGGCGAAGGCCGCCATTTCCGGCCCGCTGACCGACACGATCGCCGCCCGCATCGCCGTCGCCGCGACCAGCCGCCGCGGCACGCTCTACAATGTGACCAGCCAGCGCTGGATCAACGAGCAGGACAATCTGGGCATTCGCGGCCAGTTGCTGTTCCAGCCGACCGAGGATTTCAGCCTCACCTTGTCGGGCGACTATAGCAAGCAGGATCCCGAATGCTGCGGCACGACCTTCGTGCGCGTCGGCAAGACCCAGCGTCCGCTCAATCGCCAATATGATGCACTGGCCGCTGCGCAGGGCTATGTCGTGCCCAGCCGCAACCCCTATGACCGGCTGACGGACCTCGATTCCAACCTCAATGCCGGCAACAAGATCGGCGGCGTGTCGGCCAAGATCAAATGGGATGTCGGCCCCGGCACGCTGACGTCGGTCACCGCCTGGCGCTTCTGGGACTGGAAGCCGGAAAATGACCGCGACTTCACCGGCCTGTCGATCGTCTCCAAGTCACAGAACCCCTCGCAGCAGGACCAGTATAGCCAGGAATTCCGCTATAATTACGAAAGCAAGGACATCGACTTCGTCGTCGGCCTGTTCGGCTTCAAGCAGCGGATCGACACCCAGGGCACCGAACAGCAGGGCGAAGATGCCGCCCAGTGGAGCCTTGCCCCCTCGACCGATCCGAACAACCCCGCCAATATTCCGGCCACTCTGGCCGGCCTGACCGCCAGCAACACGCAATGGCTCAAGGCCGACAGCGCCGCCCTGTTCGGCCAGCTCAGCTGGAAGGTCACGGACGCCCTGACCATCCAGCCCGGCGTGCGCCTGAACTATGACAAGAAGTCCGGTTTCTACCAGCGTGTCGTCACCAACGCGCAGGGCCAGTCCATCAGTTGCACCACGGTTGCGGAGCCCGGCACCATCAAGGGGACGACGCAGCAGTGCGGCGTTTACCAGCCCCAGGTCAGTTCCCCGTCCGACAGCGCCTGGAACTTCACCTACGACTTCAACGTCAACTACAAGATCGCGCCGGACGTGCTGGCCTATGCGACCTATGCGAAGAGCTTCAAGACGCTGGGCATCAACCAGAATGGCCTGCCGCTCAACGCCGACAACACCGTCAATTACGACGCCAGCACGGTGAAGCCGGAATCGGTCAATCATTATGAGATCGGCCTCAAGACCCAGTTCCTGGATCGCCGGGCGACCTTCAACCTCACCGCCTTCCGCACCGACATCAAGAATTTCCAGGCAACCGTGAATGGCGGCCAGTTCGGCACGGTGCGCGGCTATCTCGCCAATGCCGGTAAGGTGCGCTCGCAGGGGATCGAGGCGGATTTCAAGATCGTCGCCAGCGACCGCTTCACCGCCTATGCCAATGGCGCCTTCACCGACGCCAAGTACAAGAAGTTCGTCGACGCCCCCTGCCCGCCCGAATTGTCCGGCGGCACCTATCAGCCGTCGGGCGCCACCCCGGATTATTCGCAGCCCGGCGTCCCCGGCGCACTCAGCCCGCGCCAGTGCGACATTTCGGGGCAGAACCTGCCCGGCGTGTCGAAATGGGCCTTCTCCTACGGCGCGGAATATAACATCCCGGTCACGTTGCTGGCGAAGGACGGGCAGCTTTATCTGGGCGTCGACGGCAATTACCGTTCGCACTGGAACAGCAATGCTTCGCCATCCATCTACACCGAAGTGAAGGGCTATGCCCTGACCAACGTCCGCGCCGGCTTCCGCGGCGAAGGCTTCGATGTGTTCGGCTGGGTGCGCAACGCCTTCGACGTCAACTATATCGAAAATCTTCAGGTCGCGCCGGGCAATACCGGCCTGATCGCCGGCCAGGTCGGCGATCCGCAGACCTGGGGCGGCACGATCAAATTCTCCTTCTGATCCGATCGGACACGGACGGGACGGCCGGCCGGCGCGCGCATCATGCCGCGCCGGCCGGTCCGGCATTTGCACGCCGCCCCGCGCTGGGCTAGACCGCGCCCCATGTCCACGACCTTCACGCTCGACACCGCGACCAGCCGCGCCAATCCCACGCCCGCGCCGATGAAGCGGCTGACCGTGCCCCAGATCCAGCGCCGCAAGTTCGAGGGCAAGACCGACGAGCCGCTGGTGATGCTGACCGCCTATACCGCGCGTCAGGCGCAACTGCTCGATCCGCATTGCGACATGCTGCTGGTCGGCGATTCGCTGGCGCAGGTCATCTATGGCCTGCCCTCCACCCTGCCGGTCACGCTCGACATGATGATCGCCCATGGCGCCGCCGTGGTACGCGGCAGCTATCACAGCGTCGTCCTCGTCGACATGCCCTTCGGCTCCTATGAGGCATCGCCGCAGCAGGCCTTTGCCAGCGCCAGCCGCGTCATGGCCGAAACCGGCTGCGCCGGCGTCAAGCTGGAAGGCGGCGAGGCGATGGCGGAGACGATCCGCTTCCTCACCCAGCGCGGCATCCCGGTGATGGCCCATATTGGCCTGACGCCGCAGGCGGTGAATGCGCTGGGCGGCTATGGCGCGCGCGGCAAGAGTCAGGAGGAACATGCCAAGATCCTGGGCGACGCCAAGGCCGTGGCCGCCGCAGGCGCCTTTGGCATGGTGGTCGAAGGGGTGATGGAGGAACTGGCCGACATCATCACGACCAGCGTCGACATACCCGTGATCGGCATCGGCGCATCGGCCCGTTGCGATGGCCAGGTGCTGGTGGCAGAGGACATGCTGGGCATGTTCGAACGCACCGCGCGCTTCGTGAAACGCTACGCCAACCTTGCCGAAACGATCAGCCAGGCGGCGGAAAGCTATGCCGCGGAGGTGCGCAATCGCAGCTTTCCGGGCGATGATCAGGTCTATCGGCCGAAAAAGTGATTTGCGTGGCCACGCTGCGCCGCTAATGATCCCGCCTTCCGGCTGCCCCTAATGACCATTTTTCGGAGATTCCCGTGGCCCTGACGCCGCAAAACAGCGAAGCCTTCATGCGGGAGGTCGATGACGCCGTCCGCCAGGACCAGCTCCTGACCTTCTGGCAGCGTTATGGCCGCGCCCTGGCCGTGCTGCTGATCGTCGGCCTCGCCGCCTTTGGCGGCTGGCTTTACTGGCAGCATTACAGCAAGACCCAGTCGGAAGCCGTGTCCGAACAGATGGACAAGATGCTGGCGACTGCGGTCGGCGGCGGCACACCCGATGCCAAGGATGTCGATGCGCTGGCGAAGGCCAGCCAGCCCGGCTATCGCGCCTCCGCCCTGCTGGTGAAGGCCGGCCTCGCCGCGCGCAAGGGCGACAATAAGGCCGCGATCGAAGCCTATAAGGCAATGGCAGCGGACAGCTCGCTCGACCAGCCCTATCGCGACCTGGCCCTGATCCGTCAGACCACGATCGAATTCGATGCGCTCAAGCCGCAGCAGGTGGTCGATCGCCTCAAGCCCCTCGCCGTCGAGGGTGCGCCCTGGTTCGGCAGCGCCGGCGAACTGGTTGCCATCGCCTATATGAAGATGCGCAAGCCCGAACTGGCCGGCCCGATGTTCGCGGCCATGGCCAAGGATGAGAATGTGCCCCAGTCGATCCGTTCACGTGCGCGACAGATGGCGGGGCTATTGGGAATTGATGCGGTCGAAACGCCCGCCGAACCGGTACAGGGATAAGCAAGCGCATGGCTAAGCACAGCATCACAAAATTCGGCCCGATGGGCCGTACCCTGACCACCGTCGCCCTGGTTGCGATGCTGGCGGGCTGCGGCGTGGTCGGCGGCAAGAAGGGCGGCCCCAAGACCCCGGTGGTCGGCAACCGCACCTCGATCCTGTCGAACGAGCAGGGGATCGAAGTCGATCCGACCCTGGCCGACGTGCCCGTCGCCCTGCCTGAATCCTACGCCAATGACCAATGGTCGCAGCCGGGCGGCGATCCGTCCAAGGCGATGGGCCATCTGGCGCTGGGCGCAGCGCCGCAGCAGGCCTGGACCGCATCGATCGAAGGCAGCACGCCCCAGGCGCGCCTGGCCTCCGCCCCCGTCGTGTCCGGCGGCAAGCTGTTCGTGATCGACGCCGGCGCCCATGTCATCGCGATGGATGCCAACACCGGCCAGAAGCTGTGGCAGACCAGCCTTCCGGCCGAAGGCAATGGTCGTGCCCTGTTCGGCGGCGGCGTCAGCGTCCTGGGCGATAAGCTGTTCGCCAGCACCGGCGTCGGCGACGTCGTGTCGATGAACGTGGCCGATGGCTCGATCGGGTGGAAGGTCCATCCCGGCGGCCCGCTGCGCGGCGCCCCGACGCTGGAAAATGGCCATGTCTATGTGATGGGCCAGGACAACCAGATCTTCGCCCTCAACCAGACCGACGGCGCCACCCAGTGGACCGACAGCGGCACGCTGCAGGTGACCGGCATTTTCGGCGTGGCCGCTCCGGCCGCTGCGCAGGGCACGGTGATCGCGGGCTACAGCTCGGGCGAGATCAACGCCTATCGCTATGAAAATGGCCGTACCCTTTGGGGCGATGCGCTCTCGCGCACCAGCATCTCCACCGCCGTTGCCTCGCTGACCGACATCGACGCCGATCCGGTGATCGACCGCGGCCGCGTCTTCGCGATCGGCCAGGGCGGCCGCATGGCCTCCTACGAACTCACCAGCGGCCAGCGCCTGTGGGAAATCAACATCGCCGGCATCTCCACCCCCTGGATCGCGGGCGAGTGGGTGTTTGCCGTCACCAGCGATGCCAAGCTGCTCTGCGTCGCCCGCGCGACCGGCAAGATCCGCTGGATCAGCCAGTTGCGCCGCTGGCAGAAGGAAAAGAAGAAGGACAAGGCGATCCGCTGGACCGGCCCGGTCCTTGCCGGTGGCCGCCTGATTCTGGTATCGACCCATGGTGATCTGAACTATGTCGATCCGGCGACCGGCACCATCCAGCAGGCAGTGGACATGAACAAGTCCATGTCGCTCTCGCCGGTGGTCGCCAACAACATGCTCTACATCCTTGCCGATGACGGCAAGCTGACGGCGCTGCGTTAAGGGCAGCGATAGAAAGGAAACGGGCCCACATCATGCTGCCCACAGTTGCCATTGTCGGGCGGCCCAATGTGGGCAAGTCCACCCTTTTCAACCGCCTGGTCGGCAAGAAGCTGGCGCTGGTCGATGACCAGCCCGGCGTCACCCGCGACCGGCGCGAGGGCGAGGCTCATCTTCTGGGCCTCGACTTCACCATCATCGACACTGCCGGCTATGAGGATGAAGATCCCCACAGCCTGCCCGGCCGCATGCGCATGCAGACCCAGGCAGCGGTCGAGAATTGCGACGTCGCCCTGTTCATGGTCGATGCCCGCGCCGGCATCACCCCGCTGGACGAGGAAATCGCCCGCTGGCTGCGCGAGGGCGATGCCCCGGTTATCCTGGTCGCCAACAAGGCCGAGGGCAAGGCGACCGAAGCCGGCGTCATGGAGGCCTTCATACTGGGCCTGGGCGAACCCATCCCCTTCTCCGCCGAACATGGCCAGGGCCTGGCCGACCTGTTCCAGGCGCTGCTCCCCTATCTCGAACGCGAGGATGGCGAGGAGCATGAGAAGGAATTTTACGAGGACGAAGAGAGCGCGCCGCTCAAGCTCGCCATCGTTGGCCGCCCCAATGCCGGCAAGTCGACCCTCATCAACCGACTGCTCGGCGAAAACCGCCTGCTGACCGGACCGGAAGCCGGCATCACCCGCGACAGCATCGCCGTCGACTGGATGTGGACCAGCTATGAGGGCGAGGAACGCCCCGTCCGCCTGATCGACACCGCCGGCATGCGCAAGCGCGCCAAGGTGCAGGACAAGCTGGAAAAGCTGGCCGTTTCCGACGGCCTGAACGCCGTGAACTTCGCCGAAGTCGTGGTGCTGCTGCTCGATGCCACCCGCGGGCTGGAGGCACAGGATCTGCGCATCGCCGACAAGGTGCTGGAGGAAGGCCGCGCCCTCATCGTCGCCCTCAACAAATGGGATACGGTGGAACATGGCTCGGCCCTTTATCAGGGCATCAAGCAGGCGCTGTTCGACGGCTTGGCGCAGGTCCGCGGCGTGCCGATCATGACCGTGTCGGCGGCCACCGGAAAGGGCCTCGATGACCTGATCAAGGTCGCGTTCGAAACCCGCACCGCCTGGTCGCAGCGCATTTCGACCGGCGTGCTCAACCGCTGGTTCGAAGCCGCGCTGGAGGCCAATCCGCCGCCGGCACCGGGTGGCAAGCGGATCAAGCTGCGCTACATCACCCAGAACAAGACGCGCCCGCCGACGTTCGTGCTGTTCGGTACGCGGCTCGACGAACTGCCCGAAAGCTATCGCCGCTATCTGGTGAACGGCATCCGCAAGGAACTGGGCTTCGGTGCCGTGCCGGTGCGCCTGACGCTGCGCAGCGCCAAGAACCCCTATGCCAAATGAGGCGGGCGGCCCTGATGCCGCCCCCTTTCATGTCGACGCCAGGGGCATGAAATGTCCCTGGCCGGTCCTGCGCGCCGCCCGAGCGATGCGTGACGCAGATCATGTGACGATCGATGCCGACGACGCTATCGCCCCGCGCGAACTGGCAGCGCTGGCGCAGCAGCATGGATGGCAATTTTCCGCCCTTTCCCCGCAGCGTTTCGCGCTCAGCAAAGTGCCGGCTTAACCGGCTGTTTACGCCCGCCGGCTAATCTCGCGAGCGTCAGGAAAGGAGTGCGCAGGTGCCCGAACACGCTACCGAACTGGTGGACTGGAACGATTTTGCCCGGACCCGCACGGAGCTGGGTACGGCCTTCATGCGCATTCTGGGCTATTTCCGCGAGGATGGTGAAAAGGCGATCGGCACCATCGAGCAGGCCTTTCGCGATCGCGATGCCGTCTCCCTCGTCCGTCCGGCCCATACGTTGAAGGGCGAATCGGCTCAGTTCGGCGCCCATCGGCTCAGTGCCATGGCCGAAGAGATCGAAATGGTCGCACGCCGCTGCGTCGAATTTCGCGAGAGCCCGGACGAACTGATCGAGACCGTGGTCGCGCTGCGCCCCTGCTTTACCGAGACCATGGCCCTGCTCGATCGCGACGCCAATCCGCTGGTCGCGCGCCGTCCCACCTTCGGCCGCCGCGTCGAACCACAGGGCTTTGGTCGCGCCGGCTGATATTCGGTATTGAAATAAAACTGACCATGGCCCCATATGGCGGCCATGACCCGCTTCTCCGTCCTTGATCTCGTTCCTGTCCGCGAAGGCAGCGACGTGTCCGCCGCCCTTGCCGACGCTGCCGATCTGGCGGCCCATGTCGAAGCATTGGGCTATCACCGCCTCTGGGTGGCCGAACATCATGGCATGCACGGCATCGCATCGGCCGCCACGGCCGTCGTGCTCGCCCATATCGGCCAGGCGACATCGTCCATCCGCATCGGCGCAGGCGGCATCATGCTGCCCAACCACGCGCCGCTGCTGATCGCGGAACAGTTCGGCACGCTGGACGCGCTGTTCCCCGGCCGCATCGACCTGGGCCTGGGCCGCGCCCCCGGTTCCGACCAGAAAGTGTCGCAGGCCATCCGCCGCAGCCTCAGCGGCGGGGCAGACCAGTTCCCCCGCGACGTACTCGAACTCCAGGCCTATTTCGCCGGCGACGATCGACTGGGCATTCAGGCCACGCCGGGCGAAGGCGCCAATGTCCCGCTCTGGATTCTCGGCTCCAGCCTCTACGGCGCACAACTGGCGGCCGCGCTCGGCCTGCCCTACGCCTTTGCCTCCCATTTCGCCCCGGCCGCGCTGGACGAGGCGCTGGCCATCTATCGCCGCGACTTCCGCCCTTCGGCCCAGCTTGACCGCCCCTATGCCATGGCCGGCTATAATATCTTCGCCGCCGACAGTGCGGCGGAGGCCGAACTGGTCGCCAGTTCGATGCAGCAGGCCTTCGTGCGGCTGCGCACCGGCCAGCCCGGCAAGCTGCAACCGCCATTGGCGGGCTACTATGAAAGCCTGCCGATGCAGGCACGCGCCATGCTGTCCGATGTCCTGAGCGCCTCCAGCATCGGCACCCAGGCGGATGTCGAGCGCGACCTGGCTGCCTTCATCGATCGCACCGGCGTGGACGAGGTGATCATCGCCGCCCAGATCTTCGATCCGGCGGCGCGCAAGCGCAGCTATGAAATCGCCATGGCAGCGGCGCAGGCGATCGCCGCCCGCGAACTGGCCTGATGCCTCAGGTGGCGGCCAGCCGGCCGCCACTCATCAGCCCGGCCATGGTCGGCGACAGGCGCTGCATCAGGTTGCCGATCAGGATCACCACCGCCAGCACCAGGAAGGGCTGGGCGATCAGATAGAGCGGATAGAGCGGCGATCCGAGCGGACCGAACAATTGCCCCAGTAGCGGCCCACCCAGCCAGATCAGGATCAGATGGGCGCAGAAGAGGAAGAAGGCATAGGGCTCGACCCGCATCAGCAGGCCGCGCGCCGGGCTTTCCGCCAGTGCCCAGGCCAGCCGCCAGAAGCAGAGCGATGCCGCCATGCGCACCGCCATGTCGAGGCACGCCAGGGCCAGCGGCGCCAGCCCCGCCCCGCCCTTGAGCGAGACATAGAGCTGCGCGCCCATCAGCAGACCGAAGGGCAATGAAGCTGCCAGCATCGGCACTGCCGCGGCCCGGTCCGCCCAGCCCTCGCGCCGGGCCAATATGCCGATGGTGAAGAAGAAGAGGATCGACGGGCGCATCAGCACCGGCGGCCCGAGCCCCGCAATCTGGCATGACAGCGCCGCCAGCGCGACCGCCATCAGCATCCAGTTGGGCAACCGCACCAGCAAGGGCGCGGCGACCATGCACAGGAACAGGTCGCGCAGGAACGGCATCTGGACATTGATGTCCGGATTGCGGTTGATGATGAACAATTCCTCGGCGATCCAGCCGCCTGACTGCGGCACCGGCGCCGACAGGCCCAGCAGCCAGGCCGCGCCCGACACCAGCATGATCGCCACCGCATTCCACAACAGCATTGGCAGCAGGATCGTCCGCGCCTTGCGCCCGACATGATCGAGCCAGTTGCGCGTGCGCGCCGACCCGCCGACCAGCCAGCCGGAGATCAGGCCCAGCAGCGGCACCGCGCTACGGCCGAAAATCTCCATCAGCACCCAGCGCAGCCCTTCCTGCGGGGAGCCACGCAGCAATTCCAGATCCTGGCCGTTCCGTCCGGTCCAGGCATGGACATAGACGACACCCAGAATGCAGATCACACGCGCAATCGCGATCGCGTCGGAACGGCGCGTCGCATTGGCCAAGACGATATCGGGCAAGCAAAAATCCTGATTGTGGCAGGTTTCCAATGCCCGAAACCCGCTCCTGTTCCCCCTCCCCCGCGACGGAGCGAGCCGGAAGCGGGATCATGGGACGCATCAGCGCGGATTTCCGCGCTCCACGGGCCGTTCCGCAATGGGCATTTCGGCCCGTGGGTAATCCAATATTTACCTCCCCCCGATAGCAATCTGGTCGATTGCCGGACGCGTGCCGGCTGCGGGGGACAATAGAGGCTCATGACCCAGATGCCGGGCGCACATCAATTTTCGCACGACACGGGCGCTGCCGCATCGTCTGCCGGCCTGCACCAGGCGCTGGGCATGGTGTTCCAGATCGCCGGGTCGAGTTCGAAGATCCTAGTCGATCCCAACAGCCTCGCGGCGCTGGCCCATGATCCCGACACCTGCCTCGCCATGGCCGGCCAAGTCGGCAGCCAGGTCAAGATGCGTGTCGGCGAACGCTGGCTGATCGCCAATATCCGGTCGCTGATGCTCGACCGGCGCGATGGCGGGGCGATCATCGCCGATATCGATTTTCTGGGCGAAGGCGATGAGGAAAAGCTGACCGGCCGCATCTACGGATTCCGGCGCGGCGTCACCCGCTATCCCACGCCCGGCACCGACATCTATCCGGTGTCCAGCTACGACATGCAGCAAATCTATGCCGCCGACGACCGGCCGCATGTCCAGATCGGCACGGTCTATCCGACGATGGACACGCGCGCGGCGCTCTATGTCGATTCGATGCTGGGCAAGCATTTTGCGCTGCTCGGCTCCACCGGCACCGGCAAATCGACCAGCGCGGCGCTGATCCTGCACCGCATCTGCGACCTGTCGCCCCAGGGCCATATCGTCATGATCGACCCGCATGGCGAATATGGCGCCGCCTTTCAGCAGAATGGCGCGGTGTTCGACGTGAACAATCTCGCCCTGCCCTATTGGCTGATGAATTTTGAGGAGCATTGCGAGGTGTTCGTCACCTCCGAAGGCGCGGAGCGCACCCAGGATTGCGACATCCTCGCCAAATGCCTGCTCGCCGCACGGATGAAGAACCGTCTGGCCGAAAGCATCGGCCGCCTGACCGTGGATTCGCCCGTCCCCTATCTGCTGTCCGATCTCACCGCGATCCTGCAGAACGAGATGGGCAAGCTCGACAAAGGCACCGGATCGCTTCCCTATCTGCGCCTCAAGTCCAAGGTCGACGAGATCAAGGGCGACCCGCGCTATTCCTTCATGTTCTCCGGCATGCTGGTGGCCGATTCGATGCAGGCCTTCCTCGCCAAGGTCTTCCGCCTGCCCTCGGGCGGCAAGCCGATCTCGATCATCGATGTGTCCTCCATGCCCTCCGACATCACCTCGGTGGTTGTCTCGGTGCTGTCCCGACTGGTGTTCGACTATGCGCTATGGGCACGCGACGAACCGCAGCGGCCGATCCTGCTCGTGTGCGAGGAAGCCCATCGCTACATCCCCGCCAGCACCGCCGGCGGCGGTCAGGCGGTGCGCCGCATCCTGGAGCGGATCGCCAAGGAAGGCCGTAAATATGGCGTCTCACTGGGCCTCATCACCCAGCGTCCGTCCGACCTGGCCGAAGGCGTGCTATCGCAGTGCGGCACCATCATCTCGATGCGCCTCAACAACGACCGCGACCAGGCCTTCGTGAAGGCGGCCATGCCCGAAGGCGCGCGCGGTTTCCTCGATTCGATCCCTGCCCTGCGCAACCGCGAGGCGATCATCTGCGGCGAAGGTGTCGCCGTGCCGATCCGCGTCGCGCTCGACAATCTGGAAGAACAGCGGCGCCCGGCTTCCGGCGATCCCAGCTTCACCCAGCTCTGGCGCCAGGCCGGCGGCGAGGACGACATCCTTACCCGCACCATCACCCGCTGGCGCAACCAGGGCCGCTGAGCGGCGCTCCGGTCTCAGCCGGTCGGCGCGATCCGACCGACCGGCTCGGTTTCGCTATGCACCGCCTCACGGCATTCCTCTTCGTGCATCGGCACCATCAGCTTGGCCTTGCGCCAGCCGCCCTGCCAATAGACCAGAGCAGCGAGCGTCAGGGACACCGCCGATCCCACCGGGAAGCTCAGCCACAGCGCATCCGCGCCGATCCGGGGATAGGCGAGATAATAGAAGCCCAGCCGCACCGCGAAGAGGGTGAAGACCAGGATCAGCAGCGGCGCCACCACCACGCCATTGGCGCGCATCACCCCGAACAGGATCATGGTGCAGCCAAACAGCATGAAACTCCAGCTCGCCAGCAGCTGCATGTTCCAGGCTGCATCGATCACCGCCTGGTTATGGCTCAGGAAAAGCGCCAGCAGCGCTTCATGGAAGATCAGGATGACGACGACCATCGCGCCGGTGATCGCCAGCAGATAGGATATGCCATAGCCGGTGATCCGACTGATCCGGTCCCACCGACCCGCGCCGATATTCTGCGCCGCCATCGCGCTGACCGCCGCGCCCATCGCCATCGCCGGCATCTGCAGATAGGTCCAGATCTGCTGCGCCGCGCCATAGGCGGCGGTCACCAGAAACCCCTCGCGATTGACCAGGCCGATCATCACCAGGCCGGACGTCGACATGACGATCATCTGCAGGCCCATCGGCAGGCCCTTGGTCGACAACACCCGCATCTCGTCCATCGCGGGCTTGAGATAGCCAAGCTCCGCGCCGCGAAGCCGCAACGGCAGATCCTTGGCATAGGTATAGATGACGAGCGCGATCAGGCTGACGAAGCCGGCCGCCGCCGTTGCCGCTGCCGAACCGCCAATGCCCATCGCCGGGATCGGCCCCAGCCCCAGGATCAGCACCGGATTGAGCACCAGGTCGATCGCCACCGACAGGATCATGAAGATCAGCGGCGTGCGCGCGTCGCCGGTGCCGCGCAGCCCCATCATCATCATGACGCTCAGCAACGAGGCCGGCATGGCGACGAAGATGACGCGCAAATAGGTCAGCGCCATGTCGAACGCTTCGGGCGGGGTCGCCAGCAGATGGAGCAGCGCCGGCCCGCCGAACCAGCCCGCCACCGCGACGCCCATCGCCAGCAGGAAGCAGAAGCCGACCGCCGAGCCGAAGGCGCGCCGCGCCGCGTCCATGTCGCGCGCGCCGACCGCCTGCGCGATCATCACCGTCGACGCCATGCCGAAGCCGAACACGACGGAGAACATCAGGAACATGATGATATTGGCGTTCGCCGTCGCGGCGAGCGCCTGTGGCCCCAGGAAGCGACCGACCCAGATCGCGTTGATCGATCCGTTCAGCGACTGGAGGATATTGGACGCCAGCGTCGGGATGGCGAATGCCAGCAAGGTGGAGGCGATCGGCCCCTGTGTCAGGTCCCGCGCCCCTTGTGCCCCTGCTGCCATTCGCCCTTACCCCTTATCCCCGATTGCGGCGCAGGCTAGGCGGCTCAGCCCAACCGGTCCAGTGCCGCCTTCAGCCTTTCCGCCTCGGCGGTCTTTTCGGCATGGTCCTCGCGCGCCTTGGCCACGGCCTCGGGCTTGGCCTTCTCGACAAAGGCTGGGTTGGACAGGCGACCGCCCAGCGAATCCCGTTCCTTGGCGGCGGCGGCCAGCGCCTTTTCGAGGCGGGTCTTTTCCGCCGCGATATCGATCACGCCTTCCAGCGGCAGGATGAAGGTCGCCTCGTCGACGACGATCTGCGCCGCGCCGCCCGCGACATCCTCGCCAAAGGCCAGGCTCTCGATCCGGCCAAGGCGCGCCAGCGCCGCACCCTGGCGATCCAGGCGGCCACGCGTCGTTTCCGACGCGTCACGCACGACCATGCGCAGCTTGGCGCCCGGCGGCACGTTGAGTTCGGTCCGCGCGGTGCGGATCGCACTCACCAGACGGATCAGCCAGTCGATCTCGCCCTGCGCATCGGTGTCGACCTCATAAAGGGCGACCGGCCATTCCGCGACGATCAGCTCCTGCGCGCGCGCGCCGGTCAGCTGCCACAGCTCTTCGGTGATGAAGGGCATGAAGGGGTGCAGCATCACCAAAATCTGGTCGAACGCCCAGCCGGCAACGGCCTTCGTCTCGTCATCCATCGAACCCTTGGTGAGTTCGATATACCAGTCGCAATACTGGTCCCAGACGAAGTGATAGATGGCGTTGGCGCCCGCGTCGAAGCGCAGCTCGGCCATGGCGGTGTCGATCGCCTGCACCGTCGCCACCGTTTCGGCAATGATCCAGCGATTGACCGGCAGCGTGGCGTGCGGCGCTTCGCGGCTGGTCGATGCGGTGACGCCATTGGCCTGCAGGAAGCGCGCCGCGTTCCACAGCTTGGTCGCGAAGTTGCGATAGCCCTCGACCCGCTTCTCATCCATCTTCACGTCGCGGCCCTGGCTTTCCATCGCCGCCATGAAGAAGCGTAGCGCGTCCGCGCCGAACTTGTCGATCAGGCCCAGCGGATCGACCACATTGCCCTTGGACTTCGACATTTTCTGCCCGTCGGCGGCGCGCACCAGGCCATGGAGATAGAGCTTCTTCCACGGCACATCGCCCATGAACTCCATGCCCTGCATCGCCATGCGCGCATCCCAGAAGAACAGGATGTCGAAGCCGGAGATCAGCAGGTCATTGGGATAATGGCGGCTGAGCGTCTCACTCTGTTCCGGCCAGCCCAGCGTGCCGAACGGCCACAAGGCGGACGAGAACCAGGTGTCGAGCACGTCGGGATCGCGCACCAGCTTCTTGTTGCCGGCCTGCAATTGTGCCTCTTCCTCGGTTTCGGCGACATAGGCATTGCCCTCGTCATCGAACCAGGCCGGGATCTGATGGCCCCACCAGAGCTGGCGCGACACGCACCAGGGCTGGATATTCTCCATCCAGTTGAAGAAGGTCTTTTCCCAGCTCTTGGGCACGATCTCTATCCGGCCGTCGCGCACCGCCTGCATCGGCGCCACCGCCAGCTTGCCGGCGTCGACATACCATTGGTCGGTCAGCCAGGGCTCGATCACCACGCCGGAACGGTCGCCATAGGGGGTCTGGATCGTGCGCGGCTCGAAATCGGCGGCGACGTCCTCGCCTTCCTTGTTCTTGGTGATGTGCCACACCAATAGGCCCAACTGCGCCATTTGGCTCACGACCAACTCGCGCGCGCCATCGATTGCGTTCCGCTTGAATCGATGCAGCCCAATAAATTCTGACGGGACCAAACCGTCTGCAGTCTGGGTCACATCAGCATCGGCGTCAAACATGTTAAGCATTTCGGCTGCTTTAAAACCGGCCCTCTTGCCAACCTCGAAGTCGTTAAAATCATGCCCTGGCGTAATCTTGACCGCGCCGGTACCCAGCGTCGGGTCAGCGTGCTCATCCGCGACGATAGGAATGCGGCGACCAGTGATCGGCAGGATGATTTCCTTGCCAATGACGGACTTATAGCGCTCGTCCTCGGGATGGACCGCAACTGCCATGTCGGCCAGCATGGTTTCCGGGCGGGTGGTGGCGACGACGATATGGTCGCTGCCATCGGCCAGGGTCACGCCGTCCGCCAGCGGATAGCGGAAGCGCCAGAAGCCGCCCTGCGTTTCCTTGGTCTCGACCTCCAGATCGGAAATGGCCGAGCGGAAATGCGGGTCCCAGTTGACGAGACGCTTGTCGCGATAGAGCAGGCCGCGCTGATGCAGTTCCACGAACACCTTGATGACGGCCCTGGAAAAGCCCTCGTCCATGGTGAAGCGTTCATTGGCCCAGTCCATCGAACAGCCCAGGCGGCGCAGCTGGCTGGTGATCGCACCACCGCTTTCCGCCTTCCATTCCCACACCTTGGCGACGAAATCGTCGCGGCTGAAATCGGTGCGCTTCTGCCCGGCCGCGTTCAACTGCCGCTCGACCACCATCTGGGTCGCGATGCCGGCATGGTCGGTGCCGACCACCCACAGCGCATCCTTGCCGCGCAGCCGCTCGTAACGCACGACGATGTCCTGCAGCGTATTGTCGAGCGCATGGCCGACATGCAGGCTGCCGGTCACGTTCGGCGGCGGATTGACGATGGTGAAGGGTTCCGCGCCCGGACGGTCCGGACGGAACAGGCCATTGGCCTCCCAATGCTGGTACCAGCGGGTCTCGATGGCGGCGGGGTCAAAGGTTTTGGGCAGTTCGGTCATGATCGCGCTTTAACGCCTGCCGCACGACACGCAAGGCATGGCGCGCGTCAGATCAGGCTATCCATGACTTCGGACGGCAGGCCAGCGCGGATCGTGATGCTGCCATCCCCCTTGCGGGCGACCAGTTGCGGTTCGCTCAGGCTATTGTCGAACACCCAGGCCCGATCCGCCTGGTCGAAGAACCAGCGCAGTTGCGCAAAGGATCTTATGCGCCGCGCCGCCACCTTGTCGGCCGGCACATCATGCCCGCCCTTCGCCACGCGATAGGCGATCCGCTCCAGTTGGCGCTCCACCGAATCCAGATAGACATAGATCAGCCGTATCTCGAAGCCGCGCGCCCGCGCCTTCTCCACCAATCGCCGATATTTGGGACTGGACAGCACGGTCTCCACGCCGATGGTCTGATGCACGTCGATCGACGCATCCAGCCAGGCCTCGATCCGCTGCACGGCCGCCAGATTGGCGGCGTCCTGCGCCAGCCCCTCACTTTCCCGCAACCGGGCGGTCAGGAGATCGGGATTGATGATCCAGACCGAACCATCAAATTCGGCCACGTCGCTGCGACCATAGGCCGAGCTTTTGCCACAGCCATTGGGGCCCGCGACGATCCACAGGCGCGGCCGCGCATGGCCCTTGCCGATCAAATCTTGTCCCTGATCGCCTTATTCTCTTCCCGCGCCTTGCGAACGCTGGCGCGGAAGGAGGCGAGGAATTCGGCCTCGAACTGCGGGCTGTCGGCATCGACCACCCGCAGCTTCACGGCCTTGCCGTCCTTGTGGACGGTCCGGTATCTGGGCTTGCCCGGCTTGCCGAGGTCGATGGGACCATCGACGATATCGACCTTCATCTTTGCCATGGGGTCAATATAGCAGGCCGGGCCAGCCCCTCAAAGGCTCATTTCCCCTTCGCCGCGCCGGTCCACTGGTCCAGCCAGCCCAGCGCCTCATCATACCATTGCAGCGAGTTCTTGGGCTTCAGCACCCAGTGATTCTCGTCCGGGAAGACGACCAGGCGCGACGGGATCTCGCGCCGCTGCAACGCGGTGAAGGCAGCCAGTCCCTGGGTATAGGGAATGCGGAAATCCTTCTCGCCGGTCACCACCAGCATCGGCGTCTTCCACTGGGCGACATGATTGACCGGGTTCCATTTCTCGAACTCCTCCGGCTTCTCATAATAGGGGCCGCCATGCTCCCATTCGTCGAACCACAGCTCCTCGGTCTCATAGGCCATGGCGCGGGCGTCGAACACGCCGTCATGCTGGACGATGCACTTGAAGCCGTCGGCCCACTGTCCCTCGATCCAGTTCATCATATAGCCGCCATAGCTGGCGCCGAGCGCGCAAGCGTTCTTGGCATCGACATTGGCATCCTTCGCCGCAGCGGCCGCGAGGCCCAGCTTCAGATCTTCCAGCGGCTTGCCACCCCAATCCTGGTTGATCGCATCGGTGAAGGCCTGGCCATAGCCGGTCGAGCCATGGAAATCGACGATCACCGCAGCATAGCCATGGGCGGCGAACGCCTTGGGGTTCCAGCGATAGGACCAGTTGTCGTTGAAGCTGCCCTGCGGCCCGCCATGGACCAGGAAGGCGACCGGCAGCTTGCCCTTGGCAGCCATGGGCTTGACGATCTGTCCCCAGACCGTGTCGCCATTGGCACCCTTGAAGCTGAAGCGCTGGACCGAAACATCGTCCACCCCGGCCAGCTTCTGCGCGTTGACATTCGTCAGGCGCACCGGCTTTCCTTTCGCCGGCATCTTCCAGAAATCGGCCGGCGACTGGATGCTGTCCAGCGCATAGACGAAACCGCCATCGGGCAGCGGCACGACGCTGCCGGCATGGCCCTTTTCGGTGAGGCGCGTCACCTTGCCCGATGCGGCATCGACCCGGAACACCGGATTGTCGAGCACGTCATTGGCGGTGACCAGCAGCCCCTTGCCATGCGCTTCCCAGGCGATCAATCCGACCGATCGATCCCAGCCCTCGGTCAGCGCGCGCGTCTCGCCTGTGGCGATGTTGCGCAGCATCAGGACCAGCCGATCGGCTTCATAGCCGGGCCGCTTCATCGCGGCATAGGCCAGCCATTTGCCGTCGGGCGACACCACCGGCATCGTGTCGGTCGCGTCATTGGCGTCGGTCAGATTGACGGGTTTGGCGCTGCCGTCGGCCGGCACGCTGAAAATGTCGAGGTTGGTCGACAGCGGCTCGATCCGCCCGGCCTCGCGCAGGGTGAAGAACAGCGTCTTGCCATCCGCGCTCCAGGCCAGTTCCTCCGCTCCGCCGAACGGCTTGGACGGGCTGTCGCCGACCAGGCCGCCCATCACCGACACCGCCTTGCCGCCCGCGACCGGCATGACGAAGATCTGCGAACGCTGGCCGTCGCTCCACGTATCCCAGTGGCGCACGAACAGCTGGTCATAGACCCGGCCGCTGCCCGCGCTCGGCGGGGTCGGCGCCTGCACATCGTCGATCGTGCGCGCACCGACCGGGCGGTCGGCCCACAGCGCCACCTTGTCACCCTGGGGATTCAGCAGGAACCCGGAAATGCCGCCGGGCGCCTTGCTGATCTGCACCGGCTGACCACCCGCGATCGGCGCGCGCCACAACTGGTCGTCGCCGCTGGCGTTGGAGACATAATAAAGCGCGCTGCCGTCGGCCGAAAAGACCGGCGATGCCTCATTCTTGTCGGGCACCGACGCGATCAGCCGGGGCGCCTGCCCCGCCTTGTCGATTGCCAGCAGATAGAGGTCGGTGCGGCCGCGATTATTGGCGAGATCCGTGCTGCGCAGCTGATAGGCCATCCACTTGCCGTCCGGCGACACCGTCGGCGACGACACCCGGTCCAGCGACACCATGTCATTGGGCGTGAAAGGACGGGCAGCCGCCGGCGCCACCAGCGCAGACGACAGCATCGGCGACAGGGCCAGTGCGCCAAGGCCGGCAAGCAGGATATGTTTCATGGAAAAATCACCCTCGGATCGAAAACACGGCGTGCCGGCGCATGCGATGCACGGCCGGGCGCGTCGATGAGATGATCCGTGGTCTAGGCGCGCCTTACGTCCCCGGCAAGAGGCCGGAGCGCGATCGGCTGCCTATCCGCCTCAGCGGCCGGTGATGCGGGAGATTTCCTTGGCGACCATGTCCTCGACCAGCGCGGGCAGGCGCGCGTCGAGCCATTCCTTGAGCATCGGCCGCAGCATCGAGCGGACCAGAGCCTCCAGCGTATTGTCCTCGCCCTCGCGCGGGCTGACCAGCATGGTGGACAGGGCCGAGAGCGAATGACGCGCGGCCACTTCGCTTTCCACCGACAGGATCGAGTCGCCGTCCGATTCGGACGGGGCCACGGCCTTCACGGCGCGGGTCGACTTGGGCGCGGGCATCACTTCCTCCACCGGAATCTCGTCGGTCAGTTCCAGCACTTCCTCGACCTCGGCCGACATCACCGCATGGGACGCGGCGCTCAGGTCGATCGGGGTCTTCTGGCGGCGCTGCGGCGCGGCCTGAATGGCATCCTCGCCCTCTTCGGCGATGATCCGCTTGATGGACGAGAGTATCTCTTCCATCGAGGGTTCCTTGGTCATGTCACCCATGGATAATTCCCGTCCAAATTTCATTCCGCACCTATTCCGCCAAGATTACCTGTTCAGGTTAACAAGCGGTTAAGGCTGCGCGGCATCGACTTTGGCGTTTTGAGCCGGCGTGTCAACGGTACGTGTCGAAACCGCCTGGGGCTTGCCGTCATAGTCCCAGTCGAACCACTTGCCCTCGACCCGGTCATAATTGACCATCGGGTCATAGAGGGTGCCACTTTCCAGGCCCAGATCATCGGCCTCGGCATGGCCCATCGCCGCCAGCAGGGTGAAGCCGGCGACATAGGCATTGCGGCGCGCGGTCACCAGTTCGACCTTGGCGTTGAGCGATTCCTGCTCGGCATTGAGGATGTCGAGGATGGTGCGGCTGCCGACCGAATTTTCCGCACGCACGCCTTCCAGCGACAGTTCGGCGGCATCCACCGCCTTCTGGCTCGACTGGATGGTGCGCAGCGACGCCTGCAACGCGGCATAGGCGGCGCGCGCCTGCGAGATCACGCCGCGCTCGACCTCGATCTGCCGCTCGATCGCCTGCGACTCGAGCGCCTGGTTCTGGCGCACCTGCGCGGCCGGGCGACCGCCCTGATAGAAGGGAATGGTCAGGGTCGCACCAACGGCCGCCTGCTTGTTGGCTGCAATGTCCTTGTCCATATAGTCGGTATAGCTGCCCTGGCTGAACCCGCTCAGGGTCGGCAGCGTGGCGCCCTTGGCCGCCTTCACGTCATAACGCGCCGCCTCACGCGACTTCTGCGCGGCCAGGATATCGGGATTGTCCGCCAGCGCGACGCGCACGGCGCTGTCGGGATCGGCCGGCAGGCCCGGCAGAGCGGGCGGTGATTCCAGATCGACCGGCGCCTCGCCGACCATCGCGATATAATTTTCGCGGCTGGTGATCAGGTTGGATTCGGCGCGCTGCAGGTCGGACCGGGCCAGTTCCAGACGCGATTCGGACTGGGCGACGTCGGTGCGGGTGACATCGCCGACCTCGAACCGGTCGTTGGTCGCCTGGAGATTGACCTCCAGCACCTTCACATTGGCCGCATTGAGCGACACCAGCGCGATATCGCGGATCACGTCCATATAGGCTGCGACCGTCTGCGAGAACACGCTCGCCTCGGTCCCGCGCAGATTGGCCTGCCCCGATTCGACGCGCGTTTCCGCCGCCTTCACGCTGTTGCGTACGGTGCCGCCGGAATAGATGGGCACATCGATGCTGCCGCTGGCGCTGGCGGACCGATGCGGCGCCAGGAAGCTGTTCGACGGGCGGATGACCAGTTCCTGGAACTGGAGCTGCGAATTGGCCGTGGGCCGCCCCGCTGCCTTCTGGATCGGGACATTCTCGTCCGTCGCCCGCTGACCGGCGCGTGCGCCGGTCAGGGTCGGGTTGGTGCGATAGGCCTTGGCCAGCGCGCCCTGCAGGGTTTCGGCATGCGCCACCCCTGCCATGGAGGAGGATAGCAACAGCAAGGCTGTAGCGGCTTGGCGCCGAAGGGTCATACGCTTTGCTGTCATCTATCCTGTCTCAAAAAACGAACTGCTCCGGCGCGGCGAAACCGGGAAGCACGACCATTTCCATGTCGGTAAGGCTGGCGAGACCCAGCACGCCCGCCACCGCGCGGCCGCTGCACAGGCGAGCGACACCGCGTTCGACGACGCCCGTCACCACCCGTCCCCCATCGACTAGCTGCTGGACGAGCGCAGCGGGGACTTCCTCCACCGCGCCGTCAATGAAAAGAACATCATAGGGCGCACCGGCCGATGCGCCGGCGGCCAGCGGGCCACGCACCACGGTCACGCCGGGCACCGCGATCTCCGCGCCACCCTCGACCTCGACTGCCGTCACCTGCGCACCCAGCTCGGCGAGCAGCGCCGCGCTGTAGCCGGTCGCGGCGCCGATCAGCAGCACCTTCTCGCCGGCCTGGACATCGGCTTCCTTGAGCAGACGGCCAGTGACCAGCGGCGGGTTCAGCGCACGGTCGCCGTCCAGCGGGATCGGGCGATCGACATAGGTCATGGCCAGGCGCTCGGCGGGGACATAGTCCTCGCGCGGCACCTTCGCCATCACAGCGATCACGCGCTGATCGTCCACGGCGCTGGTGCGCAGCTGGCTCTCGACCATGGCGGTCCGCATCGAAGAAAAGTTCTGCTCGGTCACGATAGTTCCTCGCTTGGCACAACTGTATTGACAATGCAATACACTTAGGGGATTACCGGACCTCTAAATCAGCATTTCCCCCGCGCCAAGCGGCTTTCCACGATGGAGAGCGAGATTCTTGGGATTGTTCGCCTTCCCGCGCTTGACTTTGCGATCAAAGGCGGACATTTGCCGCCTCCACCGCACGGAAGGCCCGATGGCGGAGTGGTGACGCAGAGGACTGCAAATCCTTGCACGCCGGTTCGATTCCGGCTCGGGCCTCCATTTTCCAGATAGATCCGATCCCTGCCGACTCAAGGCAGCAGCCCTGTTCAGGCTGCGCTGCGTCGCATCGCCTGCCGCCAGCGCCAATAGCCCAGCACCGCCAGCCCGATCATCGCGGCATAGAGACCGGCGGTCAGCCACAATCCCTTGAACATGAACATGCCGACATAGAAAATGTCGACCACGATCCACAGCAGCCAGCTCACCGCATGGCGCCGCGCCGTCCAATATTGGGCGACCAGGCTGAAACTGCTCAGCGCCGAATCCATCCAGGGCAGCGCCGCATCGGTATAATGATGGGTGAACCAGCCGATCGCGCCGGCACAGAGTGCGCCCAGCGCCAGCCCCTTGGCGGCCCGCATCGGCGGCAGCGGCACCACCCTTACCTCGCCCTCGTCGCGCTTGCCCCGCGCCCAGCCGATCCAGCCATAGACGATGGCGATGCCGAACAGCCCCTGCAGCACCATGTCGGCATAGAGGCGCACGTCCAGGAACAGCTTGGCATACAGGGCGCAGGCCATCAGGTTGACCGGCCAGCACAGCAGATGCCGCCGCGCCGTCAGCCAGATGCCGAGGAAGCTGATGATGACGGCAATGATCTCCAGCACAGACATCAGCCCGCCACTCCCTCGCGAAGTTGCGCCAGAAAGCCCTGCCCCGCCCCCGACAGGAACCAGTCGGCATGGCCGACCAGATAAGCCTGCCAGGCCAGCATCGCGCCTTCGCGATCGGCCAATATGCCGAAGAAATAGTCGATCTCGGTCAGGGCGAACTCGACATGGACCAGCGGTAGCAGGCGCAGCAGCGTATCGATCTCGGCAGGCGCCAGCGGCAGGACACTGCGATAGCCCGCCAGCAAGGCCAGCGCCCCATCCACATCCGCCGGCTCGGCCAGCCGGCCCTGATCCAGCGTCAGCCAGGGAATCGCCGTCCGCTCGATCGCGGTGGCCAGATCATGCAGTGCGCAGCTGCGGGTCGACAGGCCGAAATCGAAGATGCTGCTGACCGCGCCTTCCGCCGACCAGAGCAGGTTGGAGGGATGCCAGTCATTATGGGTCCAGAGCGCAGGCTGCTCCGCCAGCCGCGGCGCCAGCCCCTCCCCCAATGCCGCGAACAGCCGCGCCAGTTCCGACCGCCAGGGCATATCCGCCAGGAAGGCCGCCACCGCCGGTCGCGCCGCGACATAGGCGTCCGCTGCGACCAGCGGATCGACGGCAGGCAATATGGTGAAGCTCGACACCAACGGATGCGACCCGCGTGCCGGCGCGGCGAAACCGGCCGCCGCCCGATGCAGTTGCGCCAGTGCAACACCAGCCGCGAAGGCGTGACCGGGCGACAGGAAGGGCGTCCAGGACTGGCGATCGCGATAAAGATCGATACCCGGCGCCTGACGATGCAACTCATAGCTCCATTCGCCCAGCGCCATCGCGCTGGCACCATCGGTCGCGCGCAGCACGTCGGGCACCGCCAGTCCGGCACCGCGCAGATGCGCCATATAGCCATGCTCCTCGGCCAGCGCCGCCGGCGTCCGCAAGCGCTGGTGATGCCGCTTCAGGAACAGCGGGCCGCGATCCGTCTCGACCAGCGCTGCCGCCGAAAAGGGGCGCGGCGAATGCCAGGCCAGCGCCGCCAGCCGGCCAGCGTCGGGAAAATGGGCCAGCACCGCCGCGGCCTCCTCCGCCGTGATCGCCGGCCAGGCCGGCGCCTCCAGCGCCAGCCCCATGCCATGGACCAGATGCGGGGCGGCGGCGCTCATCCTCAGAAGGCGCGCGACAACGTCGCCACCACGGCGCGCCCGCTGCCGACATAATAGGTCGGCGCCGAACCGGCGATCAGCGTGCCGTTGCGCCCGACCGTGTCCTGCGCGTTGGTGCTGATCGAATAGACGCCCGACAGGACGTGCGGATTGGTGACGTTGATCGCGTTGATGCGCAGGTCCATCACCTGCGCGTCGATCAGCCCGGCCAAATGGACGCCGACCGACAGGTCCAACGTGGCATAGCCCTTGATGCTCTCGTCATTCATGAAGGTCGCATATTGGCGGCCGACATATTTGAGCGCGCTGCTGCCGAACAGCCGGCCATCATCATAGGTGCTGCCCAGCGCGAACTGGAAGCTGGGGGCCGACACCGCCCGCTTGCCCCTGGTCGGCAGATAATCGCCGTTGATCGCCAGATCGTCGTTCAGCCGCGTGTGCAGATACTCCGCCGAGGCATAGATGCTCATCCCCTTGGCCGGGCGATAGTCGATCTCGCCATCCAGGCCATAGCTGCTCTGGCTGCCGGCATTGATGGTCGAATTGACCAGCGCGCCACCGCTGTCGATCACCGTCGCCACCTGGCGGTTGCGGAAATGATAATGGAAACCGGTCAGCGAGAAAGACAGGCTGGGGCCGATATAGCGATAGCCCAGTTCCTGCGAGATCGAATATTCGTTCTTCAGGCCGTCGGTGCCCTGGCTCACCAGTTCGCCGCCATAATAGCTGTTGTAGAGCGCGAACTCGTTGGGCGTGCGGAAATTGGTGGTGATGTTGGCGAACAGCTGCTGCCGGTCGTCCAGCTGATAATGGATCGCCGCCCGCGGCAGCGCGGCAAAGCTGTCGATCCGCACCCTCGACTGCGGGCCGGGCAGATAATTGCGCCCGTTGCGCAGCAGGTTGACGCCCTTGAAACCGATGTCGATGCCCAGCTTGGGCGTCACCGCGATGCTGTCAGCCAGGAAGAAGCCCTTGGTCACCGTCTCCGTGCGCTGATTTTCATAGGCCAGCAGCCGCCCGTCGGCGGTGCGGATCGCCTTGTCCTGATAGCCCCACTGATCGACCGGCCGACCATCGGCACCGATCGACGTATAGGATTGCGTCACCCGGTCGGTGCCATAGTCGAACCAGAGGCCTGCCACGATCCGATGCGCGCCGGCCTGCAAGGTCAGCTTGCTGACGTCGCCGACGCGGAACTGCTTGCCGGTCCAATTGCCCATCACCGTGGCGACGCCATCGACCGCACCGGGCAGGTCGATCGGCTGGGTCAGTTCCTCGGTGCCCAGATAATTGCCGGTGGTGGCCAGCTGCGTGCCATAGGGCGAATTGCCATGCCCCATCTGCAGATAGGCACTGCTGTCGAAGCTCAGCGTGTCGCTGAGCTTGAGATGCACCGGCGCCGCGACATAGAAATTTCGGAACGGCGCGCGATAGAGGCGCCAGTAGTTGCTGTTCCCCTCGCTGTAGGTCTCATCGAAATTATAGCCCCGGCCAGAGGCTTCCCAATCCGCCTTGCTCGGGCTGGGATAGGTCGATGTCTTGGCGTCGTTGAAGGAAAAGGCGATGCTCGCGCGGTTGCCATCGCCCCATTCGTTCAGCAGCTTGGCGTCGATATGCTGGCGCTGGTCATGGCCTGCCCCGCGCCAGTTGTCGGCGCGGTTGTTGGAATAGGAAATGAAAGCCTTCAGCCCGGTCGATCCGATCCGTCCCGTGTCGATCCGCGCAAAGATGCGCCGCTCGTCATAGGAACCGACCGACAGGTTGACGAGGCCGCCCGCCTCCGCCCTGGGATCATCCAGCGTCAGCGACAACAGGCCGCCGGCCGCCGCGACCACCGGCGAGTCAATGTCCGCCGCGCCCTGCGCCAGCATCACCTGCCGCACATTCTCCGCATCGGCAAATTGCGAGGGATAGGCATAATAATAGCCGATGTCGTTCTGCGGCGCGCCTTCCATCAACACGCCGATCTGGTCCTGGCCCAGGCCGCGCAACGTCAGGCTGGACGATGCCGACAGACCATAAGGGTCGCTGGACGAGACATTGGCGCCGGGCAGCAGGTTGACCAGCTGGAAGGCGTTGAGCGTCGGCGCCTGCTTGATGATGAAGTCGGTGGAGATCGCGCTCACCGCCTTGGGCGCGCTCTGGTCGGGCAACAGGCCTTCGGGGTCGGGATGGCCGACGACCTGAATATTGGTCGACTGGTCCAGCTCATCCTCCGCCATCGCGGGCGATGCAATCATCAACAGGGCGAGCGTCAGGCAGGCGCTTCCAACATGGGGCAATCGGGCAGTCTTCATCTTACGTCCACTCCACAGGAGGGACGACGGACCTGCCGCCTTGCCCTCCCTACGCCGGTATCAGCCGGATCAGGTTCAGCGGGTCGTGGTCTGCTGACCACCTCTCAGCCGCGCATGAGCGGCCCCCCGGGGATGGCCGCCCCTTAGGCGTTTCGACGCGAAGTGGAAAGCCCTCTCTATCGGCTCTCGACTTATCGAAGCCCGCCCGGCTAAGACATGGCCATGATGAAGCTGTTCATTGGCAACAAGGCCTATTCGAGCTGGTCGCTGCGCGGCTGGCTGGCGTGCAAGCTCTCCGGCCTTCCGTTCGAGGAAGTGGTGGTCCCTCTCTATGACGAGGAATGGGAAAAGCGTCGCGAGGGCGATGAGTTCGCCCCCTCCTCCGGCAAGGTGCCGATCCTGTGGGATGGCGACGACATCGTCGTGTGGGACAGCCTGGCCATCGTCGAATATCTCAATGAAAAGACCGGGGGCGACCAGTTCTGGCCGACCGATCCGGGTGCCCGCGCCATGGCCCGCTCGATGGCGGCCGAAATGCACAGCAGCTTCGCCGCGCTCCGCCGCGAGCACAGCATGAACATCCGCCAGATCTATGACCCGGTCCCGCCGTCGGAGGCCGTTGCTCACGACATCAGCCGGATCATGCAGCTCTGGGCCCAGGCCCGCGCCCGCTATGGTGGTGAGGGCGACTTCCTGTTCGGCGAGTTCGGCGCCGTAGACCTGATGTTCGCGCCCGTCGTGACCCGCTTCATCACCTATCAGCTGCCCGTCGCCCGCTTTGCCGAAGCCTATATGCGCGCGATCATCGCCCATCCCTGGATGCAGGAATGGATCGGCGAGGCGCAGGCGGAGGAATGGGTGATCGACAAGTTCGAAGTCCCGCCACAGACGGCCTGACCCGATGAGCGACAGCCCCGAGGCCAAGCAGGAGACCCGCAAGGAGGAAGCCGCCCGCATCCGCCGGCGCTGGATTACGCTGGGCGAATTGCTGGCGGTGGCGGCGGTGCTGATCTCCGCCCTCACCCTCTATCTCAACTGGGCCGACAAGAAGGACGAACGCGCCAGCAAGGCCGCCGAAAGCAGCAAGGCATCCGCCCGCGCCGCCCGGCTGGTGCTCAACGCCGCAGCCGATGGCGACAGCCGCCTGACGCTCAAGCCCGCCGATCCCGATCAGCTGGTGCAGAGCCAGACCATCCATTTCCCCAAGGCGCTCGGCATCGCCCCGGTCGACACGACCGGCGAACCGCGGATCGAGGCCGGCTGGTTCGAGGATGCGCTGAAAAAGGCGCGCAATGCCGCCAAGCTGCCCGACGACAGCATCGGCGACGAGAAACTGCCGGTGACCATCGTCACCCAGTTCGTCGTCAATGGCGACACCCACAGCGATTCCGCCGTCTACGACATCGGCTATGGCATCGCCGGCAAATGGCTGTCCGGCCACAAACTGACCCTGCGCGGCCTCTCCCTGGTCAGTCACGCCCAGGGCGCCAGCGCCCAGGCCAAGATCGACACCCGCTGGGCCCGTCAGACGAAACGCTAGAGCCGCACGGCCACGTTCAGGCAGGCCGCAAGCGACCAGAAGCGGACGTTTCCTACTCCCCTCCCTTCCAGGGAGGGGTCGGGGGGTGGGTGCGCCGCGTAGCGGCGGTCTACAGTCGATAGGGCAGAAGCTCGCTACGCTCGCAACCCACCCCACCCCCTCCCTGGAAGGGAGGGGCTATGTCTTGTTCCCACCCAAATCCGTCATCCCCAACCACAAAAAACCCGGCCGCTCCTTGCGGGAGCGCCGGGCCTTTTGCTCGTCCGGGGACGGGTGTCGGGTTTAGCCGACGATTTCTTCGGGCTTGAAGAAATAGGCGATCTCGATCGCGGCATTTTCTTCGCTGTCCGAACCATGGACCGAATTGGCTTCGATCGATTCGGCCAGTTCCTTGCGAATGGTGCCGGCGTCGGCATTGGCCGGGTTGGTGGCGCCCATGATGTCGCGGTTGCGGGTCACGGCGTTTTCGCCTTCCAGAACCTGGACGACGACCGGGCCCGAGATCATGAAGGCGACCAGGTCAGCAAAGAAGGGGCGTTCCTTGTGAACGGCATAGAAGCCTTCGGCCTGCTCGCGGCTCATGCGGATGCGCTTGGAAGCGACGACGCGCAGGCCGGCTTCTTCCAGCATCTTGGTGACGGCGCCGGTCAGGTTGCGACGGGTTGCGTCGGGCTTGATGATCGAAAAAGTGCGCGTGACGGCCATGGCCCTCATAACTCCGGATTGTTGGAATAAAGTTGCGCGCCCTTTAGACCGGGCCGGATCACTTCGCAAGAGGGGCGCGAGAGGGCTTGGTAGAAGTCCCTATTTCCGGGCGTTCACGGCCCCTGCACCCATTTGCGGCCTTCCTGCCGCCAGAAGCGCGGGGTCACGCCCTCGCGCTTGCTGAGCGCCCGCCAGCTGGCCCGCGCGCCGTCGATCGTGTCCGCATCGAAGAAATAGAAGGCGCGATCGAAGCCCAGCGCCTCCTCGCGCCATACACCGTCCGCCAGCGCAACATGCCTGGCGCCATTGGCAGCGTCACAGCTCTGCGCCAACAGCACCGGCTGGGCGGCGTCCACCCCGTCGCCTGCCAGGCCATTGGCCAGGAAGCTTTCGGGTGGCCCCGCCCACAGGCCCGCCGATATGCGGGCCAGCCGCTCCGGCTCGTCGGCCACCACCAGCAGCCGCGCGCCCATGTCCAGGATGCGTGCCGCGATCGCGGGCAGCACCCCTTCCACAGGATCGCGGCTCAGCTGGTAGAAGTCGACCTGCACCGGCTTCAGCGCTCGAACTTGTCGGCCACCAGCTGGTCGATCAGGCGCACGCCATAGCCGGTCGCGCCCTTGTCGGCGGTGGCGCCGGGCTTGTCCGACCAGACCATGCCGGCAATGTCGAGATGCGCCCACTTCACGCCTTCGTTGACGAAGCGCTTGATGAACTGGGCAGCGGTGATCGAGCCGGCGAAGCGCGGACCGATATTCTTCATGTCGGCGATCGGGCTGTCGATCAGCTTGTCATAGGCCTCCGACAGCGGGAAGCGCCACAGCTTCTCGCCGCTGGTCTTGCCCGCCGCCAGCAGGTCGTCGGCCAGCGCGTCGTCGTTGGCGAACAGGCCGCCATGCTCGCTGCCGAGCGCGATCATCATCGCGCCGGTCAGGGTGGCAAGGTCGATCACCACTTCGGGTTCATAGGTCTTCTGTGCCCAGGTCACCGCGTCGCACAGCACCAGACGGCCTTCGGCGTCGGTGTTCAGCACCTCGATCGTCTGGCCCGACATCGACGTCACGATGTCGCCGGGGCGCTGGGCATTGGCGTCGGGCATATTCTCGACCAGGCCACAAATGCCGACGACACGCGCCTTGGCCTTGCGACCGGCCAGCGCCTTCATCGCGCCCGCCACGGCACCGGCGCCGCCCATGTCCCACTTCATGTCTTCCATGCCGGGGCCGGGCTTGAGCGAGATACCGCCGGTGTCGAAGGTCACGCCCTTGCCGATGAACACCACCGGCTTTTCGGCGGCCCCATCGGTGCCGTCCCATTCCATCGCCAGCAGCCGCGCCTCGCGCGCCGACCCCTGCGCCACGCCCAGCAGCGCGCCCATGCCCAGCTCCGTCATCGCCGCGCGGTCCAGCACGGTGATCTTGACGCCGAGATCAGCCAGGTGCTGGCAGCGCGCGACGAAGCTTTCGGGATAGAGGATGTTGGCCGGTTCCGACACCAGCTCGCGGGTGAAGGCGACACCGGCGGCGACCGCCGACAGCTTGGCCCATTCGGCCTCGGCGCCGTTTGCGACGATCGTCACGGTCGCCAGCGTCGGCTTGGCCTTTTCGGGCTGACGCGTGCGATAAGTGTCGATCCGCCAGCTGCGCAGCAGTGCGCCCAGGCCCAGCCGGGCGGCATCCTCGCCGCTTACGCCGGCCGGGAATTCGACCGCTGCGTGGGTCGCGCCGCTGGTCGACAGCTTGGCGGTCAGCGCGCCGCCGGCCCGCTCCAGGTCGGCCGCGCTGCCATTGCCGATGCCCAGCAGCAGGACGCGCAGCACCGCGCCGGCTTCCTCGACGAAGCTCTCGACGCTGCCGCCCGCCTCACCGGCGAAGCGCGCGGCGGCGGCGCCGGCGACCAGCGTGGCCGATGCGGTAAGCGGCAGGCTGTCGACAGTCCCCTTCGCCACGGCAAGGACCAACGTGTCGACCTGGGGGCGCGTGGGGCTGAATTGGATGTCCATCTGGGGGCCTTTTCTCTGGAATGCCGTGTCGTTCTTGTTTCAGCCAGATAGTGCGGCTTTGCCGCTCTGCAAAGCCATTCGGCGGATTTCCGCCGTCCCGAATGCGAGCAGCGATTGCGGCGCGGGCCAAGCAGTGCGATAGGCAGGGACCAGAAGTGCCCACAAAGAGGCCCCTACGCTTGCAGATTTCCGTGTTTCCCCTGTCGTTCAAACAGGCGCTGCTTGCCGGCGCTGCCTCGTCCTGCCTGCTCGCGGCGCCGCTGGCCCATGCGCAACAGGCGCCCGAGCCCAAGCTGAACGAGCCCCAGACGCCGATCAGCGCGCCCGACGCGCCGGTGCCCGACAATGACCAGGAAATCGGCTTCGCCGCCGATACGCTGGAATATGACACCAACAGCCAGGTCGTGACCGCCACCGGCAATGTCCAGTTGCTGCGCGACGGCAACCGGCTGCGCGCCGACAAGATCGTGTGGGACCGCAACACCGGCAAGGTCGAGGCACTGGGCGCCGTCTCGGTGATCGATCCCGACGGCAATGTCGCCTATGGTGATCGCTTCGATGTCACCGATACGCTCAAGGATGGCGCGGTCGACAATATATTGCTGGTCCTCCAGAAGGGCGGCCGCATGGCCGCGACCAAGGGCGAGCGGGTCAATGGCGTCTATACGCTGCACCACGCCGCCTATACCGGCTGTCCGGTAGAAGGCAGCGACGGCTGTCCCAAGGAACCGACCTGGCAGATCAACGCGGTCAAGGTCGTCTATGACCCGACCAAGCAGCGCGTCTCCTATACCCGCGCCAATGTCGAGCTGTTCGGCCTGCCGCTGATCCCGGTGCCGGGCCTGTCGCATCCGGTCGGCGACGATGGCGGCAGCGGCCTCTTGGTCCCCAATATCCGTTATGACCGGGTCAACGGCTTCGAGGTCGCGGTCCCCTATTATCTCAAGCTCGCACCCAATCGCGACCTGACCGTCACGCCGCACGTCTACAGCGATTCGCTGCCGATGATCGAAGGCAATTTCCGCCATCTCTACGATCGCGGCGCCTATCAGATCACCGGCTATGCCACCTATGGCAGCCGGTCGAGCGGCATCACGCCGACCGATTCGCAAAAGGATATTCGCGGCGCGATCGACGCCAGCGGCGGCATGCAGCTGTCGCCTGAATGGAGCGTCAACGGATCGATCCGGGTCGCCACCGACCGCACCTTCCTGCGCCGCTACGACATCAGCCGCGACGACCGGCTGCGTTCGACCCTGGGCGTCCAGCGGATCGGCGAGAACAGCTATTTCTCGCTCGCCGGCTGGGCGGTGCAGACGCTGCGCGTCGACGATCCCCAGGGCCAGATGCCGATCGCCCTGCCGGTCATGGACTATCGGCTGCGGATGAAGGATCCGCTGCTCGGCGGCCAGATGCAGTTCCAGGCCAATACGCTGGCGATCACCCGGACCGAGGGGCAGGACACCCAGCGCGCCTTTGCCGCGTTCGAATGGAATCTGCGCAAGCTGACCGGCCTTGGCCAGGAAGTGAATTTCACCACCTATCTGCGCGGCGACGTCTATCACAGCAGCGACAATCTGCTGACCGACACGATCAGCTATGCCGGCGATCCGGGCTGGAAGGCGCGCGGCATCGCCGCCGCCGCGGTCGACATGCGCTGGCCCTTCATGGGTGAGGCGTTCGGCGGCGTGCAGCGCATCGCCCCGCGCGTCCAGATCGTCGCCTCGCCGCATCTCGCCAACCTGTCGGTGCCCAATGAGGATGCCCGGTCGGTCGATCTGGAGGACAGCAACCTCTTCGCGCTCAACCGCTTCGCGGGCTATGACCGGTTCGAGGATTCGAGCCGCATCACCTATGGCCTGGAATATAATCTGGCGCTGCCCGACTTCACGCTCGACGCCAATGTCGGCCAGAGTTACCGGCTCGACAACCGCGCCAGCATCCTGCCCGACGGCACCGGCCTGTCCGACCGCATGTCCGACATCGTCGGCCGCTGGACCATCCGCTACAAGGATTTCGTCAGCTTCACCCAGCGCTTCCGGGTCGACAAGGACAATCTGGCGGTCCGCCGGAACGAGGTCGACGCGACCGTGGGCAGCAAGAAGACCTATGCCCAGATCAGCTATCTGCGCCTCAACCGCAACGCCAATATCACGCTGGAGGATCTGCAGGACCGCGAGGAACTGCGCCTTGGCGGCCGCATCCAGTTCGCCCGCTTCTGGTCGGTGTTCGGCTCGACCGTCATCGACCTTACCGGCGCGCAGGAAGATCCGGGCACCACGGCCGACGGCTATGAGCCCGTGCGCCAGCGCCTCGGCGTTGCCTATGAGGATGATTGTTTGACGCTGGGCTTTACATGGCGGCGCGACTATCAGACCAACGGTGACGCGCGCGCCGGCAACAGCTTCCAGCTGCGGCTGGCTTTTCGCAATATTGGCATATAAGGAACTGCCTTCCCGCCGTCCGCTCAGGACCGGTTAAGGCGGAACGGGGCATTGGCTCCCGACCGTATTGGAGATTTTTGCCGACGATGCTTTCTGTCGTTTTCTCGCCCAAATCCGTTCGCTCGGGCCTGCGCACCCTGTTCCTGTCCACCGCCCTTCTGGGCATGGCGGCACAGACCGTATCGGCCCAGGCCGTCGACGATGACGCCGATCAGGGCCTGAACCTGCCCAAGGATGTCACCATCTTCGGCAAGAATGATCCCAATGTCCGCAAGGCGACGGCGATCGTGAACGGCCGCATCATCACCGGCACCGATGTTGACCAGCGCCTGGCCCTGATCATCACCGCCAATGGCGGCAAGGTGTCGGCCGAGGAAAAGGAACGGCTGCGCGTCCAGGTTCTGCGCAACCTGATCGACGAAACGCTGCAGATCCAGGAAGCGGCGGCCAACGACATCAAGATCGATCCGACCGAAGTGAACCAGAGCTATGAGCGCGTCGCGGCCAATTTCCGCAAGTCGCCCACCCAGTTCGACCAGTATCTGCGCGAACAGGGCAGCTCGGCCAGCAGCATCAAGCGCCAGATCGAGGGCGAACTGGCCTGGAGCCGCCTGCTCCGCCGCAACATCCAGCCCTTCGTCAACGTCTCCGAGGACGAAGTGAAGTCGGTGGTCGATCGCCTCAACGCCGCCAAGGGCAGCGACGAAGTGCGGATCAGCGAAATCTACCTGTCCTCGACGCCGGAAAACCGTGACCAGATCACGGCCAACGCACGCAACATCATCGAACAGATCAAGCAGGGCGGCAGCTTCGCCGCCTATGCCCGTCAGTTCTCCGAAGCCTCCACCGCCGTCGTCGGCGGCGATCTCGGCTGGGTCCGCCCCAGCCAGCTGCCGACCGAACTGGCGCAGGCCGCCACCGAATTGCAGGTCGGCCAGCTCGCCGGCCCGATCGAGACGGTGGGCGGCATGTCGATCATCTACGTGATGGACAAGCGCAAGGTGCTGACCGCCGATCCGCGCGATTCGCTGCTCAGCCTCAAGCAGCTGTCGGTCCTCTTCCCGGCCGGCACCAGCAAGGAAGCCGCGAGCCAGAAGGCCGCGACCTTCGCCGCCGCGGTCAAGGAGATCAAGGGCTGCGGTCAGGCGAACGAGATCGGCGCCCGCATCGGCGCCGACGTGGTCGACAATGACAATGTGAAGCTGCGCGACCTGCCTCCCCAGTTGCAGGACATCCTGGTCAATCTGCAGGTCGGCGAATCCACCCCGCCCTTCGGCTCGATCAACGATGGCGTCCGCGTCCTGATCGTCTGCGGCCGCGACGAGCCGCAGTCGGCCAACGCCCCCAATCCCGAACAGATCCAGGCCCAGTTGGAAGAGGAACGCGTCAACAAGCGCGCCCGCATCTATCTGCGCGATCTTCGCCGCGATGCCGTTATCGAATATAACTGATCCGGGCAGCCTGCCGCCCTTCGCCGTCTCGCTCGGCGATCCGGCAGGCATCGGACCGGAAATCGTCGCCAAGGCTTGGGTCATGCGCGAAGCACGTGGCCTGCCCACCTTCTTCGCCGTCGGCGATGCCGCATCGCTGCGCGCGGTGTGGCTCGGCCCGGTCGAGATCGTCGGATCGCCCGAGGAAGCCGCGCAGGTGTTCGAGCGCGCCCTGCCCTGCATGCAGGTGGCCGAAGCGGGCGAGATCGTGCCCGGCACGCCCAGCATCGATGGCGCCCGCACCGCTTTCCAGGCACTGGAGGTCGCGGTCGGCCTTGCCCGCACCGGATCGGCCGCCGGCATCGTCACCGCGCCGGTCGGCAAGGAACAGCTGTACGGCGTCGGCTTCACCCATCCGGGCCAGACCGAATTCGTCGCCGAACGCTGCGGCGTCTCGGCCCAGAACGCGGTCATGATGCTCGCCGGCCCGTCGCTCAAGGTGGTGCCGATCACCATCCATATCGCGCTGGCCGATGTGCCTTCGGCGCTGACCATCGATCTGATCCGCGCCCGCGCCCTCACCACGGTAAAGGGGTTGCAGCGCAATTTCGGCATCGCCCGTCCCCGTCTCGCCGTCGCCGGCCTCAACCCGCATGCCGGGGAGAATGGCGCGCTCGGCCGTGAGGAGATCGAGGTGATCCGCCCGGCGATCGAGGCGCTGCGCGCCGAAGGGATCGACATTGTCGGCCCGCTGGCGGCCGATGGCATGTTCCATGCCCGCGCCCGCGAAGCCTATGACGCGGCGCTCTGCATGTATCATGATCAGGCGCTGATCCCGATCAAGACGCTGAACTTCGACGATGGCGTCAACATCACCCTGGGCCTGCCGATCGTGCGCACCTCGCCCGATCATGGCACCGCCTTCGGCATCGCCGGCACCGACAGCGCCAATCCCGGCGCGATGATCGCCGCCCTCAAGATGGCGGCAGAAGCCGCCCGCGCACGGATTGCCTATGCCGGCTGACGCCCGCCCCACTCTGCCGCCGCTGCGCGACGTGATCGCCGCCCATGGGCTTCAGGCCAGCAAGGCGCTCGGCCAGAATTTCCTGCTCGACGAACAGTTGCTCGACCGGATCGCCGCCATTCCCGGCAGCATCCAGGATCAGCCCGCGTTTGAGGTCGGCCCCGGCCCCGGCGGCCTGACCCGCGCGATCCTGCGCGCCGGCGGCAAGCTGGTCGCGGTCGAGCGCGACCGGCGCTGCCTGCCTGCACTCGCCGAACTGGAACTGGCCTTCCCCGGTCAGTTGCGCGTCATTTCCGGCGACGCGATGGAGATCGACGCCCATGCCGAAGCCGGCGATGGCGCCCATATCATCGCCAACCTGCCCTATAATGTCGGCACCGCCCTGCTGGTCGGCTGGCTGTCGGCGCTATGGGCGCCGCTGCCCTGGTGGTCCAGCCTGACGCTCATGTTCCAGATGGAAGTGGCCGAACGCATCGTCGCGAAGCCGGGCACCGACCATTATGGCCGCCTCGCCGTCCTCGCCCAGTGGCGCAGCGACGCGCGCATCGCCATGAAAGTGCATCGCAGCGCCTTCACCCCGCCGCCCAAGGTGATGTCGGCCGTGGTCCACATCACCCCCAAGCCGGCGCCCGAAGGCGTGCAGCTCAAGATCCTGGAACGCCTGACCGCCGCCGCCTTCGGCCAGCGCCGCAAGATGCTGCGCCAGAGCCTCAAGTCCGTCCCCGGCGCGCTCGACGCGCTGGAGGCGATCGGCATCGACCCGCAACGCCGCGCAGAAACCGTCAGCGTCGAAGAATTCGTCACCCTCGCCCGCCAGCTCGGCCAGGCAACCACCAGCGCCTGATTCCGCTACGGGGCACTCCCAGCAAGGCTCAGATACGGAGCCATGAGCGAACGTCTCCAGCACCGTCATCTCTCCGAAAGCATGGATGCCAAAGTTGGGTGGGAACAAGACATTCCTCCCCGGCACGGGGAGGGGGACCGCTCGCGTAGCGAGTGGTGGAGGGGCACAGGCCGGATAGCTCAGCGCTAAGAGGCACCTGCCCCTCCGTCAGCGCTTCGCGCTGCCACCTCCCCGTTCCGGGGAGGAATGTCCACTTCTGGTCGTCAGCCGTCAAAATCCGACATCGTCAGGCAAGAGTAGCGAAGCCCTGTCCTACTCGCCCAATCTCTGATCTACCCTGGGCGATGCACCAGCACCGCGCCCTTCCCTCGCCCCGACCGCAGCCCGCCACAGGCGGTGCCCCATGTGTCGCCTCCCTGTCGCGTCGACATGGCCCGACCGGCGCGTCGGTGCGAGGCTGTCCTGCCCAAACTGTCGCGCGACCGTCGCGTCATGGGCGCGTGGCACGCGCATATCCGGTGCAAACGGCCACAAATGCCGCACGACACTGTGAACTTCGGCCCTGTGGCGTCGGCATGACCTTTGCCGATCCCGCATTATCGGCAATAGCCTTCCTCGCCCGGCTTCACGATCAGGCAGTCCTGCTTGTCGGCGAGATATTTGAAGCCCGTCTCCGCCCCCGTGCCGGGCCGGATGGCAAGATCGCGGCCATCGCGCACGAAACGGATCGTCGCGCCATCGGCCAGGCCGCTATAGGTCGCCTCCCGGTCGAGATTATCCTTGTTGGCCAGCGCATAATGGCCCGGCTTGCCGTCGGGTGCGGGCTGGATGTCGAGGAACAGCCCTTCCGGCCCGGTCCAGCGCCCGACCCACTCGTCGGTGGGCAACGCCGCGCCGGCATTGTCCGGGGCCGCGACGGAGTCCGTATCCTCGATCGCCTCGGCATGGGCCGGCACGCTCGCATTGTTCGCCACCGTTTCGTTGTCCACGCCCTTGGCGCAGCCACCCAGCAACAATACCGCGCCCAGACCGGGCAGGATCAGGCGAAGGGCGGACGTGGTGGCGGGCTGTCGGATCATCCATGGTCTCCTTGCTGTCATGACGACAATATGTGGGGGAAACGGGCGAACCGGCCGGATCGATCCGCAATCGGGTCGAACGGCGCTTGCCAGCGCCCGTCATTTCCGCACAATGAGCGGCAACAAAATAGCATGTTCGGGGCGCCGGGTCGTCCCATGCCGGGGGGCAAGTGAGAGCGAAATTCGTACGGGAGTCCGCCGATGTCCGGCGGCAGGCACTGATCGACGCAACGGCAAAATGTCTGGCGGAAAAGGGCGTGGCAGGCACATCCGTCCGCGCCATCTGCGCCGCTGCGGGCGTATCGTCGGGGCTTCTGACCCATTATTTCGAGGGCGTCGACGCGCTGATCCTGGCCACTTATCGCGATGTCGGGCAGCGCGTGTCCCAGGCCATGGACGCAGCGATCGCAGGCGCGGGCGATGATCCGCTGGACCGGCTGCGCGCCTTTCTCCAGGCCAATTTCCGCGAGCCCGTGCTGGACGCCGACCTGCTCGCCACCTGGATCGCCTTCTGGAGCCTGATCAAGTCCAATGCCGATGTGGCGGCCGCCCATGCCGACATCTATGCCGCGTCGCGCGCGCAACTGGAGGGGCTGGTCGCCGCCGCCGCGCCGGCCTTCTCGCCCGCGCAAGTACGGCTCAAGGCGATCGGCCTCACCGCGCTGGTCGACGGGCTCTGGCTGGAATATTGCCTGGACCCCACCAGTTTCAGCGCGGCAGAGGCGCAGCAGCTGGTTGAACGAGCCATGGGTCATGCCCTGCGGGATCAATGAACCGTTCGATTAATCGGATAGTGTGTGATCGCTTTTATCTATCAACATGTCCGAGAAAACCAATTTCCCCCGAATCATCCGCTTCCCTAAACAGGCTTCGCAACAGCAACCCTAATCAAGGAACTGGATAGCCCATGGCTCTCATCAACACCCCCCTGCAGCCTTTCAAGGCAACCGCTTTCAAGGAAGGCAAGTTCGTCGATGTCACCGATGCCGACGTCAAGGGCAAGTGGGCCGTCTTCTTCTTCTACCCGGCCGACTTCACCTTCGTCTGCCCGACCGAGCTGGAAGACCTGGCCGACATCTACCCCACCCTGCAGGGCATGGGCGTGGAAGTCTACTCGGTGTCGACCGACACCCATTTCTGCCACAAGGCCTGGCACGACACCTCGCCGGCCATCGGCAAGATCAACTATTACATGCTGGGTGACCAGAACCACGACATCTCGAACCAGTTCGGCGTGCTGCGCGAAGGCGTTGGCCTGGCCGATCGCGGCACCTTCGTGCTCGATCCGGAAGGCGTGATCCAGCTGGTCGAAATCACCCCCGAGGGCGTGGGTCGCAACGCGGCCGAACTGCTGCGCAAGATCAAGGCGCTGCAGTACTGGACCAGCCACCCGGGCGAAGTCTGCCCCGCCAAGTGGGAAGAAGGCGCGGAAACCCTCGCCCCCTCGCTCGACCTCGTCGGCAAGATCTAAGCATCTTTAGGTGCTGACAGGCCGCCGGGTTCGCCCAGATTGAGGGGACCCGGCGGACCTTCAAAACGCTTTCTACAGACTTATCTTAGTTTCAACGGGGCTTTTGGGTCGCACCAATTCCCCGGACGGGCCGTCGCGTCCTCCCGATCGGGACGGTCCGCCATTTTTTCCACGGAGCCAGACAGACATGTTGGACGCAAATCTCAAGGGGCAGTTGAAGGCCTATCTGGCGAACATCACCCAGCCGATCGAGTTGGTGGCTTCGCTGGATGATGGTGCGAAGTCGCGCGAAATGAACGAATTGCTGACCGAAATCGCCGAGCTTTCGGACAAGGTCAGCCTCGCCACCGGCAATGACAAGCGCAAGCCCAGCTTCATGATCCGCCGCGTCGGCACCGATATCGGTGTGACCTTCGCCGGTTTGCCAATGGGCCATGAATTCACGTCGCTCGTGCTCGCCCTGCTGCAGGTCGGCGGTCATCCGTCCAAGGCCGCGCAGGATCTGATCCAGCAGGTGAAGGATCTGGACGGCGACTATGCGTTCGAAACCTATTTCTCGCTGTCGTGCCAGAACTGCCCCGACGTGGTGCAGGCGCTGAACCTGATGAGCGTCTTGAACCCCCGGATCAGCCATGTCGCGATCGACGGCGGCCTGTTCAAGGATGAGGTCGACGCGCGCAAGGTCATGGCCGTGCCGACCATCTTCCTCAACGGCGAACCCTTCGGCCAGGGCCGGATGGAGCTGGAGCAGATCGTCGCCAAGATCGACAGTGGCGCCGAGGCGAAGGCGGCCGAGAAGATCCGCAAGCAGGATCCCTTCGAGGTGCTGGTGGTCGGCGGCGGCCCTGCCGGCGCGGCGGCGGCCATCTATTCGGCGCGCAAAGGCATCCGCACCGGCGTGGCGGCGGAACGCTTCGGCGGCCAGGTGCTCGACACCATGGATATCGAGAATTTCATCTCGGTCAGCCGCACCGAAGGCCCCAAGCTCGCCTCGGCGCTGGAAGCGCACGTCAAGGATTATGACGTCGAGATCATGAACCTGCAGAAGGCGGCGAAGCTGATCCCGGCCAAGACCGAAGGCGGCTATCATGAAGTCGTGCTGGAAAATGGCGCGTCGCTGAAAGGCCGCACCATCATCCTGTCGACCGGCGCCCGCTGGCGCCAGATGGGCGTGCCGGGCGAGGACGACTATCGCAACAAGGGCGTCGCCTACTGCCCGCACTGCGATGGCCCGCTGTTCAAGGGCAAGCGCGTGGCGGTGATCGGCGGCGGCAATAGCGGCGTCGAAGCCGCGATCGACCTGGCCGGCATCGTCGCCCATGTGACGCTGATCGAGTTTGACAGCCAACTCCGCGCCGACGCGGTGCTGCAGCGCAAGCTCGCCAGCCTGCCCAACGTCAAGATCATCACCTCGGCCTTGACCACAAAGGTGAACGGCAATGGCGAGCGGGTGAGCGGCCTCAGCTACAAGGACCGCAACAGCGGCACCGAGCATGATGTCGAGCTGGAGGGCATTTTCGTCCAGATCGGCCTGGTCCCGAACACCGAATGGCTCAAGGACACGATCGCCCTCTCGCCCCGTGGCGAGATCGAGATCGACGCGCGTGGCGAAACCAGCCAGCCCGGCATCTTCGCTGCCGGCGACTGCACCACCGTGCCCTACAAGCAGATCGTGATCGCCATGGGTGCGGGGTCAACCGCAGCCCTGTCGGCCTTCGACTATCTGATCCGTCTGCCCACTGCCGAGGAAGCGGCCGAGGCAGCCTGAAAAATGCCCGCCTGAACCAGTCCCCCCCTTCTGGTTTTCAGGCCAGCGAAGGCCGGTCCGTCACCCTGACGGACCGGCCTTTTTCCTATTTTCTCGTCCGAAATGCGCGGCGACTCAGCTTTCGATCAGGTCGAGATAGGCGACGACATCATTGTCTGTGGCAAGGAACAGGCCGTCCTGCACCTCCTGCGGCTGTTGCTCGGCGACGCGCAGGGCTTCACTCAGGGGACCGTACATGATCGTCATCGCCGCGCCGTCGTCGCCCAGATGATAGAGGCGAACGGTCGCGCTGTCATAGGTGGTGCGCATCGCCCTTCCCTATCAGATCGGCGCGGCAAAGTCAGCGCCGGTCCTTGATCTTCATGCTGGGGGCAAGCTGGTTCTGGCCGATCCGGACAACATCGTCGGTGAAATTGGCGACGAAGGTCGAACTGCGCTCGACGCCCGGCACGAAGCCGGCCTTGTTCCCTTCGATCACCAGGGCGCTGCTGTCATTCTCGCGGCCTTCCGGCGCGACAGTGATGAAGGCCGACCAATTATCCTTGTCCTTGCCCTGTACCATGTCGTTGCCGACGATCTGGCCGCTGGCACCGTTGCTGAGGTCGATCATGTAATTGGTCAGGCGGCCACCACTGTCGTCGAAACTATTGTCACGGATATCGACCTGCGCGGCGCGGCTCTTGAGATAATGGCCGCCATCGCCCTGGTCGAAGCGTGAGCGGGTGACGCTGAGGCGCCCGACCCGGCCGATATAGATGCCATGGGCGCAGTCGAGATCGCGGTCGCACCGGCCCAGGTGACGGAAGGTCGACTTGTCGATCTGGACCGTGGCACCGCGATCCTCGCCGGTCAGAATGCCTTCCTCGCTGTTGCGGAACAGGCTGTTGCTGACGGAAAGATTGCCTTTTTCGAGGCGGATGCCCGATCCATTGCCGTCAGGCACGCGCAGATTCTGGAAGATCAGGCCGTCGACCATGGTGGTGCGGCCGCGCAGCACCAGAGCTGCCTTTTCCTCACAAACCACCCCGTCGAAAATCGCACTGCCCGGCGTTGCCGCCTTGATCGTCACCTCGCCGCCATTCTGCACGGCGCATTGGCGATAGGTGCCCGGCGCGACGATGATCGTGCCCTTGCCATCGCCGATCGCGCCGATCGCATCGGCAAGCGAGACAAAGCCCCGGCCATTTTCGGCAAGGGTGAACGGGGCCGGCGCACTCTGGGCAAAGGCCGACGCGGTGATGGCTGCGGACACCAGCAGCAGGGTCAAGAAGATGCGCATGGCAACAAGGCTAGGCGCCGACCACATCATAGCCAAGCCCCATAGTAAACCTGAAAGCACATGCCCCACTTTGGGGCAGGATTATTGCCAAGACGTTTACAGGGGTCCGGCGCCCCGAAAAGGCCGTTCGCCTTTCACCTGACCGTCGGCGAAGCGGCAGACCGCAACGCAATGACATCCTGATCGAACGCACCGCACGCCCGCCCGTCGCTTCGCTTCGCTTCGCTTACGATACTCGAATAGTGCCTTGATTTAGCTGATTTTTCGTCTTTCTGCAAAGTCAAGTTGACCGATACCCCCGCACTTACCCCCGGACTTTTTTGGCGGTTTTCGGCGCGTGTTCGAGTCACAATTCGCCGTGAAGCTAGGAAACACCGTAAGCGCTAAAACACCCCCACGGGGGAGCGCTCAGGCGGCCTGATCGATGACGGGGCTGGTGGCAGCGCGACTAT
>NZ_JBVVOJ010000015.1:0-106443 GCF_057063145.1 Sphingobium sp. SG1 | reverse complement strand
CATCGCCGCTCCCTATCCGAGCGGCAATCAGCCCTTCATCCCCCAACCGCGCAAGGCGGCCTCGGCGCCACGGTTACCTGCGAAGTCCGGCAACCGCCGCAGCCACTCCTGCAACGCAACCTTCACCTCCAGACGCCCTGCGAAGGTCAAGGCTTTCTAATAAGCGGCCCAGCAAAGCTTGACAGACATATCTCTACTTAATTGGCAGATAAAGTCCTCTCATATCAGACGAGGACTTGGATATCATGGCGTGGACGCAGCGGTGGACGGATAGGCTGGCCCGGTTCAGGGCGGCGGCCCGGCGCGAATTGCTACGCGATCCGACGGTAATCCTGTTCGAACGTGATCCCAGCGCAGCAAGTGTGCGAGAAACGAGCGGCGGTCGCTGAGATGTTGTCCAGACGCAATCTGCTGGGTGCGGCGGCGGGCAGCCTGCTGCTCACCGCCTGCGGCACCGCTGGCAAGGGCCGGCCGAAGCTGCGCGTGTCGATCACCGGCAAGGGTGACGGGGACACGCGGCTGCTGTTCAAGGCGGCGGGCATCCAGCCCAAGGGTTTCGACCTTGTCTATAGCGAGTTCCAGTCCGGCCATCTGGTGGTCGAGGCGCTCAATGGCGGATCGCTCGACTATGGCGGGATGAGCGAAATTCCGCCCATCTTTGCGGCGGCTTCCACCATCCAGAGCTTCCGCCAGATTGCGGTCGCCCATGGCGACGTCAATAACCAGGTGGTGCTGGTTCCGAAGGGATCGAAGGCGCGCTCCATCGCCGACCTCAAGGGCAAGCGCGTCGGCTATGTCCGCGCCACCACCGCCCAATATTTCCTGATCCGCATGCTGGAGGAAGTCGGCCTGAGCTGGGACGACATCATCCCGGTCGCGATGGGCGTGTCCGATGGCGCCGCAGCCTTCTCGCAAGGGGCGCTCGATGCCTGGGCGATCTATGGCTTTCCGATCCAGCGCGCGATCGCGACCGAGGGCGCGCGGATATTGCGCACCGCTCATGGTATCCTGTCAGGCAATTATCTCGTCTCCGCTCATGTCGAGGCGCTGGCCGATCCCGACAAGGCGGCGATCCTCCGCGAATATCTGGCGCTGGTGCAGCAGGGCTTCGGCTGGGCGGCGGCGCATCAGGACGAGTGGGCCGGCATCGTCGCCCAGGATATCGGCGTGCCGCGCGACTATGTGCTCGACCAGTTCCGCCGTAAGAGCGCGACCTATGAACTGCGCCCGGTCACGCCCGAGGCGATCGGATCGCAGCAGCAGGTCGCCGATGTCTTCTTCAAGGCCGGGCTGGTGCCCAAGCGGGTGGACGTCCGCCCGCTATGGGACGCCCGCTTCAATGACGCCATTCCCAAGAGAGGCTGATATCATGGCGACCCAGGCAATTTCCGTGCAGCCGCAGCCGCCCGAAGGGCCGGTGCCCGCCGACCAGCTCGACCGGCTGACCCGGCTGCTGGCCGCCAATGCGGAGCAATATGACCGCAGCGCCGAATTTCCCCGCGCCAATTTCGACATATTGGCGCAACAGGGGCTGATCGCGCTGACCGTGCCACGCGCGCATGGCGGGCGGGGCGCGTCGGTTTCCGAAGCGCTGCGGGTGCTGGCGGCGGTGGCGAAGGGCGATCCTTCGACCGCGCTGATCCTGTTCATGACCTATCATTATCACGCCACGCCCAACCGGACGCGCGGCTGGCCGGCGGACATCTACGAGACGCTGGCGCGCGATGCGGTCGCGGGCCGGGGGCTGATCGGCGGGCTGCGGGTCGAACCGGAACTGGGCACGCCCGTGCGCGGCGGCCTACCTGCCACGATCGCGCGGCGCACGGCCCATGGCTGGGCGATCAGCGGCACGAAAATCTACTCGACCGGATCGACCGGGCTCGACTGGTATTCGGTCTGGGCCAAGACCGACGAGGATGTCCCGCGCGTCGGCAATTTCCTGGTTCGCGCCGGCAGTCCGGGGGTGGATATCGAGCCGGCCTGGGATCATCTGGGGATGCGCGCGACGGTCAGCCATGCCGTCCATTTCACCGACACGCCGACGCCGGCCGACCATGCGGTCGATATTCGCCGGCCGGAGGAATGGGGCGCGCCCGATCCGGTCCAGACGCTGTGGAATGCGCTCTCCATCTCGGTCATTTATGACGGGGTGGCGCGCGCCGCGCGCGACTGGCTGCGTGCCTATCTCAACGATCGGGTGCCGAGCAACCTCGCCGCATCGCTCGCTACCCTGCCGCGCGTGCAGGAGAAGTTCGGCGAGATCGAGGCGCTGTTGCAGGTCAACCGGACGCTGGTGCGCGACGCCGCCGCGCGGATCGACGCAGGCGATCCGCCACCGGCGGTCGAGGCCAATGCGATCAAATATGTCGCCACCGCCAACGCCATCCGCGCGGTCGAGATCGGGCTGGAACTGACCGGCAACCCCGGCATCAGCCGCCATAATCCGCTGGAGCGCCATTATCGCGACGTGCTGTGCAGCCGTATCCATTCGCCGCAGACCGACACCATCCTGATTGCCGCTGGTCGCGCGGCGCTGGGGAATTGAGCCCATGTCCCTGATCATCGCCAGCCAGATGGAGCCGGATTTCAACCGGAGTCTGGCCCGTCATCCGTCCGCCCCCGTGCTGATCGACGTTGCCGAGGACGCGCCCTGGAGCGCCGCCGACGAGGCCGACATATTGCTGATCCGCCCGTCGCCGGCCTGGCGCGCGCCGGAGGTGCGTCGTCCCGCACCCTGGCCGGGGCGCCTCAAATGGGTCTACAGCGCTTCGGTCGGGGTCGATTTCTATCCCGACTGGCTGCTTGACGCGCCGCTCGTCACCTGTGGCCGCGGCGTCGCGTCGGAGGAGATCGCCGATTATGCGATCGCCGCCATTTATGCCCATGCCAAGAATCTCGATGCCGTCACTGTCCGTTCGCGGGCGCAATGGGGACCGGCGCAGCTGGGCCGGGTATCGGGAACGACCATCGGCATCATTGGCATGGGCGCGATCGGCGCGGCGGTGGCGCGGCGCGGCCTGGCGCTGGGCGCGCAAGTAATCGGCGTGCGGCGATCCGGCGCGCAGCCCAGCGTGGCGGGCGTGCAACTGGTCGGCGATGTCGGCACTTTGGTGGAGGAGGCGGATCATATCCTGCTCGCCGTGCCCGCCACGGCCCAGACCCGCCATCTTGTCGATGATGCGCTGCTGGCGCGGGTGCGGCCGGGCGCGCATCTCATCAATGTCGCGCGCGGATCGGTGCTCGATCAGGCGGCTTTGGTGCGGGCGCTGGACGATGGCCGGCTGGGCTTTGCGACGCTGGACGTCACCGACCCCGAACCGCTGCCCGAGGGCCATGTCCTCTACACCCATCCCAAGGTGCGGCTGACCCCGCATATTTCCAGCAATTACCAACTGGTACGCCATCGCCTGCTGGAAAAGATCCAGGACGACCTGACCCGCTTCGTTCGGGGCGAGGCACCGTCCGACATCGTTGATCCGGCGCGCGGTTACTGACGTCTGGATGACCGGGCATTAATGCCCGGTCACCGTTTCGCGCGCCAGTTCCGCCAGTCGATGCGCGGCGCGGTCCAGCTTGTCGCTGGTGCGCAGGATCGCGGCGACGCGGGGCAGGGTGGGCAGCCGCTCATGCTCCAGCACCGTCATGTCATCCTGGAACAAATGGGTCCGTGCGGTGATGCCCAGCCCTGCGGCCACCGCTGCGCGCAGCGTGGCGAGGTTGGGTGTCTCGACCGCGATCCGCCATTGCAGCCCCATATCCTCCAGCGCGCGGATCGCCGCCTCGCGGAAACGGCACGGCTCCTCCAGCACCGCCAGCGGGATCGTGTCGCGCTCGACCAGTTCGGCCGTGCCATACCAGCTCATCGGCGCCACCGTGACCGCGCTGCCGTCATTGGGCGCGGCAAAGCCCAGCAAGATGTCCAGTTCGCGGCGGTCGAGCAGCGCCTGCAACTCCGCCGTGCCCGCGACCCGCGCATAGATTTGTGCGTCCGGGTGCAGCTCGGCAAAGCGGGAGAGCAGGCCCGAAAGCAGGCTGTCGGCAAAATCCTGGACCATGCCGATCCGCGCCGGGCCGGCAAAGCGTCCGGCGCTGACCGCCGCCACCGCCTCGTCATGCAGGCTCAGCACCCGGCGCGCATAGTCGAGCAGCACCTCGCCCGCCGCGGTCAGGTGCAGGCGGCGGCCTTCGCGCAGGAACAGCGACTGCTGGACCAGTTCCTCCAGCCGCTTGATCTGCAGGCTGAGGGCGGATTGGGTGACGAACACCTGTTCCGACGCATTGAGCATCGACCCGGTGTCGACGATCGCGACAAAGCTGCGCAGGAGATTGGTCGGCAAATTGACCGGCACGGCATATCCTTCTGATGGTGAAAGGGGCCGATCCGATGCCGGGCACGGGCCTGTGCTTATGATCCATGCCAATATATCAATCAAAATAGTAGAGTTTGTCCGGGGGCAGGAAAAGCTATCCCGCTCGTCGCGCGCCGAAATGCCCGGAATCGGGCCGGAATCAGCGGCGAATGACCACCTATGATTTTCCCTCATAGGCCCGTCGGATAAAACTCAATTGAATGAGTAGAGAATTGATGTTGGATGAAGGCGACTTCACCAGCATGACGGATGGACATGACCGCATTGGCAATAAGGGGCGACACGCCGTCGCAGCGCGCCAGACGCCGCTTCTCCCTCGCTCGCTTCGGCGGCCGATGGCTGTCACCTTTGCTGTTACTTTTGCTGTGGGAACTGGGCTCGCGCACGGGCCTCATCCCGGAACGCACGCTGGCCGCGCCCTCCGCCGTGATCGGCACGCTGATCCAGATGGTGCTGAGCGGCGAACTGCCCTCCAACCTGCTCGTCTCCTTCGCCCGCGTCGCGGTCGGCCTGCTGATCGGCGTCGGCCTGGGGCTGGCGCTGGGGCTGGCAGCGGGCCTGTCGCGCGGCGCGGAACTGGCGATCGACCCGCTGATGCAGATCAAGCGGACCATTCCCGCGCTGGCGCTGACGCCGCTGTTCATCGTCTGGTTCGGCATTGGCGAGACGCCCAAGATCGCGCTGATCGCCTTCGGCACCATCTTTCCGGTCTATCTCAACCTCTATGCCGGCATTCGCGGCGTCGATCCGCGCCTGCTCGATGCGGCCAAGAGTTTCGGCCTCAGCCGCTGGGAACAGGTCTGGCATGTCGTGCTGCCCGCCGCCTTGCCCTCGCTGCTGGTCGGGCTGCGCTATGCGCTCTCCATCTCGATCCTGGTGCTGGTGGTGGCGGAACAGATCAACGCCTCGGCCGGGCTTGGCTATCTCATCAACAATGCCCGCGACTTCATGCGCACCGACATCATCGTCGTCTGCCTCATGGTCTACGCCATTCTCGGCCTTGGCGCCGACTGGCTGGTCCGGTCCCTCGAAGCCCGCGCCCTCGTCTGGCGCCCCAGCATAGTGGAGAATTGATCATGGACGCGCGCCTCGGCTTTTCCACCATCGACAGCGCGGCGCACCAGCCGCATCCCGAACCGGTCGTCCGCCTGCAGCAATTCACCCGCAGCTTTGGCGCCAACCGCATCATCGACGGACTGGACCTGGAAATCGCGCCGGGCGAGTTCATCGCCCTGCTGGGCCGGTCGGGATCGGGCAAGACCACCTTGCTGCGCACCCTCGCTGGGCTGGACGATGCTGGCGCGCAGGATGTGGAGGTGCCCGACAGCCGCGCCGTGGTATTTCAGGACGCCCGGCTGCTGCCATGGAAGCCGGTCTGGAAGAATGTCGCGCTGGGCCTGAAGGGCGGCGCCATCCGCGACCGTGCGCAAGCCGCGCTGAAGGAGGTCGGCCTGGGCCATCGGCTCGACGCCTGGCCGCTCACCCTGTCCGGTGGCGAGGCGCAGCGCGCCGCGCTCGCCCGCGCACTGGTGCGCGAGCCCCAATTGCTGCTGCTCGACGAGCCCTTTGCCGCCCTCGACGCGCTGACCCGCTATCGCATGCACGACCTCGTTCTCTCGCTCTGGCGGACGCACCGGCCGGCGGTGCTGATCGTCACCCATGATGTCGAGGAAGCGATTGCGCTGGCCGACCGGGTGCTGGTGCTCGACAAGGGACGGATCGTCGCGGAGGAGCGCATCCACGCGGCGCGCGGCGAACGGTCGGGTCTTGCCGGCCGACTGCGCGAACAGCTTCTGTCCCATCTGGGCGGCGACCATCATGGTGAGGGTGTCGTGCCCTTCGCCCGCCAGGCGGAGGCGGCGGAATGAACGCGGTCACCACGATCGACCGGCCGGTCGATACCAGCCGCCTACGCGGTTTCGTCACGGCATTGGCCGATCTGATCGCCTGCACCCGCGACGAACAGGCGCTGCTGGAAAGTGGCCGCACGTTGCTCGCCCGGCTGATCGCCCGCGACGACTGGCTGCCGTCCGAATATGCCCGGCCCGATCCCGATCGCTATCAGCAATATCTGCTTCATTGCGACAGTCGCGAGCGGTTCAGCATCGTCAGCTTCGTCTGGGGACCGGGCCAGTCGACCCCGATCCATGACCATGGCGTCTGGGGGCTAGTCGGCGTGCTGCGCGGCAGCGAGCAGGTCGAGCGGTTTCACCGGCTGCCGGGTGGCGGGCTGGTCGCCCAGGGCACCGACATATTGCGCGAGGGCGAGGTTGATGCCGTCTCGCCCCGGATCGGTGACATTCACCGCGTCTCCAATGGCCGGGCCGACGCCCCGTCGGTCAGCATCCATGTCTATGGCGGCAATATCGGCGCGGTCGAGCGCGCGACCTTCGCTGCCGACGGCGCGCCCAAAAGCTTCATCTCCGGATACGCCAACCGCGTCATCCCCAACCTCTGGGACAGATCGAGAAACGCATGACCACCGACATATTGGACCGCATAGAGGTCGCTACCCCGGCCGATATCCGCACCGCGCTGATCGCCCGCGACGAGATCGCCCTGATCGACGTGCGCGAGGAGCATGATTTTGCGCAGGGCCATCCGCTCTTCGCTGCCCAGATCCCGCTGCGCCGCATCGATGAGGAAGCGCGCTGGCGCATCCCCCGGCTCGACACGCCGATCATCGTCTATGATGCGGGCGAGGGGCTGGCGCGCCGCGCGGCCGTGCGGCTGCAGGGGCTTGGCTATACCGACGTCCGCGAACTGGAGGGCGGGCTCAGCGCATGGCGCGATGCCGGTTATGAATTGTTCGAGGATGTGAACAGTTACTCCAAGGCGTTCGGCGAACTGGTCGAGCATCGCCGCCATACGCCCAGCCTCGCAGCCGAAGATGTGCAGGCGCTGATCGACGAGAAGGCCGACATCGCGATCCTCGACGCGCGCCGTTATGACGAATATCACACGATGAGCATCCCGACCGGGACCAGCGTGCCCGGCGCCGAACTGGTGCTGCGCGCCGGAACCATTGCGCCCGATCCCGATACCACCATCATCGTCAATTGCGCCGGCCGTACCCGGTCGATCATCGGCACCCAGTCGCTGGTCAATGCCGGCCTGCCGAACAAGGTCTATGCGCTGCGCAACGGCACGATCGGCTGGGCGCTGGCCGGGCAGGGGCTGGAAACCGGCCAGGTGCGTGCCGCGCCGGAGGTCGATGGCAAGGCGATCGAGGCGGCCCGTGCCCATGCCCGCGACGTCGCCTATCGCGCCGGGGTCAAGTGGATCGGCTGGGACGATCTGGAGCATCTGAAGGCCGACATCGCCCGGACCCTCTATCTCTATGACGTCCGCCAGCCGCGTGAATATGAGGCGGGGCATCTGCCCGGCTTCCGCAATGCGCAGGGCGGCCAGATGGTGCAGGAAACCGACCATAATGCCCCGGTGCGCGGCGCCCGCATCGTCGTCACCGACGATCTTGGCCCGCGTGCCGACATGAGCGCCTCCTGGCTCGCCCAGCTTGGCTGGGAAGTCTATGTCCTGTCCGTCGACTGGTCGGCGGTGGTGCTGGAACGCGGCAGTGACGGCGCGCCGGCGCCGCGTGGACCCGAGGGCCGCTACAAGCGCCCCTATGAGGGCACCGACAACAAGGCCGAGAAGATGCAGGCCTATCTCGATTGGGAATATGGCCTTGTCGCCCAGCTCGAAAAGGACGGCACCCACGGCTTCTACGTCATCTGATCAGCGGGAAGGAATGACCCCATGAGCGTCAAGTTCATCGGCTATATCGGCTTCAACAATGGCTCGGAAACCCAGGCGGCGGTGCGCAGCCGCGTGCTCGACAAGGATTATGTCGAGGCCGCAGCCAGGGCGCAGGAGGAGGGCGGCTTCGACCGTGTCCTCATCCCCTTCGGCTCCAACAGTCCGGAAAGCCAGATTGTCGCGGCCCATGCCGCTGCGCTGACCAGCAAGCTTGGTTTCCTTGTCGCCCATCGCCCCGGTTTCACCCAGCCGACCGTGGCCGCGCGCCAGCTGGCGACGCTCGACCAGCTGTCTGGCGGGCGGGTCGCGGTCCACATCATCACCGGCGGCGCGGACGATGAAATGGCACGCGATGGTGACACCGGCACGGTCAAGGCCCAGCGCTATCAGCGCACCGACGAATATCTGACCATCCTGCGCCAGGAATGGACGGCGGCCCAGCCGTTCGACCATCGCGGCGACTTCTACGACATTCGCCAGGCCTTCAGCGCGATCAAGCCGGACAATCTGCCGGTCTTCTTCGGCGGTTCCTCGGCTGAGGCGATCGAGGTCGCCGGGCGCCATGCCGACGTCTATGCGCTCTGGGGTGAAACGCTCGAAGCGGTGCAGGATACGGTACGCCAGGTGCGCCGTGCCGCCGCCCGTCATGGCCGCAATCCCGGCTTCTCGCTGTCGCTGCGCCCGGTGATCGCCGATACCGAGGAAGCGGCCTGGAAGCGCGCGGCGGAGATTGAGGAGCAGGTGCGCGCCAATCGGGTCGCCGCCGGACTTCCGCTGACCGGCCATCGCCCGCCCAATGTCGGATCGCTGCGCCTGCTGGAGGCGGCCAGGGCCAACCGGCAGGACAAGCGGCTGTGGACCGGCGTCGCTGCGCTCACCGGCGCGGCCGGCAATTCCACCGGCCTGGTCGGCACGCCCGAACAGGTGGCCGATGCGATGCTCGATTATTATGACATCGGCATCGATCATTTCCTGATCCGCGGTTTCGATCCGCTGGGCGATTCCATCCTCTATGGCCGCGAACTGCTGCCGGTCGTCCGCCGCAAGGTGGCCGAGCGGGAGAAGGTCGACGTCGCGCTCGCGGGCTGACATGGCGAGCAAGAAATCGATCCTGATCGTCGGCGCGCTGATCGCCTCCGCCGGTGTCGCCTTCGCTGTCACCCAATATCGCACTGAACAGGTGCCGGTGCTGCGCGTCGCCAACCAGAAGGGGCAGGTCAAGGCGATGATGCTTGCCTCTGGCGCGCTAGACGGCGCCTCCTACAAGGTCGAATGGTCGGAATTTCCCGCCGCCCAGCCGCTGCTGGAAGCGGTCGGTGGTGGCGCCGCGGACCTTGGCCTTGCCGCCGACGCGCCCTTCATCTTCGCCTATCAGAGCGGCAGCCCGGTCAAGGCGATCGCGGTGCAGGCACCCGCCAACCAGGCGGCCGAGGCGCTGGCGATCCTGGTGAAAAATGGCTCGCCCATCCGATCTGCCCAGGATCTGGTCGGCAGGACGATCGCCACCACGCGCGGATCGATCGGCCATCACCTGCTGCTCCAGGCGCTGGAGCGGGCGCATATCCCCGCCGACAAGGTCAAGGTCACCTTCCTGCCGCCGGGCGATGCCAAGGCTGCCTTCGACAGTGGATCGATCGACGCCTGGTCGACCTGGACCCCCTATACCAATGTCGCGGTCAAGGAAGGCGCGTGGGCGGTCGTCGATGCCAGGGATTATGGCCTGCCGCTCTATATCGACATCGCCCATGATGCCTCGATCGCGCCCAAGCGTGCGCTGCTGGCCGATTTCCTGAAGCGTGAGGCGAAGGCGGTTGCCTGGGCGCGCGCCCATCCCGACCAGTTCGCCGCCGTTCTGGCCAGGGAAACCGGCCTGCCGACGGACATCGCCCGCGCCAGTTTCGAACGCAGCAACCGCATTTCGCAGCCCGTCGATGCCAAGGTGATCGCCCATGAACAGGCGATCGTCGACCGCTACCGCCGCGCCGGCCTGATCGATCCCAAACGGGACGTGGCGCAGGCCTTCGACACCAGTTTCGGATCCTGACGCAAGGAGCTTTCCCCATGGCCACCATCCTCAAGGATGATCGTTTTTCGCGCACCGGCATCAGCGAAGCCGAATGGAAGGTGCGGGTCGATCTCGCCGCCTTCTATCGCCTCTCGGCGCTCTATGGCTGGGATGATTTCATCTACACCCATATTTCCGCCCGCGTGCCGGGCCCGGACCATCATTTCCTGATCAATCCGTTCGGCCTGATGTTCGACGAGATCACCGCATCCAGCCTGGTCAAGGTCGACCTCGACGGCAATGTCGTCGGGGAGAGCGACTATGGCATCAACTATGCGGGCTATGTCATCCATTCGGCGATCCACGGCGCGCGCGACGACGCCCATTATATCGCTCATTTTCACAGCGCCGACGGTATGGCGGTGTCCGCACATGCCAAAGGGCTGCTGCCCTTGAACCAGCGCGCGCTGGCCCTGATCCCGCGCCTGTCCTATCATGATTATGAAGGCGTGGCGCTGAACCTGGACGAGCGCGAGCGGCTGGTGGCGGATCTGGGCGATACCAAGGTCATGCTGCTGCGCAACCACGGCACGCTGGCGCTCGGCGCAAGCCCCGGTGAGGCGTGGAGCGGCATCTATCAGCTGGAATCCGCCTGCACCGCACAGGTTCGTTCGCTCAGCGTCGGGCGCGACAATGTGCTGATCGCGCCGGAGGAGGCGCAGGCGGAAGTGAAGCGCCAGATGTCGCGCGAGCGCCAACCGGTCGAGGGACGGCGCACCCATTATGATCTGGTCTGGGAAGCGGCGCTGCGCAAGGCATCGCGCCAGGCAGCGGGCTATGACGCCTGATCTATAAGGATTAATCGGCGGCTTTCCGCCAAGTCTCATTGGCGTCGCGTCACACGCGGCGCCATTTTCCTATCTCCAGCAAAGGAGACAGGCAGATGGCGACGATCGTCGGCGACAATTTGAGGGCGCGCTATGCCGCGCTTCAGGCAGAACGGGAACGGGACTGGCCGCCCGCCCAACTGGCGCGCAACGCGGCGCAGCGGCAGCAACTGGTGGCGCGCTTCGATGCCGCGACAGTGGCGCAGCCCGGCGATGTCCTGCCCGATCTGGGGTTTGATGATGTCGATGGCGGCACCCTGACGCTCGACGCGCTGACGGCGCAGGGATCGGCCTTGCTGATCTTCTTCCGCTTCGCCGGTTGCCCGGCCTGCAACATCGCCTTGCCCTATTATGCCGAAACGCTCTGGCCGGTGCTACGGGCGCGCGGCATCTCGCTGGTCGCGCTCAGCCCACAGCAGCCCGATCGGCTGGCGGAAATCAAGCGCCGCCATGATCTGCCCTTCGCTGTCGCGACCGATCGCGACAATCAGCTCGCCCGCCTGCTTGGCATCGCCTTCGTCCCCGATGATCGCCCGTCGCCGCCGCCCGCCGGCTGGATTGGCGAGGTGACCGGCACGGGCAGCTGGGAATTGCCGCAGCCCGCCGTGCTGCTGTTGGGGCCGGGCCGGGTGGTGCAGCGCTTGCAGGTCAGCCCCGACTGGCTCGACCGGCCAGAGGCGGACGACATCCTCGCCTGGCTGCGCTGAACGCCAGAAACAAAAAAGGCGCCCGGCAATCGATGTGCCGGGCGCCTTTTTGTTCGAGTGGATCAGGCGGCCGACTTGGCCTCGCGCGCAACGCTGTAGCGATTGTCCGGCACCGACAGGCCCAGATGCTCGCGGAAGGTCGTGCCCTCATAATCGGTCCTGAACAGGCCGCGCCGCTGCAGGATCGGGATCACCTTGTCGACGAACAGGGCCAACTGCCCCGGCAGCGGCTCGAACAGGACGAAGCCGTCGGCCGCGCCACTTTCGAACCAGCGCTGCAACTGATCCGCCACCGTTTCGGCCGAGCCCACGAAGGCGCCGCGCGGCGTCGCCAGCCGTTCGGCCACCTGGCGCAGCGTCAGCCCCTCCGCCTCGACTTCGGCCAGGATGCGCAGCGTCCCGCTCTGCTGGCTGTTGAGGCCCAGATGCGCGACATCGGGGAAGGGGGCATCGAGATCATATTGGCGGAAATCATGGTCGTTGAAGGTGCGCGACAGGAAGCCAAGGCCGGTGTCGATCGACTCCAGCGCGGCGAGTTCGCGGTAGCGCGCCTCGGCCTCCTCATCGCTGTCACCGACGATCGCGGCGATGCCCGGCAGGATGAACAACTGGTCGGCGTCCCGGCCAAAGCCCTTCGCCCGCGCCTTCACGTCGGCATAATAGGCGTGGCCCGCCTCGATCGTCTCGGCATGGGTGAAGATCACCTCGGCCCGGCGGGCGGCGAAGTTGCGGCCATCGTCCGACGCGCCGGCCTAGAAGATCACCGGCTGGCCCTGCGGCGTGCGCTTGATGTTGAGCGGCCCGCGCACCTGGAAGAACTCGCCCTTATGGTCGAGCGCATGCAGCCGATCGGGATCGACGAACTGGCCGCTTTCCTTGTCGGCGACATGGGCGCCGTCTTCCCAGCTGTCCCACAGGCCCTGGACCACATCGAGATATTCGGCGGCGATGCGATAGCGCACGGCATGGGCGGGATGTTCGCTCTTGCTGAAATTGGCGGCGGTGTCGCCCAGCCAGGACGTCACGACGTTCCAGCCGGCGCGCCCGCCGCTCAGATGATCGAGCGAGGCGAATTGCCGCGCGACGTTGAAGGGCTCGGAGTAACTGACCGTCAGCGTGCCGACCAGGCCGATCCGGCTGGTGGTTGCCGCCAGCGCCGACAGGATCGTGATCGGCTCGAACCGGTTGAGATAATGGGGGCTGGATCGTTCGGTGATCGACAGGCTGTCGGCGACGAACAGGAAGTCGAACTTGCCGCGTTCGGCGGTCGCTGCCTGTTCCTGATAGCGGGCAAGGCTAGTGCTGGCATTCACGTCACGATCGGGATGGCGCCAGTCATGCCAGGTGCGGCCGACGCCATGCAGGATGAAGCCGAGCTTGATATGCGGAGAACGGGCCATGGCCTTGTCCTTCTGCTGGAGGGGAGGGTGAGCCCATTCCATTTACGCCCGGACGGTTCGCGCGACCAACGCGGACTCATCAAGCGCATATGAAATGGGCCAATAGGGCAGGCGTCAGTAGGAGAAGCGGGCGCTCAGCAGCACCGTCGCGGGATCGGCATAATTTTTATAATAGACCCCGGTCGAGGGGATGTAGGTCGAACTGACCGGCTTGTTCGCGCCCAGGATATTCTTGCCCTGGATGGCGAACTGGAAGCGGTCGTCCGGCAATATCCAGGTAATCGAGCCGTTGACGAAGGTTTGGCCCGGCACCTGGTCCTGCGGCCGGGCAAGGGCGTTCTGATAGAAGCTGCTCTGATATTGGGCGTTGGCCGACAGGCGCAATGTGCTGCCGGATGCGCCCAGCGGCAGCGCATAATTGGCGCCGCCCGACAGGGACCATTTGGGCGCGTTCAGCAGCGGATTGCCATCGGCGTCCACGCCATTGCCCCCCGCACCCTTGTAATCGTCATAAATGGCCTTGAGGTAGCCGGCCGATGCCTGAAGCGAGAAGCGATCCGACAGGCGCAGGTCATTTTCCAGCTCCACGCCCCAGCTATGCGCCTTGCCGGCATTGCCGCGGCGTGATCCGACATAGGCAGGGTCGTAGAAGGATACCTGGAGATCCTTGTAATCATTGTAGAAGATGGCGAGATTGCTGCGCAGCGCGCCGCCGAACAAGGTGGCCTTGAGGCCGCCTTCATAGGTCGAGACCTTTTCCGGATCGAAGGGCAGGGTAGCCAGGTCCAGCCGGGTCGCGCGATTGTCGAACCCGCCCGATTTGAACCCGCGCGAATAGGTGAGGTAATTGAGCAGATTGGGCGTCCATTGCGCCTGCACCGACAATTTCGGTGTCAGCGCCTTCCAGGTCTTTTCCGCCTCGCCGGCGATCGACTGGGCCACGACATTGCGATCATCGTCGATCACCTTGTTGTCGAAGACGAAGCGCTTCTTTTCGATCGTGCCGCGCAGGCCGGCGGTCAGGCTGAATATGTCGTTTGCCTTCCAGGTGCCCTCGCCGAACACAGCATAGGCATCGGTGTAAGTGATGTTGTGGGCGCGCAACCGGTTGACCGGGGCGGTCGCGGCCGTGCCGGTGCGGCTGAAGCCGTCACGCTCCACGAAGAAACGTTCGTGCAGGTAGAAGAGGCCGCTGGTGAAGCTGAGGTCGCCAAAGTCGCCGTTCAGCTGCACCTCCTGGCTGAAGGCCCGGTCATTATAATGGATTAGGTTCTTCTGGATCAGCGCGGCCTCGCCGTCATTCTCGTAATTGACGGGGTTGAGGTTGAAGCCGGTATAGGCGCTGATCGACTTGATAGAGAGATTAGGCGACAGGTCATAGACCAGCCGCAGCGACGCGCTGCGCGAATTGAGATGCTGGTCCGGTTCGACCTCCGAATAGGATCGACGACGGCTGAAGCTGCCGGTCTGATTGACGGGGATATAGGATCGCGTATCGCTACGGTCGCGCAGGATATTGACGGTCAGCAGCGCGTCGAGATTGGCGATGCCGGTATAGCGCAGCTTGCCGCGCCAGGCGTCGAGGTCGATCCGGTTGACGTCATGGCCCAGCGTCGGGTCGTAAGTGACGCCGTCACGGGTGCGATGAATCCAGGCGATGCTGCCCGACAGGTCGCCCGCGATCTTGCCGCTGACCAGCGCCCGGCCCTGTACGTCATTATAGCTGCCATAGCCCAGTTCGGCGGTGACATGGGTGGTCTCGTCGGGCGCGCGGGTAATGATGCGCAAAGCACCGGCCGACGAGTTGCGGCCATAAAGCGTCCCCTGCGGCCCGCGCAGCAGCTCGATCCGTTCCAGATCGACAAATTCGCTCATCGAGGCGATCTGACGGGGGATGTAGACGTCATCGACATAGATGGCGAGCACCGGCTCCTGGATCGGATCGGATTCGCCCACGCCGCGCAGCGAGAAGGTCTGGGTGGTGTGGCTGATCGATGTCCGCGCGACGAAGAGGTTGGGTACCTGGCCGGCCAGGTCGCGGACATTGGTGATGTTGCGCTGCTCCAGCGTCTCGGGCGTGAAGGCAGAGATTGCGATCGCCGTCTTCTGAAGATCCGTGGCGCGCCGTTCGGCGGTGACGATGATGCCGCCACCGGCGTCGCCATCCTCTTCCGGCGCGGGCGCCTGTGCCCAGGCCGACCCGGCCATTGCCGCAGCCATGATCGCGCCGCCGCTGGCGCCCAGGAAAATCCCTTTTCTCATTGTTCCCCACTCAACCGTGATCCGCCGCGGCTTGGGGCCGAGCGTTGACTGTCAACTAAAGTTGTAGACAATTTGCGCAAATGAGTTCGGGCAATGTGGCGGGAGAATGGCTCATAGATTTGCGCGGCAGAGATGGTGGCGCCGATCATCGGCTGTGGTCAGCTTCGGCGTGCTCCGCGCCCGCTATAAAGAGTCAGGGGCGATAGCCGCAGATTATTCCGGATCAGCAGCTCCGCGCAGGAGCGGGTATCGGCGGTCAGCCGTTCGTCCAAGGGTATTGTGGGGGCAGAGCTGAGGCGTTGCGCATCGGCCAACGAGGCAAGCAGGACCAGTTCGTCGTCACTGACATAGCGGGTGCCGGGCGGCTGGATTCGGAGGCCGCATTCGATGGCGAGCTGGCGCAGGCGGGCAAAGCTGTCGATGGCCGCGAGACCGATCCGCTGCTCCTCGCCCCGCAGCATCGCGAGCACCCGGCGCTCGGTCCGCGTGCGGCGGTGGAGGGGCAGGGTGGAGCGGTTCACAGCGCACGCGCCAATGTCAGAGAGACGACGGCACCCTCCCACTGGTTGCGCTGTTCCTGCCCGCTATAGCTGCCTGCCCGGCTTGGACTGTAGAAGCGGCGCAGCCGATGATAATCCTGACCGTTGAGCGCGCTGGCCCGCAGCGTCGTCTTGAATCCGGCCAGCGCCGTGGTTTCGACATAGGCATCGCATGCGGCATCGTCGCGCCAGGTCAGTCGCTCACCGGTGTAGAAGACATCGCCCTGTTCGGCGGCGGTATAGCTGATCCCCCAGGATGAACGCAGTTTCGGCACGTCGTGGCGGAACTCGGCGGTCAGGCTGCGTGGCGCGATATCGTCCATCTTCCTGTTGTCTCCGGTTACAGGGTCGCGCATGCGCGATCCCCGTAGCGTACCGTCGAGCGTCAGCCGCGCGCCACGCAGGGCGGCATCGAGCGGCAGGGTTGCTTGCGTGCTGATGCCCCATTGCCGGGCATTGCCGATCGTCCCCAGCGCTTCGTCGCCGGTGGGGAGGAGGAGATAGCCGAGCATCCCCCGATGCCATTGATGATAGGCCTCGACCGCCAGCGCGCCGCCCTTGCCCCAGCGATGGTCGGCACGGGCAAGGGCGCGGGTAACGCGGGCTGGGCGCAATTGCGCGTTTCCACCGAGCGGCCGGCCGTCGGCCTGATTTACCGATGCGGCGAAGTCGCCGAAGTCGAGCTGATCGACCGTGCGGCGAATGCCCAGTCGCAACTGGCTGGTATCGCGTGGCGACCAGACCAGAGCGGCAGACGGTTTCCAATAGGACAGGCTTTGCTCGTTCGCAGCATCCCCCGTAACGCGGATACGCGACAGTTCGAACGCCATGCCGCTTTCCAGCGTCCAGCGCTTGCCCAGGCGCAGCGTGACATTGGCAAAGGCCTCGCCCCGCAGTTCGGATACACGGCTATTGGCATTCGCCAGGGTGATCGGGGTCAGGCCGCTGCCATTATCCTCCGCATAGTCGAGGGCGCTTCTGAGCCGGTTATAGGCGATCTCCATCCCTAGTTCCGGGCGGAGCACATGGTCGCCCCCCCGCGTCAGCGTCGTGCGACCGACCAGTTCCAACGGCTTCTGCGCCAGCGCCGAAACGCCACGATAGCCCGGCTCGACATAGTCCTCGCTGGTGGACAGGCGTTCGACCCGGCCAAGCCCCACCAGCTTTGCCGACCAGTCCTTGCCAAGGGCGCGGGTCCAGTCGAGCCCCAGCTCGCCACTGCGCCCCTTTTCGTCATAGCCGATGGTCCGCTCGATCATCGCTGTACTGTCCGTCGGGATGATCATGATCGCCCGGTCGGATTCATAGCCATCCCGATTGAGCCGCACATTGAGCGTCAGCGTACCGCCGGCCAGCGCGCCCGATGTCGATGCCGCAAGCCCTATCTCCGGCGCCTTGCCGATGATGCGCTCATGCCGCGTCTCGGTCGGCATGCCATTGCCGTCGCTGATATGGTAGATGCCGTCGATCGGATAGCGGACCTGCTCGACCGACAGTTCCACATTGCTCTGCCAGCCGGCAATCTTGCGTGCATGGCTGATCTGGGCAGAGGGCGATATTCGGCCGTCGCGGGTATGGCTGAGCTTCAGCGAGGCATTGCCCGATCCGCCCCCATCGGTGCGCAGGATGACATTGGCCACCAATGTCTGTCCCTGTGCCTCGGCCGCGTCGGTCCCGCGCAGCAGCACGACCCGCTCGACGCGTGCGGCACCGATCCGGCGCAGCACCTCGGTAATGCCGCCGGCCTTCACCGTAGGCCGCTGGCCATCGATCAGCACATTGCCAGCCGCGCCGCCAAAACCGCGCAGGCTGTTGCCCTCGCTCAGCAGGAAGCCGGGGGTGCGCTCCAGCATGTCGAGCGCGGTCTGGGGCTGGAAGGGCGCGTAGAAATCGGCCGGATAAACCGGATCAGGGCCGGCCGGGATGATTGGCGGATGGGCCGGCGGACTATTATCCTGCGCCCCTTCCTGTTCGCTCGCCATCGCGCCCGCCGTCATGGCAAGGCCGGCCATCAGCGCATGAAACAGCATCATTGCAGGAAAAACTCGACCGGCACGACTAGTTCGATGCTGTCGCCCTTCACATCCTCGGGCGGTTTGGGCAGCGGTTGCCGGGGCATAGGCTGCGACTTTTCCTTCTGGACCTGTTCGGGGTCGGGCGGCACTTCGCGTGCCGGTTCCGGTGGCGCAGCCGGCGGAGCAACGGCCAAGACACTCAGCGTCGCCGTCGATTTCGGCGCGACATAATCGCTCAGTGGCGCGCGGGCGAAAGTGAGCGAAGCCATATCTACTCCGAAAGCGCGAGCAGCAGCAGGGCGGGTGGCAGGGCGAGGAGGATCATGATGATCCAGGCCCGCACCGGATTGCGCGCGTGAAAGGCGCTCATCGCAATCACCGCGAACAGGGCGAAGCTGGCAAGCGTAACGCCGGTGACGGCTTCGACAGCATCAGTGCCAAGGCGAACGAGCAGGCGGGAAAGGGCGGCGGAGACGAGCGCAGTCAGGCCATAGGCGCCCAGCGTGCAGGCCGTGATCCGTCCGGCATTGGCCCAGCGCGCACGGGCGACAGAGCTGAACCCGATCATGGCCGCACCCGCGCGAGGATGCGCTCGCGATTGCAGTTGAGCGTCACGATCGTGACGGCGCCGGCGCTCAGCCAACCGAACCAGGCGACACTGCCATAGCCCCAGCCAAGGCCGAGGCCTGCGATCAGGAAGGCGATGCTCAGCAGCGCAAAGCCTGCGCGGCGCAACCGGCGTGATTGCGGGTCGGGCAGCTTGCGACGAAGCCAGTCTTGCTGGTGGCGGGCCATCGCCAGAAACAGCAGCGCAAAACCGCCGAGCGACAGCAGGGCTGTTGCGACATGGGTCATGCCGGCACCTCCTGAAAATCTGGCTTGGGCTGGCGCGTGCGGCGCGCCTTGGCCTTGGACTGGTGGGTCGCCACCTTGCGGGCGGCAAAGGCGAAGCCGGTGGCGGTCAGGATCATCATCAGGTCGAACAGGATGAAGATAGCGTCACCCGCCATCATGCTGGCAGGCAGGCCGCGGGCCGAAGTGGCGGCATTGGCCAGCGGAATGGCGGCATAGAGCAGGGCGCTGGCGGCCAGCGTCTCGAACCAGGCCTGCCGTGCCGGCCGGCCCAGGCTCCACACGAAGATCGCACCCCAGGCGATGAACAGGGCGTTGACCTCCCAATCGGCGCGTCCGGCCATGGCTGGATCGAGCAACCGGTTGGCGAGGAAATAGACCGCGATCCCTGCCGATGCGCCGGCGATGACGCCGATGTTCAGCCGTTCGACCAGACGGAAACCGAAATGGGGCCGGGCCGGGTCGGGCAGCTTGGCGCGGCGCTTGACCGTCCACAGCACCGGCCCGCTGCCGATCATGATCGTGCCGCCCACGCCGGAGAGGAAATAGAGCCAGCGCAAGGCCGGGTTGGCATAGCGGCCCGCATGAAGGTCGACCATCACCCCCTTGGTCGCTGTCGCTGCGCCGCCTTCGCGCGGGCCAGCCAGCGGCTTGCCGGTGGCGCCGTTGAGGTAGAGCATCGGCTGGTGGCCACCCAGCGTTTCGGTACGGGGCCAGATGCGGACGATAGCGGCTGCATTGCCAGGATGGCTGATGCTGACATAGCTGGGCTCGAAACCGGGACGCAAAGTGCGGGCACGCTGCAGCAGTTCGGGGATCGGGCGCAGGGCGGCCTTGGTTTCGCTCGGCTCGCTCTTCGGCCCGGACGGGAAGGCGGCCTCATAATAGGCGTCGGTCGACGGGAAATTGGCGCTGATCGCCCAGGGCATCAGGGTGAAGAGTAGGGTGACGAGCCCGGTATAGGTGATCATCAGATAGAAGGGCAGGGCGAGGACGGCGGTCACATTATGCGCGTCGAGCCAGGAGCGCTGGCCCTTGCCGAAGCGCAGCAGGAAGAAGTCGGTGAAGATCTTCTTGTGGGTGACGACGCCGCTCAGGATCGCGACCAGCATGGCGAGTGCAGCCAGGCTTACGAGCAGGCGCGCCCACATGACCGGCATATAATGAAGGTCGAAATGCATGCGATAGAGGAAGAAACCGCCGCGCGTGTCGCGTACGCTGGTCAGGGCGCCGCTGGTCGCGTCGAGCATGCGTTCCTGCTGACTTGAGCGGTCGCCGCCCGCCGGTGTCCAGCCGATGGAGAAGCCTTCGCCGCCGCGCGAACCGGGAAGGGAGAGCGTCCAGTCGTCTGCACCCGCGCCTTCCTTGCGCAGGATCGTGTCGGCGGCGTCGATTGCCTTATCACTGACCGGGGCGGGTGTCAGTTCAGGTCGCATCCATTGGGATATTTCCTGCTGGAAGAACGCAACCGTGCCGAACAGGAAGATGACAAACAGCAGCCAGCCAGGCAGCAGCCCGGTCCAGGTGTGCAGCGTCGACATGGTCTGGCGCAGCGATGCCTTCATGATGTCTTGCCTCCGGCGACCTCTGATGACCTGTGTTCGTGCATGTCCCGCTGTTCGCTAATGCCCATCAATGCCCTGTTTGGTTGACGTTTGGCGTGACTGGATTTCCAAAGAAAAACGTCGAGAAATATTGGAAAGCCGCCCCGTTGCCTACAAATTGCATACCCCATGGCGAGTGGCTCGCTTGGCACCTCGTCGCGTTGGGATGGTGCCATTAACGCAAATGAGATTTATTTGCAAAAAAAGATGTTTGATTTTTTGTGGTCGTAAGGGCTGCCATGTCCGGCAAATAGTCCTTGTCGAACGCGCAACATGCCCCGTACTGGACAGCATAAATCACAGCCCCTAATTCGCATATGCGAATCAATAGCAATAAAGAGGCTGGTATGCGACATATGAGATGGATGGGGGCGTTGCTGTCTGGGGGCGGTATCGTTGCCGCGGCGGTGCCTGCGTTTGGGCAGGAACAAGCCAGTCAGGATGGTCAGGCTGTCATGCTCGGGTCGGTCCGGGTCGAAGGGGAGGCCGTTGATGATGGGTTGACCAGCGATCCCGCATCTACCGAGGGGACCGGCTCTTACACGACCCGGTCGATGAAGACCGCGACGAAGCTGCCCATGTCGATCCGGGAGACGCCGCAGTCGGTGACCGTCGTCACCCGCCAGCGACTGGATGATCAGGTGATGACCAACATCACCGACGTGGTGAAAAATACGCCAGGCCTGTTCCTCAACTATTCCAGCGGGCCCGGCCGCCCGAGCTTTACCGCGCGCGGTTTCGATATCGACAACATCATGTATGACGGCCTGCCGTCCCGCTATCAGGGATGGGTCGTGGGAAGTCAGGCCAATATGGCCATCTATGACCGGGTGGAGGTGGTGCGCGGCGCTACGGGCCTTGTAACCGGTAGCGGCAATCCATCGGCGGCGATCAATCTGGTGCGCAAGCGCCCGACCCGCGACTTTCAGCTCAATCTCGAAGGATCGGCCGGCAGTTGGGACAATTATCGCGGGCAGATCGACATGTCGGGCGGTGTCGATCAGGCCGGTGATCTGCGGGTGCGGGTTATCGGCTCCTATCAGGACAGCAGCAGTTTCCGCGATGGCGAGGTCATTCATCGCGGCCTGATCCATGCGATCGGCGAATATGATATCGGCCCTGATACGACGCTCATGGTGGGCGCCACCCATCAGGATGATTTCTTCAACAGCTTCTGGGGCGGCTTGCCGCTCAGCGCTACCGGCGCGCATCTCGACCTGCCGCGCTCGACCCGACCCAGCTATGACTGGGAAGGCAAAAGCCAGAAGTCGAACACTGTCTTTGGCGAACTGACCCATCGGTTCGGTCACGACTGGAGCGTCCGGCTGGCGAGCATGAAGGTGTGGCAGGATGCCATGTTCTCCGGCACCTATGTCTATCGCCGGCCCGACCTGACGCTCACCCATTCCGCCTATCAGGCCGCCTATGACGAGGATCAGGCCAGTGTCGACCTCTATGCCAGCGGGCCGGTCACGTTGTTTGGTCGTGACCATGATCTGACATTCGGCGCCAGCCGACGCGAGACCTCGACAGGCACGCAAAATTACAGCGGGGGCGGGCTGCTCGCGGGCGATGTCGATATGTTCGATTTCGACCCGGCCAGCGGTGCTCGACCCAATTTCGTGCCGACGACCTACAGCCGGAACGTCATCACCCAGGGCGGTCTCTATGCCTCGACCCGGCTCAATCCGTTCGATGGGCTGAAGGTCATCCTGGGCGGGCGGCTGGATTGGTATGATTATGATAATCGCACGGCTGCGACCGGCGATTACAAGGTCGATGCCCACAAGACCGTCTATGCCGGCGCGATCCTGGACATCGATCGTCATCATTCTTTCTATGCCAGCTTCACCGACATTTTCCAGCCGCAGACGGCCAGGGGCTTTGCCGTAGACGCCGACAGCCAGACGATCCTGAAGCCGATCACCGGCCAGAACTACGAGGTGGGTATCAAGGGCGAATATCTCGACGGGGCGCTGAATGCGGCGATCGCGCTCTTCCGCATCGACCAACGGAATAGGGCATTTGTGCCGACCGATCAGAGCGGTTGTCCCAGCTTCCCGGCCAGCAGTTGCTCGACGGCTGCTGGCCTGGTGCGCAGCAAGGGCATTGATGCCGAGCTTCAGGGCGCGATTACGCCCGACTGGAACATTTCGCTCAGCTATACCTATACCAGCATTAAATTTGTGCGGGACACCAACCCCGAAAATGGCGGCAAGAATTTCGACACCGACATGCCCCGCCACATGGCTAAATTGTCGACCTTCTACACTCTGCCGGGGAAGCTCGACCGGCTGCGTGTCGGCGCCGGACTTAACTGGCAGAGTCGCATATACAACGACAATAACGGCGCCAATTTCAACAATGTCGCCTTCCGCGTCGAGCAGGGGGGCTATGCCGTTGCCGACCTGATGCTGGGATACAAGATCAGCGACCGGTTCGATCTTCAGGCCAACATCAACAATCTGTTCGACAAGCATTATTACAAGGCGATCGGCTATGATATCCGCTGGGGCTCGACCGATGCCTATGGCGATCCGCGCAATATTCTGGTGACCCTGCGCGGCAGAATCTGAAGGCATGCGCTCGCCAGCCATGGTTGGCGAGCGCCGCAATCGTGCGATGCGCTGAATTTCGGATTGTCTGGAGCCAGCCCGGCCTTGCCAAGGGCTGAAATAGTGGCTCCCCGAGTAGGATTCGAACCTACGGCCATTCGATTAACAGTCGAATGCTCTACCGCTGAGCTATCGGGGAGCAGCCCCGCTTGCGCCGGGCAGGCCGCGCATATGCAGCGGCTTGTCCCAAATGGCAAGCATGAAATTGCAGAAAATTACGCGATAAATTGTTCGGCCGCGATCCGGTCGTCCAGCGTATGTTCGGGGTCGAACAACAGGGTCAGCGGGGTGGCGCGGTCGATCTTGACCTCGACCTGGGCGACGTCGCGGACTTCGCGCTGGTCGGCGACGGCACTGACCGGACGCTTGACCGGATCGAGCACGGTAAAGCGAATCGCGGTATTTTCCGGCAGGATGGCGCCACGCCAGCGGCGCGGCCGGAACGGGCTGATCGGGGTCAGGGCGACCAGGGCGGACCCCAGCGGCAGGATTGGGCCATGGGCGGAAAGATTATAGGCGGTGGACCCGGCGGGGGTGGCTACCAGCACGCCGTCGCACACCAGTTCGGGCAGCACGGGGCGATCGTTGACCTGCACTTCCAGCTTGGCGGTCTGGCGGGTTTCGCGCAGCAGCGAGACTTCGTTGATCGCCGGGATGGAGAAACGCTCGCCATCGACCGTGTCGACCACCATGCGCAGCGGGTTGACCTTGAAGCTCTTGGCCTTTTCCAGTCGCTGTTCCAGCCGTTCCAGACGCCATTCGTTCATCAGGAAGCCGACCGTGCCGAGGTTCATGCCGAAGACCGGCAATATGCGGCGGGATTCCAGCATGGCGTGCAGCGTCTGCAGCATGAAACCGTCGCCGCCCAGCGCAATGACCGTGTCCGCCTGTTCCAGCGGCACGAAATCATAGGCGGCGCGCAACCGCTCTTCCGCTGCCCGTGCAGCCTGGGTCGGGGACGCGACGAGGGCGCGCCGGGGTTCGCTATTCATCCGCCGGTGACGCTCATATGTCGCTGGACCGCCGCAGTCGGAGCGCTCGCGCCGATCCGGAAATCATGGGCGGCGGGCTTGCGCTGCAGTGCGCGATCGACCAGCGGTTCGACTGCGGCGAGGCCGCCGCTGCGCAGGGCGGCCTTGAAATCGACATGGTCGTCATGGCCCAGGCACATGTAGATCTTGCCCTCGCAGGTCATGCGCATCCGGTTGCAGTCGGCGCAGAAATTGCGGGTGAGCGGGGTGATGAGGCCAAGGCGGATGCCCAGCCCCTCGACGTCATGATAGCGTGCAGGGCCACCCGTGCGCGCCGCGATCGGGGTGAGGGCATGATGGGCGTCAATCTCCTGCGCGACATACGACAGCGGCAGATAATGGTCGGTGCGATCCTCGCCGGTTTCGCCCAGCGGCATGGTCTCGATCAGGGTCAGGTCGAAGCCCTGGCTGTCGCACCAGCGCAGCATCGGCAGGATCTCGTCGGCATTGATATCCTTGAGCGCGACCATGTTGATTTTGACCGCAAGCCCCGCCGCGCGCGCTGCATCGACCCCGCGCAGCACGGCCGTCAGGTCGCCGCCGCGGGTGATATGGGCGAAGCGATCGGCCTGCAGGCTGTCGAGGCTGACATTGATGCGGCGGACGCCGGCGTCGTGCAGCGCCTCTGCATGATCGGCCAGGCGCGTGCCGTTGGTGGTCAGCGTCAGTTCCTGAAGGCCGGCATCCAGATGGCGACCGATTCGACGGATCAGGTCGATGATGTCGCGGCGTACCAGCGGTTCGCCGCCAGTCAGACGGATGCGGCGCACGCCGCGCGCAATGAAGAGATCGGCGAGCAGCGCGATTTCCTCCAGCGTCAGAACCTGATTTTTCGGCAGGAATTGCATCCGTTCGGCCATGCAGTAGCGGCAGCGCAGGTCGCATCGATCCGTAACGGAAATCCGCAGATAATCGATCCGGCGGCCAAGGCCGTCGGTCATGGAAGTTGCGGCAGGATCGACCATGGCCATGCCCCTAGCTAGGCCATGGGCATGGCGCGCGCAAGCTGGCCGGTTGCGGGGCGGTGAAGAGGTCGGTAACCGGTTGCTGTTACAAGAGCGGCATGCGCCTTGTCAGGGAGTCGATAAAAGAGTGAGCGGGCAGGCCGCCCCGGACGGGCAGCGCAGCATCTTCATCCTGTCGCCCGGCGACCGCGACCCCCTGTGCCGTGCCGCGCAGGAGGCGGGCTGGCGTGCGATCGGCGCGCGGCGTGCCACGGATGCGCCGCAACGTTTTCTGCGCAGCGATGCCCAGATCGCGCTGGTCGACATGCGCGGTGGGACGGCGGCCAAACTGATTGCGCCACTGGTGCCGGCGGTTGACGCTGGCGGCTGCGCGCTTGTGGTGCTGGTCGATGCGGCGGCGGTCGCGACGCTGCCGCAATTGTTCGATGCCGGCGCGACCCATTTTCTGGTGGCGCCGGTGACGCAACCCTTGTTGCAGGCGACGCTGGCATCGGCGCAGCGGCTGGTCGAGCGGTTAGGCGGCGGCGCGATGCAGAGCCAGCGGGCTCAACGCATCCGCCGGGGCGACGCGCTTTACTGGGAGATGGATCGTGACGGCGCCGGACTGCGGCTGAGCGAGAGTCTGGCCCGCAATCTGGGGATAGAGGCGTGGCAGCCGACGCCGTCGATCTTGATCCACCGGCTGGCGCGCAATGAACGCAAGGCGGTGCTGAACGCGCTGGAGGGGATGATGCAGTCGGGCCGTCCGGCGGCGTTTGCCCATGCCGTGCCGGATCGGCCGGGCAATCGGCTGGTGCATCATCTGCGCTTCGTCGACGGCACGGTGGCGGCCGATGTGGAGTGGTTGTCCGACGCGCAGGACCAGGATGTGGCGAGCCGCGACAATCTGACCGGGCTGCGTTCGCGCCAGGCGGCGCTGGACTGGCTGGATCGCCGGTCGGGGTTGCCGACGACGGTGGTGCTGCTGTCGATCAGCCAGTTCGATCGCATGAATGCGGCCTATGGCCAGGTGGTGGGCGACGCGCTGCTTGGGCGGATTGCGCGGCGGATCGAACAGATTGTCGATAGCGTGGCAGGCCATGCGATGGTCGCACGGATCGCCGGCACCGAATTTCTGGTCGGCCTGACCGGCGAGCCGGCGGCGGCGGAGCGGGCGACCTATCTGGCGCGGCAGTTGATCGAGGCGATCAGCCGGCCGTTCAGTGCGGGCGACCATCTGATCCGTTTGATTGCGCGATGCGGTATCGCTCAGGCGCGGGCGGAGGATGATGCGACCCAGTTGCTGCGGCGGGCAGGGGCTGCACTGGCCGATGCGCGACAGGGCGGGGGCGAAGGCATTCGCATCTTTTCCGCCGAGAAGCGCAGCCGCCAGCTCGACGCCGACCAACTGGAAACCGACCTGCGGCTGGCGCTGCACCGGGGCGAGATCGGCATCGTGTTCCAGCCGCAATATCCGGTCTATGACCATCGCATCAGCGGGGTCGAGGCGTTGGCGCGGTGGAACCACCCGATCTATGGTCCGCTGGGGGCCGGCATATTGTTCGGCACGGCGGAACGGTCCGACTATATGCTGCCGCTGTCGGCGCATATTCAGGCCGAGGCATTGCGGCAGGCGGCGGCCTGGCCGAGCGCGCTGTCCAATCTGCGCCTGTCGATCAACGTCACGGCGGCGGATATTTCGCAGCCGGGGTTCATGGCTGATTTCCTGGGCCAGGTGGATCGCAGTGGCTTTCCCCGGTCGCGGCTGACGGTGGAGATTACCGAAAGCGGGCTGATCCATGATGTCGACGCGGCGGCGGCGCTGCTGACGGCATTGCGGTCCGAAGGGCTGGCGGTGGCGATCGACGATTTCGGCACCGGCTATTCGAGCCTGGCCTATTTGAAGGGCCTGCCGCTCGACTATCTGAAGATCGACTCCAGCCTAGCCCAGGATATCGCCGGGTCGGCGCGCGACCGGATCATCGTGCGCGGGGTGATCCATATGGCGAAGTCGCTGGGCCTCAACGTCATCGCCGAAGGGGTGGAGACGGAGCAGCAGCTCGACCTGCTGGCACGGGAAGGCTGTGATTATTATCAGGGCTTCCTGCGCTCGGCCGGCGTCTCCACGCCCGAACTCATATCCCTGGTGCTACAGGGTTAGGCCGACCTTACCGATGAGGGCAGAGCCGGCGTGGCGCGCGTCGCGGTCGGCGATGTCGGTGTCGCTGTAGCGCAACTCCGCCGACCAGCGGCCGCGATACCAGACGATGGCAGCGCCATAATCCCAATAATCGTCGCCCGGCCGCAGCCGTTGCGATGCGATCGGATCGCGATCCGACCCGGAACTATGGCCGACCCGTGCCGAGGCTGTGAGCGGCGTGCCCGGAATGGCGAAGGAGGCGGCGGAGGACAGATAGAGATTGTCGCCGCCGATCGCCGACTGGCGCGGCGCATATTGGGCGCCGATGTCGATGCTGGCGGGGCCAATCAGGAAGCTGGCGCCGGCGCCCAATTCGCCATAGCCCTGATGATCGGCGCCGGGAAAGAGATGGTAGCGCGCGTCGAGCGACAGCCGCCACCCGCCCAGTTGATGGACATAGGAAGGGCCAAGATCGATCACGGCGTTGGCGCCGCCATGGCGATCGCTGCTCCAGAGGCTGGTCGCGGCGCCATCGAGCGACAGGCCCTGTGCGACCGGCACGGACAAGGTGCCGCGCAGCACCGGATCGCCATCGCTCCAGCTCAGACCGCGGCGGCGCTCGTCGCTGGCGACCTCGACCGTGGCGTTGGGGCCGCTGGCATATTGGGCGGCGGCCGGTACGGCATGGAGGGCGAGGCCAAGCCCGCCCAGCCATGCCAGGCCGATGGTCCGATCAGTTCGACGCAAGATTGCGCACCGAGTCCAGTTCGGCCAGCAGCGGCGCGCGATCGGCTTCCGCCACGGCGATCAGGTGCGCTTCGATCTTGTCCTGATACTGGGCCATGTTGCGTTCGCCCGATTGACGGCCGGTCGTGCAGGCACCAGCCTCGCTACCCGAAAAGCGTTTGTCGCTCGACACGGTGCGGGCGAGCGCAGGACCATGGTCCAGCTTGCGGTCGACGACGATCGTCGCGGTCCACTGGCAGCGCTGATTGTCCATGCGGTTGGGCGTCTTGGCGCCGATGGTCTTTGTGCGGATGTCGGCACGGGCGGTGTAGGTGGCGCCGATCTGGTTGCCATGATGCTCGACCGACACATTGTGGGTCGCGGCGGCGGCAAGCGCCATAAGGATCAAACTCATTTCATTCTCCTGCTGTGACGCCGCGCTTTGTTGCCCGGTCGTCACGAAGGCATGTAGGTTTCGACTGTTGCTGCTTCTTTTCCGGTTGATGATGAATGGCGACATGAGGGGCGCTGGGTCATGACAGGGGCATCGTGACGCGTCAGCCGCGAAGTTCACACCGTTCTTGCTCCGTATTTCTGGCTGATTTTGCGAAAAAGGTTATGGCAACGCGCCACGCAAGCGATAGCGACGCGTCAATTGAGTGCCGGTGACGCGACGGTCGGGTCATGGGGACGCGTCATCCGGGTCATGGGGACGCGTCATCCGGGGCATCAGGACGCGACAATCGGGTCATGATTTCATGCGGTGGTTGGGGCGCGGAGACAGGCGGCATCATCCGGCAGGATAGAGCAGAGAAAGTCCAAATAGGAAAGAAGTGGTTGCTGAACGTTTCTGTCGGCCATTGCGATTTGCAAGCCTGCGTCGATCCGCCACTATGAACTTGAGGAATGCAGGAGGGATATCATCATGTTCGCCCTTTTTCTTCTGTTGCAGGCAGCCGCGCCCGATATCGTCGTGACGGGCGAGAGGCTGGTCGAAGAGCAGGCGAAATGCGCGCGCGGCGAATGCACGCCACTGCGCGATGCGCAGGCGACGATCGCCCTGGCCGAGCAGCAGTTCCGCAATGGCGAATATGTGCATGCCAAGGGGCTGCTGGCCGCAGCGATCAGCCGCAACAAGGACAGAGGCGCGGAGGCGCCGCGAGCGGTTGCCGCCATCTATGAAGCGATGGCGACGGTGTCGCTGCATGAGGGCGATCAGGATGATTATCGCCGCGCGGTGGCGGGGCAGGTGAAGACGCTGCGCGACAATCTGCCGGCGGATGATGTGGCGGTGCAGGCGTCGGCCACGGCGCTGGGTGACATGTGGATCAAGCTGGGCCGCTATCGGCAGGCGGAATCGACCTTCCGTGGAATAGAGGAGCAGGCGCTGGCCGAAGGACAGGCCTATCCGGCGATGATGGCCGGGATGAAGCGGGTGTGGCTGGCCGGCGCGCTGGGCAAGGCGCGCGATGCGCGCGCGATGCTGGACGCGTTGGAGCGGCGGCCGATTGCGCGGGAACCGGGCTTTCGCACCGCCTTGCGCGTGGTGCGTCTGCGGCTGGCGGTGCGGGCCGGCGACGATGCGGAAATCACCCGGCTGGCCGGGATGATCGGTACGGACCAAGGCGGGCCGCCGGTGCTGATCTGGCAACCATCCTATCCAGGCAGTGCGGCGGTCGAGGCGAATAATAGTGCCCGGACCTTTGATCTCGTGGATGCGGTTCCGATCAATTCGTCCGACCTGGCTAGCATCCAGTGGGTGGATGTGGGCTTCTGGATCCGGCCGGATGGGCATACCGAGGAAGCGGAGATATTGCGGGGGTCGCGATCCCCCGCCTGGGCGCCGGCGATCCTGAAGCAGGTAGCGGGGCGGCGCTATGCGGCGCGTGCCAAGGTCGGCGAGGAAGATGCATCCGGCAGCTATCGGATCGAGCGTGTCACGCCCAAATATCAATATGTGGTTCCCAAGGGATCGGTGATCCGGCGTCGGGTTCCGGCAGCGGGTTTCGAGATACTGGACCTGACCGCATCGGAAGCGGCGATGCCGCCGCCCGGCGAATAAGGCCGGGCATGGGCATAGCGGTTCATGTGACAGGGTAGCTGACAGAAAGGAAGGAAATCATTATGTTCGCCCTTTTGCTTCTGGTGCAGGCGGCCTCGCCCGATATCGTCGTGACGGGCCAGCGGCTGGTCGAGGAGCAGGCAAAATGCGTGCGCGGCGAATGCACGCCGCTGCGCGATGCGCAGGCGACGATCGCGCTGGCCGAACAGCAGTTCCGCAATGGTGAATATGTGCATGCCAAGGGGCTGCTGGCCGCAGCGATCAGCCGCAACAAGAACAAGGGGGCGGAGGCACCGCGGGCGGTGGCCGCCATCTATGAAGCGATGGCGACGGTGTCGCTGCATGAGGGCGATCAGGATGATTATCGCCGCGCGGTGGCAGGGCAGGTCAAGACGCTGCGCGACAATCTGCCGGCGGATGATGTGGCGGTGCAGGCTTCGGCCACGGCCTTGGGTGACATGTGGATCAAGCTGGGCCGCTATCGGCAGGCGGAATCGACCTTCCGTGGAATAGAGGAGCAGGCTCTGGCCGAAGAGCGCGCCTATCCGGCGATGATGGCCGGGATGAAGAGGGTGTGGCTGGCCGGCGCGCTGGGCAAGGTGCGTGAAGCGAACATGATGCTGGATGCATTGGAGCAGCGGCCGATTGCGCAGGAACCGGGATTTCGTACCGCCCTGCGCGTGGTGCGCCTGCGCCTGGCGGTGCGGGCCGGCGACGATGCGGAAATCACCCGCCTGGCCGGAACCATCGCTGCGGACCAGGGCGGGCCGCCGGTCCTGGTCTGGCAACCGCCCTATCCGGGGGATGCGATGGCCGAGGCCAGCAATAATGTGCGGGCCTTTGGCGGCGTCGATGTGACGTCGGTCCGATCCACCGATGTGGCCAGCATCCAGTGGGTGGATGTGGGCTTCTGGGTTCGACCAGATGGGCATACCGAGGAAGCGGAAATCTTGCGCGGGTCGCGTGCGCCTGCCTGGGCGCCGGCGATCCTGAAACAGGTTGAGGGCCGGCGCTATGCGGCGAGTGCCAAGGTTGGCGAGGAAGATGGCCCTGGCAGCTATCGGATCGAGCGGGTGACCCGCAAGAACCTATATGCGACCCCGGTCGGGTCGAATATCCGGCGCCGGGTGGCTGCACCGGGCTTCGAGATACTGGACCTGACCGCATCGGAGGCCGCCATGTCCCCGCCGGGCGAATGAGGCAGGGGCAGCAGCGCAAAGTGCTTTCCACCCCGGACGGCAGGCTCTAAAGGCCCGCGCTCATCATTTTTCGAGACGGGAAGCCAGCGATGATTCAACCGGGTGCGACGTTCAAGGACAATCTACAGCTGCTGCCGCCGATCGATGGCATCGCCCGCATCGACCTGAAAGACGCGACCGGCGCGGTGGTCGCCAGCATCGAGAACCAGCCGGGCAAGCAGGGATCGTTGGCGGTTTATGCCTATTTGCAGCAGCTGTTCGGCACGCTCGACGCGGCCGCGGCCGAGCATGGGCTGGCGGTGTTTGCCGAACATACGGCGGACGCCCGCAACCGGCCGGGCGCGCACCCCAATGTCGATCGGTTGATCGCGATCGTGGACGGCGGCGATGCGCTGGCGATCGGGGTGGTTGCGGGCTGAACGAGCCGGGTAAATTATTGCCTTGACGCGCCATTTCTTTTGCCGCTGTCGGGGCATGACGCAGGGCCTGCCAGGTCGGGCGGGCGAAATCGGATGAGGACAGGTTGCTTCGAAAGGCCCTCACCCTCCCACGCCTGCGGCGCGGGCCCCTCCCTCTCCCGTGAACGGGAGAGGGCAATTGGCAATGGCGGGAATGGGGCGGGAAGCGGACTGACCGACAATCCTCCCCAAGCTTGCTTGGGGAGGGGGACCGCCGAAGGCGGTGGAGGGGCAAGTAGAGAAGGTCGCGCGTCAGCGCTTCGCGCTGCCACCTCCCCAAGACAAGCTTGGGGAGGAATGAGAAACGTCAGATTCTGGTCGTTTTCTCCCCGCGCGGCGGGGAGGAATAGAGGGCAGGCTTACCCTGCCGCCTTGGCCAGCCCCTTCGACAGTTGCAGCGCGCCGTTCAGGCGGGCGGCGGGGTCGGGCCAGGCGCGGGTGACGACCACCTTGCTGTCCGGGCGCAGGCGGGCGACGCCGTCGAGGCGCTGGACATAGGCGACCAGACCTGCGGGGTTGGGGAAGCGATCCTCGAAGAAGCTGACCAGCGCGCCCTTTGGCCCGACATCGATCTTGGCGATATTGGCCTTGAGGCAATTCTGCTTGATCTCGATGATCTTGAGCAGGTTCTGGGTCGGCGCGGGCAGCTTGCCGAAGCGGTCGATCAGCTCGGCGGCGAAGGCCTCCAGACCCTGGCGATCCTCCAGCTCGTTGATGCGGCGATAGAGACCCATGCGCAGGTCGAGGTCCGGCACGAATTCTTCCGGGATCATGATCGGCGCGTCGACGCTGATCTGCGGCGAGAAGCTGTCGCGGCGCGCTTCGAGACCGGCGCCGCCGGCCTTGGCGTCCATGATCGCGTCCTCCAGCATCGACTGGTAGAGTTCGAAGCCGACTTCCTTGATATGGCCCGACTGTTCGTCGCCGACGAGATTGCCGGCGCCGCGAATGTCGAGATCATGGCTGGCGAGCTGGAAACCGGCGCCCAGCGTATCGAGATCGGACAGCACCTTGAGCCGCTTTTCCGCGGTTTCGGTGATGATGCGGTTGGCGGGCGTGGTGAAATAGGCATAGGCGCGCGTCTTCGACCGGCCGACGCGACCGCGCAGCTGATAGAGCTGGGCAAGGCCGAAGCGGTCGGCGCGGTGGATGATGAGGGTGTTGGCGCTGGGGATGTCGAGCCCGGATTCGACGATGGTGGTGGAGAGCAGAACGTCATAGCGCTTGTCGTAGAAGGCGGACATGCGCTCCTCGACATCGGTGGCGCTCATCTGGCCATGGGCGACGATCGGCTTCACCTCGGGCACTTCGGTGCGCAGGAACTCCTCGACTTCGGTCAGGTCGGAGATGCGCGGCACGACGAAGAAGCTCTGGCCGCCGCGATAATGTTCGCGCAGCAGCGCCTCGCGGATGACGACGCCGTCCCAGGGCATGATGTAGGTGCGTACCGCCAGGCGATCGACCGGCGGGGTCTGGATGACCGAGAGTTCGCGCAGGCCCGACATCGCCATCTGGAGCGTGCGCGGGATCGGCGTGGCGGTGAGGGTCAGGACATGGACGTCGGTCTTGAGGGACTTCAGCCGTTCCTTGTGGGTGACGCCGAAACGCTGTTCCTCATCGACGATGACGAGGCCGAGGCGCTTGAACTCCAGCCCCTTGGCGAGCAGGGCGTGGGTGCCCACGACAATGTCGATCGTGCCGTCGGCCAGGCCCGCCTTGGTCGCCTTCGCCTCCTTGTCGGGGACGAGACGGGAGAGGCGGGCGATTTCCAGCGGGAAGCCGCGGAAGCGCTCGATGAAATTCATGTGATGCTGGCGCGCGAGCAGGGTGGTGGGGCAGATCACCACCACCTGCATCCCGGCCATGGCGGCGACGAAGGCGGCGCGCAGCGCGACCTCCGTCTTGCCGAAGCCGACATCGCCGCAGACCAGGCGGTCCATCGGACGGCCGGCGCCCAAATCCTCGATGACATCGCCGATCGCGCGGTCCTGATCGTCGGTTTCCTGATAGGGGAAGCGGTCGACGAAGGCGGGATAGCCGGCGGCGTCCGGCTCGGCGATTTCGGCCGGGCGCAGGGCGCGTTCGGCGGCGGTCTTGAGCAGTTCGCCCGCAATCTCGCGGATCCGCTCCTTCATCCGCGCCTTGCGCCGCTGCCAGGCCTCGCCGCCCAGCTTGTCGAGGCTCACGCCCTCGCTGTCGGAGCCGTAGCGCGAGAGGACTTCGAGATTTTCGACCGGCACATAGAGCTTGTCGCCGCCGGCATAGGAGAGGGCGACGCAGTCATGCGCGGTCTTGCTGACCGGGATCTGGGTCAGCCCCTCATAGCGGCCGATGCCATGGTCCATATGGACGACGAGATCGCCGGGCGAGAGGGTGGCGAGTTCGGCGAGGAAGGCGTCGGCGCTCTTCTTGCGCTTGGCGCGGCGGACCAGGCGATCGCCCAGCATATCCTGTTCGGTGAGGACGGCGACGTCGGGCGCGGTGAAGCCATGGTCGAGGCCGAGCACGGTGAGGACGGCGCTGCCGCCCGCCGCGGTGCCGAGTGCTTCCTGCCAGCTGTCGGCGGCAGCGAGGCGGGCGACGCCATGATCGGCGAGCAGGCCCGACAGGCGCTCGCGCGCGCCGGCGGAATAGCTGGCGATCACCACCTTCTTCTTCGTGCGGCGCAGGGCGTCGATATGCTTGCCGACCGCCTCATAGACATTGACGTTCTGCGCGCGTTCGGGCGCGAAATCGCGCGGGCCGTCGACCGCGAAGTCGAGGACGGTGGCGCTTTCGGGCTCGTGGAAGGGGGTGGTGGCGTGCATCGGCCAGACAGCGGCGGAGGCATCCCACTCGGCGGCGTCGAGATAGAGGGCTTCGGGCTTCAGCGGGCGATAGGCACCGGGATCGGCCGATTTCGCGGCGATGCGGTTGGCATGATAGTCGCGGATCGCCTCGAACCGGGCCTCGGCCGCGCCGACCACGCCATGGTCGCGGACGATGATCGCGTCATCGCCCAGATGCTCGGTCAGCGGAACCAGCTTTTCCTCGAACAAGGGTAGCCAATGTTCCATGCCGGCGAGGCGCCGGCCCTCGCTCACCGCCTGATAGAGCGGGTCGCCGGTCGCGGTCGCGCCGAAGGTTTCGCGATAGCGGCCGCGGAAGCGCTTGATCGTGTCTTCGTCGAGCAGCGCTTCGGACGCGGGAAGTAGGGTGAAGCCGTCGATGCTGCCGGTGGTGCGCTGGTCGGTCGGGTCGAAGCGGCGGACCGTCTCGATCTCGTCGCCGAAGAAGTCGAGCCGCAGCGGCTGGTCCTCGCCGCCAGGGAACAGGTCGACGATGCCGCCGCGAATGGCGAACTCGCCGCGATCATGGACGGTGTCGGTGCGGACATAGCCGTTAGATTGCAGCATGTCGGCAAGGCGCGTGATCGCGATCCGCTCCTTGGGCGCGAGGCGCGCGACCAGCTGGCGGACGCGGAACGGGGTGAGGGTGCGCTGGGTCAGGGCGTTGAGGGTGGTGAGGACCAGTTGTGGCCCTTTTGGTTTTGCCTGGAGCGCATGGAGGCCGGCAAGGCGCGCCGACGCGGTGCGCAGTGAGGGGCTGGCCCGGTCATAGGGCAGGCAGTCCCAGGCAGGAATTTCGATGAGCTCGATCTCTGGCGCAAAATAATGGGCGGTCTCGGCGACCGCGCGCATCAGCTGCTCGTCGGACGCGACGAAGACGGCGCGTGTCGCATCCGAACCATAGGCGGCGCGGGCAATGTCCGCCAGCAGCCAGGGCTGGAAGCCGGCGGGCACGCCGGACAGTGTGAGCGGCGCCTTCGCCTTCAGGATTTTCTGGAGATCGGTCATGGGTCCATCATCTTCAAAAATCCTCCCCTCTAAGGGGAGGTGGCTGGCCGAAGGCCTGACGGAGGGGTGTCACCCTATCGAGAGGGGGATACCCCTCCACCACTTCGTGGTCCCCCTCCCCTTGCAGGGGAGGAATGTTCAGTTCTCGATCTTGACGAAATCGAGCTTCAGGAACTGGTCCATCATCGGGCCTTTCCATTCTTCCGGCACCGGGATGGTGCCGAGCGCCCAGCCGATGATGTCGGCATCCTGTTCGTCCATGAAACGCTCGAACCAGGCGATCTGCTCTTCGTTCCAGCTCGCATGGTAGCGTTCGAAGAAGCCGCCGACCGTATAATCCGCCTCGCGCGTGCCCCGGTGCCAGGCGCGGAATTTCAGGCGACGCATCAGCGGGTTGTCGTTCACAATTTGTTCCTTTAACGGACGTGCCGAAACAGCCGATCGGATATTTGAATGACCGTCCCGGCTGCGTTAGAGAAGCCTCAGATAGCCATGCGACCCGATATTCTCAATCCGCTCTTTGCCGAAATCTCCGCGCTCAAGGGCATTGGCCCGGCGCTGGCCCGTCCGCTCGAACGGCTGGGGCTGGCGCGGGCGGTCGATGTCGCCTTCCATCTGCCGGTCAATTATGTCGACCGGAAACTGATCGACGAACTGGACATGGCGGACGCCGGCAAGGTGATCGGCATCATGCTGACACCGGTCGATTATCGCGCCAGCGGCAATGCGCGCGCGCCGTTCCGGGTGCAGGCGGTGGACGCCCATGGCAACGCCGTCTCCCTCGTCTATTTCGGTCGCAACAGCGCCTGGCCGCGCAAGCTGCTGCCGCTCAACGAACCGAAATTCGTGTCGGGCAAGCTGGAAGCCTATGGCGACAATCTGCAGATGGTCCATCCCGACTATGTGCTGCCGCCCGAGGAAGCCGACACCGTGCCGGCGCGCGAGAGCGTCTATGGCCTGTCGGAAGGGCTGACCAACAACCGGATGCGCGACCTGGTGGGGCAGGCGCTGGCGCGTGCGCCCGAACTGCCCGAATGGATCGAGCCGAGCCTGCTGGCGAGCAAGGGCTGGCCGGCCTGGCGCGAGGCACTGGAACGCTTCCATGCCGACCCGACCGACGCCCAGGCGCGCGAGCGGCTGGCCTATGACGAGATTTTCGCCGGGCAACTGGCGCTGATGCTGGTGCGGCAATCGTCGCGGCGGCGGCGCGGCGTGCCGATCAGCGGCGACGGACGGCTGCGCGCGATGCTGAAGCTGCCTTTCGCCCCGACCGGTGCCCAGCGCCGCGCGATCGGCGAGATTGAGGGCGACATGGCGCAGGCGACGCCGATGTTGCGGCTGCTGCAGGGCGATGTCGGATCGGGCAAGACGCTGGTGGCGCTGATGGCGCTGCTGAACGCGGTCGAGGCCGGGATGCAGGGGGCAATGCTGGCGCCGACGGAAATATTGGCGCGGCAACATTATGAGACGCTGCGCAAGATGGCATCGGGTCTGCCGATCGAGATCGCGATCCTGACCGGGCGCGAGAAGGGGAAGGTGCGTGAGGCGACGCTGATGGGGCTGGCCGATGGCAGCATCCATATATTGGTCGGCACCCACGCGATCTTTCAGGAGAAGGTGCAGTATAAGGCGCTGGGCCTGGCCGTGATCGACGAGCAGCATCGGTTCGGTGTGGCGCAGCGGATGATGCTGGCGAGCAAGGCCGAGCGATCCCCGCATCTGCTGGTGATGACGGCCACGCCGATCCCGCGCACGCTGACCCTGACCTATTATGGCGAGATGGACGTGTCGCGGCTGGACGAGATGCCGCCGGGCCGCCAGCCGATCCAGACTTTGGTGATGTCCGCCAACCGGCTGGACGAGGTGGTCGAGGGGCTGGCCCGCCATGTCGAAGGGGGCGGGCAGGCCTATTGGGTGTGCCCGCTGGTCGAGGAGAGCGAGACCAGCGACCAGGCGGCGGCCGAGATGCGGGCCGAGACGCTGCGCCAGCGCTTCGGCGACCGGGTAGGCCTCGTCCATGGCAAGATGAAGGGGCCGGACAAGGATGCGGCGATGGAGGCCTTTGCCGCCAACCGCACCCAGATATTGGTGGCGACCACGGTGATCGAGGTCGGCGTCGACGTGCCCAAGTCAAGCCTGATCGTGATCGAGGGGGCGGAGCGCTTCGGCCTGGCGCAGTTGCATCAGTTGCGTGGCCGGGTCGGGCGCGGCGACAAGCCGTCGGTCTGCCTGCTGCTGCGCGGCAATGCGCTGGGCGAGACGTCGCGGGCGCGGCTGGCGCTGATGCGCGAGACCAATGACGGTTTCCGCATCGCCGAGGAAGATCTGAAGCTGCGCGGCGCGGGCGAGGTGCTGGGAACGCGCCAGTCGGGCGAGGCGGAACTGAAGATCGCGACGCCCGAACATGTGTCGGCATTGGTGGACGCGGCGCGCGACGACGCCCATCTGCTGATCGATCGCGACGGTGGACTGGACAGCGAACGCGGACAGGCGGCGCGGACCTGCCTCTATCTGTTCGAGAAGGATGCGGCGGTGGGGTTGCTGCGCGGGGGGTGAGCGGCGCGGCCGTTCCCTTGACAGTATTGCTCGCATAGGACACCCCGTGGCGATGACGCCAGAACCGATCCGAAAGGTGAGCCGACGCGGCATTGTGGTCGAGATCGTGGCCTTTGTCGGCTTCGCGCTGTTGGCCAAATATGGGATGAGCCTGCTCTTCTGGCGCTACGCCGGCCCGGTGTCGCTGCTGCTGACGCTGGCCTTGCTGACGCTGTATATGCGTTTTTGCGGCCTGAGCTGGTCGGCGATGGGCTTGATCCCGCTGCCGGGATGGAGGGCCAAACTGATGGTCCTGCCCAAGGCGGGGTTGACGCTGCTGGCCTTTGCCATCGTCGTTGCACTGGTGACAATCGTCGGGCCGGCGATTGGACTGGCGTTCCTGGCGAAGGAATCCGCTGGCGTGGCCGATCGCTGGGGCGCGGTGGCGGGGAGCCTGTCGCATTTCCTGTTGTGGATCGGCATCGTGTGGAGTGCTGCGGCCTTTGGTGAGGAGATGTTCTTTCGCGGCTATCTGATCACCCGGTTGCAGGCGCTGTTTCCAGCCGGCCGCGTGGGCGCCATGCTGGCTGTCCTACTGTCCGCACTGATCTTTGGCTATGGCCATTTCTATTATCAGGGGTGGCGGGGGGCATTCGTGACGGGCGGGATCGGGCTGGCGTTCGGGACGATGTTCCTGCTGTTCAGGCGCAATCTGTGGCCGTTGATCCTGTTGCACGGCGTCATCGACACGCTCACCTTCACCGCCATATTCATGCGATGGAAGTAGCGATCGACCGGGGCTTCATCATGTAGGGCGTGGCGACAATCTCTGCTGCATCTGCGAAACAAAATGCGGGGCGGTCGCGTTGCCCCTGGCATGACCGACATCAGCCTGACCCATATCACACCGATGGCCGCGCTTTCGATCGCGCTGTCGGTGGTCGTCGCCTTCGCCGTTCACGGCGCGCTTTACTGGATTGCGGTGCGGATCGTCCGGCGGGCGCGGATCGAGCCTTTGTTGTTGCCGGCCATCTTCCAGCCGACGCGCTGGCTGGTGGTGCTGCTGGCTCTGGGCGCGGGGCTCAAGTCGATCGAGATGGGGCCACGGGTCGAGGATATCTGGTCCATCGGGGCGCGGATGATATTCGCGCTGCTGGTCGGCTGGCTGATCTTTCGCGCGATGCGGGCGGGCAAGGCGATGCTGGAGGCGCGCGCCGATGTCAGCGTCGAGGATAATCTGAAGGCGCGGCGGCAGCGCACCAAGATCAGCATCCTCTATCGTATCTGCCAGTGCATCGTCGGCTTCTTCGTGATCGCGATGATGCTGATCGCCATTCCGGGCGTGCGGACGATCGGCGTGTCGCTGATGGCGTCGGCGGGCCTCGCCGCGCTGGCGGTGGGCGCGGCGGCGCAACCGGCGCTCAAAAATCTGATCGCGGGCATCCAGATGGCCTTTTCAGAGCCGATCCGGCTGGACGATGTCGTCATCATCGAAGGGGAATGGGGGCGGATCGAGGAGATCAGGCTGACCTATGTGATCGTGCGCATCTGGGACGACAGGCGCATGGTGGTGCCGGTATCCTATTTCCTGGAGAAGCCGTTCCAGAACTGGACCACGAAGACATCGGACCTGCTGGGCACCGTCTTCCTCTATGTCGATCCGACCGCCGATATCGAGCGGATCCGCGCGCGCTTCGTCGAGGCGGTGAAGGCGAATGGACGCTGGGACGGGCGGGTGGCGATATTGCAGGTGACCGATCACCGCGCCGATGCGCTGGAACTGCGCGGGTTGCTGTCGGCGCGCAATGCCGGGATTGCCTTTGACCTGCGCTGCGAGGTGCGCGAGGCGATGCTGACCTTCCTGCGGACGGAGATGCCCGAGGCGCTGGTGCGCGGGCGTCAGACGCTGGAGAGGGATGAAGCCTTTACCAGGCGGTCCGGCGTGGCGGGATGAGCGCCATCATGGCGTCATAGCCGGCGGTCGGGATCGGCTCGACAAATTCGAGGCCGATCCGGCCTTCCTCGCTCCAGCGGACGAGCGCGCGACGATCCTTGAGCACCGGCAGCCAGATCAGCACCCGGCCGCTCAGCGAGAGCAACTCTTCCGTGCGGCACATCAGGCCGAGCGGCGAGATGTTGATGATCCGCACGCCATGGGTGCGGCCGTCCGCTGTGATATGGCTGACCATGTCGACCAGGTCGCGCGCCACCCGTCGCTGATCGACGGACGGGTCGCGCGACCGCATGACATGGCCAAGATTGGCGAAAACCGAGGAGGACATGGGTTTCAGCCTAGCGGGCGGAAAGTGGAGGCTTTCCTACCTGGTAGCGTTAACTGGGCTGAAACCCTGTTTGTCCTCAGGCGGTGACCAGGCCGTGCTTCTTGGCGCCGAAGCTGAGCTTGTCGCCGGCCTTGAGCGTAACGGCCGGGTCGGTGACGACCTCGCCATTCACCTTGATCGCGCCTTCGGCCAGCTTGCGGCGGACTTCCTTGTTGGAGGTCGCAAAGCCAAGGCCGGTAGTCGCCTGGATGACGGTCAGCCCCTCGGTGCCGAGCGCAACGGTCGGCAGATTGGCGTCCGACGCGCCTTCCTCGAAAGTCTTGCGCGCGGTTTCGGCGGCCAGAGCGGCGGCTTCGACGCCACGGCAGAGTGCTGTCGCCTCGTTCGCGAGGATCTTCTTGGCCTCGTTGATCTCCGCGCCCTGCAGCGCGGCGAGACGGTTGACCTCGTCCATCGGCAGGTCGGTGAACAGGCGCAGCCGGTTGAATACGTCGGCATCGGCGGTGTTGCGCCAGAACTGCCAATAATCATAGTCGGACAGCTGGTCCTGGTTCAGCCAGACGGCGCCGCCCACGGTCTTGCCCATCTTGGTGCCGTCGGCATTGGTCAGCAGCGGCGTGGTGAGGCCGAACACCTGCGTCCCATCGACGCGACGGGCCAGTTCGACGCCGTTGACGATATTGCCCCACTGGTCCGATCCGCCCATCTGCAGGCGGCAATCGCTGCGGCGCGACAGCTCCAGGAAGTCATAGGCCTGGAGGATCATGTAGTTGAATTCGAGGAAACTCAGCGACTGCTCGCGGTCTAGGCGCAGCTTGACGCTGTCGAAGCTCAGCATCCGGTTGACCGAGAAATGCTGGCCGATGTCGCGCAGGAAGGGGATATATTCGAGCTTGTCGAGCCAGTCGGCATTGTCGACCATGATCGCGTCGGTCGGGCCGTCGCCAAAGGTCAGGAAGCGTTCGAACACGCGCTTGATGCTGGCGACATTTTCCTGGATCAGGTCGACGGTCAGCAGCTTGCGCGCTTCATCCTTGAAGCTGGGATCGCCGATCTTGCCGGTGCCGCCGCCCATCAGGACGATCGGCTTGTGACCCGCCTTCTGCAGCTGGCGCAGCATCATGATCGACACGAGATGGCCGACATGGAGCGACGGCGCGGTCGGGTCGAAGCCGATATAGCCCGGCACCACCTGTTTGGCGGCCATGGCATCAAGCCCTTCCGCGTCGGTCAGCTGGTGGATGTAGCCGCGTGCTTCGAGCAGGCGGAGGAGATCGGACTGATAGTTGCTCATGACGCGCGCCTGTAGCATTGGGGCAGCAACTGGAAAAGAGGCGGAGTTTTCGATCATGTTGGCAATCGGTCTGATGTCCGGCACCTCGCGCGACGGGATCGACGCCGCGCTGATCGAGACGGACGGCGAGGGGCAGGCCGAGGCAATCATTTTCCACGCCCAGCCCTATAGCGATGATTTTCGCGAACGGCTGGCCGCCGCCTGCGCGCGGGCGATGGCGATGGACGCGCCGGGCGAGGACCCGCTGATCCGGGCGGTGGAGATGGACCTCACCAATTTCCATATCGATGCGATCGCCGACATGCTGGGTCGCAGCGGCCATGTGGCGGAGGATATCGGGGTGATCGGCTTTCATGGTCATACCGTTGCCCACCGGCCCGAGCGGCGCTGGACCTGGCAGATCGGCGACGGCGCAGTGCTGGCCGGCGCGTTCGGCATTCCCGTGGTTGCCGACCTGCGCAGCGCCGACGTGCAGGCGGGCGGGCAGGGGGCGCCGCTGATGCCGGTCTATCATCGGGCATTGTCCGATGGGCTGGCCAAGCCGGTCGGCATCCTCAACCTGGGCGGGGTGGCGAACATCACCGCGATCGGATCGGACGGCAGCCTGGTCGCCTTCGACACCGGCATGGCGAGCGGCCTGATCGACAATTGGATGCAGGCGCATGGCGACGCGGCCTATGATGCGGGTGGCGCGACCGCCGCGCGGGGCCAGGTGGACGAGGCGCGGCTGGCGGCGATGATGGCCGATCCCTGGTTCGCAGTGCCGCCGCCCAAGAGCATCGACCGCGAAGCCTTCACCATCGCGCCGGTCGAGGGATTGTCGCTGGCGGACGGGGCGGCGACGCTGACCGCCTTTTCCGCGCAGGCGGTGGCGCGCGGTGTCGATCATCTGCCTGAACGGCCGGCGCGCATCTATGTGGCGGGCGGCGGCCGCCATAATGCCACGCTGATGGCGATGCTGGCGGCGCGAACCGGCGCCGATGTCCGGTCGGTGGACGAACTGGGCTGGGATGGCGACGCGCTGGAGGCGCAGGGCTTTGCCTATATGGCGGTGCGGCACCTCAATGGCCTGCCGATCAGCTTTCCCGGCACCACCGGCGCGCCTGAACCGATGACCGGCGGCGTGCTGTTCCAGCCCTGAGAAAGGGGGATGGGGCGGCCGGGCGCCGCCCCTGATCCTTATTGCCGCAGGCGCTCGATCGCCTGGGCAAGGGCGACATAGAGCTTGCCCATGTCGGATGAGAGGATGGCGACGCCCAGGGCATTGCCGTCACGCGCCGACAGGATGATCCGCAGCATCGCCTCGAAATCGTGGATGTAGCGGTTCACATGCTCGCGGAAATCGGCGTCATTGTCGTAATGGAGCGCGATTTCGCGGGACTCGCCGGCGTCGAGCAGCTTGACCGCACGGCGGGTGAAGACGCCGCGATCGCCCTTGAGATAGGCCGACCAGTTGGTGTCGGTCACATCGTTGGACAGGATCTTGGCGACGTCGATCGCGGTGCTGTTGAGCGATTCGATCAGCAGGGCGGAGCGACGCGAGAAATGGTCGCGATCGCGTTCCTCGGCGGCGCGGCCGGCTTCCTCGATCCGCTGTTCCAGCCCGGCGCTGGTATCGGCGATCGTCATCAACTGGCGGGTCAGCCGGTCCGAGGCATTGTGCGCGGCGCGCACGGCCTCTTCCGCGACATCGGCCAGCTTCTCGATCTGGGCCGAAACCTGATCGCCGACGGCCTGCTGCATCGCCTGTTCGCTGGCTTCGGCCAGGTTCTGCACCGCGTCGGGGATGGCGCGGCCGAGCGCCTGACGGGCGCGCTCGGCGGCCTGTTCGGCGGTGTCCTTAACGCGGAGCAGCGCGGTGATGAGCAGCGGGCCGGCACCTTCCGTGATGCGGGTCGTGTCCTCATGCGCGGCGTCGAGCGCAGTGCGCAGCTTTTCCACCAGTTCGCGGTTGGATTCGATGCCGCTCTGGGTGCTTTCCAGCCATTCGGAGAGGCGACGCCCCTGGCCGCGCAGCATCTCTTCTGCTTCCTGGGTGCGGCCGACCAGTGCTTCCGAAATGGCTTCGAGCCGTTCCAGTTCCGGCGTCGCGGCGCCCAGCATGGCGCGGCTGGTTTCCAGCCGTGCGTCGAAGCGGGCGAGCGCGCCGGGATAGGTTTCGTCCAGTTCGCGGACGCTCGAGTCGAGCGCGACCATCAGCGTTTCGGCATTGCCGATCAGCTTTTCGGCGGTGGTGCCGCCATCATGCAGCGCCGTGTCGATCCGGCGGGTTTCCTCGGTCAGGCGGGTCAGCGCGTCGGTCAGCTTCTGGCTGCGGGCGAGGGCATTATCCTCCAGCGCGGCAAAGCGGGCCTCGGCCTGGTCGATCGTCTGGTTGAGCGTACCGTGCAGCCCGGCCATCAGGCTGCGCTGTCCTTCGACCAGATCGTTGATCTGGTGCAGTCGGCTTTCGACCTCGCCAATATCGTCGGCCAGCCCGGCGACGGTATCGGTGCCGATCGCGGCGATACTGTCACGCGAACGGGTGATGAGGCTATCGAGCGCACCTGCTTGATCGCGCAGCCCTGCATCGGTCAGGGCGAGCGTTTCACGGGCCTGGAGCAGGGTGGCGTCGAGCCGTTGGCGCAGATCGTCCTCGATCGAGCCAAGATCCTGGCCCAGCGCCGCGAGCGCATTCTGACTGGTGGCGGTGATGCTGGCCTGGGCACGGGCGACCAGCGCCTCCAGCGTGGCGCGCTGGGTCGAAAGCCCTTCCTGCGCGCGCTCCATCGTGTCGCGCACCTGATCCATCGAGCTTTCGAGGCGACCGCGCAGCGATGCCTCGACCAGATCGAGATCCTGGGTGAGGGCGCGAACGGCACCATCGCTGGTTTCGCCGAGCGACAGGGCGACGCGATTGACCAGCACGTCCAGTGCGGCCGACTGGGCATCGATATCCTGCCGGGTCTGGTCCATGGCGGCGCGCGCGCTCTGCGCCGATGTCTCGATCCGCCCGGCGGCGATGTCGGCGAGGCCGTTCACCTCGTCGGTGGCGCTGCGGGTCGTCTCCTGCAACTGGCCTAGCTGGCTCGACAGGCTCTTGGTCGCGGACAGGGTGCGGGTGCGCGTATCGTCGGACAGTTCGCCCAGCGCGTGGAGGCGCGCTTCGAGCGTGTCGATCCGTTCGGCGAGCGCATGGCCATTGTCCATGATCTGCGCGGCCATCCGCGCGGCCCGTTCTTCGAGCTGCGGCATGGCGGCGATCAGCGCGTCCATCCGCGCGACCAGGGCGGTGCCGGCACGCTCGGCGCTTTCGGCGCGATCGGCGGTGGTCTGGGCGCGGCCGGCGATCAGTTCGGCCGATGCCTCCATATTGCTGCTGGCGGCGGCGCCATAGCTGTCGAGCAGTTCGGCCTGATCCTGCATCGTCTGGCGCGCGGATTCGAGCCGGTCGGCGATCCGGCCGAGGCGCAGTTCGAGCAGTTCGGCCTCGGTCCGCAGCGCATGGGCGGTATCGAGATAGCGGCGCGATTCGGCGCGGCTGTTGCGCACGATCAGGAGGTAGGCGATGCCGAGCAGGCTGATCGGCACCAGCAGCGTGGCGACGAGCGCGGGCCAGGCGGCCGGGCCGGCGCGCCACTGATCCGACACGATCGTTGCCCAGAGCGCGAAGCCGAGCCAGAGCGCGGCCAGCAGGCCGAGCCCGATCCGGGCATTGCGCACCAGCTTTTCGCCTTCCCCCTGCGCGTCGTCAGGGGCATCATCAATGTCCAGTACGGCCTGCTTCAATAGCAGGATGTCATCCGCGGCCGGCGCGTTGCCGGTCGCGTTTCCCTCGTCTCGCCAGAATTCGACGATTGTGCTGCCCCCATTCATGGGTGTGATAATATCATCTTTTCCGTCTGCGCAAATGCCTTGTTACCAAAACTTAACGCAATTTCGATAGCTTCCGTCCCCATGTCCTATGATCCTGGCGCTCTTAATGCGGCATTGGCCGCCGCCGTCGGCGAAGACGCGGTGCTGATCGCCGATCTGCGCGTGGCTTTCCTTGAAAGCGCGGAGCGCCATCTCGACCTGATGAGCCGGGCGCACTGCGACGCCAATTGGGAATTGGCGGCCTGGCGTTTGAAAGGCCTGGCGGCGAGTTTCGGCCTGACCAGCCTGATGGCGTTGGCGGACGAGGCGGTCGAGGCCGCGCCGGGCGATCCGCGCGCCTTGCAGCGCCTGCGCAGCACGATCGCGCTGCTCCAGCAGGGCTGAAACCGGTGATTTGAAAGCGCCTGCTTGCGCTGCGTCGTTCGGCTTGCAAGAAGATCGTCGCAATCAAAACGGGTCGGTTTCCAGACAATATGACATTCGCGGCCATTCTCAGTGCCAGCCGGGCTTCAAGTGATTCGCCTGCAGCGCTTCGCGCCACCCTGCATTTCGCCGGCCAGACGCTGGTCGAATATCAGGCGCGACAGGCGGTCCGGGCCGGTGCGGACCGGATCATGATCCTGGTCAGCGTCATCACGCCGGCCATTTCGCAGGCGGTCGATCGGCTGAGCGCGGACGGCATTGCCGTCGCCCTGATCCGCGACATGGTGTCGATGGTGCGCGATGCGCCGCGCAACGCCGATGTGCTGCTGGTGGCCGATGGCGCGGTGGTGGCGCAGGGCCATTATGATGCGCTGGCCGGGCAGGCGGGCAATGCTTTGCTGGTCACCGACGACAGCCGCGCCAGTGCGCCGTTCGAGCGGATCGATGCGGGGCAGCGCTGGGCCGGGTTGGCGCGGATCAATCCGGCGCTGCTGTTCGGCACGCTGGACATGATCGGTGACTGGGATCTGGCGCTGACCTTGGTGCGATCGGCGGTGCAGGGCGGTGCGGTGCGAATCACCGTGCCGCAGGACGATCTGCTGGAGGGCCGAGTCGCGCTGGTCGACGGGCAGGAACAGGCGGACCTGGCCGCGCAGGCGGTGATGTCGACCGGGGCGCGGTCGGGATCGTCCAGCCGCGGCGGGATCGAACATTATCTGTTCGGGCCGCTCTCCCGGCTGCTCGGCCCCGCATTGATGCGCAGCCAGGTGCCGGCGATGCAGGTGCGGATCGGTTCGATCGCGCTGGCCGGCATTGCGCTGTTGCCGCTGGAACTGGGCTGGCCGGGCACCGGGATCAGCCTGTTGCTGCTGGCGCTGCTGCTGGCGGAACTGGCCGATCGGCTCGATGAAATGGCGCTGCGCCGGCCGCCGAGCGGCTGGATCGCCTTTCTGGCGCCGGGGCTGGCGCTGATCGGCGTGATGCTGTCGGGCAGCGGGATGGTGCCCAACTATCTGGCGTTGTTGCTGGGTATCATCACGGTTGCCGATCGCTGGCGCCGGACCGGGGCGGCGCGCCCCTGGATGATCTTCACGCCGGGCACCGCGTTGCTGGTACTGCTGGCAGCCTTGCTGACGGGGGCGGAGGCATTTGGTTTCGACGTTGCCATGCTGGCGGCGATCGGATCGATCGGGGCGATCATCCTGTCGCGTCGGGGCGGATGATTTTTGTCGCATCGAGATCGTTGATTTTGCTGTCAGGGTTTAGTGCATTTTAACGACGTGGGGTTATGCTGCCTTGCATGAGCGCCCACACGTCCCTTGCCGGATCCATCATGGCGGACAGCTGGCCCATGGCACATGTCATGGCCGGCATGTCGGCCGTGCCCGTCGGCCATGCGATTGATCTCGCCTTTTTCTTTCCGGTCGAGGACCGGGCGCGCCATGATGCGCTGATCGCGGAGACGCGCCGTCATCTGGGCGGATGCCTGACCGCGATCGAAACCGCGCTGCGGCTGAGCCTGGCGGGTGATCCTGCCATTGCGGCAGCGCTGGGGCGCTGGCCCGATGGGCTGTGCTGGCCGACCATCTGTGCGCAGCCGACCCTGCTGGGGCCGGCCCTGCTGGCCCATATGCAGATGCGTGCGGGGGTAAGCCTGTTGCTGCGGCAGATCGGGCGCCCTGATGGCGAGCCGCCGGAACAGCCCGAGGCCGAGTCGATCCTGTCGTCGGATGATCCCGAAATTGGTGACGCGATCGTCGCGCTGGCGCTGGCCGAAGGACAGTGGCAGGCGATGGGCGGCGAGGATCAGCCGATGCGGCCCGATCTGCCGGCCGAACATTTTGCCGAACTGGTGTGGACGGCGGCGGCCTGTCTGGCGGCGGTGGTGCAGCGGACCGCGCTGGAGCCCGACAATCAATTGCTCGGCGCGTTCGAGCGGGCGGGCTGGGCGCTGCTTGCCAGCCATGACGAAAGCAATGGCCCGATCGCGGCGGCCGACCAACTGGTGCGCCGGTTGGGGCCGCAGGCCGATGCGCCCGACCTTCTGGGCGCGGCGCTGGGGCAGCGACGTTTCCTGTTGTTTGCGGCGCTGGCCGGGCGACGGCTGCGCCTCGGCACCGCGCAGGTGACGGATATTTTGATCATGGGACCGGTGATGCAGGTCGCGACCCTGTGCCGGGCGCTGGGCGGAACCGGGGCGGATTATCGCCATCTGCTGCTGGCGCTGCGGCCGGTGCGGCCGGGCCTGTCGGACGCGGTGATCGTGGCCGAGGCCGATCAGTATCAACTGTTGAGCGACGTGAAGGCGGAAGCCGTGGTGGGGGCCTTGCGCGCGCCGGCCGCCTTCCGCGCGAAGCTCGATCATTTGCGGCGCGTCACCGGATGAACATGACGCTCCACCCCTCCATCGTCCGGGCAACGGCATCGGCGGACGGCACGCTTCTGAGTGCTGATGCGCCGCTGCTCGCCTTGCAGCGGGAGGCGGGGAGCGATCTGCTGGGGCCGCTCGCCATTCCGCAACTGGCCGCCGTGGTGCGGCTGGCGGCGCGGCTGGGCGTCACCGTATCGCGTCCCGTGGTCGCGGCGGCGGAGCGAGGCGACATCGACATGTGGGTGCGGGCGCGGAGCGACGAAGGGCCGGACGGGCGCATCGTGTCGCTGGCGGTGGTCGACTGGAGCGAGCGTCCGCCGCTGGCCAATGCCGGCGACCATAGCCGGCGCGAGGCCGACCTGGCGGCGCTGGCCGATGGCTGGACCTGGCAGATCGACACCCAGTTGCAGTTCCAGATGGCGATTGCCGGGACCGACCGGCAGGGCGCATTGCCGACGCAGCCGCCCCTGCCGGGTAGCCGTTTCTCCAGCTATTTCGAGCTGCAGAGCGATGGTGAGGGCGACATGGCGATCCTGCGCGGCTTCACCCAGCGCCGCGCCTTCCGCGATCAGGTCGCGACATTGGTGCATGATCCCGAACAGCATGTGCGGCTGGCGGGCTTTCCGCTGTTCGACCTGGCCGGCCATCTGGTCGGCTATCGCGGCAAGGCCTGCCCGATCGAGCGGCCGCCGGCGCTGGCGCGGGCGGATACGACGCAATTGTCGCTCTATCCCGGTGAGTTCGGCAAGCGGCTTGATCGATCGCTGCGCCAGCCGCTGGGGCGGATCATCGCGAATGCGGACACGATCGGCGCGCAACTGGAAGGGCCGTTGCGGCCCGATTATGCCGATTATGCCAATGATATCGCGACTGCCGGCCGTCATCTGATGGCGCTGGTCGACGATCTGGCGGATCTGCAGGCGATCGACCGACCCGATTTCGGCGTGATCATCGAGGATGTCGACCTGGCGGACCTGGGCCGGCGGGCCGGCGGCCTGCTGACGGTCAAGGCGTTGGATCGGCACATCAAGATCCATTGCCCGGATGTCGAGCAGATATTGATGGCGAGGGGCGAGTTCCGCCGCGTGCTGCAGATCCTGGTCAATCTGGTCGGCAATGCGGTGCGCTATTCACCCGAGGGATCACAGGTGCGCATCGTCGTCGAGCGCGAGCACCGGCAGGCTCGGGTGCTGGTGATCGACCAGGGTGCGGGCGTGGCGCTGGAGGATCGCGAGAAGATTTTCGACAAGTTCGAGCGGCTGGGACGTGACGATCCGGGCGGCAGCGGGCTTGGCCTCTATATCTCGCGCAAGCTGGCGCGGGCGATGGGCGGCGACATCAGCGTCGGCGGCACGCCGGGCGAGGGTGCGCGCTTCATCCTGACGCTGCCGGTGCTCGACTGACGGATGCGCGATCGCGCTTATATGAGATAAAGAGCGCTTGTTTGTCCGGCCGATGCTGCCCCGATAGGGTGGTGGCATGGACAGATCGCATTGCCTGGCCACCTATGGCACGCTGGCGCCCGGACGGGCCAATCATCATCAACTGGCGCAGCTGCAGGGCCGTTGGCAGGCGGGGCATGTGACCGGCCATCTGGTCGCGCATGGCTGGGCCGCGTCGATGGGCTTTCCCGCCTTCATTCCCGACGAGGGCGGCGCGGCGGTGCCGGTCCAGCTGTTCCGCTCGCCCGACCTGCCGGCGCACTGGGCGCGGCTCGATGCGTTCGAGGGGACGGATTATCGCCGTGCCGCGATCGATGTCGTTACCGATCAGGGGCGGGTGCCAGCCTGGATCTATGTCCATGCAGGGGTAGGCGGCTGAGCCCTAAACGAAAAACGGCGCCCGATGGGGCGCCGTTCCTCTTGTCTCTTGTGACCGCGTCTTAGCGCTTGTCGACGGCGACATAGTCGCGCTGCGTCGGGCCAGTGTAGAGCTGACGCGGACGACCGATCTTCTGCGCTGGGTCCGAAATCATTTCGTTCCACTGCGCGACCCAGCCCACGGTGCGGGCGAGGGCGAAGAGCACGGTGAACATTTCGGTCGGGAAGCCGATCGCCGAGAGGATCACGCCCGAATAGAAGTCGACATTCGGGTAGAGCTTCTTCTCGATGAAGTAGGGATCGTTGAGGGCGATCTGCTCCAGTTCCTTGGCAACGTCGAAGATCGGGTCGTTGACGCCCAGCTTCTCCAGCACGTCCTTCGCGGTCTTCTGCATCACGGTCGCGCGCGGATCGTAATTCTTGTAGACGCGATGGCCAAAGCCCATCAGGCGGAACGGATCGTCCTTGTTCTTGGCGCGGGCGATATATTCCGGAATGCGATCGACGGTGCCGATTTCGCGCAGCATGTTGAGCGCGGCTTCGTTCGCGCCGCCATGCGCCGGGCCCCACAGGCAAGCGATGCCGGCCGCGATGCAGGCGAAGGGATTGGCACCCGACGAACCGGCGAGGCGGACGGTCGAGGTCGACGCGTTCTGCTCATGGTCGGCATGCAGGGTGAAGATTTTGTCCATCGCGTCGACGACGATCGGATCGATCTTATACTCTTCCGCCGGGACCGAGAAGGTCATGTTCAGGAAGTTGGCGGTATAGCTCAGGTCGTTGCGCGGATAGACGAAGGGCTGGCCCACCGAATATTTGTACGCCATCGCAGCGATCGTCGGCATCTTGGCGATCAGGCGGTGGCTCGCAATGCGGCGCTGTTCCGGATCGTTGATGTCGGTCGAGTCATGATAGAAGGCCGACAGGGCGCCGACGACGCCGACCATGATCGCCATCGGGTGGGCGTCACGACGGAAGCCGCGGAAGAAGGCGGTCAGCTGTTCATGCACCATGGTGTGGCGCGTGATGGTGTTGGTGAACTCGGCCAGTTCCTTGGCCGACGGCAGTTCGCCGTTCAGCAGCAGGTAGCAGACTTCCATGAAGCTGGACTGTTCGGCGAGCTGGCCGATCGGATAGCCACGATGCAGCAGCACGCCGGCGTCGCCATCGATATAGGTCAGGCCCGATTCGCAGCTGGCGGTCGAGGTGAAGCCCGGATCGTAGGTGAACATGCCGGTGTTGGCGTAGAGCTTGCGAACGTCGATGACCTGGGGACCGACGGTACCATCCATGATGGCATAGTCCTTGGCCTCTCCGCCAACGGTCAAACTGGCATTATTATCCGACATGTTTTTCTCCTTAACTGCCGTCAACCGGCCACCACGTGCCCCGCAGCGGTCAGTCGCTTCAAGCTTTCCTCTTTCCCCAGAAGGAAGAGGACATCAAAAATACCCGGCGAGACCGTGCGCCCGGTGAGCGCCGCACGAAGCGGCTGTGCCACCTTGCCCAGGCCAAGCCCCGCATCCTCTGCCACGCGGCGTATCACTTCATCGATCGCTTCAACCGTCCAGGACTGGACGGGCTGGAGAGCGTCGGCTGTCTTTTTCAGCAGCTCACGCGCGGGTTCATCTAGCAGAGCAGACGCCTTCTCGTCAAAATCGAGCGGGCAAGATTTGAACAGAAACTCTGCGCCTTCTGCAATTTCGTTAAGCGTCTTGGCCCGCGGCTTGAGCGAAACCATCGCCTGGGTCAAAATATCGCGCTGGGCATCATTCAGTTGCGTATCAAGACGCGACTCAACGCGCGGGGCGACCAGGGCGGCCAGGCGCGCCTCGTCGGCCTCGCGCAGATAATGGCCGTTCAGATTTTCCAGCTTCTTGATGTCGAAGCGCGAGGGCGAACGGCCGACGCCGTCGATATCGAACAGTTCGATGGCGCGTTCGATCGAGATGATCTCCTCGTCCCCATGGCCCCAGCCGAGGCGCAGCAGATAGTTGAGCACCGCTTCGGGCAGCATCCCCATCTCGTCGCGATAGGCGTCGACGCCGAGCGCACCGTGGCGCTTCGACAGCTTCGCGCCGTCCGACCCGTGGATCAGCGGGATATGGCCATAGACCGGTTCTTCCCAACCCATCGCCTTGATGATCGCCAATTGGCGGAAGGCGTTGTTGAGATGATCGTCGCCGCGGATGACATGGGTGACGCCCATGTCATGGTCGTCGACCACAACGGCCAGCATATAGGTAGGGGTGCCGTCCGACCGGAGCAGGATCATGTCGTCTAGCTCGGCATTCTGCACCACGACGCGGCCCTGCACCGCATCCTCGATCACCGTTTCACCGGTCCGAGGGGCCTTGATACGGATGACGAAGGGGGCGCCTTCGGGCGCTTCCTCCGGCGAACGGTCGCGCCAGCGGCCGTCATAGCGCATCGGCTGCTTGGCGGCGCGCTGCTGTTCGCGCAGCTCGGCCAGCTCTTCCTGCGTCGCATAGCAGCGATAGGCATGACCATTGGCGAGCAGCTGATTGGCGACCTCGGCATGGCGCGGGGTGCGCTCGAACTGGAACACGGCGGGCTCATCGCCGCCCAGGTTCAGCCATTCCAGGCCGTCGAAAATGGCTGCCACAGCTTCCTCGGTGGAGCGGGCGCGATCGGTATCCTCGATGCGGAGCAGGAACTTGCCGCCATGATGGCGCGCAAACAGCCAGTTGAACAGCGCGGTGCGGGCGCCGCCAATATGCAGGAAGCCCGTTGGAGACGGGGCGAAACGGGTCACCACCTGCTTGTTCAATCCCGTTGCACTTGCCGTCATATTCGCTGACATTCTTCCTGCCTGATCCATGGATGCGACGCCCCCTAGCATGGCTTTTGAGCCACGACAAACGTCCGTTGGGCGCAGGACGGTGCGTATTGCGCACAATGGATTTGCGCGGATCGAACAATGGCTGGAGGTGGAGCGCGAACAGCTCGCCTTGTGGGTGCCGGTGGCGCTGGGCGCGGGCATTGCCGGCTGGTTCGTGCTGCCGGGGCCGGCACATTGGTTGGCCTGTTGCTGCGGGGCGCTGGGGCTGGCCTGTCTGGCGCTGTTGCTGCCGGTGGGCGCACGATTGCGGCACATGCTGGTGGCGGGCGGCTTGTTGGCTTGTGTTGGTTGCCTGCTGGTCTGGGGTAAGGCGACATGGCTGGGTCAGCCGCCGCTGGCCCGTCCCATATTCGCACAGGTGACCGGCACGGTGACGGCGGTTGCCAAGCTGCCGGCGCAGCAGATGGTGCGGGTGGGGCTGCGGCCGATCGAGGCGCCGGCGCTGCCCGCGGCGATCCGGGTGAATATCGCGGAGGCGGATGTGCCCGAAGGGCTGGGCAAGGGGGCGGTGCTGCGCTTTCGCGTGCGGCTGATGCCGCCCGCGCCGCCGAGCGTGCCGGGGGCGTTCGACTTCGCGCGACGCGCCTATTTCCAGGGGATCGGGGCGACCGGGCGGGCGCTGGCGCCGGTCGAAATGGTGGAGCAGGCGCGCGAGGGGGCGACGCTGCGGGCGCGACTGTTCGATCATATCAGCGGACAGGTGGCGGGCGCACCGGCGGGGATTGCGGTGGCGCTGGCGACCGGCGACCAGGGCGCGATTGCCGAAGCGGATGCGGAGGCGATGCGGCGTAGTGGCCTTGCCCATCTTCTCTCGATCAGCGGGCTGCATGTGACGGCGCTGATCGGGGCGGTGATATTCCTGCTGTTGCGCCTGCTGGCGCTGATCCCGCGCGCGGCGCTGGACTGGCCGCTGATGCTGATCGCGGCGGCCGGGGGCGCGCTGGCGGGGATCGGCTATACGCTGCTGACCGGCGCGGAGGTGCCGACGGTGCGATCCTGCATCGCGGCGCTGCTGGTGCTGGGCGGGCTGGCGCTGGGGCGCGAGGCGATCACCCTGCGGCTAGTGGCGACCGGGGCGCTGGTGGTGCTGGTCTTCTGGCCAGAGGCGCTGATCGGCCCAAGCTTCCAGATGAGCTTTGCCGCCGTGGTCGCGCTGGTGGCGCTGGGCGAGCATCGGCGGTTCAAGGCGTTCGCGATGGCGCGGGACGAGCCTTGGTTGCGCAAGGCCGGGCGGACGGTGGCGGCGATGCTGATGACCGGCCTTGCCATCGAAATGGTGCTGGCGCCGATCGCCCTTTTCCATTTTCACAAGGCAGGTTTGTTGGGCGCGGTGGCCAATCTGGTCGCGATCCCGCTCACCACCTTCGTCATCATGCCGCTGGAGGCGCTGGCGCTGGGCTTCGACCTCGTCGGGCTGGGCGCGCCCTTCTGGTGGCTCACGGCCAAGGCGATCGCGCTGTTGCTAGCGGTGGCGCATGGCGTGGCGGCGAGCCCGATGGCGGTGATGCTGGCGCCGGCGGTGCCGGGCGGGCTGTTCGCGGTCATCCTGGTGGGAGGTCTCTGGTGCCTGCTCTGGCGCAGTCGCTGGCGCTGGCTGGGGCTGGGGCCGGTCGCGATCGGCCTGATCGGCATCGCGTCGCTGGCGCCGCCCGATATCGTGGTGACCGGCGACGGGCGGCATGTCGCGGTGCGGACACCAGCGGGGACGATGGCGCTGCTGCGCGAGGGGGCGGGTGAGTATGTCCGCGACGTGCTGAGCGAGAGCGCGGGCTATGACGGGACGCTGGAGGCGATCGCGAAGATGAAGCAGTCGCGCTGCTCGACTGATCTATGTGCGGTGACGTTGCCACGGGACGGGCGCGACTGGCATTTGCTGGTGACGCGCAATGCGATGCTGGTTGATCGGCCGATATTGGAGCGGGATTGCGCGGCGGCCGATATCGTCATCAGTGACCGGGGCCTGCCTTATTGGTGCCGACCGCGCTGGATGAAGATTGACCGCCGGCTGCTGTCCCGCACCGGCGGCCTGTCGATTAGCCTTGAAAGCGGCAAAGTTCACACCGTCCATCGGCCCGGCGACGCACATCCTTGGATCGTGCGCCGCCGGCCCCGAAAAGCCGGTCAGTTGTAGCGGCGCAGCAGGCCGGCGAGCTTGCCCTGGATGCGGACCTGGCGCGGATCGTAGATTTGCGGTTCATAGGCGGCATTGGCGGGATCGAGCCGAACCCGGCTGCCTTCGCGGCGGAAATATTTGAGCGTCGCTTCGGCGTCGTCGATCAGAGCGACGACGATCTGGCCTTCGCGCGCGACATCGGTGCGCTGGATCAGCGCGAAGTCGCCGTCGAGAATGCCGGCCTCCATCATCGAGTCCCCCGACACTTCGAGCGCATAATGATCGCCCGAGCCGAGCAAGGCGGCGGGGACGGAGAGCATGGTGTGGCTTTCCATCGCCTCGATCGGCACGCCGGCGGCGATGCGGCCGTGCAGCGGGATTTCGATCACGTCATTGGCGGCGGTCGGCAGCAGCACGGCGGGCGCCGATATCTTGGGCGTCGGAATGGCCGGAGCCGGCGCGCGATGCATCGCATCGGGCAGCTTGAGCACTTCGAGCGCGCGGGCGCGGTTGGGCAGGCGGCGGATGAAGCCGCGCTCCTCCAGCGCATTGATCAGCCGGTGGATGCCGGACTTGGAGCGCAGGTCGAGCGCGTCCTTCATCTCCTCGAACGAAGGGGACACGCCGCCTTCTTCCAGCCGGGTCTGAATGAAGCTCAGCAATTCCTGCTGCTTGGGCGTCAACATCGGCGGTCCTCCATGGAACGAATGAAGAACGCATAGGAAACGGAAAGGGGCAAGTCAAGCGCGTTAAGCCATGCGCCGCTTTTGCCGGTCAGGCAGTCAGATAGTCAGGCGGTCAGGGGGATGATGTCGACCATGTCGCCGGCAATGGCGGGGGCTGAACCGGCCGGACGGCGGATCAGGCAGTCGGCCAGCGCCATGGCGGCGGTGGCGGCGCTGTCCTGCGATGTGACGGAGACGATGCCGTCGGCGCCGCGATAGGCGCGCAGATAATCGTCGCGTTCCGCCGTTGGGCCGAGTGGGGCGGCAAGGCGGGCCTGCACGATCGGCGGCAGCGGCGCGCGCGATCCGGCGAGATGGCGCACCAGCGGGCAGAGGAACAGCGTGCCGGTGACGAAGGCGGAGACCGGGTTGCCCGGCAGGCCGAGGAAGGTGGCGTTGCCGAGGCGCCCGGCCATCAGCGGTTTGCCCGGCCGCATCGCGATCTTGTAGAAATCGAGCGTGCCGCCGGCGGCCGCGAAGGCGGGGCGGACATAGTCATGGTCGCCGACCGAGGCGCCGCCGGTCGAGACGATGATATCGGCCTGTGCCGCCTGTTCCAGCGCCTGCGTCATGGCAGCGAGATCGTCGGGCACGATGCCAAGGTCGATCACGTCGCAGGGCAGGGCGGCGAGCAGGGCCGCGAGCATCGGCGCGTTGGACGAGGGGAGATAGCCCGGCGGCGTCGGCGCGCCGGGGGGAACAAGTTCATTGCCGGTCGAGAGCAGGGCGATGCGGGGCCGGGCGCCGACGGGCAGGCTGCCATGGCCGCCAAGGACGGCAAGCGCGATCTGGCCCGGCGTGAGGCGGCTGCCTGCGCTGACCAGCAGCGTGCCGGCGCGGAAATCGGAACCGAGCGGGCGGACATGCCTGCCGGGCGTCAATATGCCGTCATGCGCGGTCAGTTTGTCGCCGGCGCGCGTGGCATTTTCCTGGATCAGGATCGCATCGGCGCCGGCCGGCAAGGGCGCGCCGGTGAAGATGCGGCAAGCCTGGCCCGGTTGCAGGGCCGGGATATCGGCGTCGCCCGCGCTGCTGGTGGCGACCAGCTGCCACGGTCCGGCGCCTTCGGATGCGCGCACGGCATAGCCGTCCATCGCGGAAAGATCGGCCCAGGGCTGGTCGCGGCGCGCGCTGATGTCGGTGGCGAGCCAGCGACCGGCACAGGTGGCGACGGGCACATGTTCGGCCGGCAACGGATCGGCGAGGGCAAGTAGCCGCGCCTGCGCGTCCGCGACCGGCATCAGGTTCATCGGTCGCTGCTCTCCGGCGCGGTCCAGTCGCCCGATTTGCCGCCGCGCTTGGCGAGCAGGCGAACATCGCCGATTATCATGCCCTTATCGAGCGCCTTGGCCATGTCATAGACGGTGAGCAAGGCGGCAGTCGCGGCGGTCAGCGCCTCCATCTCCACCCCGGTCTGGCCGGCGGTGCGCGCGGTTGCGGTGACGGTGACGCCATCGTCGTGGAGGGTAAAGTCGATGGTGACGGCGCTCAGCGGGATCGGATGGCAGAGCGGGATCAGTTCGGCGGTGCGCTTGGCCGCCATGATGCCGGCGACACGGGCGACGGCCAGCACATCCCCCTTCTTGACGAGGCCGGCGGCGATCGCCTGCGCGGCGTCGGCCGCCATGGTGATGCGCCCAGCGGCCACCGCCTCGCGCGCGGTCACGGCCTTGGCCGAGACATCGACCATGCGGGCGGCGCCATCCTCGTCGAGATGGGTGAGGCCGGTCATGCGCCCGTCAGCAGGTTGCGGGTCGCCGCCTCGACATCGGCCTGGCGCATCAGGGTTTCGCCGACCAGGAAGCAGCGCACGCCATGATCGGCCATGGCGGTGAGGTCGGCGTGCGAGCCAAGGCCGCTTTCGGCGACGAAGGTGCAGCCGTCGGGCGCCTTGCCCACCAGTTCATAGGTACGGGCGAAATCGACGCTGAAATCGCGCAGGTCGCGGTTGTTGACGCCGATTAGGCGCGAGCGCAGCTTGAGCGCGCGCTCCAGTTCGGCCTCGTCATGCACCTCGATCAGGGCATCCATGCCAAGGCCAAGCGCAGCGTCCTCAATCTCCTGCATCTGGCCGTCTTCCAGCGCGGCGACGATGATGAGGATCGCGTCGGCGCCGAGCGCGCGGCTTTCGAGGATCTGCCAGGGGTCGACGATGAAATCCTTGCGCAGCACGGGCAGGGCGCAGGCCGAGCGGGCGGCCATCAGATAATCGTCATGGCCTTGGAAATAGGGCTCGTCGGTCAGCACCGAAAGGCAGGCAGCGCCACCGGCGGCATAGGCTTGCGCATGGGCCGGCGGATCGAAATCGGCGCGGATCAGCCCCTTGGACGGGCTGGCCTTCTTCACCTCGGCGATCAGGCCGAAGCCCGAGCGGGCGGCATCGTCCAGCGCCTTGCGGAAGCCGCGCGGCGGGGTCTGCTCGCTGGCGCGGGCGTGGAGCGACGCGATCGTTGTCGCGGCCTTGCGGCGGGCGACGTCCTCGCGCTTGAAATCGCAGATTTCGATGAGCTTGTTGGTCATTGATAGGCAATCCAGCAATTGAGGAGCGCGTTGGCAAGGCCGTTGTCGATCGCCTCGGCGGCCTGTTCGACGCCTTCCTGGAAATCATGGGCAGCGTCAGCCACCACCAAAGCGGCGGCGGCGTTGAGCAGCACGGCGTCGCGATAGGCGCCGGCCTCACCCCGGAGCAGGGCGCGAAGAGCCGCGGCATTATGGGCCGGGTCGCCGCCGCGAATGGCAGTGACGGGATGGGTCGAGAGGCCGAGGTCCGCGGCGGTCAGGCGGCGCATCGCGACCACGCCGTCGGCCGTCACCTCGGCAATGTCGTTGCCGCCGGCGAGCGAGAGTTCGTCGAGGCCCTCGTCGCCCGACACGATCATCGCATGGGTGGCGCCCAGCTGGCCCAGTGCGTCGGCATAGATGGGGACATAGGCGGGGCGAGCGATGCCGGCGAGCTGGCGACGGACATTGGCGGGATTGGCGAGCGGCCCCATCAGGTTGAAGATGGTGCGTTCGCCGATCGACCGGCGGATCGGGCCGAGACGCTTGAGCGCAGGATGATAATTTTGCGCGAACAGGAAGCAGATGCCCAGATCCTTGAGCGTCGCTTCCGCCGTGGCGGCGGCGCGATCAAGATCAAGGCCGAGCGCTTCGAGCGTGTCGGCGGCCCCCGCCTTGGACGAGGCGGCACGATTGCCATGCTTGGCGACCGGCACGCCGGCGGCCGCGACCACCAGGCTGACGGCGGTCGAGACGTTGAGCGTGTGATGGCCGTCGCCGCCGGTGCCACAAACGTCGATCGTGCCTTCGGGGGCATCGACCGGGATCATCCGGGCGCGCATCGCACGGGCGGCGGCGGCGATTTCCGTCGCAGTCTCGCCGCGCCGTGCCATGGTGACGAGGAAGCCGGCGATCGCCTCGTCCGACAGGTCGGCGTCGAACAGCAGGTCGAAGGCGCGGGCGGCTTCGTCGGCGGCCAGGGGCGCGCTGGGATCGGGCAACAGGGTCATGGGCCAAGCCTTTAGTCCCGGCCACGCGCGAAAGTCGAGGGCGACATGCTATTTGCCCGCCAATTGGAATTTTGTTGCGTGGTCCGGCAATTGGCTTGACGCGGGCACCAAAGGGGCGTTGTCGGGAAAACCATGCGCCGATCCTGGTCGACCCTGTTCTGGAGCCTTGCCATCCGCCAGCGCCGCCGGCTGCGCGAGAGCGAGGCGGCCTTCATCCTGCTCGCCATACTGGCGGGCGTGGCGGCGGGGCTGATCACCAACCTGTTGCAGCTGATGGCGCATGGCATTCAGGAACTGCTCTATGGCGTCAGCATCAACCGGCTGAGCGCGTTGGGCGAGATCCGCCATCCCTGGCGATTGCTCGGCCTGCCGCTGGGCGGGCTGGCGCTGGTGCTGCTGGCGCGGCTGCTGCGCCGGCGGCAACGGCCGCTGATCGACGTGGTGGAGGCCAATGCCCTGCATGGCGGGCGCATCCCGATGGCCGACAATCTGGTGATTGCCGGGCAGACGGTCTTGTCGAACGGAGCGGGCGCCTCGGTCGGGCTGGAGGCGGCCTATGCGCAGATGGGGGGCGGCGTCGCGTCGCTGCTGGGCCAATGGCTAAAGCTGCGGCGCAATGATCTGCGCACTTTGGTCGGCGCGGGTGCGGGGGCAGGGGTTGGCGCGGCCTTCGGCGCGCCGCTGGCCGGCGCCTTCTATGCGTTCGAGATCGTGATCGGCCATTATACGCCGGCCGCGATCGCGCCGGTCGTGGCGGCGGCCTTGAGCGCGGCGTTCGTGACCCGCGCGCTGGGCGTCGAGCCCTGGCTGATCGCGACCACGGCGGACCGGATATTGGGGACGGCGGACTATCTTCTCTATGCGCTGCTTGGCCTGCTGTGCGCGGGGCTGGGCATCCTCATCATGCGGATGGTGACCTTTGCCGAGCTGCGGGTGCAGGGCTGGACCTGGCCGGGGCGGTGGCGGCCGCTGATCGGTGGCGTGCTGCTGATGCCGCTCGCCTGGTTGACGCCGCAGACCTTGTCGGCCGGGCATGGCGCCTTGCACCTCAACCTCATCCTGCTGCCCGACTGGACCGTGCTGCTGATGATCCTATGCCTCAAGATCGCGGCGTCGGTGATCTCGCTCAGCTTCGGCTTTCGCGGTGGGCTGTTCTTTGCGTCATTGTTCCTGGGATCGCTGGCGGGGCAGATTTTCGCGCAGATCGTCGACCTCATCGGGATCGGCTGGTCGCTCGACCCCAATGATGCGGCGCTGGTGGGGATGGCGGCGCTGAGCGTCGCGATCGTCGGCGGGCCGATGACGCTGGGGCTGCTGATGCTGGAGACGACGCATGATTTCCAGCTGATGGGCGTGGTGCTGACTGCGTCGCTGCTGTCGAGCGCGGTGACGCGGGAAATGTTCGGCTATTCCTTCTCCACCTGGCGGCTGCATCTGCGCGGATCGACCATCCGCAGCCCGCGCGACATTGGCTGGGTGATGAACCTGACCGCCGGGCGGATGATGCGGCGGGACTGGGTGTCGGTGCCCGACACGATGAGCGTCGGCCAGTTTCGTGCGCTCGTGCCGCTGGGGTCGGCGAGCAAGGCGATCATGATCGACGGCGCCGGCGGCTATCGCGGTATCGTGCCGACGGCGGCGGCCTATCGCCCCGAACTGGCGGAGGATGCGCCGATCGCGCCGCTGGCAATAATGGCCGATATCTCGCTGCGGGCCGATGCGGATATCCGCGCGATCCTGCCCTTGTTCGACAAGGCGGCGGCGGACGAACTGGCGGTGGTCGATGAAAGCGGGCTGGTGCTGGGCGTGCTGACCGAGAAACATGCGCGGCGGCGCTATTTCGAGGAGATTGAGAGTTCGCAGCGGGCGCTGTTCGGCGAGGGATAGATGGGCAGGCCGGCGCGGGGTTGCATTGGCGGGGTAGGGCTGTAGAAGGCCCCCATTCGCATGGACCCGGTGAAATTCCGGGTGGCTATTCCGGCCGCCGATCCGCCGGACAACATCACACATGATTATCGATACCGCGCCCGGAGCTGGTGCCATGTGACCTGATGTGGATTTTCGACATGACCCAATTTTTCAGCCGCTATCGCCGCCAATGGTTCAGCGACGCCCGGACGGCGCGGCATGACATCATGGCCGGCATCGTCGTCGCACTCGCCCTGATCCCCGAAGCGATCGGCTTTTCCATCATCGCCGGGGTCGATCCGCGCGTCGGCCTCTATGCCTCGGTGGCGATCGCCATCACCATCGCGCTGATCGGCGGGCGGCCGGGGATGATCTCCGCCGCGACTGCCGCCGTCGCCGTGCTGGTCGGGCCGCTGGTGCGCGAGCATGGCGTCGAATATCTGTTTGCCGCGACGATCCTGATGGGAGTGGTGCAGATCATCGCCGGGCTGCTGCGGCTGGACCTGCTGATGCAGTTCGTGTCGCGATCGGTGATCACCGGCTTCGTCAATGCGCTGGCGATCCTGATCTTCATGGCGCAACTGCCGCAACTCACCAACGTCGGTTGGCAGACCTATGCGATGGTGCTGGGTGGCCTCGCCATCATCTATCTCTTCCCCCGGATCACCAAGGCGGTGCCGGCGCCGCTGGTGGCGATCGCGCTGCTGAGCGCGCTGTCGATCGGCCTGGGCCTGCCGGTCCATACCGTTGGCGACATGGGGCGGCTACCTGAGGGGCTACCGAGCCTTGCTTTGCCGCAGGTGCCGCTGACCTGGGACACGCTGCGCATCATCCTGCCCTATTCGGTGACGATGGCGGCGGTCGGCCTGCTCGAATCGCTTCTGACTGCGCAGATCGTCGACGATATGACCGACACCGACAGCGACAAGCAGCGCGAATGCATGGGGCAGGGCGGGGCGAATATCGTTGCGTCCCTGTTCGGCGGCATGGGCGGCTGCGCGATGATCGGCCAGTCGGTGATCAACGTCACGTCCGGCGGACGCGGGCGGCTGTCGACCTTCGTCGCCGGCGCCTTCCTGCTGTTCCTGCTGGCCGTGCTGGGGGCATGGGTCGGGCGCATCCCGATGCCGGCGCTGGTCGCGGTGATGGTGATGGTGTCGATCGGCACCTTCAGTTGGGCCTCGATTGCCAATCTGCGGCGCCATCCGCCGACTTCCTCGACCGTCATGCTGGCGACGGTTGTTGTCGTGGTGGCGACTCGCGACCTGTCGCTGGGCGTGCTGACCGGCGTGCTGCTGTCGGGCATCTTCTTTGCCGCGAAGGTGCAGCGCATGTTCGCGGTTGAGCGCAGCGAGGCCGATGGCCGGGCGATCTATCGCGTAACCGGCCAGATCTTCTTCGCCTCGGTCGACCGCTTCACCCGCGCCTTCACGGGCGAGGAAAGCGCGACCCATGTGCTGATCGACGTGTCGGGCGCCCATTTCTGGGATATTTCGGGCGTCGGCGCGCTCGACAAGATCATCGCCCGGCTGCGGCGCGAGGGGCGCATGGTCGAAGTGGTCGGCTATAACCGGGCGAGTGCCGACATCGTCGACCGCTTCGCCCTGCACGACAAGATCGGGGTGGAGACGGGGGCGGTGCCGCACTGACGTGCGGTCCGCCCAGGAGCGGCCTTACGCCGCTTCGCGCTCGCGGACCGGGATGCCGGCGATCTTCATGAAATTGGCCAGCATGTCATGGCCATGTTCGGTCGCGATGCTTTCCGGGTGGAACTGGACCGAATGGATCGGCAGGGTCGCGTGACGGAAGCCCATGACCGAACCGTCCTCGCTGGTCGCATTGACCACCAGGTCGACCGGAATATCCTCCACGATCAGCGAGTGATAGCGGGTCGCGGTGAAGGGCGAGGGGAGGCCGGCGAACAGGCCGGTGCCGTCATGGCGCACCGGCGACGTCTTGCCGTGCATCAGCCCGCCGCGCACCACCTTGCCGCCGAAATGCTGGCCGATCGCCTGATGGCCGAGGCACACGCCGAGCAGCGGCGCGCCGGCATCGGCGCAGGCCGCGACCAGGTCCAGGCTGACACCCGCCTCATTGGGGGTGCAGGGACCGGGCGACAGCAGGAAGGCCTTGGCCCCGCTCGACAGGGCCTGGCCCGCCGAGATGGCGTCGTTGCGCACGACCTCTATCTTGGCCCCCAGCTCCATCAGATAATGGACCAGGTTCCAGGTGAAGCTGTCATAATTGTCGATGACGAGGATCATGGGACACAGCCTATAGGCGCGGATGACGATGGGGGGAAGGGGGCGAACAACGCCTGATCTTAGTGGACTAACATGTAAATTGCCCCTGGCGCGGCGAGCAAGCATATGACTGACCAGTGCTTCCAGGTCAGGCGATCGATTTTTCTGAAAGCCAAGCCCGCCGCGAACGCCAATGTGCCAAACACCAAAAGGGCGCTTCGCAGAAGAATGGCATCGCCAGAGTCCGCCAGGATGCTGAGGACGATGGCTGAACAGGCAGCCATGAAGGCGCTGAGAAACAGACAGCCGACGACCACGATACGTATCATGGAATCCCAAGCCTGAGCTTGCGCATATTCGTTTGGCTTCATGCAGTCTGACTACACATAATTGATGGCACGGAAAAGCAGACCGCTATCATTTGACTTTCGTCATTCCCTCGAAAGCGGGAAACCATCACCGGACCTCGCGGCTGGGGTTATGGTGGGAGATGGATCCCCGCCTTCGCGGGGATGACGGTGAAAAAAAGCGGGGATGACGATGTAGGCCGAGGCGGCAGCGCCCCGCCACCCATCCCTTTACCGTTTCTTGTGCTTGCCCCGGCTGCTGCCGATATGGCGGATGTTGGTGGGGCGGCCGCGGTGGATTTTCGGGCGGGTGCGGTCGCGTTTGAGCGGGCTGCCGCGCGGGGCCGGATTGTCGGGCAGCTCGAAACGCAGCGCGCCGTTGATCGGATCGGCTTCGGCGAGGCGCAGTTCCAGCCGTTGGCCCACCGTATAGCGGTCGCCGCTTTCGACGCCCTGCAGCGCCTTGCCCGCTTCATCGAAGAAGAAATGTTCGGCGCCCAGCGTCGATACGGGCACGAGGCCGTCGCCGCCCAGTCCCTCAACCGTGGCGAAGAAGCCGAAATTCTGGACGCCGGTGATCCGTGCCTTCACCACCTCGCCGACATGGGCCGACAGGAAGGCGGCGACATAGCGGTCGATCGTCTCGCGCTCCGCCTCCATCGCGCGGCGTTCATGGCCCGAGATCATCTCGCCGACCCGGCCCATATTCTCATAATCCTCCTGGCTGAGGGAGGAGCGATCGGGGATCGCCCTGTCCTTGGGCGCGGGCAGTTCGAGATCATAGGCGCCGACCAACGCGCGATGGACTAGAAGGTCGGCATAGCGGCGGATGGGCGAGGTGAAATGGGCGTAGCTGCCCAGCGCCAGGCCGAAATGGCCCATATTCTGCGGCGCATAATAGGCCTGGGTCTGGGAGCGCAGGATCTGGGTCATGATCTGCTCCTTCTCCTCCGACTCGCCGACCTTCTTGATCAGCTGGTTGAAGGTGGACGGGCGGATCACCTGGCCCAGCGCGAAGTCGATGTCGAAGGTGGCGAGATATTCCTTGAGCGCGACCAGCTTGTCGCGGCCCGGCGTTTCATGGACGCGGTACATGACCGGCGCCTTCTTCGCCTCCAGCGCCTTGGCGGCGGCGACATTGGCGGCGATCATATAATCCTCGATCAGCATGTGGGCGTCGAGCCGTTCGCGCACCGCGACGCTGACGATCTTGCCCCATTCGTCGAGGACCACGCGCCGTTCGGGCAGGTCGAGCGCAAGCGGATCGCGCTTTTCGCGGGCCTTGCGCAGCAGCGCCCAGCAGGCCCAGAGCGGTTTCAGGGCATGTTCCACCAGATCCACTCCGTTCGGGCTGAGCGAAGTCGAAGCCGCTTGCTGAGCCGCAGGCGAAGCAGCCTCGCCTTCGGCTCGGCCCTGCCCTTCGACAGGCTCAGGGCGAACGGAAGAAAGAGCATCGATCGCCGCCTGCGCATTTTCATAGGCGAGGACGGCGGCGACGCGGATGATGGCGCGGGAGAAGCGGAAGCTTTTCACCTTGCCCTGCGCGTCGATCACCAGATGGCAGGCCATGGCGGCGCGGTCCTGCCCGGCGCGCAGCGAACACATGTCGGACGAGAGCTGATGCGGCAGCATCGGCACGACCAGGTCGGGGAAATAGACGCTGTTGCCGCGCTTGCGGGCTTCGCGGTCGAGCGCGCTGCCGGGGCGGACATAATAGCTGACATCGGCGATCGCGACGATCGCCTTGAAGCCGCCTTCATTGGCGGGATCTTCGTCCGGCGCGGCCCAGACGGCATCGTCATGGTCGCGGGCATCGACCGGGTCGATCGCGACGATCGGCAGATGGCGCAAATCCTCGCGCTTGTCCTCATGCAGCGGCAGCTTCGACGCGGTGACCGCTTCCTCCTCCACCGCTTCGGGGAAGACATGGGGGATGCCATGCTTGTGGATCGCGATCAGGCTGAAGCTGCGCGGGGCGAAGGGATCGCCGAGAATGTCGGTGACGCGCGCGCTGATCCGCGGCGGGCGGCCGGTCGGCTCGGCCAGGACCAGGTCGCCCTTCTTGGCGGTGCCGATGTCGCTGATCGGCGTATCCTTGCGGATGCGCTTGTCGACCGGGCGCAGCCAGAGCTTGCCGTCGGCCATTTCCTCGACCACGCCGAGCAGCATCTCGGTTGCCTTGGCGAGCTTCTTCATCGGATGGGCGAGCCAGCCCTTGCCCGCTTCCTCGGTGCGGGCGAGGATGCGGTCGCCGATCGTCAGCGCGCCGCGTTTGCCCCGTTCGACCACGCGGATGCGGGGCGCCGGCTGGCCCTCGGCCTCCCAGCGTTCGGGGGTGGCGATCAGGGTGGTGTCGTCGACATCGACGATGCGCAGCACCGTCACCTTGGGCACGCCGCCCATCTTGTGGAAGGCGCGGGCCGGGCCGATGTCGAGCAGGCCCTCGTCCGCCATGTCCTTGAGCAGCGCCTTCAAGGCGATTTTTTCCTGCCCTTTCAGCCCAAACGCCTTGGCGATTTCGCGCTTGCCTACCGGTGTGTCGGACTCGGTGATGAAGTCCATCACCTGCTGTCGGGTCGGGAACCCGGCGGGACGGACTTTTGCGCGGGCCGGGGCCGCCTTCTTCTGCTTCTGGGTCGATGCCATGGCTCCGCTATAGGGGGCAGGCCGCATGGGCGCCAGTGGCATGGCGGGATGGCGGGGACGGATCGTTGGAACGGGCATGACGATATTGCTTTTGCCCCTGCTGCTGGCCGCCGCGCCCGGCGCCTCGCCCGACACCGCGATCGCGCCGATCGATAAGGCCAATGCCGAACATTATGTCTGGGGCGGCCACAATGACGGCTGGCATCTGGTGAAGCGCGACGAGATGTCGGTGATCCAGGAACGGATCGTGCCGGGCGGGGCGGAAGTGCGCCATTATCATCGGCGAGCGCGGCAATTCTTCTATGTCCTGTCGGGCGAACTGACGCTGGAGGCGGGCGGGGTGACCCATGTGCTGAAGGCTGGCCAGGGGCTGGAAGTGCCGCCGGGCGTGCCGCACCGAGCGCAGAACAGGAGTAGCGCGCCGGTCGATTTCCTGGTCAATTCGACGCCCAAAAGCCATGGCGACCGCGTCGATGCGCCGGCGGAAAAATAGGAAATCCCCCGCTTAACTTCGCATATTTCCCGCACATTCTGATATTTTGGAACAATTGTTGGAAATCTTGTTGCGGGATCGGTGAGAGGGCTGTTCGTGGCGCGGGCGCAGGACATGGCGACATTCTAGACCGCCGGGCTGGCTGTAGGACAGGCTTGCCGGTAGAGGGGCGGGATGCAGCTTCTTATCGATGGTGAGCTGGTCGATGGCGCGCGCGCGATCGACCTTGTCAATCCGGCGGACGGGCAGGTCTTTGCCGCCGCGCCCTGTGCCGATGCGGCGCAGGTGGAGCGGGCGGTCGCGGCCGGGCAGCGGGCCTTTGCCGACTGGCGCGCGCTGGGCTTTGCCGAGCGTGGTGCGCGGATTGCGGCGCTGGCAGATGCGCTGGAGGGCCGGGCCGAGGATTTCGCCGCACTCCTGACACAGGAACAGGGCAAGCCGCTGGCCGAGGCGCGGGGCGAGATAGAGGGGGCGGTGGCGGCGCTGCGCTATCATGCCGGGCTGCGGCTGGAGCCGGTGGTGCTGAAGGACAGCGCGACCGAGCGCGTGGTCGAGCAGCGCCATCCGCTGGGCGTGGTGGCGGCGATCGTGCCGTGGAATTATCCGTTGCTGCTGCTGGCGCTCAAGCTCGCGCCGGCGCTGATCGCGGGCAATGTCGTGATCGCCAAGCCCGCGCCGACGACGCCGCTGACGACATTGATGCTGGGCGCGCTGGCGGCCGACATCTTCCCCGCCGGGGTGGTGCAGATGCTGGGCGATGCCGGCGATGTCGGGCCGATGCTGACCGCGCATCCGGGAATCGCCCATGTCAGCTTCACCGGATCGACTGCGACCGGGCGGCGGGTGATGGCGGCGGCGGCCGACACGGTGAAGCGCTTCACGCTGGAACTCGGCGGCAATGATCCGGCGATCCTGCTGGACGATGCCGATGTCGCGGCGGTGGCGCCGATCCTGTTCGATGGGGCGATGGGCAATGCCGGGCAGGTCTGCCTCGGCGTCAAGCGCATCTATGCGCCGCGCGCGCTGGTGCCGGCGCTGGGCGCGGCGCTGGTTGCCTGCGCCGAGCGGGCGGTGGTCGGCGACGGTCGGGCGGCCGGCACGACCATCGGCCCGGTGCAGAATGCGGCGCAATATGCGCGGCTGGTCGATCTGCTGGCGGAGGTGCGGGTGCAGGGGCGGGTGCTGCATGGCGGTGCCCCCATGGAGGGAGCCGGCTATTATATTGCGCCAACCATCGTCACCGACCTGCCCGACGCGGCGCGGCTGGTGCAGGAGGAGCAGTTCGGGCCGATCATCCCGCTGCTCGCCTATGATGACGAGGAGGAACTGGTCCGCCGGGTGAATGATGGCCCCTATGGGCTGGGCGCGTCGGTGTGGACGGCCGATGCGGCGCGCGGGCAGGCGATGGCCGCGCGGATCGACAGTGGGCTGGTCTGGGTCAACCGGCTGTTCGACCTGCCCTTCGACGTGCCGATCGGCGGCGCCAAGCAATCGGGCATCGGCCGGCACCAGGGGCTGGCCGGGGTGGAGGAATTCACCCAGATCCGCATCGTCAACGCGGCCCTGGGCTGAGCGGAGGTACGCGCAGATGACCGAGATATTGCTCTTTTCCTATGGCACGCTGCGGCTGGCAGAGGTGCAGAGGGCGCTGTTCGGCCGGCTGGTGCAGGGCGAGCCGGATGCGATGCCGGGCTATCGCCAGCGCATGATCGAGATCAGCGACCCCGACGTCATCGCCAAGAGCGGCACGCGCTGGCACCCGATGGTCGAGCCGAGCGACGATCCCGAGGATGCGGTGGAGGGGACGCTGTTCCGTCTGACGCAAGTGGATGTCGCCAGCGCCGACGCCTATGAGGTCGATTATGTCCGGCGGGAGGTGCTGCTGCGGTCGGGGCGGCGGGCGTTTGTCTATGGGGACAAGGGGGCTTAGGCTGACAGCGCCAAGGCACATATATGGAATGGCGGGGAAGGGTGGGTTGCGGCCATCCCACCTACGTCATGCTGAACTTGTTTCAGCATCTATCAAGCCTAACAAGCCAGCGGTCTATTGGGAGGAATGGACCCTGAAACAAGTTGGCATTTATCCCCTTGAAACATGTAAGGGGATGGGGCATACAATATGTATGAAAACGAAATCGCCCACGCTGCGCCAGTTTCAGGACCGCTTTCCGACTGAGGATAGTTGCTTGGACCACCTGTTTCAGGTTCGCTACGGCACGGATTTCGACTGCCCTAGCTGCGGTCGCTCGGCTAAGTTCTCGCGCGTAAATGGTCGTCGCTCCTATCAGTGCCAGTGGTGTGCGTATCAGGTCTATCCGACCGCTGGCACCCCTTTCGATCGCACCCGCACGCCGCTGCGCGACTGGTTCTTTGTCATGTTCCAGTTCTGCGCGTCGCGGAACGGCGTGGCGGCTAAGGAAGTCGAGCGCCAGCTAGGCGTGACCTACAAGACGGCATGGCGCATGTGCCACATGATCCGCGAATATATGGGTTCGCTGGACAGCGATGACCCCTTGGGCGGTGTTGGCGAAACTGTTGAGATTGACGAAACGCTGATCGGCGGTTCCGTCTCTGGTATGGGTTCGGGCTATAAGGGCAACAAGACCACGGTCGTCGGCATGATGGAGCGCGGCGGGGAATTGATTACCCGCGTTGTTCCTGCCCGTAACAAGGCCGCTATGCACAGCCTCATCAACGCCCATGTCCTGCCCGGCACGACCGTCAATACGGACGAATTCGGCGGCTACAAGGATTTGAGCCTGAACGGCTATCGCCACATGACCGTCAGCCACAAGGCGAAGGAATATGCGACACCGTGCGGCAAGGGCGTAAATTCGGTAGAAGGCTTCTGGGCGCAGCTAAAGCGCGGGATTAACGGCACCCACATTCACGTCAGCGGGAAGCATCTCCCGAAGTATCTGGGGAGTTTGAATATCGCTACAACATGCGTCAGGCGCCTCACCTGATGCTTGATCGGATGATGGTTTCTTTCCCGCGCTGACAGGGGGCTGGCCGTTGGCCATGCGCCCTAAGAGGCGGTCGAAGCGGTCATTTAGATTTCCGGTCATGTTCGTTCGCCTACTTCAAATTTTTCGATGTTGTTTTCACTCTCCTTTTCGAGAGAGTTGAATTCACCCACGATTTTAGACGCTCTTGTCCGGTTTCCCGCCCTCAGAAACGGGGCGATTTGCTGATAAACCATAGCGCATTTATAAACGGTAGTAGGTTTGTTGGTGCCCTTAGCGCAGTCAAATGCCGCTATACCGTGCTGTTCAAGCTGGCGTTCAATAGCGGCTGCTTGAGATAGCAGCATCATTGTGCGGTCATTTGAACCAGTGCCGTTTTGCAAAACTTCGGCCTGAAAGCGATCTATGTCGCCTAAAAGTTCCGCGTATCTCGCCCGGTCCAAACGATCGAATACCACATCTAGCCATGCGCCCAAACATAGCCCGCATGTCGCAAAAACCAGCCAATAGAAGCCGCTCTCGCCGAATATACTTTGCGCCCACGTTACCACCGCCGTGGGGTCTTTCCATATTCGCTCGCTGATGCCATCGAACGCGAGTGGCAACAAAAACACAGCGGCAACGCCGCTTGTGGCAGCCCTGAATGTAGAGCGAATTCCCATACCCCTCCCATCACGCCGATTCCCCTTCGGCGCAACGGTGAGATACTAGATTTGCCCCTACATGTCCAAAGGGGATAAATGCCAAACAAGTTCAGGGTGACGATGTGGGATGGACCGCTTCTGGTCGCTTCGAGACCGGCAGAATATATCCTCGCTGCTAGGCCGCCGGCCAATGGAAGGGGATGCGGCTGTCGCCGGTGACGTTGCCGTCCGCGTCGAAGCGGCGTTCCAGCGCCAGGCCGGTGCCGTCCGGCGCGATGGCGAGGATGCTGCTGCAGCGTGTGCCATAGATGGGGTTGCGGATGAAGATGGGGGATACGGGCGGCTCCAGCGGGGCGTCGGACGGTGTGGCCGGGGCGATGCCGGTGGCGGGCAGGGTCTCGCGGCGCAGGGCGTCGAACAGGCTTTCCGGATCGGTGGCGCCGGCGACGAGCCATTGCAGCATCGCGTCCTTGAGTGCGAGCGTCTTGGGCCAGGGCTGGTCGAGCGGGCCGTTGGAGAGGCCATAGAGGCCGGGCGCGAGCAGGCTGCGCTGGGGTTCGGGGCGATTGGTGAGGAAGATGAGCCGGTCGCGGTCGGCGAGCAGCAGGTTGAACGGGTTGAAATCGTCGAGCACCGCCGCATAGGGATCGGCATAGGTGCCGGCGCTGGTCAGCAGATCGGTCACCAGTGCGCCGCGTGAGGCGCGGTCGGGCAGGGGATCGCCATAGCCGCGCAAATTGGTGATGACGGCGGCCCGGCCATCCTCGTCCGCGCCGAGCCAGGTGCCGCCCGATTGCAGGTCGCGCCCGGCGATCAGGCCCGGCCGATCGTCCCAGCGCGCCATCGCGGCGGCGGGACGGGCATGATATTCGTCGCGATTGCCGATCAGGACAAGCTGCCAGCGCGGGTGCGCCCGCCAGGCCAGTGCCACGATACACATTTGCTGCCTCCATCACCCAACACCGGCTTGATAAATGGCGCGGCCGCCGCCATATAGGGGGTGCCGGGTTCGCCCGGCTATGGTGATAAATCGTGTCGTATAATAGACGCAGCGGACCCGGGGGCAGTACCCGGCGGTTCCACCACATGTCCCGGATGACCTTTGGTCTGGCGGGGTGTCTGATGGGGCCGAACTAGGATCGACGTGTGTTCAAAGGCGATGCTTTTACCCGGCCCGTGTAAGCCGTTAAACTGTGCAAAACTCACAAGTGCCAACGATAACGAAGCACTCGCCATTGCAGCGTAATTGAGGGCCTCACGGCCTGACATTACTCTAAAATAGCGCGGTTGAACCCACCGGGCAACAGAAGGGAATTCAGCGGCCCCCGGAGGCGCCGGGCAACAGAAGCCTCCGGACCCAATCCATCAGACGATGTTTTTTCAGGCCACGCCGCTTGCGGCGAATGGCCTTTTCGCGCGTCCATGATGCGATTCGAATCGGGTGAAATTTGCGTATCGCATTCGATTTCACTTTTATGACACTGATGTGAAAAACGCATAAGGCGATGAAATTACGCCGATATAAAATGGAATCGACGCCCATGCCTGATCTTGTGTCGATGTCATCAAGATGAAATAATTCCGGCTATGTTAGAAAGTTTTTTTCGGAGAAAATCGATGTTCAAGGCGGCGGCAGTTGCGGGCTTTCTTCTGGCTTCGGCAGTGCCGGCCATGGCGTCGGCGGCGGATGACGTGATCGTCAGCGTCGTGCCGGATGCGGGTCTGGCCGCGTCGGCGCTGCTCGCCCATGATTTCGACAAGGCCGCGCGCAAGCTGCAGGCGGTCTGGCCCGACACTATCAACGATCCGGCACGCCTGATCAACCTGGGCAATGCCTATGCGGGGATGGGGCGCACCAGCGATGCGCGTGAGGCCTATGCCGCGGTGGCACGCGTGCCTGACATGACGCTGGTGCTGGCCGATGGCAGCGAGGAATCCTCGCGCTCGATCGCGCAGCGCGCTTCGGCCCGCCTGAATACGAGCTATGCGATGCGCTGAACGCCCTGTTTCAGTGGCTCGTACAGGGGCGTCGTCCGGTGGATGGCGCCCCTTTCTGTTGGCTGTGGCGGTTGGGTCACTGTCTTTGAACTGTAATTTTATCGACCCCGATATGTCATAAAAGGAAAATGAGGCTGTCATTTACCGCGCCTACCTGCCGCTTCCGAGGGCGACAGGGGGCGTTGTCCGATTCGCTTTTCCCCCTTGCGCTCCGCATCGCAACAAACCCGGCAGAAGCCGGAGCGGAGACGACATGGCCAAGATCAACCGTATCCATAATATCCTGATGGCGGGCTGCGCCTGCGCGGCGCTGGCTGCCTGCGGCGCGGACGACATTGCTTCGCCCGGCACCGGTGGCGACGTCATCATCAACCCGACGCCGACCCCCACGCCGACCCCGACCCCCACGCCGACCCCGGCCGCCGTTACCCCGGCTGCGGGCTGCCCGACGATCGCCGACCCCAAGGGCCTGACCGACGAGGGCACCATTTCCAGCGCGAACGGTGATGCCTGGCGCGTCTGCACGCTGCCTTCGATCATCGCCAAGAGCATCACCCTGCCCAAGATCGCAGGCCTGGTCTATCAGATGAAGGGCCGCGTCGACGTCGGCTGCGACAGCGGCTTCGCTGCGCCCACCGCCTCGGCGCCCGTCACCAGCTCGACCGTGGGCTGCACCACCGCCAACGGCTTCACGCTGGTCGGTGGCCAACTGACCGCCGACACCAACGTCACCCTGACCATCGAGCCGGGCGTCATTGTCTATGGCGGCACTGGCACGAGCTGGCTGGCCGTCAACCGCGGCAACAAGATCAACGCCGTCGGCACCGCCAGCGCGCCGATCATCTTCACCAGCCGCGACAATATCAATGGCAACTCGACCGAAACGTCGATGGGCCAGTGGGGCGGCGTCGTGCTGATGGGCCGTGCGCGCACCACGGACTGCAACAGCGGTTCGGTCGGCGCCGACACCTGCGAGCGTCAGACCGAAGGTTCGGCCGATCCGGCGACCTTTGGCGGTCGCGACGACGCCTATAATGCGGGCACCATGAAATATGTCCAGATCCGCTATTCGGGCTATGTTCTGGGCGCCAACACCGAACTGCAGGCGCTGACCGGCGAAAGCATCGGCAGCGGCACCACGCTGGACTATATCCAGAGCTTCAACAGCTCGGACGACGGCGCGGAATTCTTCGGCGGCACCGTGCGCATGAAGCATTATATCGCGACCGGCGCGGACGATGACAGCCTCGACGCCGACACCGGCATCCAGGGTCGCTTCCAATATGTGCTGATCGTGCAGCGTCCGGGTCAGGGCGACGCGCTGATGGAAATCGACAGCAACGGTCTGGAAAGCGATACCCCGCGCCAGAACACCATCGTCGCCAACTTCACCGCGATCCAGTCGCAGGTCAGCAGCAACAACGAAGCCAATGACCAGGCCTCGATCCTGAACCGCGGCAACAGCGATCTGTCGCTGGTGAACGGCATCGTCGTGTCGCCCAACAACGAGTGCGTCCGCCTGCATGGCACGGGCACCGCTTCGACCCGCGCCACGCTGACCGCCCGTTCGGTGCTGATGCAGTGCAACGCGACGAAGTATATCGGTTCGGGTAGCGGCGCGACCGCCTACACCGCCGCCGATGTCGCTGCCATCTTCAGCGGCAACAACAACAATGATGCCTACACGGCCTCGCTGAGCGCGGTGTTCATCAACGGTGCGGCCGAAACCGCCGCCACCGCGATCGACGCCAAGACGCTGGACAGCTTCTTCGACACGACGACCTATGTCGGCGCGGTCAAGGACGCCAACGACACCTGGTTCGCCGGCTGGACCTGCAACTCGGCCTACGCGCCGTTTGACAGCACCAGCACCGCGCGCCGCGCCTGCACCTCGATCCCGCTCTAAGACGGGACGGACCTGATGCGGGGCGGGACGCGGCCATGATCGGCCGCATCCCGCCCCGAAACGTGCAATGACCTTATCTAGGGGATATTCGATGGCGACGCCGCTCAAGTTCGCGGGCCTGCTGCTGCTTTCCACTGCGCTGGTCGCGCCGGCCGCGCTGGCCCAGGAAGTGCCCGCGCCCGCCGATGCCACCACGTCCGACCCGCAGGCGGCCGATCCTGCTGCTGCTGCCGGTCGTTCGACCGCTGAGGATCCGGAGGCGGCGCCCGACATTTCGGTCCCCGGTTCCGACATCATCGTCACCGGCCGCCGCAGTGCCAACGTCCAGAAGAATATTCCGGCGGTGGTTTCGGTCTTGTCTTCGGCCGATATCGCCCGGACGGGCGACGGCAACATCGCCGGCGCGCTGGGCCGCGTCACCGGCCTGTCGGTGGTCGGCAACGGCTATGTCTATGTCCGAGGGCTGGGCGATCGCTATTCGCTCGCGCTGCTGAACGGTTCGCCGCTGCCCAGCCCCGAGCCGCTCAAGCGAGTCGTGCCGCTGGACCTGTTCCCGACGAACATCGTCTCGTCCTCGATGGTGCAGAAGAGCTATTCGGCCAATTATCCCGGCGAGTTCGGCGGCGGCGTGATCAACCTGACGACCAATGCGGTGCCGGCGGAAAGCTTCCTGACGATCAGCGGCGGTATCGGTGCCAACACCGAAACCACCTATCAGATGGGCTATAGCTATTATGGCAGCAAGAGCGACTGGACCGGCTTCGACAATGGCAGCCGCGACATTCCGCCGGCGCTCGCCGCCTTCTTCGCCAGCGGCGAACGGATCAGCTCGGGCAATGTCGATACCACCGCGATCGCGGCGGAAATGGTGCGCTTCAGCAAGGGCACCGTCCAGCGCATCAAGGATATCGACCCCAATTATTCGGCGACCATCTCGGGCGGCACTTCGTTCGATCTGGGCGGTTCGACCCTGGGCCTGATCGCCACCGCGGGCTACAGCAACAAGTGGACCACGCGCGACCAGCGCCAGCAAAATTCGATCACGCCCGACCTGTCGGCGCTCAATTCGGATTTCCAGCGCGTTACCACCGACAATCGCATCGTCGTCAACGGCCTGCTGGGCCTGGGCCTGGAGTTTGGCGATAACAAGATCCGCTGGACCAACCTCTATATCCGCGACACGCTCAAGCACACCCGCATGGGCCTGGGCAACACCCAGACCCAGCCGACGTCGGACATCATGGAGCAGGATACCGCCTGGTATGAGCGCCAGCTGATCGACACGCAGGTGGTGGGCGAGTTCAAGCTGAGCCCGGCGTTCAGCCTGGACGTGCGCGGCGGCTTTGCCAATTCGCAGCGCGAAGCCCCCTATGAACTGTCGTTCGAATATATCCGCACCAATGCGGCGGCCGACCCCTATGGCAATCTGTTCGTCAATCGTCTGAACGGCAATACCGGCCAGACCGCGACGGTCAGCTTCTCCGACCTCAACGAGGATCTGTGGTCGGGCGGCGCGGACCTGACCTGGAAGCCGTCGGCCGACATGGCGCTGACCGCCGGCTATGCCTATGTCGACACCAACCGCACCAGCTCGCGCCGCGACTTCCAGTTCCGCGCGTCGAGCGACATGCCCGAGGGCGTGGGCGTGCTGCGCCCTGACCTGCTGCTGGCACCGGGCATCGTCAACTATTATGACATCAGCCTGATCGAGACCAACGAAGGCAATCCCGCCTTCCGCGCGACGCTCAAGAACCATGCCGGCTATGGCAAGCTGAACTGGCAGATCCTGGACGATCTGTCGCTCGACGCAGGCGTTCGCTACGAAACGGCCAAGCTGACCGTGTCGCCGCTGCAGGTGTTCAGCACGCCGGGCGCCAGTACGGCCTCGACCCAGCTCGACAATGACTATTGGCTGCCCAGCGGCACGCTGACCTGGCAGATGCGCGACGACATGCAGGTGCGCCTGAACGCGTCGAAGACCATCGCCCGGCCGCAGTTCCGCGAGCTGATCTATCAGTTCTACTTCGACCCGGACACCAACCGTCGCTATCAGGGCAACCCCTATCTGCAGGACAGCAAGCTGTTCAACGCGGAAGCGCGCTATGAATGGTATTTCGCGCGGGATCAGCGCTTCTCGCTGTCGGGCTTCTTCAAGAAGATCGACAACCCGATCGAAACCTTCATCACGCTCAACGGCGACAATTTCGTCACCAGCTTCGCCAACGCGCCCAAGGCGGACCTCTATGGCGGCGAAGTCGAGTTGCAGAAATATTTCGACCTGTCGTCCATGTCGGACAGCGCGTTCTTCTCGACCCGCCGTCTGGTGACGATCGCCAACTATACCTACACCAAGTCGAAGCTGAAGGTGAAGGAAGGCGATACGACCGCCGTGTTCGGCGCGTCGTCGACGCTGGCGACCGACTATTTCCGCAACGGTTCGCCGCTGACGGGCCAGTCGGACCATCTGGTCAACTTCCAGTTCGGCCTGGAAGACCAGGACAAGCTGTCGCAGCAGACGTTGATCCTGTCCTATGCCAGCAAGCGCGTGACCAGCCGTGGCCTGGCCAACCAGGACCAGCCGGACGTCTATGAACATCCCGGCATCAACCTGGACTTCGTGGCGCGCCAGGGCGTCTATGTTGCGGGGCGCCAGTTCGACGCCAAGTTCGAGGTGCGCAACATCCTGGGCAACGACTATGAGGAAAGCCAGTCGAACGGCACCAACAAGGTCATCTACAACGCCTATAATTATGGCACGACCTTCAACTTCTCGCTGTCGACGACCTTCTGACGTCAGGCACAGCCGAAACGGAAAGGGCGCCCGATCGGGCGCCCTTTTGCGTTGGGGGATCGGCGGCGCGGGCTCATTTCTCGATCAGCAGCTTCACGATCCGGCGCTTGCCGAAGCGCAGCGGGTCGGCGAACCAGGTTATCTCCACTTTCTGCCCCTCGCGCAGATAGGGTGGACCGCCGGCAAAGCCGCAGAAGGTCGCCACCGGACAGCGGCTGCCCTCGTGCCAGGAAAAACTCTCCTCGCCGATATCGAAGCCATGGGTGACATTGGCCTGATGCTTCTGGAAGGAGAGGGGGTCGGTATTCCGGCTGCGCGTGCGGATGTCCCATAATTTGCTGATCCGCCCCTTGGTCACGCTCATCTGGTCCATGTCCATGGCGCCGACCCGCAACTGGTCGAACAGCGGCAGGCCGCCGAACCACATGCCGGCAAGCAGGATCGCGGCCGGCGTATAGCGCGGCATTCGTCGCCCGGATCGCTTCCACCAGCGGGCGCCCAGGAACAAGAGGGCAAAGAAGATCAGATAAAGGATCGCCGCCCAGTCGAACGGCGCCATGCTCCTGTCATAGGCTGTAATCACCTCATCCTCCCCCTGTGCATTGTTCCCGTCATGCCATGACGGTTGCGAAAGGAAAGAGGCTGGCGGTGCGCGCGTTCGGGGAGGGGCCTGGACGCGGGCAGGCATGTTGTCCGTGCATCATCGCGGACGCTTCACAGGGTTTTCCCCGATAGCCGGCTGGTCAGGCAGGATGCAGACAAAGGCGACCCAATTCCTGTTCATGCGAAGGGAAAGCACCATGGCCGACAAAAAACCCAATATCCTCGTCATCTGGGGCGACGATATCGGGATATCGAACCTCAGTTGCTACACCGACGGGGTGATGGGCTATCGCACGCCCAATATCGACCGGATCGCCAAGGAGGGGATGAAGTTCACCGACAGCTATGGCGAGCAGAGCTGCACCGCCGGCCGTTCTTCCTTCATCACCGGACAGAGCGTGCTGCGCACCGGCCTGTCCAAGGTCGGCATTCCCGGCGCGCCGGTGGGCATGAGCGACAAGATCATCACCATCGCCGCGCTGCTGAAGGAACAGGGCTATGCCACCGGCCAGTTCGGCAAGAACCATCTGGGCGACCTGAACCACATGCTGCCGACCAATCACGGCTTCGACGAATTTTTCGGCAATCTCTATCACCTGAACGCCGAAGAAGAGCCGGAGATGGAAAATTATCCGCTCAACGAACCGGACATGCCGCATTTCAAGGAACGCTTCGGCCCGCGCGGGGTGATCCATTCCTTCGCGACCGATGTCGACGACGCCACCGAAATGCCGCGCTGGGGCAAGGTCGGCAAGCAGAAGATCGAGGATACCGGCCCGCTGACGGCCAAGCGCATGGAAACCTGCGACGATGAATTCGTCGAGCGCGCGTCGAAATTCATCAAGCAGGCGGAGGCCGATGGAAAGCCGTGGTTCGTATGGGTGAACACCACCCATATGCACATGTTCACGCACCCCAAGCCGGGCAGCAAGGGCCAGGCCGGCCGCTGGCAGTCCGACTATCACGACACCATGATCGATCATGACAAGAATGTCGGCCAGCTGCTCGACCTGCTGGACGAACTGGGCATCGCCGAGGATACGCTGGTCCAATATTCGACCGACAATGGCCCGCATCGCAACAGCTGGCCCGATTGCGGCACGACGCCGTTCCGCAGCGAAAAGAACACCAATTGGGAAGGCGCCTTCCGCATTCCGATGATGGTGCGCTGGCCGGGCAAGGTGCCGGCCGGATCAGTTTCCAACGGCATCGTCCAGCATCATGACTGGCTGCCGACCTTCCTGGAAATGGCGGGCGAGCCCGACATCGTCGAGAAGGTGAAGAAGGGCTACAAGGCGATCGGCCGGACCTACAAGAACCATATCGACGGCGTCAGCCTGGTCGGCCATATCACCGGCAAGGAGGAGAAGAGCCCGCGCAATGCCTTCTTCTACATCAGCGACGATGGCGACATCCTGGCGATGCGCTACGACAATTGGAAATGCGTGTTCCTGGAACAGCGCTGCGTCGGCACGATGAAGGTATGGGGCGAGCCGTTCACCCGGTTGCGCATTCCCAAGCTCTTCAACCTGCGGATCGATCCTTATGAGTTCGCCGACATCACATCCAACACCTATTATGACTGGGTGTTGAAGAACACCTTCCTGCTCTATGGCGCGCAGGCGGGGGCGGCCCAATTTGCCGACACCTTCAAGGAATTCCCGCCGATCCAGAAGCCCAACACCTTCACCATTGACGACGCGATCAACGCGATGGGCGATGCGGCGGGCGGCGCGAGCTGAACCATGAAAAAAAGCGGCGCGGGATACTGTCCCGCGCCGCTCCTGATAATCGCTGTCCTGATGCCGCCGCCTGATCCTGCGATCGGGCGGCGGTCTTGATCAGGCCGCCTTGGGCGGGGCGAACTTGGTGAGGTCGATGCCGACCACGGCCTTCTTATATTCGTCCATGTTGGGCGTGCGGCCCAGGATGGTCGAGAGCACCACCAACGGGGTCGAGGCGAGGAGGGATTCGCCCTTCTTCTCGGCCGTGTCTTCCACCACGCGGCCCTGGAACAGGCGGGTCGAGGTGGCGAGGACGGTGTCGCCCTTCGCGGCCTTTTCCTGGTTGCCCATGCACAGGTTGCAGCCCGGACGCTCCAGATAGAGAGTGTTCTCATATTCGGTGCGGGCGGCGTTCTTGGGGTGGCTGTCGTCGAACTCGAAGCCGGCATACTTCTTGAGCACGTCCCAGTCGCCTTCGGCCTTCAGCTCGTCGACGATATTGTAGGTCGGCGGAGCGACGACCAGCGGCGCCTTGAACTCGACCTTGCCCTCGGCGGCTTCGATGTTCTTGAGCATCTGGGCCAGGATCTTCATGTCGCCCTTGTGCACCATGCACGATCCGATGAAGCCCAGATCCACCTTCTTGGTGCCGCCATAATAGGAAACCGGGCGGATGGTGTCATGGGTGTAGCGCTTCGACACGTCGGCATTGTTGACGTCCGGGTCCGCGATCATCGGTTCGTCGATCTGATCGAGGTCGACGACGACTTCGGCATAATATTTGGCGTTGGCGTCGGGCGACAGGGCCGGCTTCTCGCCCGAGCGGATCTCGGCGATGCGCTTGTCGGCCAGAGCGATCAGGCCACGGAGCGTGCCGGCGGCATTTTCCATGCCCTTGTCGATCATGATCTGGATGCGCGACTTGGCGATTTCCAGCGACTCGATCAGCGTTTCGTCCTGCGAGATGCAGATCGACGCCTTCGCCTTCATTTCGGCGGTCCAGTCGGTGAAGGTGAAGGCCTGGTCGGCCAGCAGCGTGCCGATATGGACTTCGATGATGCGGCCCTGGAAGACATTCTCGCCAGCGAACTGGTGGAGCATCTGCGCCTGGGTGGCGTGGACGACGTCGCGGAAGTCCATATAGGGCGCCATCTGGCCCTTGAAGGTGACCTTGACCGACTGCGGGATCGGCATGGTGGCCTCACCGGTGGCCAGCGCCAGCGCAACCGTGCCCGAGTCCGCGCCGAAGGCCACGCCCTTCGACATGCGGGTGTGGCTGTCGCCGCCGATGATGATTGCCCAGTCGTCCACGGTGATGTCGTTCAGCACCTTGTGGATGACGTCGGTCATCGCGTGATAGACGCCCTTGGGGTCGCGCGCGGTGATCAGGCCGAAATTGTTCATGAAGCTCATGAGCTTGGGAATGTTGGCCTGGGCCTTCTTGTCCCACACCGACGCGGTGTGGCAGCCCGACTGATAGGCGCCATCGACCAGTGGCGAGATGACGGTGGCGGCCATCGCCTCCAGTTCCTGCGCGGTCATCAGGCCGGTGGTGTCCTGCGAGCCGACGATGTTGACCTTCACGCGCACGTCCGAACCGGCATGCAGTATCTTGCCCGGCGTCACGCCCACGGCGTTGCGGTTGAAGATCTTCTCAACCGCGGTCAGGCCCTGGTCGTCGACCGTGATTTCCTTGTTCGGCGCAAACACCTTGGGTGCTTCGATGCCCAGCGTTTCGGCAGCGAAGGTCTGGAGCTTCTTGCCGAAGACGATGGCGTAGCTGCTGCCCGCCTTCATGAATTCCATCTTCTGGGGCGTGAAGGCGGCGGCGACGTCGACCAGTTCCTTGCCGGCCTCGTCGGTCAGCTTCTTGTTCTTGACGTCGATCTTCAGCACCGTGCCGGTCGCGACCGAGAAGGCCTCTTCCAGCACCGGATTACCGTCATTGTTGATGATCGCCTTGCCCTCGCCATCGGTCTTCTTGACCCAGTTCTTGAGGTTGAGGCCGATGCCGCCGGTGACGTCCACGGTGGTCGCGAAGATCGGCGAGATGCCGTTGGTGCCGGCGACTACGGGCGCATAGTTGACGAAGGGGACATAGGGGCTCTGCTGCTTGCCGGCCCACAGCGCCACATTGTTGACGCCCGACATGCGCGACGAGCCAACGCCCATCGTGCCCTTTTCGGCGATCAGCATGACGCGCGCGTCGGGATGCTGGGCCTTCAGGGCAACGATTTCCTGCTGCGCTTCGGGCGAGATCATGCACAGGCCGTGCAGTTCGCGGTCCGAGCGCGAGTGCGCCTGGTTGCCCGGCGAGAGAAGGTCGGTCGAGATGTCGCCTTCGCCGGCGATGAAGGTCACGACCTTGATCTCGTCCTCGACCTCGGGGAGCTTGGTGAAGAATTCGGCCTTGGCATAGCTTTCCAGCACATCCTTGGCGACGGCATTGCCAGCGGCGAAGGCGTCGCGCAGGCGGAACATGTCGGCGTCGTATAGGAAGACCTGGGTCTTGAGCACTTCGCCCGCCTGAACGGCCAGCGCGGCGTCATCGCCGAGCGCGATGTCGAGCAACACGGCGATCGAGGGGCCGCCCTTCATATGGCTGAGCAGTTCCAGCGCGAAGGCAGGGGTGATTTCCGCGACGGTGACGTCGCCCAGCACGATCTTCTTGAGGAAGTCGGCCTTTACGCCCGCAGCGCTGGTGGTGCCGGGCAGGGTGTTGTAGATGAAGAATTTGAGCGCGTCGGCGCGATGTTCGCTGCCCGCGTCCTGGATCAGGGTGATGAGTTCGGCGACGAGGGCGCCGTCGTCGATCGGCTTGGGTGCGAGCCCCTGGACTTTCCTGCTGTCGATTTCGGCCAGATAATCCAGGTAGATGCTCATTATAAATCCAATGCCATAAAGTGTATGAATCCGGGCGTGGCACCACCGGACGGCTTTATGGACCGACCTGGGGCGGTGACGGGTCGCGCGTAGGCCAAGATCGCCCGGCTTGCAAGCTGCCCGATAGGCCCGGATGCACCGATCCGGATCGCCCCGGCGCTCGCTGCGCGGGGAGCGGCGGCGATCCGTAGCGGCGGACGAGTGTCGAAGCGGATATTGGGTGCCACCATGATGTCTGCAACCCTTCTTATGTTGCCCAGGCGGCTCCAATATGTCCCGTAAAGAAAAGGCCTGCGCTCCGCCGGTGTCGCGATTGTGAGAAATTGTTGCGCAGGCGGCCGGGCATATCATCATTGATTGACCGCCACCTTCTTCCTCCACATCAGCCCGTGAAATTCTAATGCGACTAAGTCGCACTATTATTTCAATGGGGGTCTGAAATGCCATTTCCTGTAATCTTCTCTACGCGTGCCCATCTGCTGGCGGGCGCTGCCCTGATCGGTGCGCTCGCACTGCCCGTTGCCGCCCAGGCTCAGGCTCCCGCGCCCGATGCCGATGCGCAGTCCAGCGCGATCGTCGTCACCGCGGCCGGCTATGAACAGAATATCATCGAGGCACCGGCCAGCATCACCGTGCTGGGCCGCGAGGAATTGCAGGAAAAGCGGTTCGGCAGTCTGGCCGAAGCACTGCAGGATGTGCAGGGCGTCGATGTCGGCGGCGAAGCGGGCAAGACCGGCGGCCTCAACATCTCGATCCGCGGCATGCCCAGCGACTATACGCTGGTGCTGATCGACGGCCGGCGCCAGAATGCGCCCGGCGGCGTCACGCCCAACGGCTTTGGCGAAACCTCCACCAGCTTCCTGCCGCCCTTCTCCGCGATCGACCGGATCGAGGTGGTGCGCGGCCCGATGTCCACCCTCTACGGCTCGGACGCGATGGGCGGTGTCGTCAACATCATCACCCGCAAGGTCGGCGATCGCTGGGTCGGCACCGCCAGCGCCGAAAGCACGATCCAGGGCGATGACCGCTTCGGCAATATCCAGTCGGTCAACGGCTTTGCCCAGGGGCCGATCATCAAGGGGCTGGCCGGCCTGACCCTGCGCGGCAGCGTCTTCCATCGCGCCGGCTCCGACATCGAGATCCCCGGCGACCCGGCGCTGACCTTGGGCCGGAACCCGGTGGAATCCGACATCTATAATTATGGCGGCCGGCTGACGCTGACGCCCCATGCCGATCATGACCTGTGGTTCGAATATGATCGCAACGAACAAAGCTATGACAATAGCCGGGGCCAGCTCGGCACGCTGGGATCGGGCGGCTATGCCCCCGAACAGCGGTTCAACCGCAGCAATTATGTGATCGCGCACAACTGGCGCATGGGCTTCGGCCAGCTCGACACCACCCTGACCCGCAACGAGACCGAGACGATCGGCCGCCTGATCCCCAATGGCACGCCGGGCGCGGTGCCGGGCAGCCCGCGCACGCTGGAGGCGCGCAACGACATCATCGATTCCCGCTTTGCCGGCAAGGCGGGAGCGCTGGCCTTCACCGTCGGCGGCCAATATTGGAAGGCGCGGATGGTCGAGGGCGTGGCCCCCGAGCCGTTCAAGTTCACCCAGTGGGCGGGCTTTGCCGAAGCGACGCTGACCGTCGTCGACGGCTTCAACATCACCGGCGGCGCGCGCTACGACAATCACTCGACCTTCGGCGACAAATGGTCGCCGCGCGCCTATACGGTGTGGAACATCAATGATGTGCTGACCCTGAAGGGCGGCGTCAGCCGCGGTTTCAAGACGCCGCGCGTCGAACAGATTGCCGAGGGCATCATCGGCTTTGGCGGGCAGGGGCGCATCCCGCTGCTTGGTACGCCGGGGCTGAAGCCGGAAACCAGCACCAGCTATGAAGCGGGCCTCTATTATGACGGCGACGGCTTCTTCAGCGGCAATGTCACCCTGTTCAACAATGACTTCACCGACAAGATCGCCAGCGGTCCGGGTATCCCCAACTGCCAGTTTTCGGGCAATCCCAATCGCCCCGGCTGTCTGGATGTCGGCCCGTTCCCGACCGTCGACCTGTTCAGCCAGTCGATCAACATCGACAAGGCCCGCACCCGCGGCGTCGAGGTGGCAACCCGTTTCGCCCTGACGTCGACCCTGTCGCTGACTGCCAACTATACCTATACCGAGACCGAACAGCGGAGCGGCGCGGAAGAGGGGCTGCCGCTGATCGGCATGCCCAAGCATATGCTGAACGGCAATCTGCGCTGGAAGCTGGGCGACAAGGCCAGCGTCTGGACCCGCGCCGAAATCCGTTCCAGCCGTTATCGCGGCGCCAATGCGCAGCAGACGTCCGTGGGCGACTTCCGCAGCTATGAAGTCTTCCACCTGGGCGGTTCCTACCAGGTCGCACCGGCCTTCCGCCTGTCGGCGACGCTCTACAACATCCTCGACACCGACTATGCGGTCTATGTGCCCTATCAGACCGGCACGACGACCGCCTGGACCCCGGCCTATTCGATCAACCAGGAAGGGCGCCGCCTCTGGCTCTCGGCTACGGTCGACTTCTGACGGGAGAAGGGCGCCGCCCTGCGCGCCAGGCGCGGGGCGGTGTCATGGTTGCCTTGCAGGGCGGACGTTGCGAACGCCCACCCCGCTGGCGGAAAATCACCCAGCGCGGCTGTAATATGTGCGCCGCCTGGGGCACCACCTCAACCCCAGGGGCGTTCGCGATACCATTTGGTGATGACATGCTTGACGCCGCTGCGGACCTTCATGCCGTGGTGGATGCTGGCGGGGTTGAAGCGATCCGGGGTGATGCGGTTGTTCCAGGCGAGCAGCTTGCCGGTTTCGGGCTGGACCGTCTTGCCTATCTTCGTGAAGCGGGTGGCGCCGCCGGCGGCGGGCTCGTTGAGATAGACCATCAAGGTCCATGTGCGGTTGCCCGCGACCGCGCAGAATCTGTCATAGTCCGCGCCCTTGGGTTCGAAATAATCGGTATGCGCCTTGAATTCCTGGCCGACGCCATAGCGCTGGCCCTGGATCGGTTCGCCATATTGGGTGGCGATGCCGGCGAAGCTGTCGAGGCGGGCGTTGATGGCGGCGACGAACGGGTCGCCATGGTCGAGGTCACAGGTCTCGCTGGTGCGGAAATAGCCATCGCCATTGGCGTCCGCGATGGTCGAGGGGCGACGGTCCGCATCGATCCGCGCGATCACCTGCGCGCATTCGTCAAGACTCAGGAAATCACGCTGGATGAAGAGGGTGAGATCCTTGCTGGGCACGCGCTGGACGCGCGGATGGCTGGCGATCCAGGCCGGATCGGCGTCGGCTGCGGCGGGCGGTGACAGGATCGGGTCGGACAAGGTCATGGGCATTTCCGCGAATGACGGCGCTACAGGCCGGTTTCCGTGGCCCTAGCTATCGTTGACCCTGCGAAATGCAAGCATCGTCGCGGCCCCATTGCTACCTGTCATATTATGGTAACATAAACGTCATCTGGCAGTAAGAAGAGTTGCCTAGCAGGCGGGCGAACCAAGGGGGACATTCCGGCTCATGCGTGTGCCGTTCGGCGACAAGTTGCAAGGGTGGCGGCGCTATGCGCGGCCGGTCGACTGGCTGGGGCTGGTCGAGAAGCTGTTGCTGGCAGTGCTGGCATTGCAGCTCGCCCGGCTGGTGTGGGTGTTGCTGACGCCGGTCGGCGCCTTCGGCCCCTGGGAAGGGCGCCAGGCGCAGCTGCTTTCTGCTAGTGCGCGGCAGGCGCTGTTCGCCAGCTTCGATCCCTTTTTCCGCACCGGCGCGCCGCAGGCGGGCAATGGCGTCGTCACCTCGCTGGCGCTGACGCTCTATGGCGTGCGGCTGAACGAGGGGACGGGGCAGGGATCGGCGATCCTGGCGACGCCTGACGGCATCCAGAACAGCTATGCCGTGGGGGACGAGATCATGCCCGGCGTGGTGTTGAAGGCGGTGTTGTTCGACCATGTGACCATCGATCGCGGCGGGGCGGAGGAGCAGTTGTTCCTCGACCAGTCGCAGCCGGAGTCGGCGGCCGGCGGACCGGCTGGTGGGCCGGGCGGCGCGCCCGAGGGGGATATGGCGCCGGGCGAAGGTGCGCCCTCGCCGGTGCCGGGCCGCGATGCGCCGAGCGCCGATGCGGTGAAGCGCGACATCGGCTTTTCCCCGCGCACCCAGAATGGCCGGGTGACCGGGCTGGTGCTGAGCCCCAAGGGGCCGGGCTTTCAAAATGCCGGTTTCCAGGCCGGTGACATCGTGACCCAGATCAACGGCCAGCCGATCGGATCGGCCGGTGACCTGGCATCATTGCAGAACCAGATCGTGCCCGGCGCACGCCTGTCCCTGACCGTGGAGCGCGGCGCCGTCACCGTGCCGATCAACCTGATATTGCAAGGCCAATGACCAGACATATCCTCAAATATTCCGCCGCCCTCGCGCTGGTCCTGGCTGCCCCGGTCCCCGGCCATGCGCAGCAGACGCTGAACGTGCGCGATGCCGATATCCGCGCCTTCATCCAGGATGCCGCGCGCGTCACCGGCCGCACCTTCATCATCGACAACCGGGTGCAGGGCAAGGTGTCGGTGGTGACCGACCGGCCGCTGTCCAAGTCGGAATATTTCGAGATCGTGCTGTCGACGCTGCGCGCCAATGGCCTGGTCGCGGTGCCGGCGCCCGGTGGCGCCTATCGCATCCAGCCAGCGGACGGCGCGGCCGGCCAGCCGAGCGCGGTGGGCCGGGCGGCGACCCGCAACAGCTTCGTCACCGAAGTCTTCCGCCTGCGATCGGTCGATGCGGCAAGCGTGCTGGAAACGCTGCGCCCGCTGATCAGCAAGGAAGGCACGGTTACGGCCAATCGCGCCGGTAACAGCATCGTCGTCGCCGACTATGCCGACAATGTCGCGCGCATCCGCCAAGTGATTGCGCGGGTCGACCGCGACACCAGCTCGACCCAGATGGTGATGCTGAAAAATGCCGGCGCACGCGAGATCGCGACATCGCTGCAGGCGCTGGTGCAAAGTGGCGGCGGCGAGAATGGCGCGCCGGCGGCCGCCAGCGTGGTGCCGATCGACAGCAGCAATGCGATTGCGATCCGCGGCGATGTGAACACCGTCACCCGGCTGGCCAATATGGCGCGCGAGCTGGACCGTCAGGCGGCGAGCGGCACGGAAATCCGCGTCTATTGGCTGGAGCATGCCGATGCGGAGAAGCTGTTGCCGGTGTTGCAGCAGTTGATCGGCCAGTCGAGCAGTTCGCCCGTCACCTCGTCGGTGCCGGCGGCTGGCGCCAGCGGCGGCGCTGGTGGCGGCGCGGCTCCGGCCAGCGCCGCGGCAGCGCCGGTCGCAGCGGCCTCCAGCGGATCGAGCGGCAGTGGCATTTCGACCCGCGGCCCGGCGATCGTCACCCGCTATGAAGGCGCCAATGCGATCATCGTCGCGGCCAACAGCGACGTGCAGCGCATGCTGGGCGAGACCATCCGCCAGATCGATACCCGCCGCGAGCAGGTGCTGGTGGAGGCGATCATCGTCGAGATCAGCGACGCAGCGGCCAAGAAGCTGGGCGTGCAGTTCCTGCTCGGCAGCACGTCGACCGGCTTTGCCGCGACCAATTACAGCAATGCCTCGCCCAGCCTGATCACCATTGCCGGTGCCTATGGCGCGACCAAGCTGGGCACCACCAAGACGACGGTGGTGGCGGCCGACGGCACGACCACGACGACCGAGACGCAGACCAACAGCGACCTCGCCAGCAGCCTGACCCAGGCGGCGGTGGACAGCCTGGCCAGCGCGACCGGCATCGTCGGCGGCCTGGGCACCCAGATCGGCAAGAATGGCATTTTCGGCGCGATCATCAATGCGGTGAAGTCGGATACCGAGAGCAATCTGCTTTCCACGCCGTCGGTGATGACGCTGGACAATCAGAAGGCGTCGATCCTGGTCGGCCAGCAGGTGCCGGTGACCACCGGCGAGGCGCTGAGCCAGAATTTCGACAACCAGTTCCGCACCGTCCAGCGCCAAGATGTCGGCATCAAGCTGGAGGTGAAGCCGCAGATCAACACCGGCGGTGCGATCAAGCTGTTCCTGAAGCAGGAAGTGTCGAGCGTGGCCGGCCCGGTCAGCAATTCGAGCAGCGACCTGATCATCAACAAGCGCGAGATCGAGACCACGGTCACGGTCGATGACGGCGAAATCCTGGCGCTGGGTGGCCTGCTGGACGATAATGAGCGCAAGACGATCGAGCGCATCCCTCTGCTGTCCGACATTCCGGGCATTGGCGAGTTGTTCAAGTCGCGCAGCAAGAGCCGGACCAAGACCAACCTCATGGTCTTCATCCGGCCGACCATCCTGCGCACCAAGGAAGATGCGCAGCGCCTGACCCAGCAGCGCTATGGCTATGTGCGCGGCATGCAGTTGCAGCGCAGCCCCGACAGCGAGCCGACCATCGACGAGCTGGTGCGCGACTATATGGGTGCGCAGCCGCCGATCGCGCCACAGCCCGGCGATATGACGGTCGAGCCGCAGGCCGGTGCCGCCGCGCCGGCGACATCGCCGGCACCGGGACAGGTGCAGGTCATCGAACCCACGGTGCGGCAGTCGAGCGGCGTCGTCCGCCCGGTCGATCTGCCGCCAAGCGGAGAGCAGAAGTGAGCGAACAGGAGCATGTGACGGTAATGCCGTCGGTTCTTCCGCCACGACCGGTCGACATTCCTTATGGCTTTGCCCGCAAGCATGGCGTGGTGATGCTGCCGCAGGATGGCGAGCGACTGTCGATCGCGGTGCGCGAGGGCAGCGATCCGCGCGTGCTGCTGGAGGTGCGTCGCCATCTTGCCCGCAGCTTCGACGTGCGCTTCGTCGAGGCGCCGCAGTTCGACCGGCATCTGTCCGATCATTATGCGATGGAGGGCAGCGCCGCCGCCATGGCTGGGTCGATCGACGTCGGCGCGGATGAACTGGACATATTGGCCGCCGATATTCCGACCGCCGACGACCTGCTCGACAGCGCGGACGACGCGCCGGCGATCCGTCTGATCAACGGCATCATTGCCGAGGCCGCACGCCAGGGCGTGTCGGACATTCATATCGAACCCTATGAGACGGGGCTGATCGTGCGGATGCGCGTGGATGGCGTGCTGCGCGAGACGCTGCGCATGCCGCCGCATGTCGCGCCGGTGGTGGTCAGCCGCATCAAGGTGATGGCGCGGCTCGACATTGCCGAACGGCGCGTGCCGCAGGATGGCCGCATCGGCCTGACCCTGGGCGGCAAGCTGCTCGACGTGCGTGTTTCGACCCTGCCGAGCCGGGCGGGCGAACGGGTGGTGCTGCGTATCCTGGACAAGGAAAATGCCGGTATCACGCTCGACCTGCTGGGCATGACCGGCGCGCCCGACCGCATCTTCCGTGAGGGGCTGAGCGAGCCCAATGGCATCATCCTGGTCACCGGCCCGACCGGTTCGGGCAAGACCACCACGCTCTATGCCGGCCTGCGCAACCTGAACGATGGCAGCCGCAATATCCTGACCGTCGAAGACCCGGTCGAATATGCGATGGAAGGCGTCGGCCAGACCCAGGTCAATGCCAAGGTCGGCCTGACCTTCGCCGCCGGGCTGCGCGCAATCCTGCGCCAGGACCCCGATGTCGTGATGGTCGGCGAAATCCGCGACCGCGAAACGGCCGAGATTGCGGTGCAGGCATCTCTGACCGGCCATCTCGTGCTGTCGACCGTCCATACCAATGACGCGGTCGGCGCGATCACCCGTATGCGCGACATGCGGGTCGAACCCTTCCTGCTCGCCTCCACGCTGCGCGCCGTCGTCGCCCAGCGGCTGGTGCGGCGCCTGTGTCAGCATTGCCGCGAGCCGGTGCAGGCCGACAAGTCGGCAAGCGCGCTGCTGGGCTTTGACCCCGGCACCATCATCTACCGGGCGCGCGGCTGCGACGAATGCAACGGCACCGGCTACAAGGGCCGGATCGGGGTGTTCGAGGCGATCCGCGTCGACGACACGATCCGCCGCCTGATCAACGATGGCGGCGACGAATCGCTGATCGCCCGCCATGCCTTCCTGAATGCGCCGAACCTGGGGTCGGCCGCGCGCGCGCTGGTGCGCGACGGCCAGACCACGGCCGAGGAAGCGATCCGCGTGTCGCGCCGCGATGCGACCGAGGTGGAAACCATTGCCGATGGCTGATTTCGACTATGTCGCGATCGACCCGGCGGGCAAGGAACGCAAGGGCAGCGTCAAGGCGGACAGCCTGGACGAGGCGCGGGTAAAGCTGGATGCGCGCAAGCTGTTCGTCGTCCGGCTGGAACCGGGCGCGGTGTCGGTCGCGCGCAAGCGGGCCGGCCTGTCGCTGCGCGCGCCCAAGCTGTCGGCCAAGGAACTGACGCTGTTTACCCGTCAGCTTTCCACCCTGATCCAGGTGAGCCCGCTGGAGGAATCGCTGCGCACGATCAGCCGGCAGAGCGAGCAGGATCATGTCCGGGCGATCGTCGGCAAGGTCCATTCGGGCGTGCTGGAGGGGCGGCGGCTGGCCGATGCGCTGGGCGCGGAGCCCAAAAGCTTTCCCGCCCTCTATCGCGCGATGATCTCGGCCGGCGAAAGCTCGGGCAGCCTGCCCACCATCATGGAGCGTCTGTCCGAACTGATGGAGCGGCAGGCGGTGATGCGCTCCAAGGTGCTGACCGCGATCGCCTATCCTTCGGTGCTGGCGACCTTCGCCGTGTTCGTGGTCGCGGCGCTGATGATCTTCGTCGTGCCCAAGGTGGTCGAACAGTTTGACACGGTGGGCCAGCAATTGCCGCTGCTTACGCGGATGGTGATGGGCATTTCCGCCTTCCTGGCAGGCTATTGGTGGTTGTTGCTGATCCTGATCGGGCTTGGCGCCTTCGGCTTCTGGCGCGCGCTCAAGATCGACAGCTTCCGCTATCGCTTCGACGCGATGCTGCTGGGCCTGCCGGTGCTGGGCCGGCTGATCCGCGATCTGCACGCCGCGCGGATGGCGCGCACGCTCTCGACCATGGTGGCGAGCCGGCTGCCGTTGATGGAGGGGCTGTCGCTGACCGCAAACACGGTGCATAATCGGGTGCTGCGCAAGGCGTCGGACGAGATTGTCGAGGCGATCCGGGGCGGTGGCAGCCTGTCGGCGGCGTTGAAGCGGGCAGGGGTGTTTCCCCCGCTGCTGGTCTATCTGGCAGCGAGCGGCGAGAGTGCTGGGCGGCTCGACACGATGCTGGAGCGCGCGGCCGATTATCTGGAGCGCGAGTTCGACGCCTTCACCTCGGCCGCGCTCGCCATGCTGGAGCCGATCATCATCATATTGATGGGCGGCATCGTCGCCGTCATCATCCTGTCCATCCTGCTGCCGATCCTGCAGCTGCAAAGCCTGACCGGGGCTTGAAGGAGTAGAATATGCGAAAGATCCTCTCCCACTCTCATGCGCATTGCGAAAAGCAAGTGGGGCGTTCCGCCGAAAACGGCTTCACGTCTTCGAGGCGTTCCGCCGAACACGGCTTCACGCTGGTTGAACTGATGGTCGTGATCGTCATCATCGGCCTGCTGGCGACGATCGTGGCGATCAACGTCATTCCCGCGACCGACACCGCGCGCGTCGAAAAGGCCAAGGCCGACATTTCGACCATCGAGCAGGCGCTGGAGCAATATCGCCTCGACAACCTGACCTATCCCGCCGCGTCGGACGGGCTGCAGGCGCTGCTCAACCCGCCCGCCTCGCTGGCGCAGCCGCAGCGCTACCGCCGTGGCGGCTATATCAAGAAGCTGCCGCAGGACCCGTGGGGCCGTGCCTATATCTACACCGTGCCGGGCAAGAAGGGCGCGTTCGACATCAGCTCGCTGGGCGCCGATGGCCAGCCGGGCGGCGAGAATGAGAATGCGGACATTTATTCCAGCGAAATGTGATGCCGCACGCCTTCCGCTCGCCTTGAGGGCCGGGCGGTGGATGACGGCGGCTGACCGGTGGATTTCTCCTGCCGTCATTCTGACGAAAGTCAGGATCCATTCGGCGCTGCGTCGCGAGCGGAGCGCCGAATGGATCCCGGATCAAGTCCGGGATGACGGCGGTGAGCGGGGCGGCCGTACCGCCCAACAGGACTTCATGCCTGTGAAACGTTCCGCCCAACAGGACTTCACGCCTTTGTCGCGTTCCGCCGAACACGGCTTTACCCTCATAGAGCTGATGGTCGTGCTGACGATCATCGGCTTCATTTCGGCTGCCGTGGTGATCGCCATTCCCGATCCGCGCGGCCGGATCGTCGATGATGCCGATCGCTTTGCCGCGCGCGTTGCCGCCGCGCGCGACGAAGCGGTCGTCACCGCGCGCCCTATGGGCGTGTGGGTCTCCGCCTCGGGCTATGGCTTCCAGCGCCGCGAGGGCGGCCAATGGGTGCCGATGGAGGAAAAGCCCTTCGTCAGCGCCAATTGGAAGATCGGCACGCGGGCGCTGGTGGGCCAGGACGGCCGCCAGCAGATCGCCTTCGACGGCACCGGCCTGCCCACCGATCCGCTGACTATCACCCTGGCGCGCGAGGCGGAGCGGGTGCAGGTCAGCGTCGACATGGCCGGAAAGGTCGCAGTCGGTGGTTGATCGGCGGTCCTTTTCTTCCGTCATCCTGACGAAAGTCAGGATCCATTCGGCGCTGCGCTTTGAAGCGTTCCACCCAACAGGGCTCCACGCCCGGCGATGGAGTGCTGAATGGATCCCGGATCAAGTCCGGGATGACGGCAGTAAGAGGGGGAGGCGTTCCGCCGAAAACGGCTTCACGTCTTCGTCCCGTTCCGCCCAACAGGGCTTCACGTTGCTCGAAATGCTGGTCGCGCTGGCGGTGTTCAGCCTGGCGGCGCTGGCGCTGGTGCGGTTGCAGGGGGTGACGCTGCGCACCGCTGCCGATCTCGACAGCAAGGCGCTGGGCCAGATCGTCGCTCGCAACCTGATGGTTGAGGTGCAGAGCGATGTGGCCCCGCCCTCGGTCGGCGAGGAGGATGGCGAGGTCGAGAATGGCGGTCGCCGCTGGCACTGGACCCGCACCGTCAAGGCGACCGAGGACAAGCGCCTGTTGCAGGTCGATCTGGTGGTCGATGGCCAGCCGGGCGCCTCACCGGTGGTGCTCAGCTTCCTGCGAGAGGTGGAGTGATGAGGCCGGAGAAGCCGGAAGGCGGACGAGGGGAACAAGGTTTTACGTCTTTGAGGCGTTCCGCCGAACACGGCTTCACGCTGATCGAGCTGCTCGTCGCGCTGATGATCTTTGCGATGCTGGCGGCGGCAGGCGTGCTGTTGCTGGGCAACAGCGTGTCGGCGCAGGCGCAGGTCAAGGCGAGGCTGGACGACATGGCGGCGATCCAGCGGGCGGCGGGCGCGCTGTCGGCCGATCTTGGCCAGGCGGTGCCGCGCATCAGTCGCACCGAGGCGGGGACGCTGGCGCCGGCCTTCTGGGCGCATCGTGATGGCGAGGAACAGCCGGTGATGCAGTTCGTGCGCGGCGGATGGGACAATCTGGGCGACCTGCCCCGGCCATCGTTGCAGAAGGTCGAATATTGGGTGCGGCAAGGCCGGCTGGAACGGCGCGGCTATGCCCAAATCGACGGGGCGGCGGGCGACGAGCCGGCGGCGCTGCTCGACCATGTCGAGGAGGTGACGCTGCGCTTCCGCGACGTAGAGGGCAAGTGGCGCGAGGACTGGACGCCGGGCCAGCCCGACCTGATGCCGCGCGCGGTGGAGATGGTGGTCAAGCGCACGGGCGAGCCGCCGGTCACGCTGCGCTTCCTGGTGGCGCCCGGTCCCAAGGAAGCCCCGCTCGACGATCAGGAGGCGGCCAATGCGGCGGCCTGATCCCAACCGGCCCGAAGAGCGCGGCGCCGCGCTGCTGACCGTGTTGCTGCTGGTCGCGGTGATGGCGGTGGTGGCGGCCACGGCGCTGGAGCGGGTGGCGCTGGCGACACGGATGACCGGCAATGGCGGCGCGGTCGATCAGGGGCGGGCCTTTGCCGATGCCGGCATGGTGATCGCGCGCCTCAAGATCGGCGATCTGGTCGCGGCCAGCCCCGGCAAGACGACCTTGGCGGGCAACTGGATGGGCACGCCGCAGGCGATCCCGGTGCCCGGCGGCATGGCGACGGCGCGGGTGACCGACGGCAGCAACTGCTTCAACCTCAACAGCGTGGTCGCCGGCAATAATGAGAACAGCCTGAAGGTGCGCCCGGTGGCGGTTTCGCAGTTTCAGGCGCTGTTGCAGGCGCTGGGCGTCGATGTGCGCCAGGCGCAGGTCGCCGCCGCCTCGCTCGCCGACTGGATCGATACCGACAGCGTGCCCCAACCGGCTGGGGCGGAGGACGAGACCTATGCCCGCGCGGCGCGGCCCTATCGCACCGCCAACCGCTTCATGGTCGACGCCAGCGAGCTGCGGGCGGTGAACGGCATCACGCCGGCGGTCTATGATCTGGTCCGGCCGTGGGTCTGCGCGCTGCCGGTATCGGACATGTCGCCGATCAATATCAACACCTTGCTGCCCGATCAGGCACCCCTGTTCGCGATGTTGCTGCCGGGGCAGTTGAGCGTGGCGCAGGCACGGCAATTGCTGGCGCAACGGCCGGCGGAAGGCTACGGCAGCACAACCCAATTCTGGCAGGCACCCTCTCTGGTCGGGCTCAGCCCGCTCACCGAGGTGGCCGAGCAGGTCAAGTTGACGACGGGATTTTTCAGAGTGGACGTGTCGGTGAATGTAGGGGGAACGCAAGTGGTGGAGCGCGGGCTGATCGATGCCCGGCAACCGCCGATCCGGCTGGTGCGGCGCGATTGGGGGGCGGGCGCATGAGTTCGGCCGATGCCCTGATCATCGCCCTGCCCGAAGGGGCGGAGGACGCGCCGACATGGATGCGGGTGGTGGATGGCGCGATCGTCCAGACCGGCGCCGGTGCCAACTGGCTCGCCGCCTGTGGCCTTGCTGCGCTGTCAGACAAGGCGCGGGTGATGCTGGTGCCGCCGGCCGCGCTGGTGGCGCTGCACTGGGTGTCGCATCCTGACCTGCCGGCGCGACAGGGGCGGGCGGCGGCGCGGCTGGGCGCGCTGGCCGGCGCCATCCTGCCGTCCGGCCAGCTGTTCGCCGCCGCCGACGAGAATGACGATCCCGCCCGCCCGCATATCGTGGCGGTCGCGGCGCGCAGCGACATGCAGCATTGGCTGCTCTGGGCGCAGCATCATGGGCTGGACCCGGACATCATCGTGCCGGCGGCGCTGTTGCTGCCGGAAAATGAAGTTGGTTTCGTATCCGGAATGATTGGCGGGGCGCAGGTGCTGCGCGGCGCGGACATGACGCTGACCGCTGACATGGCGCTGCCCGAACTGATCGGCGATGCGCCGGTGAGGGAGGTTGGGGCGGACGAGACCGAAGCGCGGCTGGTGGCGGCGCTCGACGCGCCGCCGATCGACCTGCGCCAGGGCGATTTCGCCAAGCGGGTGCGGCGGCAGATCGATACGCGGGCGCTGGGCCGGGTCGCGATCTGGTGCGGCCTGATCCTGCTGGCCAGCCTGCTCATCAGCCTGGTAACGCTGGTGCGGCAGAATGTTGCCGCCAGCCAGGTCGATGGCGAGAGCCTGGCGCTGGCGCGGCAGGTGCTGCCCGAGGCGAACGACGTGATGCAGGTCGAGGCGGAGATGGACCGGCAACTCGCCGCGCGCGGGGCCGGAGCCTATGCCTTCACCGCGCCGGTCGCGGGCCTGATGAGCGCGATGCAGGATGCGCCGGGCGTGTCGCTGACGGCGCTGTCGCGCGATCCCGACGGGATGCTGCGCGCGACGCTGGCCGCCGCCAAGGCGGATGACATCAACATCGTGCTGCTGGCGCTGCAGGCGGCCGGTTACACGATCACCGCGACCCCGTCCCAGGATCCGGGCGGGCGCACGCTGGCAGATATTACGGTGCGGTCATGATGGACAGGATGAAAGCCTATTGGATCGAGCGGTCGCCGCGCGAGCAATGGATGCTGGGCGTGATGTTCGCGCTGCTGGCGGTGGTGATATTGTGGTTGGGCGTGGCCCGGCCGCTGACCCATGCGCAGGTTTCCGCCCGCGATGCTTTGCGCGAGGCGACCGATCGCAACGCGGCGATCCGCGCCAAGGTGAAGCTGCTCAAGCATCTGCCGCGCAGGCCCGCGCCGACCGGCCCGGCCGTCCCGATCGAACAATTTGTCGGCCAGAGCGCGGGCGAGGCCGGGCTGACGCTGGAACGGGCGCAGCCGCAGGGCAATGACCGGATGGAGATCGCCATCGCCTCGGTCCGTCCAGTGGCGATGATGAGCTGGATAGCGGGACTGGAGGCGCAGGGGCTTCGCGTCGAGACGATGAGCGCGCGGCCCTCGCCGACGGCGGGCAGCGTGTCGGTGCAGGCGGTGCTGGTGCGGGGAGGCGGCCAATGAAGGGGCTGATCCTGTCGCGCCGGATGCGCATCATCCTGATCGCGCTGTTCGTGTTTGGCCTGATCCTCTTCATTCCGATGCGGGTGGCGCTGGGGCTGGCGCAGCTCGACCGGCTGGGCCTGGCCGCGCGCGAGATACGCGGCAGCGTGTGGAGCGGGCGGATCGACCAGCTGATGCTGGGTGAAATGCCGATGGGGTCGGTGCGCGCCGGCTTGTCGCCTGTCTCGCTGCTGGTCGGCCGGGCGCGGTTCGACATCGCCCGGCATCGCGGCCAGCCCGACGACATCGTCGGCGCGCTGACCGTCGGGCTCGACCGGATCGGCATCGATGACGTGACCGGTTCGGTGCCGCTGGGCCGCACCTTCGCGCCGCTGCCGGTCAGCGGGCTGATGATGGAGGATGTCAGCGGCTATTATCGCGGCGACGTCTGCGGCCATGCCGAAGGTCGGGTGCGGGCGCGGATGGCGACGCAGATTGCCGGGCTGAACCTGTCGCAGGGGCTGTCGGGCACGGTTGCCTGCGATGGTGACGCGCTGCTGCTGCCGCTGGTCAGCCAGTCGGGGATGGAGAAGATCAACCTGCGCATCTGGCGGTCGGGCCGCTATACTGCGGAAATGCGGGTGGAAACCGCCGACCCGGCGCTGGCCGGGACACTGGGCCAGGCGGGCTTCGCCACGGTCGGCAACGCCTATGTGCTGAAGGTCGAAGGGACGTTGTGATCGATCCCTGGGCGGCCCTGGTCGGCGCGGTCGCGGGGGCGATCGCGGGCAGCTTTCTTGCCACCCTGATCCTGCGCTGGCCGCAGGGGCGTGGCGTGATGCGCGGCCGGTCGGCCTGCGACGGTTGTGGCCGGCTACTGGGGCCGATCGACCTGGTCCCGATGCTGAGCGCGCTGGTGCAGCGCGGCCGATGCCGGACCTGCGGCGCGGCGATCGATCCGCTCCATGGCCGGGTGGAGGCGGGCTGCGCCATTACCGGCGCGCTGGCGCTGGGTTTCGTGCCGGATCTGGGCGGGATCGGCTGGGCGCTGCTCGGCTGGCTGCTGCTGACCCTGGCGGTGCTGGACTGGCGCCATTTCTGGCTGCCCGATGCGCTGACCCTGCCCCTGGCCTTCTTCGGCTTCACGCTGGGGCTGTGGACCACCGATGTTGCGTTGATCGATCGGGTGATCGGCGCGGCGGCGGGCTATCTGGGGCTGCTGGCGATCGCGCTTGGCTATCGCGCGCTGCGCGGGCGTGAAGGGCTGGGGCTGGGCGACGCCAAGCTGCTCGGCGCGATCGGCGCCTGGCTGGGCTGGCAGGCGCTGCCCTTCATCCTGCTGATCGCGGCGTCGCTGGGGCTGGTAGGGGCGCTGATCGCGCTGGCGCTGGGCCGGGCGGTGCAGGGGCAGAGCCGGGTGCCATTGGGGACGTTGCTGGCGATCGCGACGCTGCCGGGCTGGATCGTGCGAGGGCTGATCTAGCGGGGCCGTGAGGGCAAATTTGGGCGGGCAGGAAGCGACCATTTGTTGCCGTTCAGAGTGGCGTTCTCTGGTCGCCATTGCAGACATACTTGGTCGGTGGCAGGATCATGCACATAGTGTGAGGCTTGCGCGATCGTATGTTCAATAGAGAGTCGTTAGCATATTTGGGCGCTGCCCTTCTCTGCCTTGCCGGTCTTGTGCAGGCATGGGTCTTTAAGGACGGGCAAAATTGGCCGATCTGGGTTTGGCTTCCGCTGTTGGTAATTGGACTAGGCTCGGTTTGGGTGCTCCGCGATCCGCCTGACCCAAAAGCCAAAGCAATTGATTTCAATCCACGGCGCGGTGTATTCTATTTCTGTGCCGGGTTTGTTGTCTTTCCAATCACAGCCGTCATAAACGCGATTTTTGGTGCTGATCTGTCTATAGCTTCGATGGCTGCGTTCACGGTAATTGGATCATGTATCGCTGGGATAGCGGGCACATTCGCAGAAAATATAGGCATTTAAGCTACGCAGTTCGGCAAATGTCGGCTTTCTCAACGGTTCAAGCTAGAAGCCGACGGTCCGCTATCCACCCATTTTAGCCATTTTGACGGACACCCGATTTTCTCCCGCGGTCTACTCCCCCAACTGCCTGGCCACCAACGGCGCGACCTTGGCGGTGATGCGCTGGACGCCTTGCGGGTTGGGGTGGATGCCGTCGGGCAGCAGCAGGCTGCGCTCCCCGATCACGCCGTCGAGGAAGAAGGGGTAGAGCGGCACGCCGTGCTTCTTTGCCAGATTGGGATAGATGGGGTTGAAGGCGGCGGCATAGTCCGGTCCCATATTGGGGGATGCCATCATGCCGGTCAGCATCGCGGGAATGCCGCGCTTGGCGAACTCGGTCAGGATGGCGTCGATATTGGTCCGGGTCGCCTGCGGGCTGAGGCCGCGCAGCATGTCGTTGCCGCCCAGGCCCACCAGCACCAGGTCGGGCTTGCGCGGCAGGCCGTCGAGACCGAAGGCGAGGCGGGCGAGGCCGTCGGCGCTGGTGTCGCCCGACACGCCGGCATTGACGACATGGGCCTTGATCCCCTGTTTTGACAGGGTTTGTTCAAGAATGGGTGCAAAGCCCTGATCCTGCTGAAGATTATAGCCGGCATAGAGGCTGTCGCCGAACACTACGACCAACTTGCCATCGGCGATTGGCTGTGTCGCCTTCGCTGTCAGGTTTGCGGCGCCATTGTCAGCGGCGGGAAGCGCCTGCTCCTTCGTTGGGGAACAGGCGGCGAGCAGTTGGACAAGCAGCAGCGAGAACCCATATAGCCGGAAACCGTTCGCCAAGGAGCCTTCCTTCTTCATGCATGCGACCATCGATGCCCCCCATATCGCGATCCAGGCGCGCAATGTCACCCTCTCGCTCGGCAACACGCAGATATTGAAGGGCATCGACCTGGATATTCGTCGCGGCGAGAGCCTGGCGATATTGGGCGCGTCGGGATCGGGCAAGTCATCGCTGATGGCGATCCTGTCGGGGCTGGAACAGGCGAGCGGCGGCACGGTCAGCGTCGCGGGCGTCAATTATCGCTCGCTGGACGAGGATGGGCTGGCGCGGGCGCGGCGCGGGCGGATCGGCATCATCCTGCAATCCTTCCATCTGTTGCCGACGATGACGGCGCTGGAGAATGTCGCCGTGCCGCTGGAACTGACGGGACTTACCGATCCGTTCGAGCGGGCGGCGCAGGAATTGAAGGCGGTGGGCCTGGGCCATCGCCTGTCCCATTATCCCGCCCAGCTATCGGGCGGCGAGCAGCAACGCGTGGCGATCGCGCGGGCCATGGCGCCCGATCCGGCGATATTGTTCGCCGACGAGCCGACCGGCAATCTGGACCAGGCGACCGGCACGGCGATCATCGACCTGCTGTTCGCTAGGCAACAGGCCAGCGGCGCGACCCTGCTGATCATCACCCATGATCCGGCGCTGGCGGCGCGGTGCGACCGGACCGTCGAGATGCGCGACGGCCAGTTGAGCGGCGAGGTTGCCGCGTGACGACATTGGGGTGGGGGGCAAGCTGGCGGATCGCGCGGCGCGACCTGCATGCCGGGTTCCGCGGCTTGCGGCTGCTGTTCGTCTGCCTGTTCCTGGGCGTGATGACGCTGGCGGCGATCGGCAGCCTGACCAGCGCGATCACCGGCGAGATTTCGGCGCGGGGGCAGATGATCCTGGGCGGCGATGTCGAGATCGCCATGACGCAGCGGGTGATGGACGCGCGCGACCAGCAGGCGATCGCGCGGCTGGGCCGGACGAGCGAGACGGTGCGGCTGCGCGCCATGGTCCACAAGGGCGGCGCGCGCGCGGCGCCGCCGCTGCTGACCGAGTTGAAAGGCGTGGACGATGCCTATCCGCTCTATGGCACGCTGGCGTTGCAGCATGGACGCTATGCGTCGCTGGCGGCCGACCGCATCCTGATCAGCCCGGCCCTGGCGGAGCGGATGGCGATCGGCGTCGGTGACGCGCTGCGCTATGGCACTGCCGATTTCACCGTCGCCGCCATCATCGCCGACGAGCCGGACCGGGTGGGCGAGGGCTTTACCCTGGGGCCGGTGGCGATCGTGTCGATGGACGGGCTGGACCGCACCGGGCTGATCCAGCCGGGCAGCCTCTACCGCGCCAAATATCGGCTGCGCCTGCCCGCCGGGGCGGATGCGCAGGCGCTGCGCGAGCGGCTGGAGAAGCGCTATGTCGAGCAGGGCTGGGAATTTAAGGACCGTGAACGGGCGGCGCCGGGCACCAACCGCTTCATCGAGAATATGGGCCAGTTCCTGTCGCTGATCGGCCTGGCTGCGCTGGTGATCGCCGGGATCGGCGTCAGCAATGGCGTCGCGTCCTATCTGGCGATCAAGCGCGGTGCGCTGGCGACCTTCAAGGTGCTGGGGGCGACTTCGGCCGATATCCAGCGCATCTATCTGCTGCAGATCGGGGTGGTTGCGGGGCTGGCCATATTGGCCGGGCTGGTGGCGGGCGCGCTGTCGCCACCCCTGCTGGTCTGGGCGGCGGGCGACATGCTGCCGGTGGCACCGGGCTTCCATCTCTATCCGCTGCCGCTGGTGACGAGCGCGGCCTATGGCCTGCTGATCGCGCTGATCTTCACCCTGCCGCCGCTGGCCCGTGCGCGGACCGAGCCGGTGGCGGCGATCCTGCGCACCCTGGTCGACGGGCGGCGGCGGATCGACCGGCGGACGCTGGCGCTGGTTGGCGGTGCGATCGCGCTGCTGGTCGCGGTCGTGCTGCTGACGGCCCGCACACCGATGTTCGCCGCGGCCATGCTGGGCGCCATTACGGCGACCCTGTTGCTGCTGCTGGCGATGGGGCAGGGGATAAGGTGGCTGGCGCGGCGTATGCCCCATGCGCGGCGGCCGCTGCTGCGGCTGGCGCTCGCCAACCTGCATCGGCCCGGCGCGCAGACGGCGGCGTTGACCGTGGCACTGGGGCTGGCGCTTACCCTGTTCGTCACGCTGGCGGCGATCCAGACCAGCATCCAGGCGGAGATCGGCCGGACCGTGCCGAAACAGGCGCCCAACCTGTTCATACTCGACATGCCGGCCGGGGCGGAGGCGCAGTTTCGCGCTTTGATGGCCAAACGCGTGCCGACGGCGAAGCTGAATGTCGTGCCGATCCTGCGTGGCACGGTGACCGGCTATTCGGGCAAGCGCGTCGCCGACCTGAAGGAAAAGCCCGAAGGGGCGTGGATCCTGCGCGGCGAGCGCGGCGTCACCTATAGCGCGACCCTGCCGGAAGGCAGCGAGATCGTGGAGGGACGCTGGTGGCCGCGCGATTATGTCGGGCCGCCGCTGGTGTCGCTGGACGCCGACCAGGCCAAGGCGCTGGACATCTGGGTCGGCGATCGCATCACCGTGTCGATCCTGGGCCGCGAGATCGAGGCGCGGGTCGCGTCGCTGCGCAAGATCAACTGGGACACGATGGGCTTCAACTATGTGATGGTCTTTTCGCCGAGCACGCTGGCGTCGGCGCCGCACAGCCTGACCGCGACGATCAGCCTGCCCGACAAGCGCCAGGAGCAGGCGGTGACGAGCGCGCTGCTGGCGACCTTCCCCGGCGCGTCGGTGATCGAGGTGGGGCAGGTGATCAGCCAGGTGTCCGGCCTGCTGGACCAGATGTCCGGCGCGATCCTGGCGGCGGCATCGGTGACGGTGCTGGCGGGTGTCGCCGTGCTGATCGGGGCGATCGCGGCCGGGCGGCAGAGCCGCAGCTATGACAGCGTGGTGCTGAAGCTGCTGGGCGCCACGCGCGGCCAGATATTGGGGGCGCAGGCGCTGGAATATGGCGTGCTGGCCGGATTGCTGGCGCTGGTCGCGCTGCTGCTGGGCGGGGTGGCCGCCTGGTATGTGGTGGTGCAGCTGTTCAACTTTGGCTGGGCGCCCGACTGGGGCGTGGTGCTGGCGACGCTGGCGGGCGGGGCGGTGCTGACGCTGGGGATCGGCCTTGCCGGATCGATCCCGCTGATGTCGGTGCGGCCCGCAAGGGCGCTGCGGCAGCTATAGAGGGGATGCCCCGGCGCTATTGCGGGGGCATCTTCATGTAGAGCGGGAGGCTGAGGCTGAGGAAGAAGGCCTCGCCCTTCAGCCGGTTGGTGGCGTCGAGTTCCTTGAAGGCGCGCAGGCGGAAGGTCGCGGGCGAGCGGCCCATGGTGACATTGAGCGCGGCGGTGCCGCCAACGCCGACCACCTCGCCCCGGAAGGCGCCGAGCAGGGCGCCGCTGCTCTTGTCATCGCTGATCTGCTTGAGCCAATAGCCCTGGGCGCCGATGGAGAATTTCTTCGACAGCGCCTTTTCCACCGATCCTTCGAGGTGGAACTCGTTGCCGCTGTCGTATTCCGTGTAATCATTCTTGCCGTTGAAGGTGACGCCGGCCTTGCCGGTCAGATCCCAGCCACTCTCATCATCATGCAGGCTGAGCGCGAGCGAGGTGTCGACCGCCCAGCGATGCAGCGCCAGATTGGCCAGCTGGTCCTCGCGATAATGGCCGACCGGGATGTTGACCATGCTACTGGCCTGGATGTGGAGCTTGCCCGCCTTCCAGCCGAGCATGGTGTTGAACACCGGATCGCCGACCACCAGCGCGGAATCATGGACGTTGAGGCTGCGCAGATTGCCGAACGGGCCGGTGACGACGGCATTGGCATCGATCATCGGCGCGCCGACCGGCACGGTCACGCCCATCGACAATGTGCCGCCCAGGAAGTTGGTGGAGGGCACGACCAGCGTCGTCAGGAAGTCGGCGACGATCGTTGCATCGAGACCGGCGACGACATTGCCGCCGACGACGAATTCCTTGCTGGCGCTGGCGCTGCCATTGTAGATGTAGATGGTGTCGTCGAAATAGACACCCTCCAGCGGCGGCATCACGGCGGTCGCGGGGCCGCCGGTGCCGGGAACATAGAGGCTGGCTGCGCCCTCGACGGCCTTCGCCGGGGTGCTGATCGCCCCGGCCAGCGGCAGGAGGACGCCCAGCAGGCAGGTCTTCACGTTGCGCATCATCTGTCCCCATTTTCCCTGAAGGCCATGAAGCCCGGTGCCATCATCCATCGGCGCGGCGGGTGGGGCCATCGGGATAATCCCCGACCCGGTTGGGGGACGCTCGCATCGCAGAAAACCCTGTGATCGATGCTAAGATCAGGAAAATGCACGATAACCATGCTTTCCTCTCGCCAAATATGGCGGGGCATGGCAGATTTTCCGCTGCCAGGCCCCGCGTAGACCATGACGGAAAGGCGGATATTGGCGGCTTTGCGCGCTGTCGGGGCAATATCGGCTAATGCGGGGGAAAACCCCCATTGTTTCAGGCGGGCGGGCCGCAAAGATAGGCAGGCTCATCATGGGCGCCATCGGGAGTGGACAGGGGTAAGGGATGAGCAAGCCATTGACGCGGATATTGATTGCCGACGATCATCAGGCCTTGCGCCAGGGGGTTCGGACTTTCCTCGAAACCCAGGATCGCTGGCAGATCGTCGCCGAGGCATCGGACGGGCATGACGCGCTGAAGGCGGCGCGCGATACCCAGCCGGACATCGCGATCCTGGATTATTCGCTGCCGCTGATGAACGGGCTGGAACTGACCCGCGCGCTCAAGCAGGAATTCCCGCGGATCGAGATATTGATCTACACCATGCATGATCGAGAGGATCTGCTGGTCGAGGTGTTGCGCGCGGGCGCGCGTGGCTATGTGCTCAAGTCCGACAGCGGCCAGCATCTGCAGTCGGCGGTCGAGGCGCTGTCGCTGCGCAAGCCCTATTTCTCGGCGGCGATCTCCGAAACATTGCTCGACCATTATGTAAAAAGCAGCGTGGCCGGCAGCAATGTCGCCACGCTGACCCCGCGCGAGCGCGAGATCGTCCAGTTGATCGCGGAAGGGAAGATCAACAAGCAGATCGCCCATCTGCTCGATATCAGCGTGAAGACGGTCGAAACCCATCGCGCGGCGGCGATGCACAAACTGAAGCTGGGGACGACGGCGGAACTGGTGCGCTACGCGGTGCGCAATAATATCGTCGAACCCTGATCGGCGGGCGATCGGCGGGCGGGCCTGATCCTGCTCCGCCGATCAGGCGAGATCAGTCGGTCTGGCGGCGGCGCGGTATGGTCGCGGTGACGAGCGTGCCGGCGCCGGTGCGGCGGACTTCCAACTGGCCGGCGAGGGCCACGACGCGCTCTCGCATGCCCGACAGGCCGACGCCGACGATGTCGCGGCCCTGGCCGTTGAGGATATGTTCCGGCACGCCCCGGCCATCATCTTCTATCTCCAGCGCGAAGCCAGTCTGGGTCCGCCGCAACCGGACGACCGCATGATTGGCATTGGCATGTTTGTAGACATTGGCCAGTGCTTCCTGCGCGACGCGATAGAAGGCGATTTCCATGTCCGGATCGCGCTTGATCGGTCCCGAAAGGCAGCGAAATTCGACCTGTAGCCCGGACCGGCGGGCGAAGCCGCGGGTGAAATGGGCGAGGGCCGCCTCGATGCCATCTTCCGCCAGTTCGGGCGGATGGAGCAGATAGCTGAGCGTGCGTACCTGATCCTGGATCGCCTTGAGCGCGCTTTCCATCGCCTGATAGGCGTCGTTTGCCTGCGGGCTCATGTCGCTGTTGCGCAGCGCCATGAGGTTGAACTGCATCAGGGCCAGTTGCTGGGCCGTTTCGTCATGCAGCTCGCGGGCGATCCGCTTGCGCTCCTCTTCCTCCGCCTGCAGCATCGAGAGGTGGTAGCGACGGGGATTTGCGGTTTCGCTTTCCGGATCTTCATCGTCGAGATGGCTGAGGATGAACAGATCCTCGGTGCCCGGCAGGCGTTCGCCATGGACGACCATGCGGATGTCCTGCCCGGCGAGCGGGAAGCTGAGTGTCTGGCTGAAGGGCGTGCTGTGCTGGCAGAGGGCGGCGACATGCTCGCTCACGCTGCGGGCATCTGGCGGTGGTGCGGCGAAACGTGCCTTGACGGCGTAATAGCTCTGGCCTGCCACGAGATGCAGGTCGAGACCGACGGCACGGAGATAGGGTTGGCAGGCGCCATTGATGGCCACGATGCAGGCATCGCGATCCACCACCACGATCTTGACCGGAATGCTGTTGATCAGCCGCTGCAGGTCTGCGCGGGACGCCAAATGGGGCTGACTGGGCGGAACCAGGTAGATCGGGGCGGGAACTGCGGCACTGCCACGTTCGTCACCGAAAAACTTCGGATAATAGGGTGCCCCCGCTTGATGTAGTTCGAGCATGACGTCTCCCTCACCAGCTAAAATGCCCGTATCATTCGACCGGGGCGAAAGTCCCGGCGCGTAAAGATCATCTGCGCGGCAAATGCCGCGTGAAAATGGACTAACTAACGAGCGACCCTGTTATCGGTAAGTATACCGATGGTGATTCTATGTAGCAATGGTCAAGCCTGTGTAAAAAGCAGAGTTTTTCCTGGCCTTTCGATGCTTTCCGCATTGATGAATGTTTGGCGGGTTGCTGCTACGAAACCTATGTGAAATGGGCGTTTAACAGCGTTAATGGACCAAAGTATGACATTGTATACTTTGAAGAAATGTGGGTTTTATGTATAATTTTAGGTATAAGGAAATATACCTAGGTTTCGTGGACAAAGGGTATCCATTGCAGGGCTGAGACGAGATTGACGAAGCCGAGGTAGGACTCTTTGGTTT
>NZ_JBVVOJ010000014.1:0-106865 GCF_057063145.1 Sphingobium sp. SG1 | reverse complement strand
GCGGGATGGAGCAGCCCGGTAGCTCGTCAGGCTCATAACCTGAAGGTCGTAGGTTCAAATCCTACTCCCGCAACCAACACACACAAACACACACGCCGCCTCGGTTCACTCCAAGGCGGCTTTTTCGTGGCTGCGCCCTACCAGACCAGCGGAAGCGACCTGGGACCAACCACTCCGCCAGGCCAATAGCTGATCTCCGCATCAGACCGAACCGCAAAGTCCGGCAACCGCCGCAGCCACTCCTGCAACGCAACCTTCACCTCCAGACGCGCCAGATGCGCGCCGATGCAGCTATGCACACCGCCGGCAAAGGCCAGGATCGGCTTGCGTGGTCGGTTGAAGTCCACACGGGTCGGATCGGGAAAGACGTCCGGGTCATAGTTGCAGGCGGGCAGGATGCTGTTGAACTTGTCGCCCTTCTTCATCTGCACGCCGCGCATTTCCAGATCCTGGGTCAGGGTCCGACCGGAAAAGGTGACGGAAAAGACCCGCAGCAATTCCTCCACCTGGGCATTGATCTGGTCGGGATGGGCGATGATCTCGCGCCGCCGATCGGGGTTTTGCGCCAGCCACAGCCAGATATTGTTGAGCGTCGCGAACACCGTGTCGAGCCCGGCGATGAACAGGAAGAAGGTGAAGCCGAAAATCTCCCGCTCGCTCAGCGGTTCGCCGCCGGGCCGCGCCTGGATGATCGTGCTGATGACGCCATCATCGGGCCTGGCCGTCTTCTCGACGATCACCTGCGCCAGATAGGCCTCGATCCCGCGCATGGCGAGGCCGGCGGTCATGCGATCCTGCGAATGGAGCAGGTCGACCGCCCAGTCGACGAAGGTGTCGCGCATCTCCTGCGGCAGGCCCATCAGGTCGAGGAAGATCGACACCGGCAGCGGTCGGCCGAAGGCGGTGGTGAATTCCACTTCGCCGGCATCGATGAAGCTGTCGATCAGGTCGTTGGTCAGGCGGCGCATATAGGCTTCGAGCCGCAGCACGCTTTGCGGCGAGAAGGTCGAATCGAGGATCGCGCGATATTTGCGATGATGCGGCGGATCGATCTCCAGCGGGATGAAATGGAAATAATTATTGGGATCGCGCGGGAAGGGCGTGGCCCCGGCGGTGGTGAAATATTCCGGGTGGCGCAGCGCGAAGAAGGCATCCTCATGCTTGATCGTACACCAGCTGTTCCCGATCAGCGGATTGACGCTGTAGAAGATCGGCGGGTGCGTTTCGTGCAGCTTCGCCATGAAGGCATGGGGCGCGGCGAGAAATTCGGGACCGGTGGTCAGGCCGATCTCGCGCACCAGTTCGGGCGGGACATGGGCGGGAATGTCCATAACGGGCGTCGCTTGGGCGGTTGCCATGATCGGGCTCCTCAATATTGCGCGGCGGGCAGATGGACGACCAGCCCGTCGAGCGCATCGCTGGCGATGATCTGGCAGCTCAGGCGGCTGCTCTGGCGGCGCTCGCTGGCGGTACATTCAAGCATGTCCAGCTCGGTCTGCGCCGGCGCGGGCAGGCGGTCGGCCCAATCCTCCTCGACATAGCAATGGCAGGTCGCGCAGGCGAGCCCGCCGCCGCATTCGCCGACCATGCCCTCCAGCCCCTCATTGAGCGCCGCGCGCATCAGATTCTCGCCCGCCGGCACATCAATCCGATGCTCCGCACCGCTGGCCTCGACAAAGAGGACCGTCGCCATCTTGCTCTCCCATATATCTTCGCGATGAGAACGACGTTCTCAATGCTGGCACTATAGTCGCGGGCTGCTAGATGGAAAGCGATTATTGCAGAGAGGATCGATGAGCATGTACCGGGCGCTGCAGACCGACGACGCGATCGCGGAACTGGACGATCGTAACCAGCAGATCGTCGCCGCCGCCTATGATCTGCTCGACGAGGAGGGGCTGGAAGGGCTGACCATCCGTGCCGTATTGCAGCGCACCGGGCTCGCCCGTCGGGCGCTGTACGATCGCTTTGCGGGCAAGGATGATCTGGTCCTGGCGGTGTTTGCCCATACGCTCCGCCGCGCAGCGGAACAGTTCGGCGAACAGGTGCGCGACCTGCCGGACCCGCTGGCGCGCTTGCATCATATCGTGACGGCCATCGTCATCGGTCGCGCAGCCATTGATGGCGATTGGCAAGGCGGCCAGCGCCGGAGCGCGGCGCTCAGCCGCGAGCATCTGCGCCTGGCGGAGGCGCGTCCGGTCGAACTGCAAAAAGCTGTCAGCCCGCTCATCGACCTGATCGCCACGATCCTGTCCGAAGGCATGGCAGAGGGGCAGGTCCGCGCAGGACCGGCGCCGTGGATGGCGCTGCTCGTCTATAATCTGGTCTCGACCACCGTCCACAGCCAGTTGCTTGCCGAAGAGGCCGCCATTCCCGACCGCCAGCGCCGATCCGAACTGGCGGTGGAGATATGGGAATTTTGTCGCCGGGCGATTGCGGTCTAGCGCGCCAGCTTCAGCCGATCGCGGAAGAAGGCGGTCATGACGTCGAAGGCCTCACGCGATTCTGGCAGGGCGGGATCGTAGAAGAAGGCATGGCCCAGCCCATCCCACATATGCAGGTCGGCATCGACCCCGGCCTTGATCAGTTCGCGATGGGTATTGACGGTCGCGCTCATCTCGAAGGCGCGGGTGCCGGTGATCAGCAGCGTCGGCGGAAACAGTTTCAGCGTGGCCGGCGACAGCGCCGGTGACACCAGCGGATCGCTACGGTCGATACCCTTGAAATAGGCGCGGACATCGTCGCGCGGCGGCAGCGCCTGGAACGGCCGGGCAAAGCTCTGGCTGTCGCCGCCCCAGCGCGCATCGCCCGACGCGCAGAAGATGCCGATTGCGCCGGGCAGCGGCAGTTTCTCATGGATGAACCAAGCGATCGCCTCGGCCGTCAGCAATCCGCCGGCCGAACAGCCGAAGATGCCAATATCCTGCGGCTGGTAGGTCTTGAGCAGTGCGCGATAGACCTTGGTCACATCCTCGGTAGCTGCCGGCCAGATGGTCTCGGGCGCCTGGCGGTAGGTGATGGAGAGGATCTCCACCCCGGCCAGCCCCGCGAGCGGTATCGATTCCATCATGCCGGTGCCGCCGGCCACGCCCATGATGAAGCCACCGCCCGGCAGGTTGAGCAATATCTTCCTGCGGTTGCCCGGTGCGACGCCGGCCGCCGGGGTCGCGCGCACGGCCGCTATGCCGGCGATCTGTTCCTCGCGCGTCGTCACCTTGTACATCGCCTTCAACGCGTCGATGCGCGGCGCGACCAGTTGCGGCATGCGCTGGCGCAGCGCACCGGCCTGCCCGGCGGCGACCGCGCGCATCATAGGCTCTTCGGGATCGGTCGGCGTGCGCGGCAGCGCCTTCTTCGCCGCCTCGCTCAGATAGATGGAGGGGGGCAGGCGAAAGCCGGGGACATGGACCGTGCCATCCGGCTCGATCGCGCCGGAAGCCGCCGGGCTATCGGACTGTGGCGTCTGGGCCGCTGCCGTCCCGGCCAGGGCCAGCAGGACAAACGGCAAGGCGAATCGCATCGTCATGAACATCGCTCCTCTCCATCTTATATTATGGTATATAAGATATCGACTTGAGCCGGCACGGCAAGGGGGCTAGACCCGCGCGGTGACGATCGATCCTGACAGCGCCTTCACCGACCCGCTCGACGCGATGCTGGGCTTCCATCTGCGTCGCACCGCGGCGGCGGTCACCGGCGCGCTGGGCGAGGCGCTGGCCCCGCTTGGCCTCAATCCGGGCGAGGCGACCTTGCTGCGCCTGATCGGCGCCAATCCAGGGTGCAGCCAGAGCGATATCGCCCGTGCGCTGCGCGCCCAGCCGGCCAATCTGGTGCCGCTCATCAACAAGCTGGCGCTGTCTGGCCTGTTAGACAAGGGCGCGGGCAAGGGCCGTGCGATCCCGTTGACGCTGACGGGCGAGGGGCTGGTGCTGCACGACAAGGTCTGCGCGGCGTTCGACGCGCATGAGGCGCGGATCGGTCGCGCGATTCCGAGCGAACAGCGCCGCGACGTCATCGCCCTGCTGCGCCAGATTTGCCTCGAGGCCTGTTGCGGTCCGGACTAGCCGGCCTCCGCCTCCACCCATAGCGGGTGGCGAACCATCGCGCGGTCGAACAGCTCGGATTCCAGATGCCCGGCCAGCCAGCCGCGCAACGCGGCCCAGGGCTGCGCGGCAAACCAGTCCGGCTCGACCGCCGCAAATTGCCGCACGAAGGGAAAGATCGCCATGTCGGCCAATGTCCGCCGCGCGCCGCAAAGCTGAGCCCGGTCGCGCAACCGCGCCTCCAGCGCGTCGAGCAGTCCGGCCGCCTCGGTCCGATGCGCGATAGGGTCGCTGCCATGGCGCTCGGCATATTTGTAGCGATCCAGATGCCGCTTGAACGGTCCGTCATTGGTCGCGATCAGCGTCGCGTCGTCACCCGCCAGCCACGCCTCGGGATCATGCCGCCCCAGCGCCCAGCGCATGATCTCCAGGCTCTCGTCGATCACCCGGCCGTCGGACAGGACCAGCACCGGCACCGTCCCTTTGGGCGATGCGGCCAGCATCGCCGCGGGCTTGGCGCGCAGCAGGATTTCGCGATGCGCCACCGCCTGCCCGCTCACCAGCAGCGCCAGTCGCGCCCGCATCGCATAGGGGCAGCGGCGGAAGGAATAGAGGATCGGGGCATCGGCCATGGCCCGCCCTAACCGAGCGGCCGGCCAAAGAGTAGCCTTACTCCGCCTCCACCCATGTCGTCGTCAGCGCGCGCGGCGAGAGATATTTGGTCGAGGTCCAGCCGCCATCCACGACGATCGTCTGGCCGTTGATGAAGGCGGCGCCGGGCGAACAGAGGAAGGCGATGGTGCTGGCCACATCCTCCACCTCGCCCAGCCGCGGGAAGGGGGTGGTCTCCACATTCACCCGCTTGAACATCTCGTCCTCGAACCGGTGTCGCACCATGTCGGTCATGGTGACGCCCGGCGCAACGCAATTGGCGCGGATGCCCTGTGGCCCATAGTCGCAGGCGATATGCTTGGTCAGAGCGTCCAGCCCGCCCTTGGCCGCCGAATAGGCGCCGCCGCGTCGCCCGCCGATCACCGCATAGGTGGAAGTGACGTTCACGATGCCGCAGCCCTCGCCCATATGGACGATCGCCTCGCGCGCCAGGCGGAAGGGCGCGCGCAGCATCAGGTCCAGGAACCCGTCCAGCGTGGCGTCGTCGGTCTCGTGCAGCGGCTTGGGGCTGCCCGCGCCGGCATTGTTGACCAGGAAGTCGATGCGGCCGAAGCGATCGAGCGCCAGCTGCACGATCTGCGCCGGCGCATCATCCTGAGTCACGTCGATGGACAGAGTGGCGACCCGCGCCGGATCGCCGATTTCGCTCTCCAGCGTCGCCAGCTTGGCCGGATCGCGACCGACGCCGACGATCGCCATGCCGGCGTCATGCAGCATCTTCGCCGTGCAGAGCCCGATGCCGCTGCCCGCCCCGGTGATGATCGCTACCTGCATCTATCCTGTCCTCTACTCTGTCCTGCCCCGCTCTTATCCGCTTCGCCGGGCGTCGGCGAACCGCCGTGGCGATGCCTCGCCACCTTGGCTTGAACCCGCGCGCGCGCCGCGTCACCCGTGCGCCATAATCTGCATAATCCAGCGAAAGGCCCGCTCATGTCCGAACTGCGCTACGACGATCGCGTCATCGTCATCACCGGTGCCGGGCGGGGGCTTGGCCGCGCCTATGCGGAACTGCTCGGCGCACGCGGCGCCAGGGTCGTGGTCAATGATCCGGGCAGCGCCGTGCGCGGCGAGGGGATCGACGTCGGCCCGGCGGCCGAAGTGGTGGCCGCGATCAAGGCGCAGGGCGGCGACGCGATCGTCTCGACCGACAGCGTCGCCACGCCGGAGGGCGGCCGCGCCATCATAGAGGCGGCGCTCGACCATTATGGCCGGATCGACGGGCTGATCCACAATGCCGGCAACGTCCGCTACGGCTCGATGCAGGCGCTCAGCCAGGAGGATTTCGATGCCGTGCTGGACGTTCATCTGCGCGGCGCCTTCCATGTCGCGCGCGCTGCCTTCCCGCATATGTGCAAGGCGCGCTATGGCCGCATCATCCTCACCAGCTCGATCGGCGGCCTCTATGGCAATCGCGATTGCGTCAATTATGGCATGTCCAAATCGGGCATGATCGGCCTCAACAATGTGCTCGCGCTGGAGGGGGAGGCCGAAGGGGTCAAATCCAACATCATCGTGCCCGGCGCCGTCACCCGCATGGCCGAGGGGTTGGATATCTCGCAATATCCGCCGATGGGGCCGGAACTGGTCTCGCCGGTCGTCGCCTGGCTGGCGCATGAAAGCTGCTCGGTCACGGGCGAGATGCTGGTGTCGATCGCCGGCCGGGTCGCCCGCGCCTTCATCGCCGAAAGCAAGGGCGTCTATCAGCCCAGCTGGACGCCGGAGGATGTCGGCGCCCGGATCGACGCGATCATGGACAGCCAGGATCCGCTGGTCTTCGGGCTTGAGGGCCATGTCGATCACATCCGCTACAGCTTCGGCCGCGCCGTCGCGGGGGAATAGGGCGCGCGGTCAGGTCGAACCCGGCCGATCGCATCCGGCCAGTCGAACCCCGGCGGTCGATGCGCTATGGATCGGACATCCCCGTGCGGAGTCGGAACCCATGAAGGCGGAACGGATCGACGAGGCCAGCCTGCGCCAGCTGGTCGAAAGCTTCTATGCCCGCGTCCGCGCGGACGACCGGCTTGGTCCGATCTTCAACGACGCCGTGGATGACTGGCCGGCGCATATCGACCGGCTGGTCGATTTCTGGTCGTCGGTGATGCTGTCGTCGGGCCGTTACAAGGGACAGCCCGTCCCGGTGCATATGGCGCATCGCGACCGGATCACGCCCGACCTGTTCGACCATTGGCTGAATCTCTGGTCGCAGACGACCGACGCCGTCATGGTTCCGGCGGCGGCCGCCGCCTTGCAGGACAAGGCGCAGCGGATCGCGGAAAGCCTGCAACTCGCGCTGTTCTTTCGGCTGGGGGCGCCACCGGCCGCGGGGGCATGAAGGGCGCGCGGATACGCGCCCCTTTCCGCCTTATTCGATCGTCACGCCGACCACGCGCCAGGCGCCATTCTCGCGATCCAGCGTCACCGTCTCGATCGCCTGCGCCTGGTTGGCGTAGCTGGCGCGGAATTTCACCACTTCATAGCCATGGGGCGGGGCCGGCAGTTCCTCCTGGCTCAACAGGCTGCGCGACTGAAGGGCGCCGAACCGGCCGCGCATCGTCTGCGATACCTCGGTCCAGACCTGCACCGTGTTGAGTTTCTGGAAAGCGCTGCCGGTGCCGCGATAGCTTTCGGCCCATTTGTCCTGATCGATCAGCGCCAGCCATTGGCGCGCGGCGTCGACGACCTCGGCATTATGCGCCTGGGCAGCGGCCGGCGTCGATTGCGGGGCCGATTGTGGTGTGGGGGCGGCATCGGGCAGGGCGGCGAGCGCCAGCAGGCCAAGGACAAAAGTCATGAGAAGCACTCCAGGAAGGATCGGGCGCCGGCGCTCCGCCGGCCCCACGCCGACGACCGGCGCCTCGTCCTGATCCGCTTCGACCGGGGCTGCGTCTGCCCCCAATAGCCTGTCCCCCAGAAAATCGGGGGGCGATGTCTCGGGCGAACCTTCGGCTTCCAGCAACAGCCGGGCGGCCTCGCGGCTGCTTGACACAGCCATCTTGCGCCGGGCGTCGCGCAGCCGTTCGTTGATGGTATGGACCGACAGGTCCAGGCTGCGCGCGATGGATTTCGCGTCATGGCCCCGGACCATCAGGCGCAGCGTCTGCTTTTCCTTCTCGGTCAACGCCCAAAGGCCGTCTGTCATCCCGCTGGTCATGGGGCCAGATGTACGAAGCCCCCGGCGCGCCAGCTACCCCAAAAAATTCGTATCTTTGGCGGGGCCGCTCAGTCCGACAGGCTGCGCAGATAGGCGATCAGGTCGGCGCGCGCGAGCGGGTCGGGGATACCGCTGAACTGCATCTTGGTGCCGGGCACGAAGCGCTGCGGATTGGCGATCCAGGCGTCGAGCGCCTTGTCGTCCCAAACGCCGCCCTTGGCGCGCAACGCGGCGGTATAGCCGAAGCGGGCGCTGTGCTGGCCGATCGGCTGGCCGTAAATGCCGTGCAGATTGGGGCCGCCGGTGTCGGGCCCGCCAGCGCTGCTGGTGTGGCAGGCGGCGCAGGTGCCGAACAGCCGGGTGCCGGCCCTGGCGTCGGCTACCGTCATCAGTTTTTCCAGTGTCGGATTGGGGCCGGCGGCCTTCAACCGCTCGGCGCGGCGATCGTCGGCACAGCCGATCAGGCTCAGGGTCAGCAGCAGGGCGGCGGAGGCGGGACGCAGCATGGCGCGCCCATGCCCGATCGGCGGGCGCGCGGCCAGCGGACCAATTGTCCTACGACGCCGCCGGTTCGGCCTCTTCCACCAGCCGGGCGCGGATCTGCTGCTTCAGCACCTTGCCGGCGTCATTCTTGGGCAGCGCGTCCCACAGCGCCACCGCCTCGGGATATTTGAAGCGCGCGACGCGATGGCCGGCCAGATGCGCGGCCAACGCGGCGACGTCGGGCGTAGCGCCGGGCCGCGGCACGATCACCGCCACCGCCCGCTCGCCGGTGCGCGGGTCGGGAACGCCGACGATAGCGATCTCGGCAATGGCGTCATGGCCGACCAGCAGATCCTCGATCTCCTTGGGCGCGATATTCTCGCCATTGCGGATGATCAGATCCTTGATCCGGCCGGTCACCACCAGATGGTCGCCATCAACCCAGGCGCCCTGGTCGCCGCTGCGATAATAGCCGTCCGGATCGAAGCTCGCGGCCTCATCCGCCTTGTGGATATAGCCGACCATCATCTGCGGCCCGCGCGCGCGAATCTCGCCATCCGGCGCGATGCGGACGGTGGCGATGCCGGGGCGGCCGTCGGTCTCGGCGGCATGGGCGACATCGGCCCGGTCGATCACGCCGACGGTCGTGACCGGCAATTCGGTCGATCCATAGACGCGGCTGACCACCGCTTGCTCGAAATAGCCGGCCGCTTCGCGGATCAGCGCCGGCGGCACCGACGCGCCGCCACAGATGAACAATTTGAGCGCGGGCAACCGCGTGTCCGCCGCGCGCGCCGCCGCCAGCAGATGCTGCAGGAAGGGGGTAGCCCCGGCCATATGGGTGCAATCCGCCTCGGCCATGATCCGCACCGCATCGTCCGGATTCCACTGCTCCATCAGGATCGCCGTCGCGCCCAGCAGCAGCGGCGTCTCGAACGCATAGATCGACCCGCCAATATGGCTGATCGGCGATGGCACCAGGAAGCGGTCGCCCGGCTCGACCAGCCAGTGGCGGCCAATCTGGCGGATCAGCGCATTGATCGAATTATGGCTGTGCATCACCCCCTTGGGCCGGCCGGTGGTGCCGCTTGTATACATCACCATCCGCACCTCGTCGGCATCCAGCGGTGGCAGCGGCCGGCCGGTCGGGGCCGAAGTCAACAGGGCGTCATAGGCGCAAACTTTGCCATCTTCCGCCCGAACGATGACGATCTCCGGCGGCCTCTCCATCTCCGCCGCCACCCGTTCCAGCATCGCGCCATAATCATGGCCGCGAAAGCGTTCCGGCACGAAGATCATCCGGCTGTCCACATCGGCCAGGATGAAGCGCAGATCATGGTCGCGCAGCGACGGCAGGATCGGGTTGGCGACCATGCCGGCGAGCGTCGCGCCCATATAGATGACCGCCGCCTCCTGCCAGTTGGGCAGCATGAAGGATATGACGCTGCCGACCGGGAAGCGCGCCAGCAGCGCCTGCGCCAGACGCTGCGCCTGATCGTGCAGGCCGGCGGCGGTCAGGCAATGATCGCCGTCGATCAGCAGGATGCGGTCGGGCGTATCGCGCGCTGCATGCGCCAACGCATCAGCGGCGGTGTCCGATCGCCACCAGCCATCGGCATAGGCCTGCGCCGCCTGATCGGCGTCCCAGCGTATGTCCCATCCTGCGGCGGTGATCCGCCGTCCTGCTCCTGTCCCGGCCATGCTCGCTCCGCTGTCGATGGACGAGCCATGCGAAAGAAGCGCCGACCGGGCAAGCGCAGCGCCGATCCACCGTCCCCGCGATCAAATCAGCCAGCCGGTTCCGACCCTTCCGATCCTCCTTTATGGCCGACCCGATCCGTTTCGAGAGGGCAGCATGCGCATAGTCGACAATTTCATCGGGGGGCAGCATCGCGCATCGGCGTCGACGCTCCTGGGCGACATCTTCAACCCCGCCACCGGCCAGGTGCAGGCGCAGGTTCGCCTGTCGGCGCCCAGCGAACTGGATGAAGCGGTCGCCAATGCGCAGGCCGCGCAACCCGCCTGGGCGGCGATGAACCCGCAGCGCCGCGCCCGCGTGATGTTCAACCTCAAGGCGCTGATCGAACAGCATATGGACGAACTGGCCGAACTGCTGTCGGTCGAACATGGCAAGGTTCATTCCGATGCCAAAGGCGATATCCAGCGCGGCCTGGACGTGGTCGAATTCGCCTGTGGCATCCCGCATCTGCTGAAGGGCGAATATACCGAAGGGGCAGGTCCGGGCATCGACGTCTATTCACTGCGCCAGCCGATCGGCATCGCGGCCGGCATCACCCCGTTCAACTTCCCGGCGATGATTCCGATGTGGATGTTCGCGCCTGCGATCGCCTGCGGCAATGCCTTCATCCTGAAGCCCAGCGAGCGCAATCCCTCTGTGCCGGTGCGCCTGGCCGAACTGGCGATGGAGGCGGGATTGCCGGCCGGCATCCTGAACGTCGTCCATGGCGACAAGCAGGTCGTGGACGCGATCCTCGATCATCCCGCGATCAAGGCGGTCAGTTTCGTCGGCTCGTCCGACATCGCCCAATATGTCTATGGCCGTGGCGCGTCGAACGGCAAGCGGATGCAATGCATGGGCGGCGCCAAGAATCACGGCATCGTCATGCCCGACGCCGATCTGGATCAGGCGGTCGCCGATATCCTGGGTGCGGCCTATGGTTCGGCGGGCGAGCGTTGCATGGCGCTGCCGGTGGTGGTGCCGGTGGGCGAGCAGACCGCGGTGGCGCTGCGTGCCAAGCTGGAGGCGGGTATCGCCGGGCTGCGCGTCGGTGTGCCGAGCGATCCCGACGCCCATTATGGCCCGGTGGTCAGCGCCGCGCACAAGGCGCGGATCGAAAATTACATCCAGATGGCGGTCGATGAAGGCTCCGAACTGGTGATCGACGGCCGCGGCTTCGCGCTGCAGGGCTATGAGGACGGCTTCTTTCTCGCCCCGACCCTGCTCGACCGCGTAACGCCGCAGATGAAAAGCTATCAGGAAGAGATTTTCGGTCCCGTCCTGCAGATGGTCCGCGCCGAGACGTTCGAGGAAGCGATCGGCTATCCGACCAGGCATCAATATGGCAACGGCGTCGCGCTCTTCACCCGCAATGGCGATTTCGCGCGCCGCTTCTGCGCCAATGTCGAGGTCGGCATGGTCGGCATCAACGTGCCGATCCCGGTGCCGGTCAGCTATCACAGCTTCGGCGGCTGGAAGCGCTCGGGCTTCGGCGACATGAATCAATATGGCATGGATGGCGTGCGCTTCTACACGCGGGTCAAGACCGTGACCCAGCGCTGGCCGAGCGGCGGCGCGGTGCTGGACCAGAGCTTCGTCATCCCGACCATGGGCTGACGCTTCTCCTGAGTAGGAGAAGGCAAGGGCGGGCCGGGCAACCGGACCCGCCCTTGGTCCTTTTGCCGCGTGGTGAAACGCGCGCCGGCCGCTATAGGTTAGGGATCGACCACAGGAGAGAGGCGATCCATGACCCCAAAGGGCGACCAGGCATTATATCAGCAGACACGGCGTTCGGCGCAGGAGGCGGCGGCGCTGATCCCGTCGGGCGCCAAGATCTGCATGGCATTGGGGACGGGCCAGCCGCCCGCCTTGCTCGCCGCCCTTGCCGAACGCGCCCGGTCCGGTTCTGTCGCCGATCTGCGCATCTATTATATGCTCTGCACCGGGATCGCCGGGGCCAGTGTGTTCGACTTCGCGCTGCGCGACCGGATCACGCCGATGAGCCTGTTCCATGGCGGCGTCGAACGGACGCTGGATCGCCAGCATGGCGACGCGCATCTGCCGATGGTGGATTTCCTGCCCTGCCATTTCAGCCAGGTGCCGCGCGCCATGGTCGAGCATGTCGGCGTCGACACGCTGATCGCGACGGTCGCGCCGATGGATGCGGACGGCAATTTCAGCCTGGGAACCGATGTCGACTATGCGCTGGCGGTGGCGCGCAAGCCGGGCACCCGGATCATCCTGGAGGTGAATGCCCATATGCCCTATGTGCGGGGCGATTGCATGATCCCCCTGTCGGCGGTGACCGCGCTGGTCGAGCATGATGTCGCGCTGCCGACCCTGCCGGCCATCACCCGCACGGCGGTCGACGACGCGATCGGTGCCACCGTCGCCGGTCTGATCCGCGATGGCGACTGCCTGCAGATGGGGATTGGCGCGCTGCCGGAGGCGGTGTGCGCGGGGCTGGCCAATCATCGGCATCTGGGCATCCATACCGAGATGATGACCACGGGCCTGGCCGGACTGATGCAGTCGGGTGTGGTCGATAATAGTCGCAAGCAGATCCATGCCGGCAAGGCGATCTACACCTTCGCGCTTGGCGATCAGGCGCTTTATGATTTCCTGCACGACAATCCGGCGGTCGAGGCGCATCCGGTCGATTATGTGAACAACCCGTTCCTGATCGCGCGCAACGACAATATGGTGTCGGTGAACGCGACACTGCAGGTCGATTTCCACGGCGCCTGCAATTCCGAATTCGTCAACGGGCGACAGTTCAGCGGCACCGGCGGACAGGTGGATTTCGTGCGCGGCGCCTATGCCTCGCGCGGCGGCCGATCGATCATCGCCTGCCATTCGACCGCGGCCAAGGGCACGATATCGCGCATCACCCCGCGTCTGGACGGGCCGGTGACGACGCCGCGCATGGACACGCATCTGATCGTCACCGAATATGGCCTGGCCGACCTCAAGGGCAAGTCGGTGGGTGAGAGGGCCAAAGCCCTGATCGCCATCGCCCACCCCGATTTCCGGGAGCAACTGGATCGCGCCGCATTCGAAGCGGGATTGTTCGCCGGCTGATCAGCGCGGGCGGATCGTCAGCCATTGCGAGACGGTCCCGATCGCGCCGTCCCGGTCGTGAAGGATGCTGTGGGTAAGGCCGATGCCATCGGCGCCGAAGGAAACGGTGACGTCGCAGCCCAGCCATTCGCCGACCGGCGCGCGGAAGATATGGGCGGTGAGGTCGAGATTGGGAAAGGCGGCATCGGCGGTCGACACCAGGGGTGCCAGGCCATTGGCGGTATCGACCAGCCCCATGGCGCGGGCGAGCGTCGATACCGCCTCATCCTCGATCAGCGCATGGGGCGTGCGGATCCAGCCAATGGCGCGGCCCGGCGCGATAGACTGGCGGCGGGCATCGATGCTGGCGATGAAGCCGCCGGGCCATTCGCCGGTGCCGTCCCAGGGGGGCATGGTTTCCGGGCCGGGAACGGGATCAAAGCCGCCGCCGGCGATCGCGCTGGTGTCGTAGGTCTGGGCCAGCCAGGCGCGCAGCAGGATTGCCGGTCGGCCACCATGGCTGAGCCGCGCTTCGACCAGTTCGATGGTGCGGCCGGGGCGGATGACGGTGACGTCGATCTCGACCGTATCGAGCGGGATGGTGCCCAGGATATCATAGGACAGGCGCCCCAGTTGCAGCGGATCGGGCCGGCGTGCCTTGGCGTCCACCTCGATCGCATGGGCCAACAGGCCGATTGCGGGGGCGACATGCTGTTCCGTCACGTTCCAGGCGCCGCCGACCAGTTCCGTCGGGGTGAAATGGCGGGCATCAAGCCGCCGGAAATAGGCCATGGGATCCTCTTCATTGCCGTCTGGGCGGGTCGGATTTCCCCTATCAGCAGGAACCGGCCGCCCGCAAGCTAACGGCGATGATGACAGTCCGGCGTCGGTCGGATGACGATCGCCGCCTTCAAAATTTAACCCCACTGCCGCGCGAACGACACGAGCGTGACTCATGCGCCTGCTAGGGAGGAGGCAGGGGAATGAGGGATGGCGAAGCCTTTGCGTGCCATATTGGTCGCGAGCCTGGCGGTGTTGGCCGCCACGGGATCGCAGGGCGAAAGTCGGCGGAGCGATACTGCCGAGTCGGCGGTGACCGCGCTGCAGCCGGATAGGCCGCTGTCGGTGATGACCTATAATGTGATGGGCCTGCCCTGGCCGATCGCCCTTGGCCGGGACGAGGCACTGGGCCGCATCGCCGATCGGCTGGCGGCGCTGCGCCGGGCCGGGCGCCAGCCGCATATCATCCTGCTGCAGGAAGCCTTTTCGCCGCAGGCGGCGCAACTGGCGCGCCGTGCGGGCTATGCCTATGTCGCGATCGGGCCGGACAGCGGGTTGCGCACGGCGATTGCCGCGAGGACGGACGACCGCAACTTTCTGCAGGCGGCGCGCTGGGACCGGGGCGAGACGGTGCCCAAGCAGTTGAACAGCGGTCTGCTAATCCTGTCCGATTATCCGATCACCGGCATCGATCGCATGGCCTTTCCCGATTTCGCCTGCGCCGGCTTCGATTGCCTGGCGAACAAGGGCGTGCTGATCGCCCATCTGGCGGTGCCGGGCTTCGACGGGCCGGTCAGCATCGTCAACACCCATCTCAACGCGCGCAAGGCGGCAGGCGTGGCCATCGCCCGGTCGCAGCGGGCGTTCGACCGGCAGGTCGGGTTGCTGACCGACTTCGTGCGTGCCCATGTACCGGCCGGACAGCCGATGATCCTGGGCGGTGACCTCAATATCGGCGGTGATAGCAACCGCATCCACGCCTTCTTCGCCCATTGGGCGCGGACGGGCATGGGCTTTGTCGCGGCGCATCTGGGCGGCGCTCGACGGGTTTTGGCGGACAGCCTGCCATCCGATGTCGGCACGCACCGGGATCTCGAACAGGCGAGCGCGCGCGGCAAGGATTGGCTGTTCGCGCGCGACGATAGTGGCCGGCCGATGCGGGCCATCCACGCGGCTGTGCCCTTTGGTACGGAGGTGGAGGGCGCGCCGCTGTCCGACCATTTCGGTTACATGATCGCTTATGAACCGGAACGTCGCGCCGGGCCCGCTGTCCAGTTGGCGCAAGTGGCGTCATGACGATGATCCGCTGGATGTTGGTGTCGCTGGCAGCCCTGGTGTTCGCAATCCCGGCATCGGCGCAGACGATTACCCCCGATCATGGCGGCTTTGTGCTGAAACGGCCCTTGCGTTTTTCCCTGCTGCCCGCGCCGTTGGACGGTGCAGCGAAGCCGGCGCGCATCTATGCGATCGAACTGACGCCATCGCCGGCCGAGCCGGTGGCGATCGGCATCGCCGTCCAGCGCAAGCGCAACCGGATGGTGGCGATGCCGGCTCGTCGGATCGGCGCGGTGCCGCTGCCCACCGACCTGTCCGGCGATGCCCAGCCGCGCAGCAGTCTGATGCTGGTCGACGCCCATGGCAGCCTGCCACTGGCGGACGGCTTGCAGGCTGAGCTGGGCTGGCAGGGGGCCAAGCTCAACAATCGCGGGGCCAATGTGACGGCGCTCTATGGCAGCGACGCAATCAAGAGCCGCGACCTGTTCTTGCCGACGGGGCGGCTGGCCTATGACGCCGCGCCCGGCGTCACCCTGCGCGCGGATTATCGCGAAACGATAGAGGCCTATGCCGGGGTCGGCCTGTCGGGCGCGTTGGGGCTGACGCGGGAGGCGTTCCGCACATTGCAGTCCGGTTTGCGGCCGGAACGCGACAGCCGCATGCGGCTGGGCAGCGACTGGATGGTGGCACCGGACCTGACATTGGCGGTCGATGCCTTTGACGGCGAGATCGAGGACCGGCTGGCCTTTGTCGAGGACGGCTATCTGCCGGTCAATCGCGGATCGGCACATGTGCGCGGCATGGCGATGCGGGCGGAGCATCGGCTGACGCCCGCGCTCAGCCTGTCGGCGCGCTACCATGTGGCGCGACTGCGCCAGGAGCGGGGCGGCCGCGTGCAGGAACAGCAACTGATGCTGGAAGGACTGTGGGCGCAGGGGCCATGGCGATGCCGGGTTGCTGCAGCGCAGAGCAGCGCGCCGGCGCTGATGCAGGATGATGGTGGCCTGCGGCTGGAGGCCGGAGTCGATTATGCGTTGGCCGGGCGTCGACCGATGCGGGTGGGCCTGCACCTCACCGACCCCGACCAACTGGCGAGCAGCCGGCTCCTCCGCGCCGATGCCTCCGGCGCGGCGCGGCCGGAGGATCAGGCGCAGGCACTGATGCTGACCGCCGCCCTCGCCTGGTAAGGCAAAGGGCGGCGGCGAGGCCCGTCAGTTCAGGGCATAGGCGATCAGTGCATCGCCCACTGGCGTCTGCATGAAATGATGACCACCGGCCATGATGACCAGATATTGCTTGCCATTCTGGCTGTAGGTCATCGGCGTCGCCTGACCACCGGCGGGCAGCACGTCCTGCCACAAAGTCTTGCCGGTCTTGAGGTCGATCGCGCGGATCAGATTGTCGGTCGCCGCGGCGACGAAGATCAGGCCGCCGGCCGTCACCACCGACCCGCCATTATTGGGCGTGCCGATCGTCAACGGCAGCATCGAGGGGATGCCGAACGGCCCGTTGGTGCGCGCGGTGCCGAAGGGACGATCCCAGATGGTCTTGCCGGTGGCGATGTCTACCGCGCGGATCCCGCCATAGGGGGGCTGCTTGCACAGCAGGCCGGTGAAGGGCAGGCGCCAGCCGGCATTGACGTCGATCGCATAGGGGGTGTGCGCCTGCGGATCGCCCGCACCCTCCGCCCCGCCAATCTCGCCGCGTGCCTGGTCGCGCGGCGCCCAGCCCTTCTTGTTGGCTTCCTTGCGGGGCACCAGCCGGACATAGTTGGGCATGTCGTTATAATTGGCGACGATCACCCCGCGGGCCGGATCGACGGCGATGCCGCCCCAGTCGGTGCCGCCATTATAGCCGGGATATTCGATCGAGCGCTTGTCGGCCTCGGGCGGGGTGAAGAAGCCCTTGTAGCTCGCCCGGCGGAACTGGATGCGGCAGATCATCTGGTCGATCGGCGACATGCCCCACATGTCCTTTTCGGTGAGGTCGGGCTTGCGCAGCGTGTGGTAGAGCGAGATGCGCTGGGTGGCGGCGCGCTGCGCTGGCTCGACACCGATCTGCGGGGCCTGGATGTCACCGATCGGGGTCAGCGGCCGGCCGGTGCGGCGGTCGAGCACATAGATGTCGCCCTGCTTGCTGGGCAGCAGCATCGCCGGCACCGGTCCGCGCGCCGTCGGGAAATCGATCAAGGTCGCCTGGGCGCCGAAATCATAGTCCCACACATCCTTGCGCACCGCCTGGAAATTCCAGCGCGGCCTGCCGGTCATCACGTCGATCGCGACCAGCGAGGTGGCGTAGTGATTTTCCTCCGGCCGGCGCAGGCTGCTGTAATAATCGGCGGCGCTGTTGCCCATCGGCAGATAGACGAGGCCAAGCTGCTCGTCGCCCGAGGCGATCGTCCACATGTTCGGCGTGCCGCGGGCATAGGTCTGGCCGGCGGGTGGCGGGCCGCTGCGTTCCGGGTGCATCATGTCCCAGGCCCAGCGCATCTTGCCCGTGACTGCGTCATAGGCCTGGATCACGCCGGACGGCGCCCAGCGATCCTGCCCGTCCAGCACCTGATGGCCGGTGACGATCACGCCGCGCACGATGGTCGGCGGCGAGGTGATGGAGACATAGCCCGGAGGAACTTGGCCCATGCCGTCGGTGATGCGGACCTGGCCATTGCTGCCGAAGTCGCGGCACTGCTGGCCGGTGCGGGCGTCGAGCGCCATGATCCGCGCGTCGAGCGTGCCGAGGATGATGCGCTGGGCGCAGGGCGTGTCGGCAGCGGCACCGGGCACGGCATAATAGCTGACCCCGCGACAGGCCGCGGTATAGGGAATGGCCTCGTCCGACACCTTGGGATCGAAGCGCCATTTCTGTTTGCCGGTGGCGGGATCGAGCGCGATCACCATGCTCTTGGGCGTGCAGACATAGAGGGTGTCGCCGATCTTGAGCGGCGTGTTTTCCGCGCCATAGGTGTTGCGGATCTGGGCCGAGGCCGGCAGGTCGCCGGTGTGGATCATCCAGGCGCGTTTGAGGTTGCCCACATTGGCCGGGGTGATCTGGGCGAGCGGCGAGTAGCGCCGGGCGCTGTTGGTGCCGCCATAGGCCGGCCAGTCGGCGCCGGTGGTGCCGATCGAGGGATCGGCCATGGCATAGCGGGCGTCGGGCAGGCCCTGCAGCACCGGCGGGATGAAGTTGCCGGCGATGCTCCAGAAAAAGCCGATCGCGACAGCGAAAGTGACAGCCACACCGACCCATGCACGGCGCCAGCGACCGGCGCTGCGGTCGAGCGTCGGCCAGACCAGTTGCAGCGCGATCAGGAGGACCAGCGGGGCGACGACGCGCGGCACCAGTGCCCAGGGATTGAGGCCCACTTCCCAATAGGCCCAGAGCAAAGTGACAGCGAAGATGACAATGTAGAGCCAGCCGCCCGCCTTGCGCCCGCGTGCCAGCAGCACGCCCGCGACGATCAGGGCGATGCCGGTGACCAGATAATAAGGCGAGCCGCCCGAGATCAGCAGCCAGGCGCCGCCGCCGGTCAGCACCAGCCCGATAAGGCCGAAGACGATGCCCAATATCAGGGCGGCGATCGATCGGCGGGGCGGTGCGTTTGTCATGGTCGGATACTCCCTGGGCAGGAGGCACGGGCAGGTGCCGGTTTACAAAGGAGAAACCGACCAGCTTCGTTCCAGACATGAACAAAATTTCATCTTCGTGGCGCGATTGTAGCGCGCATGCAATGCTAATGCGTTTGACTCGCATTCTGGACATGCCTAACGCGCGGCGCAGATAGAGAGCCATCGGGGAAATCAAAATGCGTCTGTCCTTGCGCCACCTCCTGTTGAGCAGCAGCTTTGCCCTTGTCGTGATGCCGCATGTCGCCCGCGCGGCAGAAGCGGACAATGCCGCAGAGGACGCGTCGCGGATCGTCGTGACCGCGGCCAACCAGCCGTCCAGTTCCGCCACCGCATTGTCGCTGTCGGTGCGCGAGACGCCGCAGTCGGTGACGATCATCAATCGTGAGCGGATCGAGGATTTCGCGATCACCAACGTCAACGACCTGCTCGACCAGACGATCGGCATCAATGTCGAGCGCGTCGAGACGGACCGCACCTATTTCAACTCGCGCGGTTTCGACGTGTCCAACTTCCAGGTCGATGGTGTCGGCCTGCCGCTCGCCTGGGGTATCCAGTTCGGCGATCTCGATACCGCCCTGTTCGAGAATGTCGAGGCGGTGCGCGGCGCCAATGCGATCATGACCGGCATCGGCAACCCGTCGGCGACGATCAACTATGTCCGCAAGCGGCCGCTCGACGAGTTCCAGGCCAAGGGCACGGCCCAGGTCGGTTCGCGCGACCTGTGGCGCGTGGAGGGCGACGTCAATGTCCCGGTGACCGATACGGTGTCGGCGCGCTTCATCTATGCGCATGAGGATCGTGACACGCATCTCGACTATAACCATATCAATCGCGACGTTTTTGGCGCGATTGTCGCCTGGCAGGTGACGCCCGATCTCAAGGCGACGGTCGGTTACACCCGCCAGGAAAATGATGCCGACGGCGTGATGTGGGGCGCGATGCCGCTGGTGTTCACCGACGGCACCCGGATCGACTATGCGCGCTCAGCAACCACTTCGGCCGACTGGACCTATTGGAACACGAAGGACCAGAATAGCTTTGGCGAACTGGTCTATACCATGGGCCAATGGACGCTGAGCGGCATGTTCACCTACAAGCGCTTCCAGGAGAATGCGAAGCTGCTCTATGCCTATGGCTATCCCGACAAGGAGACCGGCGAGGGCGTCTATGGCATGTCGGGCATCTACCCGTCCGACTATAAGCAATATCTGGGCGATTTCAGCGCCACCGGTCCGTTCAGCCTGTTCGGCCGCGAGCACAAGCTGGTGCTGGGCCTCTCCTACGCCAAGTCCAATGCCAAGGAGTGGGAGAATTTCGCCGAGGACACGGCGCTGGTCTATCCGTCGGTCTATGACTGGGGCAGCGCGCAGGTGACCGAACCGGATTATCCGGGCGAATATCTGGCCGCCAAATATAGCGACGAGCTGACCCGCCTCTATGGCGCGGCCCATCTCAACTTCACTGACCAGCTGAAGGGCGTGGTCGGCGCCAGCGCGATGTGGATCAAGTCGTCCGGCTATTCCTATGGCACCGACCAGGCGCGCGACGACCACAAGATCAGCCCCTATCTCGGCCTGCTCTATGACGTGACGCCCAACGTCACCCTCTATGCCAGCTATACCGACATCTATAATCCACAGGCGGAGGTCGACGCCAATAATCGCAAGCTGGACCCGGCCAAGGGCACCAGCATCGAGGGCGGCATCAAGAGCAGCTGGTTCGGCGATCGCCTTTATGCCACCGCCACCGTGTTCCGCGCCAAGCAGAAGGGACTGGCCGATTATGCCGGTACCTTTGGCGAGGATGGACCGGGCAAGGCCGGCGGCAGCTATTATGCCGGCGTCGATACCACCTCGACCGGTTTCGAGCTGGAAGTGGCGGGCAAGATCACCGACCAGTGGACGCTGAGCGGCGGCTATACCCAATATGATATCGAGGATGACGAGGGCAACGACACCCGCACCTGGTTGCCGACCAAGTCGCTGAAGCTGGCCACCACCTATCAGGTGCCGCAGCTCAACGACCTGAAGCTGGGCGCGCAGCTGCGCTGGCAGAATGCGATCAAGACGACGCTGACCGATGTCTATGACGGCGATGTTTACATGGGCGATGTCGTCGTTAAGCAGAAGAGCTATGCCGTACTCGACCTGATGGCGGGTATCCGGGTGGTCGATCATCTGCGGGCGAGCGTGAACGTGAAGAATGTCACCAACACCAAATATCTGGGCAGCCTGATGTGGGGCCAGGCCTTCTATGCCGCGCCGCGCACGGCGGTGTTCACGCTGAGCGCCGACTATTGAGCAAGGCAGCCATTCTTCGCGCCCGTAGCGGCTGGCGTTATCGCGGCAATGTCGCGCTGCGCACGCTGGCGGGCACGGTGGGCGCCTATGCGGTTGCGGCGCTGGCGGCGATGCTGCTGGCCCGCACCCTGCCGATGGGCCGGCTGGAGGCGGTCACGGTGGCCACCGTGTTCTCCTATCTGTTCGCCCCAGCGGTCAGCGTCTGGGCCTTTCTGGCGCGTGGGCCCTGGGTCGCTCTGGGCGGCGTGATAGCTCTTTCCGCACTGCTGGCTGGGCTGGTCTGGACGAGCGGAGGCTTTGCATGAGCGGGGCATCGGCCATGGTGCGCGACGGCGTGCGTCAGGCGATGGCCTGGCTGCACGGCTGGACCGGGCTGCTGCTGGGCTATGTGCTGTTCGTCATATGCCTGGCCGGGACGCTCAGCGTCTTCAAGCCGGAGATCGGCCGCTGGATGCGGCCCGAAGTGACGGCGCAGGCGGATAGCAAGAGCGCGATCGTCGCGGCGACCGGCTGGCTGTCGAAACATGCGCCGGGTTCCACCGGCTGGTATCTGACCGCGCCTGACGGCCGGGCCAATACTGTCGAGGCATCCTATGATCAGGGCAGCGATTATCTGTATCGCGCGCTAGATCCGGTGACCGGCGCGCCGGTCGCGCGCGAGACGCTGGGTGGCGAATTTTTCTACCGCCTCCATTTCGAGCTGGAGATTCCCTATCCCTGGGGCCGGCTGCTCGCCTCGCTGGCGGCGATGGTCATGCTGGTCGCGCTGGTCACCGGCATCATCGCGCACAAGCGCATCTTCAAGGACTTCTTCACTTTCCGCCCGGCCAAGGGGCAGCGGTCCTGGCTTGACGGGCATAATGCGACGGGCGTGCTGGCCATGCCCTTCCACCTGATGATCACCTTCACCGGGCTGCTGACGCTGGCGTCGCTCAACATGCCCTGGCCGATCAGTGCCGGCTATGGTGACAAGGTGATGGAGATGTACGAGGCGCTGGCGCCGGGTTCGGTGACCCGTCCGGCGGTCGGCAAGCCCGCGTCGCTGGCGCCGATCGCACCGATGCTGACAGCGGCCGAGCGCGCATTTGGCGGCGGCCATGTCGGCCGCGTCTATGTCTTCAATCCCGGCGACGCGGCATCGGTCGTCACCGTCTATCAGTCCGATGCCGACACGATCGGCTATATGCGGGGGCAGGCGAGTTTTGACGGGACCACCGGCCGGCTGCTCAAAAGCTGGGTCGAGCGGCGGCCGGCGATGCGCACCTATCAGGTTGTCTATGGGCTGCACATGGCGCGCTTCGCACCGATGGCGACGCGCTGGCTCTATGTGCTGGGCGGGGCGATGCTGACGCTGGCGATCTCGACCGGCATGGTGCTGTGGATCGCCAAACGACGCGAGCGCCAGCCGCTCTCGATCGGCAATCGCATCCTCGAACGGCTGAATGTCGGCGTGATCACTGGCGTGCCGTTGGGCGCGGTGGCCTATTTCATCGCCAATCGCCTGTTGCCGATCGGCATGGCGGGCCGACCGGAAGCGGAAGTGTCCGTGGCCTTGTGGACGGCGGCGGCGGCCGTGCTGGCCGGGCTGGCGCTGCGACCGGCCATCGGCTGGCCGCTGATGATGGGCCTCCTCGCCTTTGCCTGCGCGTTGGCGGCGGTGCTGGGGCCGGTCTGGTCGACCGAACCGGTCCTGCTGGCCGGCAATCTTCTGTTCCTGGCCATGGCCGGCGCGCTTGCGCTGATCGTGCGTCGGCAGGTGCGGCGGCTCAATGCGCCAACACCAGCGCGACGGCGGATGCGGGAGCAGCCGGCATGATCGTTGCGGGACTGCTCTATATCGGTTTCTTCGCATTGGCGGCGGCGATGACGCGGCATGGGCCGGCGCTGCTCGGCCCCTGGCAGCGCCATGGGCTGGCCCGGCATCTGCCGCTGCTCGGCTGGAGCGCGATTGCCCTGTCGCTGATCGGCGCGGTCCTGGCCAGTGCGGACGGGATCGGCATCGTTACCTGGTGCGGGCTGCTGCCGCTGATGGCGGGGGCGGTACTGCTGGCGCTGACCTATGGCCCCCGGCTGGCGCGCGGCGGGTTGCTGCTGGCATTGGCGCTGATGGTGGTCGGCGCGGTTTAGGCCGCCTTCATCTCGATACTGGCGATCAGCCCGCCATCGGGTGCATTGCGCAGCGCGACGATCGCACCGAAGCTGAGGCCCAGTGAGCGCGCGATGGTGAGGCCGATGCCGGTGCCGTGCCGGCCGCCCGGCTGGCTGCTGGCGCCGCGGGTGAAGGGTTCGAACATCTGGTCCAGATCCTGCGGCGGGATGCCGGGGCCATGGTCGCGTATCTCGATCGTGACATGGCCGGGCGTGCGCAGGCAGCTGATCTCCGCGCATCCGCCATATTTTACGGCATTGTCGACCAGATTGCTCATGCAGCGGGTCAGCGCATTGGGCTTGACCCGGACCGACGCGCCGCAACCGGCGGCGAACTGGACGGGCGCGCCCAGTTCCTGCGCATCCTCGGCCATGCTGGCGAGCAGGGAATCAAGGTCGATCACCGACCATTCCTCATGCGTCTCGGTGCTGGCGGCAAGGTCCAGCCCTTCACGCACCAGCCGCTGCATCGCCTCATGATCCTGCAGCAGGCGGGCGCGCAGTTCCTCATTCTCGACCAGTTCCAGCCGCAGCCGCAGCCGGGTGAGCGGGGTCTGGAGATCATGGCTGATCGCCGCCAGCAACTGGGTCCGTTCGGTGAAGCCGGCGCGGACGCGGCGCTGCATCAGGTTGAAGGTGGAGAGGGCGGCGCGCACCTCCTCCGGCCCGCGCTCGGGAATCTCCTCCGGGTCGCGCGACACGGAAAAGGCCTCGGCCGCCTGCGACAGACGACGCAGCGGCTTGGCGGCGATCCGGCCGATCAGGATCGAGAGACCGGCGGCCGAGAGCAGGATGACGACCAGATAGGCCGGGCTGAACAGCGAACTGGGCGGTCGGGCGAGGCGCGGGAAGGTGAGCGCCATGCCGCGGCGTTGGCCGGTCGCGTCGGTCATGCGCACGATCCAGCAATCGGGCCGGGGCGCGTCGATCAGGCCGGCGGCGCGGCTGCGCCCGGCATCCTTGTCCGGGAAACAGAGGCCGAAGGGCACCTGTCCCGCCTCCGGCTGGGCGCGGGGGCCGAAACGCCGGGCGAGCGCGGCTTCGAGATCGGGATCGGGCTCGTTGATGGAGATGCCGTCAGGGGCGATGGATGCGCCGACAATGCCGTGATTTTCCAGCATCTGCTGGACCCGCACCGGATCGCGGCGCAGCCGGTCGGCGACGTCGAAGGCACTGGCCAGCACGCGTTGGCGGCGGACGCGCTCGAAATCATGGCGGCGGCCCTGTTCCGACACGGCGAGCGCGAGGATGGCCGAGAGCGAGATGCCGACGGTCAGCAGCACGAAGATATGCCCCGCCATCGAGCGGAAGAAATCCCGCACGCGCTGCACCGGCTGGCCGATCATTCGTAGCGCACCGGGCTGGCGAGGACATAGCCTTCGCCCCGAACGGTCAGGATCAGGTCGCCGCCGCCGGTGGCGCCGGCCAGCTTCTGGCGCAGGCGGCTGACCTGCAGGTCGATGGTGCGGTCGAAGGCAGCGGTGGCGCGCCGTTCGGGCAGCAACGTCTCGCGCGCCAGCACGACATTGGGCTCTTCGATGAAGCGGGAGAGCAGGCGGAATTCGGCGGAGGACAGCATGACAAGCCGGTCGTCCGGAGCGATTAGCCGGCGTTGCAGCAGATCGAGCCGCCAGGGACCGAAGACGGCATAGCGGGACTGGTCGGCGGGTGCCGCGGCCTCGACGCGGGGGCGGCGCAGCAGGTTGCGGATGCGCACCAGCAGCTCGCGCGGCTCGAACGGCTTGGTCAGATAATCGTCGGCGCCCAGTTCCAGCCCCAGCACCCGGTCGATCGCGCTGCCGCGCGCCGTCACCATGATGATCTGGATGCCCGACCCTTCGGCGCGCAACTCGCGGCACAGCGACAGGCCGTCGCCATCGGGCAGGTTGAGATCGAGGACGATCAGGTCGACCGGCTGGTCGCGCAGGGCCTGGCGCAGTTCGGCCAGGTTCGATGCAGAAAGCAGGTCGTAATTTTCCTGCCGCAACTGATCGACGATCAGACCGCGAATATCGGCATCGTCGTCGACGACGATGACGCTGTTGCGGCGGGGATCGGACAGGTCAGCCATGTTGCGCTTCTAGCGGCGGATATTGCAAAAGTCTGTGCCTCTACCGGGGATGATACAGGGCGATACAAAGCGATACGCGTTCGGATGTCACGCGACATGATGATGCGTCAGGATATCAACTTGGTCTAGCAGGATACGCCTCAAATCGCGATCAGGCGATCGTCGGCGCTGCCTGCCGGCGGTAACGATGTGAAGCCATGCCCATTTTCACAGAACTCCGGAGCCTCCGGGTCGCACCGATCGCATTATGCATCCTGATCACCGCTTGCGGACAGGAAAAGGCGCCAAAGAAAGGGCCTGTGGAAGTGGGCGTGGTGACGCTGGCGGCACAGAATGTGACCGTCTCGTCCGAATTGCCGGCGCGCACCGTGTCGACCATGCAGTCGGAAGTCCGGCCGCAGATCACCGGCGTGATCCAGAAAAGGCTGTTCACCGAAGGATCGATGGTGACGGCCGGCCAGCCGCTCTACCAGATTGACGAACGGCTCTATCGCGCGTCGCGCGACGAGGCGCAGGCGGCGCTGGTGAGCGCGCAGGCGACGGCGGTAGCGGCACAGGCCAAGGCACAGCGCTATCGCGGCCTGGGCGATACCGAGGCGGTGAGCGCGCAGGACCGCGACGATGTGATCGCGACGGCGCGCCAGGCAGCGGCCGCCGTGGGCCAGGCGCGCGCCACGCTCGACACTGCCAATGTCAACCTGACCTTCACCCAGGTGCGTGCGCCGATCAGCGGCCGGATCGGCCGCACCCTCTTCACCCCCGGCGCGCTGGTGACCGCCAGCCAGACCGATCCGCTGACGACGATCCAGCAGCTTGACCCCATCTATGTCGACGTCACCCAGTCGAGCAGCCAGTTGTTGCAACTGCGGCGATCGCTGGCGGCGGGCAAGACGCTGCCGGCCAGCGCGACGATCCGGCTGAAGCTGGACGATGGCAGCGAATATCCGCTGGAAGGGCGGATCGAATTTGCCGAGCCGATCGTCGATGTCGACAGCGGTACGGTGACGCTGCGCGCGCGCTTCCCCAATCCTGACGGCATGCTGCTGCCCGGCATGTTCGTGCGCGTCGTGGCGCCGCAGTCGGTCGTGCCTGGCGCGATCCTGGCGCCGCAGCAGGGCATCGCCCGCGACGCCAAGGGCAATGCGACCGCGCTGGTCGTGACCAAGGACAACAAGGTCGAGCGCCGCACCGTCACCGCCGCGCAGGCGATCGGCGACAAATGGCTGATCACCGCAGGCCTGAAGGCCGGCGACCGGCTGATCGTCGAGGGCACCGACAAGGTCCAGCCCGACGACAAGGTAAAGCCCGTCGCCGTCGCGGCGAAGAAGTAGGAGAGGCCCGGTGCTGAGCCGCTTTTTCATCGACCGGCCGATCTTTGCCTGGGTCATCGCCATCGGCATCATGCTGGCGGGCCTGGGCGGCATGCTGTCGCTGCCAGTCGCCCAATATCCCGACATCGCGCCGCCGGGCGTCGGCATCAGCGCCACCTATCCGGGCGCGTCGGCCGAAACGGTCGAGACCAGCGTCACCCAGGTCATCGAACAGCAGCTGACCGGTATCGACGGGCTCATGTATTTCTCCTCCTCGTCGACATCGACGGGGCAGTCGCGCATCACCGTCACCTTCCAGAAGGGCACCGATCCCGACACCGCGCAGGTGCAGGTGCAGAACCGGGTGCAGCAGGCGCTGAGCCGCCTGCCCAGCGCCGTGCAGCAGCAGGGCCTGTCGGTCACCAAGCAGCAGACCGACTTCCTGATGCTGGTGGGTCTCTATGACGAGACCGACAATGCCACCCAGGCGGACATTGCCGACTATCTGGTCAATAATTTCCAGGATTCGATCGCCCGTATCGACGGCATCGGCGCGACCCAGATCTTCGGGTCGCAATATGCGATGCGCATCTGGCTGGACCCCTATAAGCTGGCCGCGGTCAAGCTGATGCCGTCGGACGTCGAAACCGCGATCAAGGCGCAGAATATCGAAGTGTCGGCCGGCCAGATCGGTGCCGATCCGGCACCGGCGAACCAGCAGATCAACGCCACCGTCACGGCGCGTGCGCGCCTGGAAACGCCGGACCAGTTCCGCAACATCGTGGTGAAGACGCAGAGCGACGGGTCGGTCGTCCACCTGTCCGACGTGGCCCGCGTCGAGCTGGGCAATGAAAGCTATACCACCAGCGCGCGCCTCAACGGCCATCCGGCATCGGGCATGGCGTTGCAACTGGCGCCGGGCGCCGACGCGCTCAAGACCGCCGAACTGGTGAAGGCGCGCGTCGCCGAACTGGGCGGCAACCTGCCGCACGGCTACAAGATCGTCTATCCGCGCGACACCACGCCCTTCATCAAGCTGTCGGTCGAGGAAGTCGTGCAGACGCTGATCGAGGCGGTCGTGCTGGTCGTCATCGTGATGTTCGTCTTCCTGCAGAGCTGGCGTGCGACGCTGGTGCCCGCGATCGCGGTGCCGGTCGTGCTGCTCGGCACGTTCGGCATCCTTGCGCTGTTCGGCTATTCGATCAACACGCTGACCCTGTTCGGCATGGTGCTGTCGATCGGCCTGCTGGTCGACGACGCGATCGTCGTGGTGGAGAATGTCGAGCGCATCATGGAGGAAGAGGGGCTATCGCCCCGCGACGCCACGATCAAGTCTATGATGGAGATCGGCAGTGCGCTGGTCGGCATCGCGCTGGTGCTGTCGGCGGTGCTGCTGCCCATGGCCTTCTTCGGCGGATCGACCGGCGTCATCTATCGCCAATTCTCGATCACCATCGTGTCGTCGATGCTGTTGTCGGTCGTGGTCGCATTGATCCTGTCGCCGGCCCTGTGCGCCACCATGCTGAAGCCGATCGACAAGGCGCATCGCGAGAAGGGCTGGTTCGGCAAGTTCAACCGCTGGTTCGAGCGGCTGACCAATGGCTATGTCCGCCGCACCCAGGGCGTGATCGGCAAGCGGGGTATCTTCTGGGGCCTCTATGTGGTGGTGCTGGGTATATTGGTCGTGCTGTTCATGCGCCTGCCCACCAGCTTCCTGCCGGTCGAGGATCAGGGCCAGGTGATGGTGCAGGTCACGCTGCCGTCCGGCGCCAAGTCGAGCCGCACCAATGCGGCGATCGACCAGGTGCAGAGCTATTTCCTGAATGACGAGAAGGACAATGTCGCCTTCGCCTTCATCATGACCGGCTTCAGTTTCCAGGGGCAGGGCGAGAATGTCGGCCAGGGCTTCATCAACCTGGCGCCATGGGACGACCGCAAGGGCAAGACGAACGAGGCCGGCACGATCGCCAACCGGGCGACCAAGCAGCTGGGCGCGATCCGCGATGCCAAGGTGCTGGCGATGACCCCGCCGGCGATCCGCGGCCTGGGCCAGTCCAACGGCTTTACCTTCGAACTGCTGAACAGCGGTGGCCTCAGCCGCGAGCGCTTCCTGGAGCTGCGCAACCAGCTGATCGCGTCCGCGCAGCAGGATCCGGTGCTGGCCGGGGTGCGTGCGGCTTCGCTAGAGGACACGCCGCAGCTCAAGATCGACATCGATACCGAGAAGCTGACCGTGCTGGGCCTGACCCAAGCCAATGTCGACGATGTGCTCAGCTCCGCCTGGGGCAGCACCTATGTCAACGACTTCGTCGATCGCGGCCGGGTGAAGCGCGTCTATATGCAGGCCGACGCTCCCTATCGCGCCTTGCCGAGCGATCTCGACAACTGGATGGTGCGGTCGAGCACGACCGGCGAGATGGTGCCCTTCTCCGCCTTTGCCACCAGCCATTGGGTGATGGGGCCGAGCAGCGTGCAGCGCTTCAACGGCCTGTCCTCCTTCGAGATCCAGGGTCAGTCGGCGCCGGGCGCCAGTTCGGGCGATGCGATGGACCGGATGGTGGCGCTGCAGAAGCAGCTGCCGGCCGGCACCAGCTATGCCTGGAGCGGTCTCAGCTATCAGGAGCAATTGTCCGGCGGACAGGCGCCCCTGCTCTATGGACTGTCGGTGCTGGTCGTCTTCCTCTGCCTCGCGGCACTCTATGAAAGCTGGTCGATCCCGCTGTCGGTGCTGTTGGTCATTCCGCTCGGCCTGATCGGTGCGGTGCTGGCGGTGACGCTGCGCGGGCTGGAGAATAATATCTTCTTCCAGGTTGGCCTGCTGACCACCATGGGTCTGGCGGCGAAGAATGCGATCCTGATCGTCGAGTTTGCCGAACTGGCGCATCGCAATGGTCGCAATGCGCTGGAGGCGGCGCTGGAGGCGGCGCGGCTGCGCTTCCGTCCGATCCTGATGACCAGCCTGGCCTTCATCGCGGGCGTCATTCCGCTCGCCATCGCCACCGGTGCGGGCGCGCAGAGCCGTGTCGCGATCGGCACGGCGGTGGTCGGCGGCATGGTGACGGCGACGGTGCTGGCGATCTTCTACGTCCCGCTCTTCTTCGTCTCGATCGCCCGCCTGTTCGGCATGGACAAGAAGAAGCCGGGTGGCGAGCCGCCGGCCCAGGAACCGCCCGTGGACGGAGTGCCCGCATGACCCGCGCTGCATGGATGATGATGCCGCTGTCGGCGCTGGTGCTGGCCGGGTGCGACATGGCGCCCAAATATGTCCGGCCGCAAACGCCGGTGGCGCCGGCCTTCCCGACGGGTGAGGCCTATGCCCCGGCCAGCGCCGAACCTGCGGGCCTGCCCTGGACCGCGCTGATCGGCGACACGCGGCTCAAGACCGTGATCGAGCGGGCGCTGGCCAATAATCGCGACCTGCGGGTGGCGCTGGCCAATGTCCAGTCGGCGCGGGCGCAATATAAGGTCGAGCGGGCGGCGCAGCTGCCGACGATCACTGGCGATGCGGCGGCAAGCTTCAGCCGCCAGAATGACAATCGGCAGAATAATTACAGCGCGGATGTGGGCTTCAGCGCCTTCGAGATCGATCTGTTCGGCCGGGTCAAGAATCTGACCCGATCGGCGCTGGAATCCTATCTGGCGACGCAGGAAGGGATGCGGTCGACCCGCATCACCCTGATCGCCGAGACGGCGAACGCCTATGCGACGATGGCGGCGGACCAGGAATTGCTGGCCCTGTCGCGCCAGACGCTCGCGAGCGCGGAGCGCAGCCTGAAACTGACGCAGACGCTCAACACATCGGGTCTGGCCGGCAAGCTGGACGTGCATCAGGCCGAAACCACGGTGGAGCAGGCGCGCGCCGACATCGAGGCGAATGTCACCCAGGTGGCGCAGGACCGCAACGCGCTGGAACTGCTGGTCGGTGCGCCGGTCGAGGATGCGCTGTTGCCGCAATCGCTCGACAGCCTGTTGCAGTCGACCGCGAAGGTGCCAGCCGGTCTCTCCTCCGACGTGCTGTTGCAGCGACCCGATGTGTTGCAGGCGGAACATCAACTGAAAGCCGCCAATGCCGATATCGGCGCGGCGCGGGCGGCGATGTTCCCCAAGATCAGCCTGACCACGGCGATCGGCGTGGCCAGCTCGGCCCTGTCTTCGCTGTTCAGCGATGGCGGATTTGCCTGGTCGGCGGCACCATCGGCCAGCATGCCGATCTTCGGCGGGGCGGCGCGCGGCAATCTGGACTATAGCAAGGCGCAGCGCGACCTTTATGTGGCGCAATATGAGAAGGCGATCCAGACCGCCTTCCAGGAAGTGTCGGACGGGCTGGCGCGGGCCGGCACGATCGACCGGCAGCAGGCGGCGCAGCAGGCGCTGGTGACGGCGAACCAGCGCTATTATGCGCTGGCGGACCAGCGCTATCGGGCGGGCATCGACACCTTCCTCAATTCGCTGACCAGCCAGCGTTCGCTCTACAGCGCCCAGCAGTCGGCGATCGCGACTGAGCTGGCGGCGGTGCAGAATCGCATCCTGCTCTACCGGGTGATCGGCGCCGACCAATAGGCGCCGATCCGCCCTCTTCTCCCGCTTTTCCATGCCCGCGAATCCTGTTATTCTGCGCGCATAAAGAAGAAGGAGAGGGCCATGGCATTTCTGGCTCGGTGTCTGGACTGGCTGTGCGGTATCTGTGCATCCGCCGCGCAGGATGAGTGCGTCATCAACCAGCTGATCTCCAGCGTGACGCGATCCCGACATACGCCCTGATCTCTTCGCAGCCGCAACATAGTTCTTCACCTGCGCGCGTCGCCGTGTAGACTGGCGCTGCGGCATGATGCGCCGCAGGCTTGGGACATGGGGTGGCGCAAATGGCTCCCGACAGTCGTGATGCAGGCGATCGGCCCTGGTGGAAGGGCGCGGTCCTCTATCAAATCTATCCTCGCAGCTTTCAGGATTCGAACGGTGACGGCATTGGCGACCTGCCGGGCATCACCGCGCGGCTGGAGCATGTCGCCCGGCTGGGCGTGGACGCGATCTGGATTTCGCCCTTCTTCCCCTCGCCGATGCGCGATTTCGGCTATGACATCGCTGATTATTGCGGGGTGGACCCGATCTTCGGCACGCTCGCCGATTTCGACGCGCTGGTGGCGCGCGCGCATGCGCTGGGGCTCAAGGTGACGATCGACCAGGTCTATGCCCATAGTTCCGACCTGCACCCCTGGTTCGCACAGAGCCGGCAGGACCGGGACAATGACAAGGCGGACTGGTTCGTCTGGGCCGATCCCAGGGCGGACGGCACCCCGCCCAACAACTGGCAGTCGGTGTTCGGCGGCCCGGCCTGGACCTGGGACGCGCGGCGGCGGCAATATTATATGCACCAGTTCCTGACCAGCCAGCCGCAACTCAATGTCCATAATGTCGCGGTGCAGGATGCGCTGCTGGGCGCGATGCGCTTCTGGCTGGACCGGGGCGTCGACGGCTTTCGCCTCGATGCGCTGAATCACGCGATGCACGACCCGGAATTGCGCGACAATCCGCCCGCGCCCGAGGGGGAAGGGCCACGCACCCGGCCGTTCGACTATCAGATTCGCCGCTACAGCCAGTCGCATCCCGGCGTGGTCGATTTCGTCGCGCGCATCCGGGCACTGACCGATCGCTATGGCGCGATCTTCACCGTGGCGGAGGTGGGCGGCGACCTCGCCGAGCAGGAGATGAAGGCCTATACGGCGGGCGAAGGCCATCTCAACAGCGCCTATGGCTTCAACTTCCTCTATGCCCCGGCGCTGACCCCTGGCCTGATCGCCGATACGCTGGCGCGCTGGCCGGATGAACCGGGCATGGGCTGGCCGAGCTGGGCGTTCGAGAATCATGATGCGCCGCGCGCCCTGTCGCGCTGGTGTGCGCCGGAGGATCAGCCCACCTTCGCTCGGCTCAAGATGCTGTTGCTGATGGCGCTGCGCGGCAATGTCATCCTCTATCAGGGCGAGGAACTGGGCATCACCCAGGTCGATATCCCGTTCGAGAAGTTGCAGGATCCCGAAGCGATCGCCAACTGGCCGCTGACCCTGTCGCGCGACGGCGCGCGCACGCCGCTGCCCTGGTCGGTCGACGCGGCGGAGGCGGGCTTTACCGATGGTGAGCCCTGGCTGCCATTGGGCGCAGAGAATGTCGCGCGGGCGGTGGCGGCGCAGGAGGGCGACCCCGCCTCGCTGCTGCACTTCACCCGCGCGATGATCGCGCTGCGCAAGGCGAATCCGGCGTTGCGCCATGGGCGCCTGGATATCATGCGTGCCGACGACCAGTGCCTGGCCTTCCGCCGGGTGACAGAGGATCAGGCCCTGACCTGCATCTTCAACCTGTCGCCGACGCCCGCGCCCTGGCCGGACGAAGTGGAAGGGCGTGGCGCGATCATCGCGGCGATCGGCGATGCGGCGCCGGGGATGGCATTGCCGCCCTATGCGGCGCTGCTGCTGGCGCAGGATTAGGTCAGCCTACTGCCGCGAGTTCCGGCGTGACGAAGCCAGCGAGGCGGCGTTGGATGATGGCGGTGGCGTCGTCGACGATGCGGGTGATGAGATCCTGGCAGGTCGGGATGTCGTGGATCAGGCCCTGAATCTGGCCGGCCCAGATCAGGCCGGCGTCGAGATCGCCGGTTTCGAGCGCGATCCGGCCCTTGGCGCCTGACACGAGCGGCTGGATGTCGGGGAAGGCCGATCCTTCGCGCAGCGAGATTTCGACCACCTCGTCCGACACGCTGTTCTTGGCGACGCGAGCGCTATTCTTGAACTTGCGGAAGATGAGGTTGGTGCCGCGCTCGTCATTGTCGACCAGGAACTGCTTCACATTCTGGTGGATCGGCGCTTCGACCGTGGCGCAGAAACGGGTGCCCATATTGATGCCCTCCGCGCCCAGTGCCAGCGCGGCGGCAAGGCCCCGGCCGTCGCCGAAGCCGCCGCTGGCGATCATCGGGATGCTGAGCTTGTCGGCCGCCGCCGGGATCAGGATGAGGCCGGGAATATCGTCCTCGCCCGGATGGCCGGCGCATTCGAAACCGTCGATCGAAATGGCGTCGACGCCCATCCGCTCGGCCGAGAGGGCATGGCGGACGGCGGTGCATTTATGGACGACGATGATGCCATGTGCCTTGAAATCATCGACATGTTCCTGCGGCTTGTGGCCGGCGGTCTCGACGATCTTGACGCCGCTGTCGATGATCGCCTGGCGATATTCCGCATAGGGCGGCGGATTGACCGAGGGCAGGATGGTGAGGTTCACGCCGAAGGGCTTGTCTGTCATCGTGCGGCAGCGGTCGATCTCGCGGCGCAGGTCGTCAGGCGTTGGTTGGGTCAGAGCGGTGAGGATGCCCAGGCCCCCGGCATTGGAGACGGCGGCGGCCAGTTCGGCGCGGCCGACCCACATCATGCCGCCCTGCACGATCGGATGCTCGATGCCGCACAATTCGGTGAAACGCGTCTTCAAAGCCATCACAGTGCCTCCACGATCGTCACATTGGCGATGCCGCCGCCTTCGCACATGGTTTGCAGGCCATAGCGCTTGCCCCGTGCCTTGAGCGCATGAACGAGCGTGCTCATCAGCTTGGTGCCCGATGCGCCGAGCGGATGGCCGAGCGCGATCGCGCCGCCATGGACGTTGAGCCTGGCCGGATCGGCGCCGATCGCCTTGAGCCAGGCCATGGGGATGGAGGCGAAGGCCTCGTTCACCTCGAACAGGTCGATATCGTCGAGTTTGAGGCCCGAGCGTTCGAACGCCTTGCGGGTCGCGGGGATCGGTTCCTCCAGCATGATGACCGGATCGCCGGCGGTGACGGTCAGGTTGACGATGCGGGCGAGCGGCGTGAGGCCGAAGCGCTTGATCGCCGCTTCGCTCGCCACCAGCACGCCCGATGCGCCGTCGGTCATCTGGCTGGCATTGGCGGCGGTGATGGTGCCGCCTTCCTCCAGCGTCTTGACGCTGGCCATCGCCTCCATCGTGCCGCCACGGCGCACGCCGTCGTCGGTGTCAAAAATCCCCTCGGGGGTCAGGACGGGAACGATCTCCGCATTGAAGGCGCCGCTGTCGATCGCGGCCGCCGCCTTGGCGTGGCTGGCGAGCGCATAGGCGTCCATATCCTCGCGGGTGAAGCCATATTTGTCGGCGATCGCCTGGGCGCCATGGAACTGGCTGAACTCGGCGACGCCATAGCGTTTCTGGATGCTCTTGGGCCAAGGGCCATCGCCCAGGCCGGCGGCGGCGTGGAGCTGGAAGTTGGAGCCCATCGGCACGCGGGTCATGCTTTCGGCGCCCGCCGCAATCACCAGATCCTGGGTGCCGGACATGATCGCCTGCGCCGCGAAATGCAGCGCCTGCTGCGAGGAGCCGCATTGCCGGTCGATCGTCACGGCCGGCACGCTGTCAGGCAGTTTGGAGGCGAGGACGAGGTTGCGGCCAAAGGCGAAGCTCTGTTCGCCCGCCTGGCTGACGCAGCCGACGATCACATCCTCGATGGCGGCGGGATCGATGCCGGTGCGGTCGACCAGCGCGTTGAGGATGGTGGCGCCCAGATCGGCGGGATGGACGTCGATCAGCCCGCCCTTGCGGGCACGGCCGCCGGCGGTGCGGACGGCATCGACAATATAGGCCTCGGCCATGGGTCAGGCTCCTTTGAAATTCGGGGGACGCTTGGCGAGCAGGGCGGCAAGCCCCTCCTGCGCCTCGTCGGCGCCGGCGACCGCCATCGATCGCAATTCGCGGTCGAGCTGGGTCTCGAAGCCGGTGTCGAAACTGTCGTGCAGCAGGGTGCGGGCGGCGCCATAGGCCGCCGTCGGCGCGTCGGCGAGGCGGGCGGCGAGCGCCAGCCCCTCGGCCTCCAGCGCGTCGTCGTCGACCAGTCGGGTGACGAGGCCGATCGCTTCGGCCTCCTCGCCCTTGATGCGGCGGTTGGTGAGGATGATCTCCTGCGCGCGGCGCAGGCCGACCAGGCGCGGCAACAGCCAGCTCAGCCCGCCATCGGCAGTGAGGCCGATCGCGCCATAGGCGGCGGTATAATGGGCCGAGCGGGCGGCCAGCACGACATCGCCCAATATGGCGAGGCTGAAGCCGGCGCCCGCCGCCGGACCGTTGACCAAAGTCACCAGCGGCTTGGCCATGCGGGCGAGGCGGGTGACGGCGGCGTGGAAGGTGGCGATGAGTTCGGTGAGGACGGTGGGCAGTTGCGCGCCCGCGCCGCCCATCAACGCGACATCGCCGCCGGCGCAGAACAGCTTGCCGCTGCCGGTGAGGACGACGCAGCGGACCGCCGCATCGCCCTCGCACCGAATCGCGGCGTTGAGCAGCGCACGGGCGAGCGGCAGGTCGATCGCATTGCCGACGGCTGGCCGGTCGAGCGTGATCCGGGCGATGCCGTCGGCGATCGCCAGCGTCACGCCGCTGCCCGATCCGCTCATCAGCGCGGCGCCATGCGGATGGCGCCGTCGAGGCGGATCACCTCGCCATTCAGCATCGGGTTGCGGACGATCGATTCGACCAGCTGGGCATATTCGGCGGGCTTGCCGAGGCGGCTGGGGTGGGGCACCTGCGCGCCCAGCGCATCCTGCACATGCTGGGGGAAGGCCTCCAGCATCGGCGTCAGGAAGATGCCCGGCGCGATCGTCATGACGCGGATCTTGTGCTGGGCGAGATCGCGGGCGATCGGCAGGGTCATGCCGACCACGCCGCCCTTCGACGCGGCATAGGCCGCCTGGCCGATCTGGCCGTCATAGGCCGCGACCGAGGCGGTGTTGACGATAACGCCACGCTCGCCGTCCATCTCCTCGGCCGCTGCCGCGCGGGCGGCAAATTTGGAGATCATGTTGAAGGTGCCGATCAGGTTGACGGTCACCGTCTTGGCGAAGCTGTCGAGCGGATGGGGCAGATTTTCCTTGCCCACCGTCTTTACGGCCGGGGCGATGCCGGCGCAATTGACCAGGATGCGGGCGACGCCGTGCGCGCCCTCCGCCGTGTCGAGCCCGGCGGTGACGCTGGCATCGTCGGCAACATTGACGCCGACATAAAGCCCGCCGATTTCGGCGGCGACCGCCTTGCCGGCGTCCTCATTGAGGTCGAAGATCGCGACCTTGGCGCCCTGCGCCGCGAGCATGGTGGCGGTGGCACGGCCGAGGCCGGAGGCGCCACCGGTGACGATGGCCGCCAGTCCCTTGATATCCATTATCTGTCCTCTCCCGGCAGAATTATACGAGTTCGACGGCCATGGCGGTGGCTTCGCCGCCGCCGATGCAGAGGCTGGCGACGCCGCGCTTGAGGCCGCGCGTTTCCAGCGCGCCCAAAAGGGTGGCGACGATGCGCGCACCCGATGCGCCGATCGGATGGCCAAGCGCAGTGGCGCCGCCATTGACGTTGAGCTTGTCGGCCGGGATGCCCAGTTCCTTGGCGGCAATCATCGCGACCACGGCAAAGGCTTCGTTGACCTCGAACAGGTCGACATCCTCGACCGACCAGCCGGCCTTGGCCAGCAGCTTTCGCATCGCGGGCACCGGCGCGGTGGTGAACTTGGCGGGCTCATGGGCATGGGCGGCGGTGGCGACGACCTTCGCCACCACTTTAAGGCCCTGCTTTTCCGCGACGCTCTGGCGGGTCATCACCAGCGCGGCGGCGCCATCCGAAATCGACGAGGCATTGGCGGCGGTGATGGTGCCATCCTTGACGAAGGCGGGCTTGAGGCCGGGAATCTTTTCCGGCCGGGCCTTGCCGGGTTGTTCGTCGGTATCGATGATGGTGTCGCCGCCACGGCCCGATATGGTGACCGGCGTGATCTCGCGGACGAAGGCGCCGCTGCCGATCGCCGCATTGGCGCGGTCGAGCGAGCGGATGGCATAATCATCCTGGTCGGTGCGGGTGAACTGATAGTCGCGCACGGCCTCTTCGGCGAAGACGCCCATCGCCTTGCCGGGTTCATAGGCATCCTCCAGCCCGTCCATCATCATCGTGTCGATGATGCGGTCATGGCCGATGCGGGCGCCGCTGCGATGCTTGGGCAGGGCATAGGGGGCGTTGGTCATGCTTTCCATGCCGCCGGCGATGACGATATCGGCCGCGCCCGATGCCAGCGCCTCATGCGCCATGATCGCCGCCTGCATGCCGGACCCGCACATCTTGTTGACGGTCGTCGCTTCGGTATTGAGGCCAAGGCCAGCGCCCAGCGCCGCCTGACGCGCGGGCGCCTGGCCAAGGCCGGCGGGCAGCACGCAGCCCATATAGATGCGATCGATGGCGTCAGTGGCGACGCCGGCGCGCTCGACCGCGGCCTTGACCGCCGTCGCGCCAAGATCGGTGGCCTTGACCGCCGAGAGCGCGCCCTGGAACCCGCCCATGGGGGTGCGGGCATAGCTCGCAATGACTACCGGATCGTCCTGCATCGAAATACTCCTTCAAAGGCTGCGCGCAATGACCATGCGCTGGATGTCCGACGTGCCCTCGTAAATCTGGCACACGCGGACATCGCGGTAGATTTTCGCGATTCCGAATTCTTCAAGATAGCCATAGCCACCCAGTGTCTGCATCGCGCCGGATACCACCGCCTCGGCCGCTTCGGAGGCGAACAGCTTGGCCATCGACGCCTGGGTGAGCGCAGGCTGGCCACTGTCCTTCATCGCGGCGGCGGACAGGACGAGCTGGCGCGCGGCCTCCAGTCGGGTGGCGAGGTCGGCAAGGCGGAAGCCGACCGCCTGATGCTCGATAATGGCTTTGCCGAAGCTCTTGCGGTCCTTGGCGTAAGCGATGGCGATCTCCAGCGCGGCCTGGGCCATGCCGACGCATTGGGCGGCGATGCCGATGCGGCCGGTCTCCAGATTGGCGAGCGCGATGCGATAGCCCTGGCCTGGCTGGCCGATCAGCAGATCATCCTCGACGAACATGTCCTCGAACCGCAGCGCGCAGGTGTCCGATGCGCCCTGGCCCATCTTGTGCTCGACCTTGTCGACGAAATAGCCGGGGCGGTCGGTCGGCACGATGAAGGCAGACAGGCCTTTCTTGCCAGCGTCGGGATCGGTGACGGCGATGATCATCACCAGCCCGCCAATCTTGCCGGAGGTGATGAACTGCTTGGCACCGGTGATGCGCCAGCCGCCATCGACCTTGACCGCGCGGGTGCGCACGGCCGAGGCGTCGGAGCCGGCATCGCTTTCGGTGAGGGCGAAGGCGCCGATGGTGCGGCCGCCGATCAGGTCGGGCAGGAAGCGGGCCTTCTGCGCCTCGCTGCCATCCTTGAGCAGGCCCGAGACGAGGATCGAATTCTGGATCGAGACGATGGTGGAGAGGGCGCCGTCGGCAGCGGCCAGTTCCATCAGCGCGAGGGCGTAGGAAACCGAGTCCGCCTCCGCGCCGCCATAGGCTTCGGGCGCGGTCATGCCCCAGAGGCCAAGGCCGGCCATCTCCTCGAACAGCGAACGGGAATAGCCGCCCTCGGCCTCGAACCGGGCCGAATGCGGGCGGATCGTCGCCTGGGCGAAATCCCGGACGGTGTCGCGAATCGCGCTCTGGATTTCGGTCAGCATAAACCCTTGCGTCTCTCCTATACTCATGAGTAGGTTGCGCCTGTTGCGATTTCTTGTCAACAGGCGGCATGGAGGAACAGCGAGTGTCGGCGAAAAGCGCAGTGGCGATCCCGTCTCCCTTCCGCACGCGGGAGGAGAAGGCGCGCGAGCGGGAGGAAAAGCGCGAGGCGGTGCTGCGCGCGGCGGTGCGCATGTTCAACGCACGCGGCTTCCATGCGACCTCGCTGGACGATGTCGCCGCGAGCCTGGGGATCAGCAAGCCGACCATCTATCATTATCTGGGCAACAAGGAGCAGGTGCTGATCGAATGCGTCACCCGCGGCCTGGAGATGTTGCGCGCCGCAGCCGATGAGGCGCGCGCGGGTGAAGGCAATGGACTGGCCCGGCTCGGCTATTTCCTGCGCCGCTATGGCGCGGTGATCATGGATGATTTCGGCGCCTGCGTGGTGCGGACGGGTGACGAATGCCTGTCGGCCGAAGGGGCGATCCTGTTCCGATCGCGCAAGCGCGACATCGACCTGGCCATGCGCGGGCTGATCGCCGACGCGGTGGCGGACGGGTCGATCGCCCCGGTTGACGTGAAGCTGGCCGCCTTCACTCTGGCCGGCGCGCTCAACTGGTCGGCGCGTTGGCGCGATCCGGCGGGCGCGATGAGCGCCGAGGCGATCGCGGCGGCGCAGGTCGACCTGCTGATTGCCGGCCTCGCCCCGCGCGGCTGAGGCCGCCCGGCTTTCTCCTGTCCGAATTGGTCAAGCGACGCGCCATGGCGCGCGCCTATGACCGGTCCATGGACAGACCACCCGCCGCGACGGGTGGGAAGGAGAGGGCCGGATGGATATTGCCGCCACGCATTTGCAGGCGATGCTGGACCGGGAGGCGATCCGCGATTGCCTCGCCCGGCTGGCGCGGGGTGAGGACCGGCGCAACGCCGATCTGATCCGGGCGTGCTGCTGGCCGGACGGCCGCACCGACTATGGCGTGTTCGCCGGCGATTTCGACGCCTATCTCGCCTGGGTGGTGCCCGGCGCCGACGCGATCCTCTGCACCCAGCATCTGCTGGGGCAGAGCGTCATCGACCTGGCGGGCGACACGGCGCGGGTCGAGACGCAGGTCCAATCCTATCATCGCATCGACATGGGCGAGGCGCAGCGCGACGTCATGATCGGCGGCCGCTATCTCGACATTTTCGAGCGGCGGGACGGCCAATGGCGGATCGCGCGGCGCACCATGCTCTATGACTGGGTGCAGGATATCGGCCCATCTGCCGACTGGAGCCAGGGGGTGATGGGCATGGCGTTCAGCGCGCCGCATTTCACCGGTCGCGCGAACGGCGATCATAGCGTGCGCTTCTTCGCGCGCGAGACGGACTGAGGGAGAGGATCATGAAACCGCTGGACGGCAAGGTCGCGATCGTCACCGGCGCGAGCCGGGGGATCGGCAAGGGGATGGCGCTGGCGCTCGCCGAGCAGGGCGCGACCGTCTATGTCACCGGGCGCACGGTCAATGCGGGCGACCATGAACTGCCGGGCACGGTCGGCGAGACGGCGGCGCAATGCGATGCGCGCGGCGGCCGGGGCATTGCGGTGCAGGTCGACCATGGCGACGACGCGCAGGTGGCGGCCCTGTTCGACCAGGTGCAGCGCGAGCAGGGGCGGCTCGACCTGCTGGTCAACAATGCCTTTGCGATCCCCGAGGATCTGACCGTGCCGGGCAGCTTCTGGGAAAAACCCTTGTCCAACTGGGATATGGTCGATGTCGGCGTCCGCTCCAACTTCGTCGCCGCGCGCCATGCCGCGCAGATGATGGTGCCGCAGGGTTCTGGGCTGATCGTGGCGATATCGGGCTATGTCGGCGTGACCTATACCTATGGCGTCGTGTTCGGCACTGCCAAGTCGGCGGTCGACCGCATGGCGCGGGACATGGCGATCGAATTGCAACCCCATGGCGTTGCCTCGCTCTCGCTATGGCAGGGGCTGACCATGACCGAGCGGGCGCAGCGCAACATTGCCGCCAATCCGGCGATGAAGGCGCTGACCGTGACCAATCCGCTGGCCGGCTGCTCGCCCGAATTTCCCGGCCGAGTGATCGCCGCGCTGCTGGCCGATCCGGCGATCATGGCGCGATCGGGCGGCACCTTCATCACCGCGGAGCTGGCACAGGATTATGACATCACCGATGTCGACGGGAAGACCATCCCGTCGCTGCGGGCCGAGCGCGGCGCACCGATCTGGCAGCCGATCGCCCTGCGGACGGAGGCATAGGATGGACGCAGACCGCCAGGCGCGGATCGATGCGCTGCTCGACCGGCAGGATATTGTCGACTGCCTGACCCGGTTCAGCCGGGGCATGGACCGGTTTGACCGCGCCCTGTTCCTGTCTGCCTTTCATGGTGACGCCACCGTCGCGGCGGGCAGCTTCGTCGGCGCGCCCGATGCGCTCTATGCCTGGGCCAGCGCCCTGCACGAGGGCGGGCAGGTGGCGACCCACCATAATCTGCTCAACATGACGATCGATATCGATGGCGACACCGCCCATGCCGAAACCTATTATCTGTTCGTCGGCCGCAACCGGGACGAGAGCAACTGGATCGCCGGGGGCCGCTATCTCGACCGGCTGGAACGGCGCGATGGCCAGTGGAAGATTGTGCTGCGCACCAACATGATCGAATGGTCGGGGCTGGTGCCGACCCTGCCGCTGCCGTTCGGCGACGTGCTGGACCTGCATGCCAATGGCGCGCCGGCACGGGACAAGAGCGATCCTTCCTATCAGCGGCCTCTGGTCAATCGGCGGGCGCCGCATATCCCCCAATAGCGCGCATCGCGGTGTCGATCCTTGGGCGGGGACATTCTGTCCACGTTGACGCCGCCTGCCGCGCATCCCACCTTCGCATCGAAATGGGGCCATGCTGCGTTGGACGCAGCGACGGGCGCGCCCTGTGCCCGCTGCCCTACATCCTGCCGAAGAAGGTGATCCGATGACCATAGCCCTTGCCGACCCCAGCCTGCTGCGCGAACAATGCTATGTCGACGGCCAGTGGATCGGCACCGCCAGCATCGACGTGACCGATCCTGCGACGGATGAGCGGTTGGCCGGCATTCCCGCGATCGACGAGGCGGGGACACGCGCGGCGATCGAGGCGGCGGAGGCGGCGCTGCCAGAGTGGAAGGCGAAGACGGCGGCCGAACGATCGCGCATATTGCGCCGCTGGTTCGAACTGCTGCTCGCGCATCAGGATGACCTGGCCATGATCCTGACCCGCGAGCAGGGCAAGGCGCTGACCGAGGCCAAGGGCGAAATTACCTATGCCGCCAGCTTCATCGAATGGTTCGGCGAAGAGGCCAAGCGCATCTATGGCGAGATCATCCCCAGCCATCGCGCCGACAGCCGCATCGTCGTCATCAAGCAGCCGGTCGGCGTGGTCGCCGCGATCACGCCGTGGAATTTCCCCGCCGCGATGATCACGCGCAAGGCGGCGCCGGCGCTGGCGGCAGGCTGCACCATGGTCTTGAAGCCCGCCACCCAGACGCCGCTGACCGCGCTGGCGCTGGCTGTGCTGGCCGAACGGGCGGGCGTGCCCAAGGGGGTGTTCAACGTCGTCACCGGATCGTCGCGGGTGATCGGCGCGGAACTGACCGGCAACCCGCTGGTGCGCAAGCTGAGCTTTACCGGATCGACCGAGGTCGGCAAGACGCTGATGGCGCAATGCGCGCCGACGATGAAGAAGCTGTCGATGGAACTGGGCGGCAATGCGCCCTTCATCGTCTTTGCCGATGCCGATCTCGATGCCGCGGTCGAAGGCGCGATCGCGTCCAAATATCGCAACAGCGGCCAGACCTGCGTCTGCGTCAACCGCATCCTGGTGCAGCGCGACGTCGCGCCAGCCTTTGCCGAGAAGCTGAAAGCCGCGGTCGCCAGGCTGAAGGTCGGGCCGGGCACGGAAGCGGGCGTGACCCAGGGGCCGCTGATCGACGAGAAGGCGGTGGAGAAGGTCGAGGAACATGTCGCCGACGCGCTGGCCAAGGGCGGCACGCTGGTGAGCGGCGGGCATCGCCACAAGCTGGGCCACAGCTTCTTCGAGCCGACCATCATCAGCGGCTGCACGCCGGAGATGAAGCTGGCCGACGAGGAGACGTTCGGGCCGCTCGCCGCGCTCTTCCTGTTCGACACGGAAGAGGAAGCGGTCGCACTGGCCAACGCCACCGAAGTCGGCCTGTCGGGCTATTTCTACACCCGTGACCTGTCGCGCGCCTGGCGCGTGGGCGAGGCGCTGGAGGTCGGCATGGTCGGCATCAATACCGGCCTCATCTCGACCGAAGTGGCGCCGTTCGGCGGCATCAAGGAATCGGGCATGGGCCGTGAGGGATCGCGCCATGGCATCGAGGACTATGTCGAGATCAAATATCTGTGCATGTCCGGGATCTGACGCAGACTATCGAAAGGGGATGATGATGGCGGGAGTGGTGGCGGTAACCGGTGCGGCCGGTGCGCTGGGCCGGGCGGCGGTGCAGGTGCTGCGCGCGGCCGGCTGGACGGTGGCGGGTATCGACCTGGGCGCGGTTACGGCCGACAGCGTCGACCTGGCGCTGGGCGGCGTTGACCTGTCCGACGAGCAGGCGGTGGCCGGCGCGGCGGACAAGATCGGCGAAGCGCTGGGCGGCCTCGACGCGCTGGTCAATATCGCCGGCGGCTTCAGCTGGGAGACGGTGGAGGATGGCTCGGTCACCACCTGGGACCGGCTCTATGGCATGAATGTCCGCACCGCGCTGATCGCGACTCGCGCCTTGTTGCCGCTGTTGCGCGATGGCGGCGGCGCGATCGTCAACATTGGCGCTGCGGCGTCGGTGAAGGCGGCCGCCGGCATGGGCGCCTATGCCGCGTCCAAGGCGGGCGTCGCACGCCTGACCGAGGCGCTGGCCGAAGAACTGAAGGATGCGGGCGTGCGCGTGAATGCGGTGCTGCCCAGCATCATCGACACGCCGGCCAACCGCGCCGACATGCCCGACGCGGATGCCAGCCGCTGGGTCTCGCCCGAGGCGCTGGGCGGAGTGATCGCCTTCCTGCTGTCGCCCGCTGCGGCGCCGATCACCGGCGCGCTGATCCCGGTCACCGGCCGGGTCTGATCGCGATCGACCGGTTGCCGTTGCAAGGCGCGCAACCGGTCGATGGCGTTTCGTGCAACTGGCCTTGGCGCCTTTGCATTTGCGAAAAAAGCCGGGGAGGACCAGATGAACCTCGATGCTGCGACGCAGCAATATTCTTGTCCGAGGTTCTTATGTTTTCGCTCATCTCGCTCTATTTCGCCTATCGCCGGGACGTCGTCACCGCCGAGCGTTATATCGCCGCGCTGACCCCCGCTGCCGAGCCGGTTTCGGCCGATGTCGTGACCTTCCCGGTCGCCAAGGAAGAAAAGCTGGCCCGCGCCGCCTGATCGGCGCGCCAGCTGACGACTGACTACCTCTCCCGCTGACTGCCCATTTTCGGGGCAGCGCCGCGGCCAGAAGGCCGCCAAGGGATCGCCACAGCGCTAACAGCGCCGGCCCGCCGCTCCACCATTGCAAGTCAACATATGTGTTGATTAACAAAATGGCGAGAACAGCGATCCCCAGGAGAGGTCATGACCTGCAAGCCGACGCAGACGCCTGCGGCTGACACATTCGATATCCCGACCCTGCGCGAGAAATATCGCGCCGAGCGCGACAAGCGGATGCGCGCCGACCGGGAAGGCCAATATCAGCCGACCACCGACGACACGACGCACAGCTATGACGTCGACCCGCATATGCCGGTCGTCGCCCGTGACCCGATCGTCGAGGAACTGGATGTCGTGGTCCTGGGCGCAGGCTTTGCCGGCCTGCTCGCCGGCTATCATCTGACCAAGCAGGGCGTCACCAATTTCCGCAACATCGACCATGGCGGCGATTTTGGCGGCGTCTGGTACTGGAATCGCTATCCCGGCATCCAGTGCGACAATGACGCCTATTGCTATCTGCCGCTGCTGGAAGAAACCGGCTTCATGCCGTCGAAGAAATTCGCCGACGGCGCGGAGATCCAGGCCTATTGCCGCCAGATCGCCGAAAGCTTCGGTTTCGCCGACAAGGCGCTGTTCCACACCCTCATCACCTCGCTGAAATGGGACGAGACGATCCAGCGCTGGCGCGTCGGCACCAGCCGGGGCGACGAACTGCTGGCCCGCTTCGTGGTGATGGGCTGCGGCGTGCTCAACATGCCCAAGCTGCCCGGCATCGCCGGCATCAACAGCTTCAAGGGCAAGATCTTCCACACTGCCCGCTGGGACTATGAGTATAGCGGCGGCAGCTACGCCAATCCCGTGCTCGACAAGCTGGCCGACAAGCGCGTCGCGATCATTGGCACCGGCGCGACTGCGATCCAGGCGGTGCCCTATCTCGGCCGCTACGCCAAGCAGCTCTATGTCATCCAGCGCACGCCATCGACCGTGGACGAGCGGCCCAATCCGGCGACGGATGCCGACTGGGCGGCATCGCTGCAGCCCGGCTGGCAGGCCGATCGTCAGGCCAATTTCCACCGGGCCGCGATGGAATCCTTTGCGCCGGGCGAGCCGGACCTTATCTGCGACATCTGGACCGAGATTGCCCGCAACCTGTCGGCCGAGCTGGAAGCCGAAGGCTGGCCCGAAATGTCGATCGAGCAGTTCATGGCGAAGCGCGAAGTGGTCGATTATCGCGTGATGGAGCGGCTACGCGCCCGCGTCGACGAGATGGTCGAGGACAAGGCGACGGCCGAGGCCCTGAAGCCCTGGTATCGCTTCCTCTGCAAGCGTCCGCTGTCGAGCAATGAGTTCTACCCGACCTTCAACCGGCCCAATGTCACGCTGATCGACGTCGCCGACAGCAAGGGGCTGGAGAAGATCACCGAGAAGGGCTTCGTGTCGGGCGGCGTCGAATATGAGGTCGACTGCATCATCTTCGCCAGCGGTTTCGAGGTGACGAGCGAGTTGAAGCGCCGCTGGGGCATCGATGCGGTCGAGGGGCGCGATGGCCTGTCCATCTACGATCATTGGGCCAATGGTCCGCGCACCCTGCACGGCACCATGACCCATGGTTTCCCCAACCAGTTCTTCATCGGCTATATTCAGGGCGGCCTCAACGCCAGCGTGACCGAACAGTTCGGCCGTCAGGCGGAGCATATCGCCCATATCATCCATGCGGTGATGGATAAGGGCGCCAAGGTGGTCGAGACCACCCTGCAGGGGCAGGAGGATTATGTCCGCCATTTCGAGGAAATGGAAATCGACATGACCGCCTTCCAGCAGGAATGCACCCCCAGCTATTTCACCAATGAGGGCCAGGTGAAGGCGCCCTGGGCGCTGTTCCGCAGCTATGGGCCGGGCTGGGGCGCCTTCCAGAAACTGGTGCAGGACTGGCGCGCGAAGGGTGATCTCGACGGCATGGAATTGCGGTCCTGAGCCATGGACCGGATCGCCCCGGGGATGGTTCGTAGCGGTCGCCGCTCTTCCCTTGGGACGCTCCCGCCAGTTGCGATAGGCAGGTTGAAAATATTGTCCTTGCGGCCCCGGCGAGCGGACTCGCGGGCCGTACCCATCGGGCAACGCGGACGTTGCAGGAGGATGCCATGAGCAAGATCGACAATATCGATGTGGAGGCGCTGGCCAAGCCGCTGACCTATCCGACCGAGGCATTCCTGTCGAAGGACTATGCCCTGGCGGAGAAGGAAAAGCTGTGGCCCCATGTCTGGCAGATGGCGGCGCGGGTCGAGGAACTGCCCGATGTCGGCGACTGGATGACCTACGACATTTGCGATGAGTCGATCATCATCGTGCGGACCGCGCCCGACACATTGCGCGCCTTCTTCAATGTCTGCCCGCATCGCGGCCGCCAACTGGTCGATGTGCCCAAGGACGTGCATTCGGTGCGCGGCAAGAACCGGCGCAGCTTCGTCTGCGGCTTCCATGGCTGGACCTTCGATACAGAGGGTAACAACACCTACATCCTCGACCCGCAGGACTGGCAGGGCGCGCTCAATGCCGAATGCACCCGCCTGTCGGATGTGAAGATCGACACATGGGGCGGCTGGATCTGGATCCACATGGACCTCAATGCCGAGCCGCTGATCGATTTCCTGGGCGATGCCGGCCGCATCCTGTCCCACTTCGAAATGGACAAGATGCGCTATAAATGGCGCAAATGGGTGGTCTATCCGGCCAATTGGAAGACCGCGCTGGAGGCTTTCATGGAGCCTTACCATGTCGCGGGCACCCATACCCAGCTGCTCGATTATGGCGATTATTACGCATACAGCGCGGCTTATGGCCTGCATGGGGTGAGCGGTTTCGACCAGCGCGACCCGGCCTTCCAGATGAGCCAGAGCAGCAGCGTCACCCGCGCGGGCAAGGGCGATGATCCGCGCCGCTCCACCTATGAGCTGATCCGCGAAAATTACGAGACGCTGAACTATGCCGCCTCGACCGAGACTTTGGTCAATGCGGCGAGCCGGCTGGTCGACGAACTGCCCGAGGGCACGGCGGCGGGCGACGTCATCGCCCATTGGCTGAAATCCGCCAAGGCGGACGATGCCGCGCGCGGCGTGATCTGGCCGGAAATCCCGCCCGAGGTGATGGCCGAGGCGGGGCTTGCCTGGCACGTCTTTCCCAACATGTCGGTGCTGCAGGGGATCACTTTCGCGCTCTGCTACCGCACCCGTCCCTATGGCGACGATCCCGACATGTGCATCTTTGAATCCTACGCGATCGAGCGCTTTCCCGAAGGCGAAGTGCCGGCGACCGAATGGGAAGAGACGGAGGCCACCGCCGAGGGCTGGGGCGCGGTCCTCGCCCAGGACTTCTCGAACATGGAATGGGTGCAGAAGGGCATGAAGTCGCGCGGTTTCCGCGGGCCGCTGCCCAACCCCCATCAGGAACGCAAGATCACCAATTTCCACCGCAACCTAGCCACGTACATGGGTACGGGCGCACCGAGGTTACTCAAATGAGCTATGACGATCCCAAGCCCGCCGTCAACGTGAACGCCACCGACAAGAAGGGCACGCCGGTCTACAAGCGGATGCTGGACCTGTTCGAGGCCGAAGGCATCAACACGCTGTTCGGCATTCCCGACCCCAATTTCGTCCACATGTTCCTGGAGGCCGAACGGCGCGGCTGGACCGTGGTTGCGCCCCATCATGAGGCCGCTGCCGGCTTCATGGCCGAGGCCGCGTCGCGCATAACCGGCAAGCCGGCCGTCGCGATCGGCACGCTGGGGCCGGGCATCGCCAATATGGCGCCCGCCATCCAGTGCGCGCTGGTCGAAAATTCGCCGGTCATCTTCCTGTCGGGCCAGCGCGCCCGTGTCACCGAACAGCGCGTCCGTCGCGGCCGCATCCAGTTCGTGAAGCAGATGCCCCTGTTCGAGAATAGCGTCAAATATGCCGCCTCGATCGAATATGCCGACCAGACCGACGAAGTGGTGCGCGAGGGCATTCGCAAGGCGATGGGCGGCACCCCCGGCCCGGTCTATATCGAATATCCCAGCCACATCATCCTGGAGGAACTGGACCTGCCCGCGCCGCTGGCACCGGACCGCTATCGCCTGGTCAACCAGGGCGCCGACATCGACCGGGTCAAGGAAGCGGCCGACCTGATCCGCGCCGCCAAGAACCCGATCCTGCTGGTCGGCCATGCCGTCCACACCTCGCGCTCGGGCGCGGCGGTGAAGCAACTGGCGGACCTGATGAACTGCCCCGTGATCCAGACCTCGGGCGGCACCAGCTATATCAAGGGGCTGGAAGATCGCACTTTCCAGTACGTCTTCTCCAAGGCGTCGATCGAAGCGGTCACGGAATCGGATCTGGTGCTGGCGCTGGGCACCGAACTGGGCGAGCCGGTCCATTTCGGCAAATGGCGCTACTGGATGAAGAATGAAGCGATCCGCAAGTGGATCTATGTCGAGCAGGATCCCGCCGCGATCGGCGTCAACCGCCCGATCGACGTGCCGCTGGTCGGCGACCTGCGCGGCGTCGTGCCGCAGCTGGTCGAGGCGCTGAAGGACACGCCGCGCGCCCCTGCGCCGATGCTGGAAGCCTTCATGCGCGACGGCCAGGCCGAACTGGACGAACTGGCGGCGGAATCGCGCACCAAGAGCGATGGCACCGGCGATCTGCCGATCCATCCCGCCCGTCTGGCGGTGGAAGCGACCGAGGCCTTCCCCAAGGACGGCATCCTGATCCGCGACGGCGGCGCCGGCGTGATCTTCCAGTGGACCTATTCGCAGTGCAAGCCGAACGACGTCATCTGGAACCAGAATTTCGGCCATATCGGCACCGGCATTCCCTATGCCACCGGCGCGATGCTGGCGGACAAGGCGGCCACCGGCGTCAGCCGTCCGGGCCTGTTGCTGACTTCCGACAGCAGCTTCATGTTCCATATCGCCGAACTGGAAGTGGCGGTGCGCACCAAGCTGCCGCTGGTCTGCGTCGTCGGCGTGGATAATCAGTGGGGCCTGGAAGTGGGCGTCTACAAGCGCACCTTCGGCCAGGGCACTGAAGAAACCGGCACCCATTGGAGCAAGGAAGTCCGCTTCGACAAGATCGGCGAGGGCTTTGGCTGCCACGGCGAATATGTGACCAGGGCAGAGGACATCAAGCCGGCGATCGCGCGTGCCTATGCCAGCGGCAAGCCGGGCGTCGTCCATGTCGTGATCGACCCCAAGGCCAATTCGGAAGAAATGCCGAAATATGCCGAATTCCGCACCTGGTATGCCGAAGGCACCCAGTAAAACGCCCTTCCTCCCCGGATAAGGGGAGGGGGACCGCCGCGGGCGGTGGAGGGGTGTCACCCCGGCGGACACACCCCTCCGTCTGGCCTTTGGCCAGGATTTTGGAGAGGATGGGACATCGACATGCGCGACTATCGGAACTTCTATATCGACGGCCAGTGGGTCGCCCCGGTCGAACCGAAGACCGCGGATGTCATCAATCCCGCGACCGAGGCGGTGGCCGGCACGATCTCGCTCGGCGGCGTGGCCGATGTGAACAAGGCGGTCGCCGCTGCGCGCAAGGCCTTTGCCGGCTGGTCGCAGACCACGCGCGACCAGCGGCTCGACCTGCTGCTCGCCATCCAGGCGGAATATGCGCGGCGCCAGACCGAACTGGGCGATGCGATCATCGAGGAAATGGGCGCGCCGTCCTCGCTCGCCCATGGCTTCCATGTCGGGCTGGGCGCCGGGCATCTGCAGACCGCGATCGAGGTGCTGCGCGAATTCAAGTTCGACGAACAGCATGGTGCGACCATGATCGCGCGCGAGCCGATCGGCGTCTGCGCGCTCATCACGCCGTGGAACTGGCCGATGAACCAGACCTGCGTGAAGATTTTCCCGGCGCTGGCGACCGGCTGCACCATGATCCTGAAGCCGCCACAGCTCGCCCCCTTCTCGGCCCAGATCCTGGCCGAGATTCTGGATACGGCGGGCGTGCCGGCGGGCGTGTTCAACATGGTCCAGGGCAGCGGCAGCGTGATCGGCACGGCGCTTTCCACCCATGAGGATGTCGACATGGTGTCCTTCACCGGGTCGGAGCCGGTTGGCGTGCAGATTCAGAAGGATGCGGCGACCACGATCAAGCGGGTCGGCCTGGAACTGGGCGGCAAGAGCGCCTTCATCGTGCTGGATGACGACGCCCTGGCCGCCAATGTCGCGGGCGCGACCGGCGGCATGATGGGCAATTCGGGCCAGACCTGCAGCGCGGGATCGCGCCTGCTGGTGCCGGCCGCGCGCATGGACGAGGTGATTGCGGCGGCCAAGGGCGCGGCGGACGCGGTGACGGTCGGTGATCCGACCGGCAATGTCGCCATGGGTCCGGTCGTGTCGAAGAGCCAGTACAACATCATCCAGGACTATATTCAAAAGGGCCTGGACGAGGGCGCGACCCTGATCGCCGGCGGCGCCGGTCGCCCGGACGGGATCGACAAGGGCTGGTTCGTGAAGCCGACGGTGTTCGTGGGCACCAATGACATGGTGATCGCGCGCGAGGAGATATTCGGCCCAGTGCTGGTGATCATCGGCTATGACGATATCGACCATGCGGTGGCGATCGCCAATGATAGCAATTTCGGCCTTGCCGGCTATGTCAGTGGCACCGATGTCGACCAGTGCCGCGCCGTTGCCCGGCGGATGCGCACCGGCTGGATCAGCATCAATGGCGGATTCGATTTCCACGCCCCCTTTGGCGGTTACAAGCGCAGCGGCAATGGCCGCGAATGGGGCGAGCATGGCTTCCTCGAATATCTCGAAGTGAAGTCGCTGCTGGGCTACGCCTGAGATGGCGGTCCAGTCCGGGCGCTATGGCGCCGCCAGTGCTGCGATCGCTGCCGAGGGCTGGTCGCTCGCGCGATTGACCCCGCCCAGCCGCCTGCACGGCGCCAATGGCCTGGCGACCGGGCCGGACGGGCGTCTCTATGTCGCACAGGTCGGTGGCAGCCAGGTCAGCGCGATCGATGTCGACAGCGGCGCGATCGAGACGATCAGCGCGATGGGCGGCGCCATCGTCGCGCCTGACGATCTGGTGTTCGACGATGCCGGCAACCTCTATCTGACCGAGATTACCGAGGGCCGGGTCGCGATGCGCACGCCATCGGGCGACGTGCGGGTGGTGCGCGGCGACATTCCGGTCGCCAATCCGATCACCTGGCATCAGGGCCGGCTGATTGCGGGCGAATGCCGCATCGGTGCGCGGATCATGGAACTGGACCTGGATGGGGGCGAACCGCGCGTCATCCTCGACAATATCCCGATGGCCAACGCCTTTCAGGTCGGGCCGGACGGCAAACTCTATTTTCCCGTGATGGGCGCCAACGAGATCTGGCGGGTGGACCTGAATGGCGGCGCGCCCGAAGTGGTAGCCGGCGATCTGGGCGTACCGGATTCGGTGAAGTTCGACAGCAAGGGGCGGATCGTCACGACCCAGGTGGCCAGCGGCCAGGTGCTGCGGCTCGACCTGGTGAGCGGCACACGCGAGGTGCTGGCCGATCTTGGCCCGGGCCTCGACAATGTCAGCTTCATCGGCGACCGCATCTTCGTGTCGAGCATTCCGGGCGAGATCACCGAATTGCTGGGCGACGGCAAGGTGCGATCGATGGTGCCGCGCGCACTGCAATGGCCGCTGGGTCTCGCCATGGGCGCGGACGGCGCGTTGTTCGTTGCTGACGGCACTTTCGGATATACGCTGCGGTCCGGCGAGGCGCTGACCCTCGCCGGCATGATCTTCTACCCCGGCTGCCCCGGCTATATGCGCGGTGTCGCAGCTGGCGCGCAGGCGGGGGAGTGGATCATCAGCACCGGCCTTGGCGCGGTGGCGCGCTATCGGCCGGGGCAAGGGGAAAGCGATTTCCTCGCCACCGGCCTCGACCAGTTGATGGGCGTGGCGGTCGCGTCGGGTGGCGCGGTGGTCGTCGCCGAATATGGCACGGGCAGGCTGCTCTCGATCGAGAATGGCGCGGTCAGCGAACTCGCGACCGGACTCGACAAGCCGATGGGCGTGGCGCTGGCGCCGGACGGGACAGTCTATGTTGCCGAGGCCGGGGCGGGGCGCGTGCTGCGCATCGCGGGCGGTCGCAGCGAGACGATCATCGATGGTCTTGGTCGGCCGGAAGGGCTGGCGATCCATGATGGGAAGCTGTTCGTCGTCGATACGCTGGCCAAGACATTGATCGCCACCGACCTGTCGGGCGGCGGGCGTGAGACGATCGCCAGCGCCCTGCCGGTCGGCGCGCCCGCCGGCGTGACGCCCAAATTCCTGGGCCCGATCGGTGACATGGCCGGGCCGATGATCAATTTCGCCGATGTGACGGCGGGACCGGACGGCACGCTCTATGTCTCGGGCGACGCCGAAGGGAGCGTGCTGGCGCTACGCCGCCGGTAGGGGACGGTCGCCGCTGAGCTGCTCGCTGAGCGCGTCCGCAGCCTCGACCAGCGCCTGTTGCAATGCGCCCAGCCCTTCGCGTTGCAGAGCGGCGCCGATGCCGATCGCGACCAGCGCATGGACCGGGCGGCCGGCGCCTTTCCACACCGGCGCGGAGACGACGGTGACGCCGGCAATATATTGGCCCTCGTCCACCGCGAAGCCCTGCGTGCGGGTCTGGCGCAATTGTTCCATCCAGTCGGCGAAGGGCGGCGGATCGTCCCAGCGCAGCGTGTCGAACCGCGCCTTCAGTTCCTTCTCGCCATAATCGCCAAAGGCGGCGATGCAGCGGCCGGTGGCGCTGATGAGAGCGGGAAAGCGGCTGCCGACCTGGGCGCTCAGCTGAAAGCCGCTGCCCGACTGCGCCATGGCGACGACGATCATATGATCGAGGCCCACCGCCTGCACCCCCAGCATGGTGAGGCCGAAGCGCTGGGCCAGCCGGTCGAGCACGGGCTGGGCAAGGTCGTTGAAGGCGTCGCGGCGCAGCCAGTTGCGCGCCAGCGTCAGCACGCCGGCCTGCAGCGCATAGCGTTTGGTGTCGGGATCGAAGGCGACCAGTTCCTCCTCCACCAGCGCGCGCAGCACATAGAGGCAGGTGCTGGGCACCAGCCCCAGTTCCTTGGCGATCGCCTGCACGCCGAGCGGTCGGTCGCTCTTGCCCAGCAGACGCAGGATTGCGGCGGCACGGGCGATGGCGGGCGCCTTGCTCTCCTGCACGGCCTTGGCGACCTTGCGGACGGTGGAGGGCGGGCGGGGCGTGGTGCGGCTGTCGGTCATGGCGCCATCCTATCGCGACGCCGATGGCCTGTCATTCGAAATATAGAACATTATTCACCATTTACAACAAATGAGTCGCTGTGACATCGCTTGTGGCAAGCAGCGACGGGGGTTTGACCCGTTCGCCCGGTTGAATACCGGACCGATGGGATGGGATGATGGCGAAGCTAACCGACTATCGCAGCTATGCCGATGCACAGGCACATGCGACCTCAGCGGCGCTGTGGGATCTGTTCGACGGCGACCGCGAAGACCTCAACATCGCCCATGAATGCATCACCCGCCATGCCGACGGATCGGGCCGCGCCGCCGTGCGCATCGCTCATGCCGCCAATGGTGATGATGGCGGCCGGGACGAGATATTGAGCTTCGACGCGATCGCGGCGGGCGCCGCGCGCTTCGCCCATTGGCTCGATGCCGAGGGTATTCAGCCAGGCGAACGCATCGCCTTCATGCTGGAGCCTTCGCTGCCCTTCTATGTCTGTCTGTTCGGGGCGATGCAGACCGGCGCGATCTCGGTACCGCTCTTCACCCTGTTCGGCCCGGATGCGCTGCGGCTGCGGGTGGATGACTGCAAGCCGACCATCCTCATCACCAATGCCGAAAAGGCGGAGCTTGCGCGCAGCATGGATGGCCCGCGCGTGATCGTCGCCGACGACGCATTGCTGGCCGATCTCGCCCGTTTCCCGGCGACTTACAGCCCGAAGACCAAGGCCAATGACCTGGCCGTCTTCCAATATACGTCGGGCACCACGCGCGAACTGCCCGAGGCGGTGAAGCACAGCCATCGCGCGCTGGTGACGTTGATGTTCGCCGCCCTCTACGGCACCGGCATCCGGCCGGGCGACGAATTTTTCTGCCCTTCCTCGCCGGCCTGGGGCCATGGCCTGTGGCATGGCACGCTGGCGCCGCTGGGGCTGGGCGTGACCACCGGCACCTTTGCCGGCCGCTTCGATCCGGTGCGGCTGATGCAGGCGCTGTCGGATCACAAAATCACCAACATGTCGGCCGCCGCGACCCATTATCGTATGATGAAGAATAGCGGCCGGGCCGCCGACTTCGCCTTCCATTTCGACAAGCTGTCCTACACCGGCGAGCCGATCGACCCGGCGACGCTGGAGTTCATCGGCGCCCATTTCAAGGTGCCGGCCTGTTCCATGTATGGCACGACTGAGATCGGCGTGGTGCTGGTCAACTATCCCGGCGCGCAGGATTTCATGGTGAAGCCGGGTTCGCTGGGCAAGGCGGTGCCGGGCCAGAAGCTGGAAGTGCAGCGCCCCGATGGCAGCGCCTGCGACCCCGGCGAGATTGGCGAACTGATGCTGTGGCGCCGCGACCGGTGGGAAACCACCAAGGACCGGGCGAAGATCGACGCTGACGGCTATTTCTACCATTGCGGCCGCGCCGACGACGTCATCATCTCGGCCGGCTGGACGATGAGCGCGGTCGAGATCGAGAATACGCTGCTCAAGCATGAGGCGGTGCTGGAATGCGCGGTGATCGGCGTGCCCGACGACAAGCGCGGCCAGGTGGTGAAGGCCTTCATCATCCTCAATCGCGACGGCAGCGATGCGCTGGTCCGCGAATTGCAGGACTTCACCCGCGAAAAGCTCGCCCAGCACGAATTTCCCCGCATCGTCGAATTCGTGACCGACCTGCCCAAGACGCCGGCCGGCAAGGTTCACCGCAAGATATTGAGAGATCGTGAGGCCGCCAAGGCGGTCGAACTCGCCAACTGAAGTCAGGAGAAGAGAGATGGCAACATTGGCCGCCGCGCCCGTGAACAAATTCCCCAAGATCACCGAGGAGGGGCTGGACGACCTGCGCAAGCGCATCGGCGTCAAGATCGAGAATACGGTCGAGCCGTGGAACTACGAAGCCACGCGCGACGCGATCCGCCACTATGCGCACGGTATCGGCGACGATAATCCACTGTGGTGCGATCCGGCCTATGCCGAGAAGACAAAACATGGTTCGCTGGTCGCGCTGCCGAGCTTCCTGTTCACCACCAGCCGCATCATCTCGGGCTATTGCGGTGGCCTGTCGGGCGTCCATGCGATGTGGGCGGGGGCCGACTGGACCTGGCACAAGCCGGTGCTGCGCAACGACACCATCCGCACCGAGGCCTATTTGAAGGATCTGATCGAGCATCAGACCAAGTTCGCCGGCCGCAGCTTCCAGCAGATCTATCATGTCGATTTCTTCAACCAGTCGGGCGACAAGGTGGCCGAAGGCGACAGCTGGGTGTTCCGCACCGACCGCGACGAAGCGCGCGAGCGTGGCACCAAGTACACCGAAGCCCGTGGCCGGGTGGAGCCCTTCACCGACGAACAGCTCGCCGAAATGTACAAGCTGTACGAGAAGGAAGAAATTCGCGGCGCCACGCCCCGTTATTGGGAAGATGTGCAGGTCGGCGACGAACTGCCGCGCATGATGAAGGGGCCGATGACCGTCACCGGCTTCATCTGCTACGCGCAGGGCTGGGGCGGCCTCTATATCCGCGCCAACAAGCTCGCCTGGAAGATGCAGCAGAAGCATCCCGGCACCGGCATCAAGAACCGCTTCAACGTGCCCGACTGCCCGGAACGCGTCCATTGGGACGAGGCGTTCGCGCTCGAAGTCGGCGCGCCGGGCGCTTATGACTATGGTCCGGAACGCTGCAGCTGGCTGACCCATCAGGTCACCAACTGGATCGGCGACGACGGCTTCCTGCACAAGAGCAAGTGCCAGATCCGCCGCCACAATCCCGATGGCGACGTGATCTTCATCGACGGCAGCGTGATCCGCAAGTTCGAGGAGAATGGCAAGAAATATGTCGAGATCCAGCAGCGCGCGGAAACCCATCGCGGCGAAGTCTCGGCCTTCGGCACCTCGATCGCCGAACTGCCCAGCCGCCCGGCCTGATCCGGGCGCGGCGGACCGTTCCTTCCCCCTGGGGAGGATTTGGGATGGGACGGTCCGCTGGACGATACATGATGGACAGCCACGACAAGAATATATGGGCGGGGCCGCTGGCCGGGGTGCGGGTGCTGGATTTCACCCGCGTCCTGGCCGGCCCCTCGGCTGCATTGGCGCTCGCCGATCTGGGCGCGGAGGTGATCAAGGTGGAGCCGCCGGGCAGTGGCGACGACACCCGCAGCTTCCCGCCGCTGCGCGACGGCGAGAGCCATTATTTCCTCAGCGTCAATCGCGGCAAGAAGAGCATCGTGCTCGACCTCAAGGCCCCCGAGGGGCTGGCGATCGCCCGCGATCTGGCGGCCAAGTCCGACATCCTCATCGAAAATTACCGGCCCGGCGTGATGGACCGGCTGGGCCTTGGCTATGAGGCGCTGTCGGCGATCAATCCCGGCCTCATCTATTGCGCCATTTCGGGTTTCGGCATGACCGGGCCACTCAAGGACCGGCCGTCCTTCGACATCGTGCTGCAGGCCATGTCCGGCGCGCTCAGCGTCAATGGCGAGCCGGGCGGACTGCCGACCAAGCTCGGCATTCCGCTGGGCGATCTGGTCGGCGGCATCAACGGGCCGATCGCGATCCTCGCCGCCCTGCATGAGCGCCATGCGACCGGGCGTGGCCGGCTGATCGACATCAGCCTGATGGACGGGATGATCGGCCTGCTCGGCTATCTGGCGCAACTCAGCTTCTTCACCGGGCAGGATCCGGTGCCGCAGGGATCGCAGCACCCCAATCTCGTCCCTTATGGCGTCTTCCCGGCCAGCGACGGGTCGATCGTGATCGCCTGTCTCACCAATCATTTCTGGGGCAAGATCTGCGCCGCGCTGGGCCTGGAGGCGCTGGCCGACGATCCGCGATACGACATGCTGGACAAGAGGCGCGAGCGGCGGGCGGAGGTGAACGCCCTGCTGTCGGCGGTGACCCAGACCCGCACCGTGGCTGACCTCGCCGATCTGTTCGCCGCGCATCAGGTGCCCCATGCGCCGATCCTGACCATCAGCGAGGCGCTGGCCCAGCCGCAGACGCTTGCCCGCAACATGGTGGTGGAGACCGAGCACAGGACGCTGGGCATGATCCCGATCGTCAACCGTCCCTTCCGCTTCCCCGGCGCCGAGCAGCCTGTGCCGAGCGCCCCGCCGGTGCTGGGCGAGCATAGCGATGCGGTGCTGGCAGACCTTCTGGGGATGGATGCGCAGACCATCGCCCGGTTGCGCGGCGCGGGCATCGTCGCCTGAGCGATCAATTGCCCGCCCGCTTGGGGGGAGGGGGCACGCACCGCTAAGCTCCCCGCCAACCATCATCCGGGAGAGAGACTATCATGCTGCGATTTGACGACCGCGTCGCCCTGATCACCGGCGCCGGGCGTGGCCTCGGCCGGGCCTATGCACTGCTGCTGGCGGCGCGCGGCGCGAAGGTGGTGGTCAATGATCCCGGCGTCAGCATGCAGGGCGAAGGGACCGATGCCGGCCCGGCCCAGTCCGTGGTGGACGAAATCCGCGCCGCCGGCGGCCAGGCGATCGCCTCGACCGACAGCGTCGCCACCCCCGAAGGCGGACAGGCGATGATCGACCTCGCCCGCGACCATTTCGGTAGCATCGACATCCTTATCCACAATGCCGGCATCGTCCGGCGCGGCGGTCTGGCGGAACTCAGCTATGCCGATTTCGAGACGGTGCTCGACGTTCATCTGCGCGGCGCCTTCCATGTCGTGCGCGCCGCCTTCCCGCATATGTGTGCGGCGACTTATGGCCGCATCGTCCTCACCGGATCGATCAACGGCCTTTATGGCAATGCCGGCGTGGTCAATTACAGCGTGGCCAAGGCGGGGATGATCGGCCTGTCCAACGTCGCCGCGATAGAGGGCGCGGCCCATGGGGTGAAGAGCAACATCATCCTGCCCGGCGCCGTCACCCGCATGGCCGAGGGTCTCGACACCAGCGCCTATCCGCCGATGGATCCGGAGCTGGTCGCACCCGCCGTCGGCTATCTCGCGCATCAGGATTGCGCCGTCAGCGGTGAGATGCTGATCGCCATGGCTGGCCGCGTCGCGCGGGCCTACACGATGGAAACGGTCGGCGTGTTCCAGCCCGACTGGACGATCGAGCAGATTGCCGATCGGCTGGAGGGGATACGCGACACGCAGGACGCGCTGCTGTTTCCACCAGTCCCCACCGGCCATCTTGACCATCTGCGCTACAGTTTCGCAATGGCCAGTCAGGGCGCCAAGCAGGGCTGATTGCTCAGCCCTGTTTCGCCGCCATCATCGCCTGGATCAGCGGCTTGATCTGGGCTTCCACCGGCGCCGGGTTGAAATGCTCGGCGACCGAGGCGATCCGGCCGTCGCGGATGCGCAGCAGGAAGACATAGCGATTGGCGAAGGGCTCGCCATTCACCAGCGTGCCGGCCGACCGCACCTCGGCCGCGACCCGGTCCGCTTCGGCCGTCAGCGAATCGACGGTGAAGGTCAGCCCGCCCTGGAACAGCGACCCCAGCATCGCGACGCCGCGCTGATAGGATGCGCGCGGCGCATCGACGCCCGACGTCGTCGTCCAGGCGGTCATGTCGTCGGTCAGCAATTCGTCCGGCAGTGCCGCCGCCGACAGGGCGGCGAAGAAGCGGCGGGCGAGATCATGATGGGCCTGCGTCATCGGATCAGGCCTTCACGGGGATCGAGAAGCGATCGGTATAGGCCTTGAAATGGGCGTGGATCTGCGCCCGATCGAGGCCATAATCGGCCAGGTCATAGCTGTGCTTGCCATGTTTGCCCTGTGGATTGGCGGCCAGCATCGCGGTCATGCCGGCTTCCGCTTCCGCCGTGAACGGTTCGTCGAAGCGAGCATAGAGTTTGCGCATCTCGCCGATCGGGTCGCGCAGCTGGTCGTCATACTGGATGTCCTGGATCGCATCCTGGCCATGCTTGGCGCGATAGGCCAGCATCCGCTCGATCATCAGGTCGAAGGTGCGCAGTTGCGAGCGGCCGACCTCGACCGGGTCGACATCGGCGCTGAACATCTTGCGCACCTGATAGACGAGGGAGCAGGCCGAGCCGACGACATCGGCCGGATCGCGATGGGTCATGACCAGTTGGGCATCGGGATAGACGGTGGTGAGGTCGTCCAGGAACAGCGGATGCCAGGGATTCTTCAGTGTCCAGCGGCCGCCATTTTCTGCCTGCAGCAATTGCAGCAGCCGCTTGTGATAGCGGAAGGCGGGCAGGTAGCTCGTGGCGAACAGCCATTTCTGATAGCTCGGCACATGCAGAACCGAGTCATAATATTGGGCGCAGAAGGACGGCGCCATGGCGAACTGGCACTCGGTCGGGCTGTCGGCATCCTCATGATGGATGGCCGAAATATGCGGCGCATATTTGAGCGACATGTCCAGCCGCGCCTGTTCCGCGACATAGCGCGGGTCGCTGCTGAGCGTGCCGGCCGCAGCGGGCGGCGCCGAATTGAATGCTTCCCAGCGCAGGAAGGACCGGCGAGCCGGATCTGCGTTCAGCAGGTTGATCGTCAAGGTTGTGCCGGTGCGCGGCAGGCCGAAGACGAACATCGGTTTCTCGACCGGCGCGTCGAGCAATTCGGGATGGCGGGCGAGCCAGTCCTCGACCTGCAAGCGGTTGGCGAGCGTCGCGGTCAGCTGCTGCGCCCAGCGGCCCTGCGCCGATTCGGTCAGATGCGCCTCGCGATTGATCGCGTCGACCAGCACGTCCAGCCCTTCCAATATGGCGTCGTCGCCGAGATTGGTGAGGCCGGTCTGGGCACGCGCGGCGGCGACCAGGGCGTCGGCGTCGAGGCCGATGGTGTCGGTGGTCATGATCCTCTTCCCTTCTGTTTTTCAGGCGGCCTGCGCCGCGATCTCGGCCAAGGCCCCCAGCACGCTGTCGGCATGTTCATGCCGACAGATGAGGAGGTCGGGCATGTATGTGTCTTCTTGGTTGTAGATGAGCGGCGATCCATCGATGCGGGATGCATGGAGGCCGTGTGCGAGCGCGACGGCGGCGGGTGCGCAGCTGTCCCATTCATATTGGCCGCCGGCATGGAGATAGATGTCGGCCTGGCCCAGGATCACGGCCATGGCCTTGGCGCCGGCCGATCCCATGGGCACCAGCTCGGCGCCCAGCGCCTCTGCGACCGCGACCGCCTGGGGTGCGGGGCGGGTGCGGGAGACGACCATGCGGAGCTTTTCGGGCGCGGGCGGGATGGCGCGCGGCTGGTCGGTGCGCAGGACGATGCCGTCTTCATGGCCCGGCAGCGCAACCGCACCGATGGTGGCGACGCCGTCGATGGCGAGGCCGACATGGACGGCCCAGTCGGCGCGTTCCTCGCCATATTCGCGGGTGCCGTCGACCGGATCGACGATCCACACGCGGCTGTGGGTCAGTCGCGCCCCGTCACAGGCCATCTCCTCGGAGAGCAACCCATCCTCGGCCCGCTGTTCCCGCAGCGCATGGACGAGGAATTGGTTGGCGGTCTGGTCGCCGGCCTTGCCGAGCGCCTTGGCGCTGAACAGGCCCGAGGCGCGGACCTCCAGCAGCAGGCGGCCGGCGGTTTCGGCGAGATGGGCGGCCAGGTCCGCGTCGGTCATGCTGCCCTCTCTCATTTGAGCGGCATGATCTTGCGGATGATATGCTCGGCGGCCTCTTCCGGCGTCATCTCGACGGTGTTGACCCGTATCTCGGGGCTGGTGGGCGCCTCATAGGGACTGTCGATGCCGGTGAAGTTCTTGAGGCTGCCCGAGCGCGCCTTCTTGTAGAGACCCTTGACGTCGCGCGCCTCGGCGACCTCCAGCGGGGTATCGACGAAGATCTCGATGAACTCGCCGTCCGGCAGCATCTCGCGCACCATCTCGCGCTCGGCGCGGAAGGGGGAGATGAAGGCGGTCAGCACGATCAGGCCCGCGTCGGCCATCAGCTTGGCAACCTCGCCGACCCGGCGGATATTCTCGATCCGGTCTGCCTCGGTAAAGCCCAGATCCTTGTTGAGGCCATGGCGGATATTGTCGCCATCCAAGAGGAAGGTGTGGCGGTTCATCAGCGCGAGCCGCTTTTCCACCTCATTGGCGATGGTCGACTTGCCCGAGCCCGAGAGGCCGGTGAACCAGAGGATGCGGGGCACCTGGTTCTTGAGCTGGGCATGGGCCTCGCGGCCGATGTCGGTCGCCTGCCAATGGACATTCTGGGCGCGGCGCAGCGAGAAGTGGAGCATGCCCGCCGCCACGGTGCGGTTGCTGATCTTGTCGATCAGAATGAAGCCGCCCAAGGTCCGGTTGTCGGCATAGGGCTCGAACGTGATCGGCTTGTCGGTCGCCAGTTCGGCAACGCCAATGGCATTGAGGTCCAGCGTCTTGGCCGCCAGATGCTCCATGGTGTTGACGTTGACGACATATTTGGGCGCCTGGACAGTGGCCGAGACGCTCTGTGTGCCGATCTTGAGCCAATAGGGCCGACCCGGCAGCATCGCCTCGTCATCCATCCACACGATGGTCGCCTCGAACTGGCTGGAGACCTCGGGCGGATTGTCGGCGACCGCGATCACGTCGCCGCGCGAACAGTCGATCTCATCGGCAAAGCACAGGGTCACCGACTGGCCGGCGATCGCTTCGTCGAGGTCGCCATCGAGCGTGACGATGCGACTGATGGTGCTGGTCTTGCCCGAGGGCAGCACCCGCACGGCATCGCCCGGCTTGACCGATCCGCTGGCGATCAGGCCGGCAAAGCCGCGAAAGTCGAGATTGGGGCGATTGACCCACTGGACCGGCATGCGGAAGGGCTTGGCCGCCGCGGTGGTGGCATCGACCTCGACGCTTTCGAGATGGGCCATCAGCGTTGGGCCCTGATACCAGGGGGTGTTGTCGGACCGGGCGGTGATATTGTCGCCCTTGAAGCCGGAGATGGGGATGGGCGTGAAGGCGCTGATGCCGATCGATTGCGCGAACGCGGCATAATCGGCGACGATCTTGTCGAACACGGCCTGGTCATAGCCGACCAGGTCCATCTTGTTGACGGCGAGCACGATGTTGCGGATGCCGATCAGGTGGGCGAGGTAGCTGTGGCGCCGCGTCTGGGTCAAGATGCCCTTGCGCGCGTCGATCAGGATGACGGCCAGGTCGGCGGTGGACGCGCCGGTGACCATGTTGCGGGTATATTGTTCATGGCCGGGCGTGTCGGCGACGATGAACTTGCGCTTCTCGGTGGCGAAGAAGCGATAGGCGACGTCGATGGTGATGCCCTGTTCGCGCTCGGCGGCGAGGCCATCGACCAGCAGGGCGAAGTCGATCTCTTGGCCCTGGGTGCCGACGCGCTTGCTATCGGCCTGCAGCGCCTCGAGCTGATCCTCGAAGATCATCTTGCTGTCATAGAGCAGCCGCCCGATCAGGGTGGACTTGCCGTCATCGACCGAGCCGCAGGTGATGAAGCGCAGCATGGTCTTGTGCTGATGGACGTCGAGATAGGCGTCGATGTCCTGCGCGATGAGGGCATCGGTCTGGTAGATCGGGTCGGCGAGCGTATCGGTCATTGGCTTTGTCCCGTCATCCCAGCGAAGGCTGGGATCTCGTTGATCTTGGGGAGAGGGTCAGCCCGGAGGCCTGAGGCCCCGGCCTTTGCCGGGGTTGACGCTTCGGAACGCTACGCATTCCGTGGCGCGTCAAAAATACCCCTCCTGCTTCTTCTTCTCCATGCCGGCGCCGCCGGCATCCTTGTCGATGGCGCGTCCCTGGCGCTCGGATGTGGTGGTGAGCAGCATCTCCTGGATCACCTCCGACAGGGTGCTGGCCTCGCTCTCGACCGCGCCGGTGAGCGGATAGCAGCCCAGCGTGCGGAAGCGGATCGAGCGCTCGACCGGCACTTCGCCGGGCTCAAGCGGGAAGCGCTCATCATCGACCATCAGCAGCATGCCGTCGCGCTCGACGGTGGGGCGCGGCGCGGCGAAATAGAGCGGCACGATCTCGATGCCCTCGAGCTGGATATATTGCCAGATGTCGAGCTCGGTCCAGTTGCTGATCGGGAAGACGCGGATGCTCTCGCCCTTGGCCTTGCGGGCATTATAGAGGTTCCAGAGTTCCGGCCGCTGGTTCTTGGGATCCCAGCCATGCGAGGCGGTGCGGAAGGAGAAGATGCGCTCCTTGGCACGGCTCTTCTCCTCGTCGCGGCGCGCGCCGCCGAAGGCCGCGTCGAAGCCGAACTTGTCGAGCGCCTGCTTCAACCCTTCCGTCTTCCACATGTCGGTATGGAGCGCGCCATGGTCGAACGGGTTGATGCCGCGGGCCTGCGCTTCGGGATTATGATGGACCAGCAGTTCCATCCCCGCGTCACGCGCGGCCTTGTCGCGCAGGTCGTACATCGCGCGGAACTTCCAGGTGGTGTCGACATGGAGCAGCGGGAAGGGTGGCGGCGAGGGATAGAAGGCCTTCTTGGCCAGATGCAGCATCACCGCCGAATCCTTGCCCACCGAATACAGCATCACAGGCCGATCCGCCTCCGACACAACCTCCCGCAATATATGTATGCTCTCCGCCTCTAGGCGCTCCAAATGGGTAAGACTGCGTGCCATGATTATGCTTCCTGAAATGGGGGTCAGGCGGCCGGGAGCCGCTTGTCGGCGTCGGCGATTTCCGCCTTCAGCCACATGGTTTCGGACAGGTTGGTGCCGCCGCTGCGGGCGAGCAATTGTTCGAGCGCGGCCTTCTTGACGGTCAGCGCCGCCTCATGGTCGGGCGCGACGCCCAGCGCGATGTCGAGCAGGTGCAGCGCCTCGAGCGGGCGCCCGGCTGCGGCATGGACATGGGCGCGCGCGGCGAGCGCCCCGGCACCGCCGGCCAGTTCGACCAGGTCGGGATAGACGGTCGGGCGCGGCACGCCATAAAGGGCGGTGGTGCCATCCTCATAATGGAACCAGCCGGCATTTTCCTCCCAGATGGCGCGGACGACCCAGCTGGTCTTGCCATGGAATTCGCCGATCCGGATATCCTCTGGCAGGACGATCTCGCGCATCAGATCCTGCACAGGACGACCGGCATTCATGCCGGCGATCGTCTCGCGCTCGATATAGGTGACGGCGGCATGCATCCGGTCGAGATCGGCGCGGATCGCGTCTGCACCACGGATCGGATCGCCATGGCCGGTGATGACCAGTTCGGGTTCGAGCGACCGGACATGCTCCAGCGACTGGAGATAGGCGCGCACCAGCCGGGGGCGGTCGCCGCGCATCGTCACCAGATTGGGCATGGAGCGCCACACCGGGCCGAACAGATTGCCGGTGAAGATGATCTTTTCTTCGGGCATCCAGACGAACACCGAGCAGAGCGTCTCGCCGCCCGGCGTCTTCACCACCTCGAACTTGCGGCCACCCTGTTCGAAGGCATGGACGGTCTCGACCATCCGGCCGGGGATGATGCGTGGCGGCTTGGGCGGCGGACCGTCGCGCCGGGTCATCGATGCCCAGAGCTTGCCCGATCGGATGCCGAGGAACGGGCCGAGCCGGTCGAAATACTCTTCCGTGTCGACGAAGTTGACACCCGTGATGACCTGCGTGCCCGGCTCTGTCTGGTCGGGCAGGGCGCCATAATGGTCGGGATGGGCCTGGGTGACGATGATGCGTTTCAGCGCGCCGGTGCGGTGGGGGGCGAACAGCCCCTTGTTGCGCGCGCCATTGCCCAGGAAGCCGGTATTGACGAGCAGGTCGCCATCGCCCGTCGTCACCAGATAGGCGTTGGAAATATCCTTCACCATGAAGATGCTCTCGGTGATCGCCTCCGCCTCGGTCTGGCCCTGTCCAGCCATGACGAGCGCACCCAAAGGCGTCTGCGGTTTCTCGGTGGCTTGCGTGCTCATGCGTCGGCTCCCTCGAACTCGATCATGACCTTGGCGGATTGCGGACGGGCGGCGATCTCCAGCCCCTCCATCACCTGCGCGAAGGGCAATTTATGACTGATCAGCGCCGCGATCTTGTCCTTGAGGCGCGGCATGGCGGCGATCACGTCGGGCATTTCGGTCGGATAGCCGACCGCCGTGGTGATCGTCATTTCCGTCGTCAGCATCGGACCGGCGGGCAACTCGATCGGCTTCATATAGGCGGCGGTGATGACATGGCGGGCATGGGTCTTGGCCATGGCGATCACGTCGGACAGGATGGAGGGCGCGCCGGCCGCATCGATATAGGCGTCGGTCTGCGCCTTTTCGCGGCCGAACACGGTGGTGGTGCCGTGGATCGCCTTGATCCGGGCGATCACATCTTCCTTCGCCGGATTGATCGTGTGGGCGCCGAGCGCGCGGGCCCGCTCCAGCCGTTCCTCGGCCAGGTCGAGCGCGATCACATCCTGGCAACCCCGGTCGATCGCCCACAGCACCATGCCAAGGCCGATCGGACCGCAGCCGAAGATCACGATCTTGTCGCCCGCCCTGGCCTGCGCCCGGTTGACGCCATGCATCGCCACCGACAACGGCTCGCACATGGCGGCGACATCATAGGGGATGCCGTCAGGGATCGGCAGCAGGCTGTCGCCCAGCCGCGCGTCGCGGACCAGCAGTTCTTCGGTAAAGGCGCCCTCCGGCCCGCCGCTGCCGATGAAGCTGGGGGTCATCATCGGGTTGATGATGACGCTTTGGCCGACGCTGACGCCCGCCACTTCCTCACCGACGATCATGATCTCGCCCGCGCCCTCATGGCCGAGCGCGGTCAGCTTGCCGGGGCCGGGAATGCCGCCATTCTTGATATAGCTGAGGTCGCTGCCGCAAATGCCGCAGGCCTTCATCTTCACGACGACGTCCTTCGGACCCGGCTCGGGCCGCTGATAGGCGTCGAGCCGGACATCGTTCACATCATGGATGTTGAGCAGGTGCATCGGGGCGCTCCGTCGATCGGCTCAGAAGGCGTAGGGCGGATAGACGAGGCTGCCGCCGTCGATGACGATCGTGTCGCCGCTATGGTAACGCGAGGCGTCGGACGCGAGATAGGCGCCGATCCCTTCGAAATCCTCGATCGCGCCGGGGCGATGGATCGGCGTCTTGGCGGAGAAATGGGCGTCGACGGCGGCCATGCGGGCCTTCATCTCCTCGCTCATTTCGCCATCGCCGCCGATGCCGGTCTTGATATAGCCGGGCGCAATGCTGTTGGCGCGGATCTCATATTTGCCCAGTTCCGCCGCCATGCCGCGCACGGCGGCGCCCATGCCACCCTTCGACGCGGCATAATTGTTGATCCCGGCAATGCCATGGAACATCGACAGGCTGCCGCAATAGACCAGGCTGCCGCCCGGCTCGCCGGCCTCGGCGCGGGCGACCATCGCCTTGGCCCCTTCGCGCAGGGTGAAGAAGGCGCCATGCAGGTTGACCGCCAGCAGATCATGCCATTCGGCCGAATCCAGCGTCAGCACCGAGCGCGAACGCGAGGCGCGGCCCGAATTGGCGAAGACGCAGTCGATGCGGCCGAAATCGGCGAGCAATGTGGCATAGCCGTCGATGATCGCCTCTTCCGACGCGACATCGACCTGATAGGTTTCGACCCGGCCGGCGCCGGCTTCGCGCAGGGCTGCGGCTGCGGCTGCGTTCTTGTCCGTGTTGCGGGCCCAGATGGCGATGTCGCCGCCCATCTTGGCGACGCCCATGGCGAAGCCCAGGCCGATGCCGCCATTGCCGCCGGTGACCAGCGTGACCTTGCCCGTGCAGTCGAAAAGACCCTTAGCCATTCATCTCTCTCCATAGGGTGCCGCATCGTTGGCGGCTTGCCTGATGGCCCGAGGATGGGGGCGACTCCGGCGCCGACGCAATTGACCAGACTGTCGAGAATGAGCCATAGTGCAGCGATAGGGCCAAACATGGCCAGAGAGCGGGGGAGCGATGGCGGAATCCTATGCCAGGTCGGTTTTCGAGGCCGAGATTGCGGTGCCGCAGGCGCAGGCGCGGATCATGCGGCTCGACCTGGCGGGGCCGACCGACCGCATTTTCCGGCGCGAGCGCCATTATTGGCTCGACATGTGCCTGACCCCCCGGCCCGAGCGGGTGCGCGGCTGCTATGCCGACCATTGGGGGCCGCATCGCTATGAGCGGCTGGGCGAGATTTTCCTGGTGCCGCCGGGGCAGGCCTTGCGGTTGCGGACCGAAGGGCAGGGCAGCCAGTCTTCGGTTGTGTGCGAGATCAAGGCGGAGGCGATCGACCGCTGGCTCGATGGGCCGATCGAATGGACCGACAGTCGGCTCGCCGCCTGTCTCGACATCGCCCATCCGCATATGCGCGCCTGCCTGTTCCGCCTGGCGGAAGAGGTGAACCGGCCGGGGCCGGGCAGCATCGTGCTGACCGAACTGATCGCCGGGCAGCTGGCGATCGAGGTGGCGCGCTACTGCCAGGCGATCGCGGAGGGACCGGCGACCGGGGGGCTTGCCACCTGGCGGTTGCGGCGGATCGACGAGCGGCTGCAACTGGGCGGCGCGGCGCCCTCGCTGGAGGAACTGGCGACCCTGTGCAACCTGTCGGTGCGGCAACTGACGCGCGGCTTTCGCGCCAGCCGGGGCTGTTCGATCGGCGACTATATCGTCCAGTGCCGGATCGATGTCGCCAAACGCTATCTGGGGTCGAGCGAGAGCATCAAGGAGATCGCCTTCGCGCTTGGATTCGCCTCGCCCTCCAGCTTCGCCTTCGCCTTTCGCCGTGCCACCGGGGCGACGCCGCGCCAGTTTCGCCAGCATCTGACATCGCGCCCGCGATAGCGGCTGGCCGCGCGCTTCTGATATGGCCCGATGTCGATAGTCCGTCCCGTTCACTTGATCGGGCAGCATTGGCGCGCCTCGCCCGGCTGCCCATGATGGCGGCAAAAGACATCAGGAGAGACATGCCATGGGCGCTGCTTTGGTTGCCGACGCGCTGATCGACCGCGCGATCAAGGCCACCGGCCTCGATCGCTTCGATTCCGACAGTTATCGCGAAGGGCTGGACATATTGCTGGCGGACGCGAACCAGGCCGGCCTGTCGGACAGCGGCCATGCGCGGATGGAGGCCAATGTCGTCGACCTTCTGTCCAATCGCCTCAGGACCACCGATTATCTGGCGCAGCGGCCCGAACTGCTGGAACGGCCGGTCGAACGACCGGTCTTCGTCTTCGGCATTCCCCGCACCGGCACCACCCTACTCAGCAATTTGCTGGCCTGCGACCCGGCCCGGCGCTCGCCACTGACCTGGGAGATTGACGAACCGGTGCCGCCGGCGACCAGCGCGACGCTCAAGAGCGATCCGCGTGCCATCGCCCGGCTGGAACAGGAAAAGGCGATGCTCGCCGCCCGGCCGGAAATGGGCAAATATTATCGCAATTCGGCCGTCTATCCCAATGAATGCATCTTCTTCATGGCGCATGATTTCAAGGCGCTGGCGCTGGAATCGCGGGGGAAGCTGCCCAATTATCGCGACTGGCTGTTCTCGACCGACATGACGTCGGCCTATGACTATCACAAACGCTTCCTGCAGTTGCTGCAGGCCGATGCGCCGGGCGTGTGGAACCTCAAAATGCCGAGCCACAGCCTGTGGATCGAGACGATCCGCAAAATCTATCCCGACGCCCGCTTCATCTGGACCCATCGCGATCCCTACACCGCCATGGGCAGCTTCTGCTCGATCATCAGCCTGGGGCAGATGGCCTTTACCGGTCGGGTCGATCCCGAATGGCTGGCGGAAAATTGCACCTATCAGGCGCGGCTCCATGCCGACCGCATCATGGATGCGCGCGAAAAACTGGGTGAGGAAAGCATGGTCGACGTCCATTATGCCGACCTCACCAGCGATCCCATCGGCACGATGCGGCGGCTCTACGCGGCGCTGGGCGATGAGTTCACGCCGGAGGCGGAGGCCGCGATGCAGGCCTGGCTGGACGATAATCCGCAGGGCAAGTTCGGTCGCCACGACTATAAGCTCGCCCAATATGACCTGTCGGTGGAGCAATTGGCGCCGCATTTCGAGCGCTATCTTTCGCGCTATGACGTCGCGCGGGAGGGCTGAGCCATGCTGACCGGCCATCATTTCCAGAACGCCTATGTCACCCGCAATGTCGACAAGGCGGTCGAACAGTTCCGCACGCAGGCCGATGTCCGCACCCTCTCCGAAATCGAGGTGCCGGTGCAGTTGTGGACGCCGCAGGGCGAGGGGCAGGGCGTGCAGAAGCTCGCCTTCGTCTGGGTCGATGACATGCAGTTCGAACTGATCCAGCCGATATCGGGGGATGTGCTGGCGCTCTATCGCGATGCGCTGCCCGCCGATGACCGGCTTGTCTTCCACCATATCTGCAACCGGGTCGATGACTGGGCGGCCTTCATGGCGCGGGTCGAGCAGCAGCCCTATCCGGTGGTGCTCAAGGGCGGGACGCCGGGCATGTTGAAGTTCGTCTATCTCGATACCCGGCCGTGGCTTGGTCATTATGTCGAATATGTGTGGATGGGGCCGGACCGCTGGCGCGGCATGGGGGGCCTCTAGAGCGCGCAGCGCGCTCTAGATCTTTGTTGTCGCATCGCTGTTGCGCAAAACCGGTTCCCACTTTTGCGCGCGATGCTTTGAAAGGGAGAGCGAATATGATCAGCATGGCCCGTTTCGGCACCCGCGACCTCGATGGCGCGAAACGTTTCTATGACGGCATTGCCGAACTGCTGGGCGCGGTGCGCGCCTATGACCGGCCCGATCTGGTCGCCTACAAGACGGCCGAGGGCGGCATGCTGCTGATCGGCATTCCGTTCGAGGGGGATGCAACGCCGGGCAATGGCAATCAGGTCGGCATCCAGGCGGACAGCCGGGCACAGGTCGATGCGGTCCATGCCCGTGCGCTCGAACTGGGCGGCAAGTGCGAGGGCAGGCCCGGCATTCGCGGTGATGATCCCAACGGCTTCTATGGCGCCTATTTCCGTGATCTCGACGGCAACAAGATGACGATCTTCCGCTTCGGCCCGCCCGACGCCTGATTCACAGCAGGCTGCCGCCGTCCACCGGATAGACCTGGCCGGTGATGAAGCCGGCCTGGTCGGACGCCAGATAGACGGCAAGCGAGGCAACCTCCTCGGCAAAGGCGACCGGGCGGCCCAGCACCGTCTGGCGCGACCGCTTCTCCATGTCCTTCGGGCTGGTGCTGGCAAAGGCCCGGCCGAAGAAGTTGCGATCGGGGTGGAATCGGCTGCCGCTGGAGAAGGCGGCGGGATCGCGCGACACGGTGCCATAGGGGGCGACGCAATTGACGCGGATGCCGTGCGGCCCGACTTCCTTGGCCAGCACCTTGGTAAAGCCGTGGACTGCCGCCTTGGCCGCCGAATAGACCGGCAGCATATAGTCGCCGACGATTCCCGCGGTGGAACCGATATTGACGATCGCGCCCGCCTTGCGCGCGATCATGCCGGGCAGTGTCGCATGAGTCATGCGCAGCAGCGTGCCGAGGTTGAGGTCGATGTCGCCGGCCCAGCTCGCCGGATCGGAATCGACGAAGAATCCCGCGCCGATATTGCCGCCGACATTGTTGACCAGGATCGCGACCTCGCCCAGCGCGGAGGCCGCCGCCAGAATCTGCCCCGGCGCGGCCGGATCGCTGAGGTCGGCCGCCACGAAACGGGCGTCCTGCGCGCCGGTGGCGATCGCCTGCTCCACCAGCCGGGCGCCAGCCGCCTGGTCGCGCCCCACCGCGACCAGCTTCACCCCTTCGGCCGCCAGCCCCAGGCTGATGGCGCGGCCGATATTGGCGGTCGCGCCGGTCACGATCGCGACCCTGCCCGTCATTTGCATGTCCATTGCGCTCTCCCCTCTCATGCGCCATCGGCTGGCGATCATGCAGGGGGAAAGGGCAGGCGCAAATCGCCTGGGGGATCAGTGACGATCTGGTGGAATCGCGATGGCGATATGTCGCCATCTGCAAGGCGGCCGGGCTTCTCGGGCCGCCAATATCAGGCATAACGAGAATCAACCAAAGCAAAAAAAGATCACTGCATCAATGGTGACTCAATAGTCAACATGATGTTTATTTGGGGAGGCTTCACTTATGAATCGCATGTCGGCCTATTATTTGATCGGCGCGAGTGTCGCGGCACTCACCATCGCGACGCCGGCTCTTGCCCAGGCGCCCGAGGAGCAGGCTGCAACCGGCAACACCGGTTTCGACGCCCAGATCATCATCGTCGAGGCGCGTCGTCGCGGCGAAGACATTCAGGACGTGCCCGCGGTGGTCAACGCGGTCACCGAACAGGCGATCGGCAACCTCAACATCCGCACCTTCAACGAGGTCCAGGCGCTGGCGCCGGGCCTTGAACTGACCAACAATGCCAATGGCATCGGCGGCAATGCGCGCCTGCGCGGCGTGAATTTCGACGCCAATGCCAGCGGCAACAGCGGCACCATCCAATTCTACTTCAACGACGCTCCGCTCTCGCCGGGCGCCGTGCTGCAGCAGATGTACGACATCGGCCAGATCGAAGTGCAGCGCGGGCCGCAGGGTACGCTGCGCGGCCGCGCTTCGCCGTCGGGTTCGATCACCATCACCACGCGCAAGCCCGACCTTAACCAGTTTGGCGGTTTCATCGACTGGACCGGCAACGATATCGGCACGCTCAACTTCAAGGGTGGGCTCAACCTGCCGATCATCGAAGGGATCGCCGGCATCCGCGTGTCGGGCGTCTGGAACGAGGATGATGCCGATCGCGTTCGCCCGATCAGCGGCGGACCGAGCCCCTGGTCGCGCACCAAGAGCACGCGCATCGTCGGCACGATCGAGCCGACCGACTGGCTGAAGCTGGAGGGCACCTATCAATATATGGACCGCGATGCGCGGACCTATGACCAGGCGATTTCCTTCAGCGAGGCCAATCCCGACGCCACGCCCAGCCCGGTGCTGATCACGGCCAAGGATCGCCTGTCGATCCAGGAGCAGCCGCGCAACATCAACCAGCGCTTCGACATCTTCAACTGGCGGTCGGAACTGGCCTTTGCCGGCCAGCGCCTGATCTATCAGGGCATGTATACCAAGCAGAAATTCCATTCGACCGACAATGTCGACGATGGCAATTTCTTCGTCGGCCGCGACGTCAACCAGGTCACCGACACGGTGGCCAAGGAAACCTCGCATGAAATCCGGTTGCAGAATGAAGAACGCGTCTTCGACATGTTCGACTATGTCATCGGCTTCTTCGACGACCGGCTCAACCCGCCGACGCACCTGACCTCGCCGACGATCGTGCGCCTGCCTGCGGCGCTTGGCGGTCGGATTGCCTCGATCGTGCAGACCGAGATCGATCGCACCGGCAAGTCGCACGAACAGTCCTTCTTCGGCAACCTGACCGCCCATTTTGGCGAGGCGACCGAACTGGCGGGCGGCCTGCGCCAGATCAAGTACAAGTCGAACAACTATCTGGCGGTCAACGGCAACACCATCGCCGCGGATTCGCAGGATGCCGACAAGCTGATCTACAGCGCGTCGATCAAGCATAATTTCACGCCCGATTTCCTGGTCTATGCCGCCACCGGCAGCTCCTTCCGTCCGGGCATCAACGTGGTCGGCGACTTCAACATCGCGCCGTCGGCGCTGGAGCGCTCCTTCCTCGACCTGCCGCCCGAAACCTCCAAATCCTATGAGCTGGGCTTCAAGAGCACGCTGATGGGCGGGCGGATGCGCTTCAACGTCACCGCCTATCACCAGAAGTACAAGAACTTCCCCTATCGCGTGCCCAACAACGGCGTTTATTATGTGAACACCGTCGCCGTCCGCAATGCGGCCGGCCAGGTGACCGGCACCGCGCAGCAGGTCGGCTCGTTCAACTTCGTGGGCGCCGTCCCGGTCGAGGTGAACGGCGTGGAAAGCGAACTGGGCTTCGACATCACCCGCAGCTGGAACGTCAATCTGACCGGCAGCTATTCGCTCGGCAAGATCAAGAACGGCACGATCCCGTGCAACGACCTCAACGGCGACGGCATCCCCGATCCGGTCGGCAATGCGCCCAGTCTGGCGGAGCTGCAGGGGGCGGTGGGCGCCGACAATCTGTCGGCTTGCGCCGTGAGCCAGCGCGCGGCCTTCCTGCCGCCGATCACCGCCACGTTGCAGAGCGAGTTCCACACGACCATTTCGGGCAAGACCGACGGCTTCATCCGTGGCCTCGTCAATTATAACGGCAAGTCGAAGGGCGATCCGGGCAATAATTATGACGATGTCAGCGCCTATGCGCTGGTCAATCTCTATGCCGGTATCCGCGACCCCGATGGCGGCTGGGAAATCTCGCTGTTCGCCAAGAATCTGTTCGACACGACCAAGGTGCTGACGCGGACCACCCCGCTCTTCACCGGCTATCAGCAGATCACCGGCTTCACCGCGACCGGCGCAACCACCGCAGCGGCGACCTATACCAGCACCTATACCGGTGCCACGGTCACCCCGCCGCGCGAATTCGGCGTCAATCTGCGCTTCGCCTTCGGTTCGCGCTGATCCATCCGCGCCAAGGGCCAGACGATCGGCCGGGCAGCCCCAGGGGGTGCCCGGCCGATCGGCGTTTGGGGCCATGGCCTTCGCGGGAGCGATGAGGGTGCGGCCGCCGGGCCGCAGCGATTGACTCTGGCCCCGGAGCGGGCAGGGATGGAGCCGATCAACAGGGCTGATCATTATAGGCTCTGAACGATCAACCTAGGTGAGGCAGCATGACGGACATTCGGAAAAGGCGCGCCCGCGATCCCGTGGCGACCCGCGAGGCCATATTGGAAGCCGCCCGTGCGCTGCTGGCCAAGGATGGGCCGGATGGCGTCAGCCTGTCGGAAGTCGCCCATCTCGCCGGCGTCAATCGCGGCACCGCCTACCAGCATTTCGAAACCCGCGAGAAGCTGATCGAGGCGACCGCGGACTGGGTGTCGGAACGCATGTTCCGTTCGGTCTTCGGCGATCCCGAGACGATCGGCGAGCGCCGGGTCGAGGAAGTCGACATTGCCGACACCACTGACCGGCTGGCTTTGTTCGCGATGGACAATCCCGAGCTTTGCCGCATCTGGCTGCTGCAATTGCTGGCCTCGCCCGATCCGATGGCGGATCCCTTCTGGCGCGAATATGAAGGTTCGCTCCAGCGCTTCGCCAACAGCGATCTCGCCGAAGACGGCGTCGATGCCGAAGTCCTGTCGGTGCTGATGCTGGCCGGTGCCTTTCTCTGGCCGATCTGGGCGCGCAGTCATGCGCGCGAAGAGGGGGAACGGCGCGCACTTGGCCGTCGCCTCGCCCAGGAATGCCTGCGCCTGTGCATGTTCGGATCGATGCGCAGCGACAAATTCCCCGACATTGCCGAGCGGCTCGGCCGTCCGCTCGCGCCGCTCCCCAGGGTTGCCCAGGGATAGGCTGCCCGACTTCCCTTTCTCTCTTCAAGAAGGACCGACCGCATGTTTTCCGCCATCCTGATCGAAAAGACCGACGACAAGCAGAGCGTGTCGCTCGCCCAGGTCGATGAGGCGCAGCTGCCCGAGGGCGATGTGACCATCGACGTCGATTATTCGACCCTGAACTACAAGGATGGCCTGGCGATCACCGGTGCCTCGCCGGTGGTGCGCAAATTCCCGATGGTGCCCGGCATCGATCTGGTCGGCACCGTCCGCAGTTCCGACCATGGCGACTGGAAGGCCGGCGACAAGGTGGTGCTGAACGGCTGGGGCGTGGGTGAGGGCCATTGGGGCGGCCTCTCCCAGGTTGCCCGGCTGAAGGGTGACTGGCTGGTGCCGCTGCCCACCGCCTTTACGCCGAAGCAGGCGATGGCGATCGGCACCGCCGGCTACACGGCGGCGCTCTGCGTCGAGGCGCTGGTGAAGGCCGGCGTGACCCCCGATCAGGGCGAAATCCTGGTCACCGGCGCCACCGGCGGCGTCGGCAGCGTCGCGGTTGCCCTGCTCAAGAAGGCGGGCTTCACCGTGATCGGCTCCACCGGCAAGTCGGCCGAGGGCGACTATCTCAAGACGCTGGGCGCCGACGGCGTGATCGACCGCGCCGAACTGTCGGAAAAGAGCAAGCCGCTGCAGAAGGAACGCTGGGCCGGCGTCGTCGACTCGGTCGGCAGCTTCACCCTCGCCAATGCCTGCGCCCAGACCCGCTATGGCGGCGCGGTTGCGGCCTGTGGCCTTGCCCAGGGCGCCGATTTCCCGGCGACCGTCATGCCCTTCATCCTGCGCGGCGTGCGCCTGCTCGGCGTCGACAGCGTGATGGCGCCCAAGCCCGTGCGCCTCGCCGCCTGGGCGCGGCTGGCCCGCGATCTCGACCCGGCGCTGCTGGAGGTGATCGCGCAGGAAATCAGCCTGGGCGACGCAATCGGCGTCGCCGCCGACCTGCTCGCCGGCAAGGTGCGCGGCCGCGTCATCGTCGACGTCAACCGCTAAGCCGATGGCTGCGCTCTCGATCGTCGCCGGCCCGCCTCTTGCTGATGAGGAGGGCCTGGGCACGCTGACGCTCGGCGGCTGGCTGCGTGAGGTCACGCAGGCCCATGCCGGGCGGGAGGCGCTGGTCTTCCACGGACCCGATGGCGTGGTCCGCTGGAGCCATGACGATCTGTGGGCGCAGGCCAATGCGGTCGCCCGGTCGCTGGTCGCCTGTGGCGTCGGCAAGGGCACGCGCGTCGGCGTGCTGATGACCAACCGGCCGGAATTCCTTTCGGCGGTGTTCGGCGTCGCGCTCGCCGGTGGCGTCGCCGCCACGCTCAGCACCTTCTCGACCCCGGCCGAACTCGACCATCTGGTCCAGTCCTCGGCCTGCTCCGTGCTATTGCTCGAACGCGCGGTCCTGAAGAAGGATTTCGGCGCGATCCTCGCCGATCTGGAACCGGCGATCGGCGTCGCGGGCGACGGCCGGCTGGTCTCCACCCGCTTCCCCTTCCTGCGCCATCTCGCTGCGGTCGATGGGGCGATGGGCCGGATCGAGGGCTGGAACGACTTCCTCGCGCGCGGTGACGCGGTCGATCAGGCGCTGGTCGACGCAACCGCCGCCACCGTCATGCCGGCCGATCCGGGCGTGCTCTTCTTCTCCTCCGGCTCCACTGCCAAGCCCAAGGGCATCATCAGCGCGCATCGCGGCCCGACCCTGCAGCTCTGGCGTTGGAAACGCTTCCTGCAGGCGAAGCCCGATGCCCGCGCCTGGTCGGCGAACGGCTTTTTCTGGTCGGGCAATTTCTGCATGGCGATCGGCGGCGCGCTGACCGGCGGCGGCAGCCTGATCCTGCAACAGACCTTCCAGCCGGCGGAAGCGCTGAGCCTGATGGAAGCGGAAAAGGCGACCATGGCCTTCGCCTGGCCGCATCAATGGGCGCAACTGGAAGCCGCACCCAATTGGGGCGATGTCGACCTGTCCTCGCTCTATTATGTGAACCCGTCCAATCCGCTCGGCCGCCATCCGACCGTCAGCACCGACTGGCAGGAGCCGATGGCTGCCTATGGCAATACCGAAACCTTCACGATCAGCTCGATCTTTCCGTCCGGCACGCCCGAGGAACGGATCGCCGGTAGCCATGGCGCGCCGCTGCCCGGCAATATCTTCAAGATCGTCGATCCGCTCACCGGCGCGGTCGTGCCGCTCGGCGAACGGGGCGAGATCGCGGTCAAGGGACCGACCTTGATGCTGGGCTATGTCGGCATCCCGCTCGATGACTCGGTCGATGGCGAGGGCTTCTTCCGCACCGGCGATGGCGGCTGGTTCGACACGGAAGGACGGCTGCACTGGGAAGGGCGGCTCAACGACATCATCAAGACCGGCGGCGCCAATGTCTCGCCGATCGAGATCGACAGCGTCATCAAGACCTGTCCGGGGGTGAAGGTGACCCAGACCGTGGGCGTGCCGCATGAGACGCTGGGTGAACTGGTAGTCACCTGCATCGTCCCGCATGCGGATGCCACGCTGGACGAGGATGGCATCCGCGGCTTCGCCAAGGAACAACTGGCCAGCTTCAAGGTGCCCCGCCGCGTCCTCTTCTTTGCGGAAAGCGATCTGGAACTGACCGGCAGTGCCAAGATCAAGACCGCCGATCTCAAGGCATTGGTAGTCAAGCGGTTGGAGGTCGACGCGGCGTGACCGACCCGGCCGGGCACTTGCGGGCGCCGCAATGCCTTGGTCGCCGGTCGCTGCTGCTGGGCGGCAGCGCGGCCTTGCTGCTGCCCGGCCAGGCGGCGGCGAGGCGCGGCGCATCGACGCTGGGCCTGGCCGACACGACCGTGCGCAAGGAACTGGCGCGTGACTATGCCGGCACGCTGCGCGCCGTGGCGGCGATGGGCTATGGCCTGTTCGGCTTACGCCTCGCTTCCTATGTCGCCAACGATCCGTCCGAACCCACGCCGCAGGACAAGGCCCGCATGGTGCGCGACGCCGGCATGGCGGTGGGCGTGGTCCGGCTCGGCGTGCGCGGCGCGGACTATGACCGGCAGTTCGATCAGGCGGCGGCGATCGGCGCGAACATCGTCGCGCTGACCACTGCGCCGATCTTCATCGCCAGCCGCACCCTCGGCCAGACGACGCGCGCCGCGCTCGACGCCTATATCCCGCAGCTCGCGGCGCTAGGGGAAAAGGCGAAGGCGGCCGGCCTGACTCTCGCCTATCATAATCACTGGTATGATCTGATGCCGATCGACGGCGACCGGCCGCTTGACCTGATGGCCAGCCGGATCGCGCCGGACCTGCTCTCGTTCGAAATCGACCTGGCCTGGGCCTGGTATGCTGGTGTGGCGCCGCTCGATCTGCTGGCGGCGCTGGGACCGCGCGTGGTGTCGATGCATCTCAAGGACATCGACCGGTACCATGGCACGGCGATCACCGACCATGCGGTCACGCCCGGCAGTGGCGAGATGGGCTATGCCGCGCTGATGCCGCGTATCGCCCGGCTGACCCGCGCGACCGGCTATGTCGAGGTCGACAATCCCGAGGATGGGCTGGCGGCTGCACGCGCCGCCATGGCCTATCTGCGCGGGCGATAGGGTTTCAACCAGAATAGGAGGCAAAGGATGGCGGGACGTTTCGCGGGCAAGACCGTGCTGGTAACGGGCGGCGCGGCGGGGCTGGGGCGCGCTTATGCGCTTGCCTTTGGCGGCGAGGGCGCGCATCTGATCCTGGCCGACATCAACGAAGCGGGGCTGGCCGAGAGCAAGGCGCTGGTCGAACAGCTTGACGTGACTGCCACCGTCCATCGCGTCGACATGAGCGATGAAGCCGATATCCAGGCCTTCGCCGCTGACGTGCTGGCCGTCCATGACCGGCTGGATGTGCTGATCAACAATGCCGGCCTGCATCTGGGCGAGATTGCGCGCGGCTTCTTCGGCCTGGGCCAGGCCAAGTGGCAGCATTATTTCGCGGTCAACACCATCGGCCCGCTGCTGCTGGCCGAAGCATTGCGGCCGGCATTGGCGAAGGCGAAGGGCGTCATCATCAACAAGTCGTCGATGGCCAGCTACAACCCGGCCACCGCCTATGGCATCACCAAGGCCGCGCTCAACATCTTCACCCATGCGATGGCGATGCAGTTCGGCCAGGACGAGATACGCTGCGTCGGCATCGCGCCGGGCCTGATGGCGACCGAGGCGGCGCAGGACGGCGTTGCCGCCGACAATTGGGAACGGCTAAAGGGCATGCAGTCGGTCAAGCGCCAGGGCACGGCCGAGGATATCGCCAATCTCGGCCTGTTCCTCGCCTCCGACGAGGGCAGCTTCATCAATAATCAGGTGATATTGTGCGACGGCGGCAACCAGATGCGCGGTTTCCGTTTCTGATGGCCGCGCCCGACTTTGCCGACTGGCTGGCCATCGCCAATGTGAAGGCGCGCTATTGTCGCCTGCTCGATACCAAGGACTGGGACGGCTTTGCCGCGCTGTTCACGCCCGACTTCCGGCTCGACGCGACCGGATCGGGCGGGCCGCTGCTGGAGGGACGCGATGTCGCGATCGCCAGCGTCCGCGCCTCGATCGACGCCGCGCGCACGGTCCATCATGTCCATTCGCCCGAAATCGCCATCGACGGCGATGAAGCGAACGCCATCTGGGCGATGCAGGACCATCTGGTCTGGCCCGATGGCCGCAGCCTGATCGGCCATGGCCATTATCATGAACAATATCGCCGGGAAGACGGCCAATGGCGCATCGCCCGATCCCGCCTCACCCGGCTGGCGATCGACATGAAGGCGCCGCCGGCCTGAACGGGAAGGCGGGCACCCTGTCGTCATGTGTGGGGGATGTTGCCTTGTCCGCGCCACATATCTCCTCGATAAGGGATCATGACAGATCAAAGACATGATGCGGCCACGACGCTGGACCGCATCCAGCAAAATTTCCTGGCACGCTCCGAACGCCAGCTTCTCACCTGGCTGTGCGCGCATATGCCGCGACAGGTCACGCCGGACCTTTTGACCCTGCTGGGGCTGATCGGCGCGCTGATGACCTTCATCGGTTATACCGCCAGCAATGTCGGTGCATCCTGGCTGCTGCTCGCGATCCTGGGCTATGTCATCCAGTGGTTCGGCGATTCCATGGATGGCAGCCTGGCGCGCTACCGCCGGATCGAACGGCCCTCCTATGGCTATTTCATCGACCATAGCTGCGATGGACTGGTGACCTTGCTGATCCTCGCCGGCATCGGCCTCAGCCCCTATGTCACCATGGATGTCGCCCTGGTGGCGCTCGCCGGCTATCTGCTGCTGTCGATCCACGCCTATCTGTCCGCCCGCGTGCTGGGGGAGTTCAAGCTCTCCTATCTGTCGGCCGGCCCGACCGAATTGCGGCTGATGCTGATCGCGCTGACGGTGATGATGATGGTGCTGGGCGACAAGCCCGGCCTGTTCGGGCGCTGGTCTGGCTTCGACATTTTCGTCGGCACGGTTGGGGTGATCCTGATCATCCTGTTCGTCGGCCAGACGCTGGTGACCGGGCGCCGCCTGGCCGCGCATGAGGCGGCAAACGGCCGGGGCTGATCGCCCCTATCCGCCGTCGGCTTCGGGTCCGAAGGACAGGCCCGACGGCGGCGTTTCGCCTGTCCAATGGGCGCGCTGCGCCGTGACCTGCGCCACCGCCCGGTCCCAATAGGCGCGGTTGTTGGCGAGCATTTTGATGTCGAAGCTGTCGGCGCCGCGAAATTCCAGCACCTCGACGCCCTGGGCGCCGGGCACATAGGTGTAGGGGACGTTGGCGCCGACGAAGAAGCCGTCGCCCGCGCCCAGTTCCTCCGTGCCGATGCGCAATGATCCGGCGAGGATGAAATAGAGGCAGTCGACATCATGGCTGTGGCGCGGCAGCGGGAAGCCGCTGCGGAACCAGGCATGGGTGAGGCTGAGGCCTGGCATGGAAAAGAGCAGCTTCACTCGCGTCCCTTCCAGCATGCCGGCCTCGACCGCGGCGATTGATCCTGCCATCTCGATCGGCGTCGGCGGCACCGTCGCCATCAGGCCGCTTTCCTCGAAATCGGTCGCATCCTTCGCGCGGAACAGGGCGAAGCGGGGCGCGGCTACGGGGTCGGTCATCACGCGTCCTTCCGACATGATTGCCGCGCCAGGATGGGGAGCGCTGCCGACAGGGTCAATTCGCGTCCGCCTCTCAATGCCCCGGCGATCATTGGCCGGCGGATCTGGCATGTCCGGGGCATCCATGCTGGATTGCCGCCGCACACAGGGTCGGGACCAGCCGGCCGGGCAGCCGGGGACGAGGAATGAGCCTGTATACTACCATCCATCTGCACAATGTCGCGGCCGGCCGCGCGGAGGATTATGCGCGCTGGTTCGACGGCGCGCATCGGGAGGATCTGGCCCGGCTGCGCGGCTTTCGGTCGGCCGATCGCTATGAGGTGACGCCGCAGCAGATCATGCCCGACATTCCCCAGCCCTGGCGCTTCCTGTCGGTCTATGAGTTCGACTATGCCGCGCCGGAGATCGACCTACCAGCGCTTGCGCCCTTGCTAGCCGATGCGCGCGACGCGGGGCTGATCGACGACAGCAACGAAAGCGAGCGCATTCACAGCTATGCGATGTATTCGGACTGGGTCGCCAGCCCCAATCACCAGCCCGACCAGCCCTTTTCCGGGGTGTCGATCATCCTCGCCAATTTCGTCGCCGGGCGGGAGGCGGAATATCATCACTGGTATGACATGGTTCATGGCCCCGAAGTGACGCGCGTGCCGGGCAAGGTGGCGATGAAGCGCGGGCGGCTGTCGCCGCTCCAGGTCGAACCGCGCCGCTATTGTCCCGGCAGCGACCTGGTCTTCTGTGCCCAGCAGACCGACGACCTGCTGTTCACGGTCAAGGATTTCAGCGCCCGTGCGCGCGGCGTCAGCCCCAGCGGCGTCGCCTTCCAGCCGCGCTCCTCGGCCGGCTCCTTCGCCCGCACGGTCCATTATTTTGCCAAGGTGAGTGGCGCCCGCTTCTGGCCGGGCGGGATCGCCTATGATGGCGACCTGTCCGTCTATCCGGCCGATTTCGCGCGGCCGGCGGGCTGAATTTCCCAACTATCGCGCGCGCGATGCGGCGCCATCTTGCCGCGCCGCGGACGACATGCGCAAGTAAATGCCAACAGCACAAGAACAGGTGGAGCGAGAGGTGAGCAAGGTCATCGTCATTACCGGTGCGGGCGACGGGCTGGGACGCGCATTGGCGCGGCGGTTCGCGCGCGATGGCGAAACCGTCATCCTGCTGGGCCGCACCCTGTCGAAGGTCGAGGCGGTCGCGCAGGAACTGGGCGCACCCCATTTCGCGGTGGCATGCGATGTCGGCAATCCCGATTCCGTCCGCGCCGCCTTTGCCGCGATCGCGCAGCGTCATCCCAGGATCGACGTGCTGATCAACAATGCCGCCATCTACGAACCCTTCACCCTGGCCGAGGTGCGCGACGAGCAGATCGCAGCATCGCTCGCCACCAATGTCGCCGGCCCGATCCATTGCGCGCGGGAGGCGCTGCCGCTGCTGCGCGGGGGCGGCCATATCATCAATGTCACCAGCGAATCCGTGCCGCTGAAAATGCCGATGCTGTGGCTTTACGCCGGCGGCAAGGCGGGGCTGGAACTGATGTCCGACATGTGGGCGCGCGAACTGGAGCCCGAGGGCGTGCGCGTCACCGTGGTCCAGGCCGGCATGATGATGGACGAGACCAAGACCGGCAGCAGCTGGCCGATGGATGTCGCGATCCGCTTCGCCCAGGAAAATGCCAAGGTCGGCCTCAACCTGCGCGAGCGCGGCATCAGCCATTATAATTCGGTCACAGACGTCTTCCGCGCCGTGCTCGACATGCCGGCGGACCTGCACATCGGATCGGTCGCCCTGAGCGCGCGCAAGCGCTGACCGGGCGACTTATCCACAACATCCACAGAAGTTATCCACAGGAAGGCGATCATGGCCACTCTTCCCGAAGCCAAGCTCTATATCGACGGCGTGCTGCGCGGTGCCGAAGGCGGCAAGACCTTTGACGTGATCGGTCCCTGGACCGGCGAACCGGTCGGCACCGCCGCCGATGCCTCGCCCGCCGATGTCGAGGCCGCGATCGTCGCTGCCCGCCGCGCCTTTGACGAAACCGACTGGTCGACCAATGTAGACCTGCGCGTCGCGCTGGTGACGAAGCTGCGCGACCTGTTCCAGGCGAACAAGGAACGGCTGTCGGATCTGGCCCGGCATGAGGCCGGCGCCGCCATGGGCGCGGTCGGCCGTGCCCATGTCGACATGGCACTCGACGGCTGGGACGATTATCTGGCCGTCTTTCCCAAGCTGGAATGGGAAAAGGATTATGGCGGCCGCACCGGCTATGGCTTTGAAAGCCTGCGCAAGGCGGTCTATGAGCCGGTCGGCGTGGTTGCGGCGATCACGCCGTGGAACGTGCCGCTCTATGTGAATGTCGGCAAGGTCGTGGCCGCGCTGCTGGCCGGCTGCACTGTGATCCTGAAGCCCGCGCCCAACACGCCTGGCATGGGCGCGATCTTCGGCGAACTGGCGGCGGAGGCGGGCTTCCCCGCCGGCGTCATCAATGTCGTGTTCGGCAGCGACCCGGCACTGGCCGGCGAGATGCTGGTCACCGATCCGCGCGTCGATCTTGTCTCCTTCACCGGATCGACGGGCGTTGGCAAGCGCATCATGGAACAGGGCGCTGCCACGCTGAAGCGCGTCTTCCTGGAACTGGGCGGCAAGTCGGCGAAGATCGTGCTCGACGATTCCGCCAATTTCGCGATGGACGTCGCCCAGACCATGCTGGTCTTCCATGCCGGCCAGGGCTGCGCCGTCCATTCGCGCCTGCTGGTGCCGCGCAGCCGCTATGAGGAGGCGAAGGCGATCCTGAAGCATGCCTATGCCAGCTTTGGCGACAATTGGGGCGTTTTCGACAATCCCCAGCACATCATGGGGCCGGTCATTTCCAAGCGGCAGATGGAGCGGGTGCTGTCCTATGTCGATATCGGCCAGGCCGAGGGCGCGACCCTGCTGGCCGGCGGCAAGGCGCGGCCGGACAAGGGCGGCGGTTATTTCATCGAGCCGACCTGCTTCGTCGACGTCACCAACGACATGCGCATCGCCCAGGAAGAGATTTTCGGACCGGTGCTGGTGGTCATCCCGTTCGAGGATGATGCCGATGCCGTGCGCATCGCCAATGAAAGCAGCTATGGCCTGTCGGGCGGCGTCAGTTCGGGCAATCTTGACCGGGCGATCAATGTCGCCAAGCAGATCCGCAGCGGATCGATCAGCGTCAATGGCGGCATGTGCATCGCCGGCGACTTGCCTTTCGGTGGCTACAAGGCCAGTGGTATAGGCCGCGAATGGGGCCTCGAAGGGATCGAGGAGTTCCTGGAAACCAAGCTGATCGCCTGGCGCGCCGCCTGAGGCGCGCGACGGGGCATGGATAGGACGGGTTTTGACGGCAAAGGCATCGATTGCGGCGGACGGGCCGTCGGAACCCAAGGGCCGGGGACGGGCCACCAAGGCGCTGAGCCATAATCTCAATGGCCAGCGCCTGGGTCGCAAGGGGCGCGACACGCGCGAGCGCATCTTGGCGGCGACCAATGAATTGCTGGCCGGGCCGGTGGATGTCGAAATCTCGCTGAGCGCGGTCGCGCGCCAGGCCTCGCTCGGCATGACGTCGCTCTATAATTATTTCTCCGACCTCACCGAATTGCTGCTCGCCGTGCTGGAGCCGGTGATGGCCACGGCCGAGGCCGACTATGTCGGCCTGCTGCGGACCCGATGGAGCGAGGAGGAACTGGGGGAGAAGGCGCTGGCCTTCGTCACCGCCTATCATGGCTTTTGGGTCAAGCACTCCCGCCTGCTCCACCTGCGCAACAATATGGCCGATCGCCAGAATGAGCGGATGATGCTGCATCGCGTCCATGCCGCCCAGCCGGTTATGCGGCTGCTGGTCGACCAGATGGACGGCGGCAACGAAGAGGCCGGATCGCCGGTGTTCAGCATGGGCACCGCGCTGATGACCGGGCTGGAGCGTGTCGTCACCGTCACCACCGACATGGCGCTGCAGAATATCCTCCATTCCCCGCATCCGCTGGCGCGCACCCATTTGCTGCGGGCCGAGGCGCGGCTGATGGAACTGGGCATCCGCGACTATCGCGCGATGCTGCGCGACACGCGCGCCTGAGAGCTGCGCGCGTTCGACTTATCCACAGGCTTATCGACAGAAGTTATCCACAGCTTTTCCCACGCCTATCTGTGGGAAAAGCTGTGGATAAGTGTGTGGGCAGATGAAGGCGCTTGGCATGTGTTGGAAAATCCGGCCGTAGCCGGATTGCCGCACCAGCCCACACCCCCACCCGACCTCCCATCAGGATACCATGTCTGGGCGGTGGGGTGGGGGTGTGGGCTGGTGCCGATGCGCCGGAGGCGCATTTCTCCAAACGAACTCCTATTCCTTCTTGCCGCCAATGCCCTTCAGATAGCGTTCCATCCCCTCCAGATAGGCGGGGTTCAGCATCAGTGCGCTGTTGGCCATGCGTTCGACATGGCGCCCCATGGACGGACCGACTTCGGCGGCCAGCTCGATCGCGATCTTGGCGGCACCCATCTGCTCGCCATTCTGCTTGGTGAGGTGACGGCAGAAGGCGAGGGCCGCGTCCTCGAAGCCCTCGTCGGGCATCACGTCATGCACCAGGCCCATGATGAGCGCACGGTCGGCATCGGCCTTCTGATTGCCCATAATCAACCAGCGCGCCCAGTGCGGGCCGCAGATGCGGGTCAGACGGCTGACCCCGTTGGAGGCCGGCAGCACGCCGAACAGCCCTTCGGGGAAGGAGAAGGCGGCCGACTTGGCGGCCAGGCGGAAATCGCAGGACAGCGCCATTTCCAGTCCGCCGCCGACGCAGGTGGCGTGGATGGCGCAGACGATCGGCTTTTCCACATGCTCCATCTCGTCATAGATGCGTTGCATCCCGTTGAGCTGGAGCCGGTGATTTTCGCGGATGCCGCTGGGCGTGCGGGGATAGTCCCTGGGCGACCCGCCGCTCTTCATGTCCGCGCCGGAACAGAAATAGCGGCCGGTCGATCGGACCAGCATCACCTTCAGGTCCGGCGTGTCGCGGAAGCGGATCAGCGCCGCCTCGAACAGCGCCATCGTCTCCGCCGACAGGGCATTGAGCTTGTCCGGCCGGTTCAGCGTGGCGATGAGGATGCCATCCTGTTCCTGCGTCAGCAGATGGGGCGCGTCGTCCGTCATGCGATCTTCCTCAGGCGCGGGTGCGCGGCAGGCCCAGGCCCTTTTCCGCGATCATGCTGCGATGCACCTCGCTGGTGCCGCCATAGATGGTCGATCCCTGGGCGTGGCGATAGAACATGTTGATCTCCTCCGCCGGTCCCTTACGCTTGGACAGCGAGGCCGGGGCGGTAAGATCGAGCAGGTCGCGCGCGTCGGTCAGGAACTTCTCCGAACTGAACATCTTGGCCATCGGGCCATAGGCATGGTTCGGCTTCTTTTCCGACATCACCCATTGGGCGCGATAGGTGATGAGTTCCGACGCCCATAGATTGGCGGCGGTGCGGGCCAGCCGCGCCTGTGCGCCACCATCCTCGATCAGCGGCCTGCCCCGGTGGATAAGTTCGCGACAAAGGGCTTCGCCGGCCTGCAGCATCTTGCGCTGATATTTGGCGAAGCCGCCGCCATGTTCCAACTCCAGGCTGGCACTCATGGTGCGCACGCCGCCGTCGATCTCGCCCAGCCGCCAGCTATCGGGGATGCGCACGCCATCATAGAAGGTGATGTTGGTACGCTCGTCCTGGAAGGTGTGGACCGGCTGCACCGTGACGCCATCGGCCTTCAACGGCACGATGAACATGGTGAGGCCCTTATGCTTGGCCACGTCCGGGTTGGTGCGGCAGAGCATCAGCACATAGGTGGACAGGTTGGCGCCCGACGTGAACATCTTGGTGCCGTCGATCCGCCAGCTGCCGTCGGCCTCCTGCGTCGCGCGGCATTGCGCGGCGAACACGTCGGAGCCCGATCCGGGTTCGGAATAGCCGAGCGAACAGATCACCTCGCCGCGCATGATTTCCGGCAGCACCGCCTGCTTCAGCTCCTCGGTGCCAAAGCGGTGAATGATGAGCGACACCATCTGCGTCACATTGGCGGCGGGGTTGTTATATCCCTGCTCCTCGAACGCATCCATCGCCGCCGTCTTCTCATAGGCGGACAGGCCCCGGCCACCCACATCCTTGGGCAGGCCGAGATAGAGGAGATTCTGCGCCGCCAGCTTGCGGTTGAGGGTGGGGTTATAGCCCTCCCAGCTATAGTGGAAGGTTGCCCGCATCTCTGGCGTCACATTGGCCGCGAAGAAGGCGTTGATCTCGTCCTTGATCGTCTGCGCGGCTTCGCCCAGGTCGAAATCGACCGGCATCGGCCCGGCGTCGGGAAGGGCGGCGGCCTCATCGGCGTAGAGCCGGCGGCCGGCCTCGTCGAGCCAGCGCTGCGGATCGCCGCCGATCAGCGGCCAGGCCTTGGCCCGCAGATTATAGAGGAAGATGTCATATTCGGTGGTGAGGCCATAGCCGCCGAAGGTGTGGAGCGATTGCGCCACTGCCTTGGCCGCGCTCTGGGCATTCCACCAGGCGGCGATCGAGATCGCGCCGCCGGCTTCGGGTGCGCCATCGGCCAGGTCGCGGATCGCCTTCCACACCAGGAACTTGCCGCCGTCGATCTCGCAGAGAATGTCGGCCAGCGGATGGGAAATGGCCTGGAACTGGCCGATATATTGGTCGAATTGCTTGCGCTCGCAGGCATAGGCGGCGGCAAGCTTGAGCGCCTCGCGGCCGATGCCGGCCAGGCCGGCGGCGATCAGCAGCTTCCATTCCTCAATCCCGGCGGCGAAGGTCGCCAGAGCCTCGGCCCCCGAAGCCAGCACCGTGCGCGGATGCGCCGACAGGTCGGTCTGCGCGATCGGGGTGGAGGCGAGATTATCCTCCGCCTTGCGCGCCTCTGCCGGCACGGTGACGAGGATGATGTCGTCGCCCGACCGGGCCAACACCGCTTCGGCCACCAGACCACCGCCGATCCACTGGACGGGCGTGTCCGCCACATCCTCGAAGGCGAAGCTGGCGACCGCATCACCCGCCAGCACCCGGCCGAGCAGGTCGGCCGTCGCCTCGCCGCCCAGTTGCGCCAGCAAGCGCGCCGCCACCAGCGCTTCGGCCAGCGGCCCCGAAGCCAATGTCCGGCCCGCTTCCTCCATCAGGATGGTCGCGTCGAACAGGCCGAGGCCCAGGCCCCCGGCCTCTTCGGGCACGCGGATCGACAGTGCCCCCAGTTCCGCCAGCCCCTGCCACAAAGCGGGGTCGAAGCCGGTCGGCGCGGCGGCGCGGACCCGCGCCATGCTGCTATGTTCGTCCAGGAAGCGCGCGAACATGTCGCGCATCATCTCCTGATCGTCGGTCAGGTCGAAATTCATGGGGCTCAGGCCTCGGCGGGCGCCGAACGCCGCATCATGACGCTGAGGTCCACCTGGCCGGTGGCGACGCCGCCCATGAAGCCGCCATCGACCGGGAAGACCACGCCATTGACGATGCCGGCCAGATCGCTGTTCAGCAGGACGATGCCGCCCGCCTGTTCGGCCGGGGTCGAGTAACGGCCCATCGGTTCGGCGGCGGCGGCGACCACATCCTTGCCGGACGCGGCCTCGAACGTCGCCATCATCGGCGTCTGGGTGGGCGAGGGCAGGGTGCAGTTGATGCGAATGCCCTTCTTGATGAGATGCGCGCCCATATACTGGGTCCAGACGATCACATTCTCCTTGGAGAAGCTGTAGCCTTCCTTGACCACATCATCGAGATGCGCCTCGCACCAGGCGACGGCGGCGTCATAACCCTTGGTGGTGACGAATTCCATGTTGGTCGGGATGCGGCGGCTCCAGCCCAGGCCGCCGGTGGAGGCGATGCTGGCGATCGCGCCACCCGGCCCCATCAGCGGCAGCACCTGTTCGGTCAGGTGGCGCAGGCCGATGAAGTTCACCTTCATGACGTCGAGCGGCGGGAAGGACTGGGGCAGGCCAGCGCAGTTGAACAGCGCATCCACCTTGCCACCGATGCCGGCCACCGCCGCCTCGATCGAGGCCGGGTCGCGCAGGTCGACATTGGTGAAGGAGGCGAGCGGCAGGCTGCTGTCCCTGAAGTCCAGGCCATGAACCTCGGCGCCCAGTTCCAGCAGCAGCTTGGCGGTCGCCTCCCCCATGCCGGAGAAGCAGCCGCTCACGATCACGCGCTTGCCCTTATAGCCCAAAATGTCGCTCATCTCGCTCTCCCGGATTCTCTGATTATGCCTTGGCCTTGGGCGGCCAGCTGATGCTGCCATCATCTTCCTCGACGACGATGATGCGTTCGGGGCAGGCGCGCGCGCCGCGCTTGGCGGTCTGCTGCTCGCCATCTGCCACGTCGAAACCCTCGGTCGCGATATAGCCGTCCTCGTCCAGCGGATACATGTCCTCGGACACGGCGGCGCAGCGGGCATTGCCCACGCAGCCTGACTTTTCGATGCGGATTCTCATCTGCCCTCTCCGGCTATTCTGACCTTCCTTAGAAAGGAGATTACGGCCCCGATCAACGTGGCCCCCGGCACAATCGCCATCGCGATACGGAGCCGCGACGCGGATCGTCGGTGCGTTATCTGGCATCGCCGCACCCAGCCCCTTTGCCTTTGCCGGGCCGCCGGGCAAAACGGGTCCGACAAGAAGGGACGCGTCCTGCACGCGCCCGCCCCAGCAGGGAAGACGGAGAGAATCATGGCCCACGCCACCTTGAGCCCCGCCGCGCCACAGCCGGCCCATGTGCCCGACGCGCTCGTCTATGATTTCGATGTCCATGCCGATCCGGGCCTGCTGGCCGATCCGCATGCGCGCATCCTCGACCTGCTGAAGACGGCGCCGCCGGTCTTCTGGACGCCGCGCAATGGCGGCGGCTGGGTCGCGCTGACCCACGCCGCCAATTATGAAGCGTCGCGCGATACCGAAACCTATTCCAGCGAGTTCGTGCCGGCCGACAAGATGAAGGCGCTGCTCGCCTCGCTGCCGCCGGGCGCGCCGCATATTCCGCAACCGATCCCGATCACGCTCGATCCGCCCGAGCACACCAAATATCGCCAGCCGCTGCAGAAGGTCTTCTCGCCCAAGACGATCGCGGCGCTCAAGGATAGCATCCGCGAACTGGCTGGCGAGCTGATCGACGCGATCAAGGCCGATGGCCAGTGCGAGTTCATGAGCACGGTGGCCGAGCCGCTGCCGGTGCAGGTCTTCCTCAAGATGCTGGGCCTGCCACTGGAACGGCTGCCGGAATATCGCCAGATCGTGAAGGAGCATATGGAGGCGATCGATACCGATCGCGAAGGCTCCATGCGCCGCTTGCAGCGCATTGCCGCAGCGATGCGCGACACCGTGCTGGAGCGCAGGGATAATCCGAAGGACGATATCATCTCCATGCTGTGGAAGCTGGAGGTGGACGGCCAGCCGAGCACGCTTGCCGACATGGAGAATTACGGCGTGCTGCTGTTCATCGCCGGCCTCGATACGGTGATGAACGGCATGGGCCTGGCCATGCGCGGCCTGGCGCTCGACCTGCCATTGCAGGCAAAGTTGCGGGCCGAGCCCAAGCTGGTGGCCGAAGCCGCTGAGGAAATGCTGCGCCGCTATACCTTCACCGTGCCGATGCGGGTCATCAAGAAGCCGGCCGAACTGGCTGGGGCCAAGATGATGCCCGGCGACATGCTCAAGCTGTTCCTGCCCGCCGCCGATCTGGATGCGAAAGAATTCCCGCAGCCCGACAGCTATGATCTTGACCGCGAGAACAATGTTCACATCGCCTTCGGTGTCGGCCCGCATCGTTGCCTGGGCTCGCATCTGGCGCGCGTCGAATTGCAGGTTCTTTATGAGGAGATGCTGGCGCGTCTGCCCGAATTCCGGCTCGATCCGGCCAAGCCCACGGTCTTCCATGGCGGCCATGTGATCGGCATCGAAAGCCTGAACCTGGTCTGGGACGTCTGATGGTCTGGCAACGTTCGCGCCCGCGCCTCGATCGGGAAAATCGCGCCTTCTGGACCGGCGGGGCGGAGGGGAAGCTCAACATCACCCGCTGCGACGATTGCGGCCAGTTCACCCATCCGCCGCGCGAGATCTGCCGCCATTGCCAGTCGGAAAATGTCGGCCCCCATGCGGTCGCCGGCACCGGCGCGGTCGATACCTACACGATCAACTATCAGGCCTGGGCCAAGGATATGGAGGTGCCCTTCGTCATCGCCCGTGTCCGGCTCGACGACGTGCCGGGCGTCTATCTGACCACCAATATCGTCAATTGCCCGGTCGATGCCGTCGACATGGATGACCGCGTCCGCGTCACCTTCGAGGAGCAGGACGGCATCTGGTTCCCCCTGTTCGAGAAGGTCGCATGAGCATGGCGCGCGAAGCCTATATCACCGGCATCGGCATGTCGGAGGTCGGCGTGCGGCTGACCCGGTCGCCGCTGGGCCTGACACTGGACGCCGTGCGCGAGGCGATTGCCGACGCCGGCCTGACGCTCGACCAGATCGATGGTGTCGCCACCTATCCCGGCAAGATGTCGACCTTCCTCGGTTTCTCGCCGGTCAGTTCCGACGATGTGATCGAGATATTGGGCCTCAACACACGCTGGCATATCGGCGCGGCCGAGGCGACGGCCCAGCTGGGCGCGATCGCCGAGGCGGCAATGGCGGTGAAGGCCGGCCTTGCCCGCCATGTCCTGTGCTTCCGCACCGTCTATGAAGCGGCGGCGTTGGCCCGCCCCGAAGAATTTCCGCCGATGGAACGGCGCAAGGATGTGTCGGGCAATTCGCAATGGGTCTCGCCCTTCGGCGCCTTTTCGGCCGCCAACTGGACCGCGCAATTCGCGATGCGCCACATGAAGCGCTATGGCCTGACCCGCGAACAGCTCGCCCAGGTGGCGTTGAACGATCATGCCAATGCCGCGCGCAACCCGCGCGCTATCGTCAAGAAGCCGCTGACCATGGACGAGTATATGGCGGCGCGGATGATCAGTTCGCCCTTCTGCCTCTATGATTGCGATCGTTTCACCGATGCCTCGACCGTACTGATCGTGTCGGCGGGGGATGCGCTGGACGAGGTGAAGACGACGCCGATCCGCATCGCGGCCAGCGCCGGATCGGTCGAGCGCTACAGCTGGGACCAGGCCGAATGGGCGAGCGCCTATCCGACCGGGCGCGACCTGTGGAACAACACGGACTACACGGCCAAGGATGTCGATACCGTCCAATTTTATGACGGCTTCGCCTTCCAGCCGATCACCTGGCTCGAAGGGCTGGGCTTTTGCGATGTCGGCGAAGGCGGCCAGTTCCTCGAAGAGGGCAAGCGCATCGCGCTCGACGGCGAATTGCCGATGAACACCGGCGGCGGCCAGCTTGGCTGGGGACGGCTGCACGGCTTTGGATTTGCCTATGAATCGGTGGTGCAGTTGCGCGGAGAGGGCGGCGCGCGCCAGATCGCTGGCGACCCGAAGGTGGCTGTGGCGACATCGGGTGGCGGCCCCATGGCGGCGGCGCTGCTGCTGGCGAAGGACTGATCGCGATGGACAGCGGCATGCTGGACATGCTGCCCGGCTTTCGCCGTCGCTTCCTGGTGACGCCGCGGCCCGGCCGGGTGACGGCGGCAGTCGAGGATGACTATCACAGCATGGCCGTCATCCTGCACCATGACGGCGCGCGCATCAGCGGCGTCGACGCGATCATGGAGCGGGTGCCCTGGACTACCTGTCCGGGCGCGCCTGCGGTGCTGCAGGCGACCTTCACCGGTGTCGCGCTGGCTGAGGCGGCGGCGCGGGGCGAGAAGAAGGCGAACTGCACCCATTTGCACGACCTGGCCGTGCTGGCCGCCGCCCATGCCGGCGACGATGCGCCGACCCGTTACGAGATTCTTGCCTGCGATCCGATCGAGGATGAGGCGGTGGCCGAAATCCGCCGCAACGGCGCGCCGGTGCTGCAGGTCGCCCATCGCCGCCATGTCATGGTCGCGCCCGCCGAGATTGCCGGCCAGTCGCTGATGAAGCTGCGCCTGTGGATCGACGCGCTGGATGAGCCCCGGCGTGAGGCCGCCCGGCTGCTGCAATGGGGCACGATCCTCGCCAATGGCCGGCTGATTCCGATGGAGCGGCAATCGACCGCGACCCGCGTGCCGCCCAATTGCTTCACCTTCCAGCCGGAAAATGCGGTCCATGCGATCCGCGTCGGCCGGGTGATCGACTTCACCGCCGAACCCCTGGTGCCGCTCGACCATTTCGATGGCGCCGCCTATGACCGGCCGCGCGACGCTCAATAGAGGAAACGGGACGATGGACGAGGCGCGGCAACTGGTGGCCCCCGAATTGCGCGCGGCGCTCGACCTCTTCCCGCCGCTCGACCTCAGCGATCAGACGATCGCCGCCTTCCGCCAGCCCTTTGCCAACCGCCCAGCAGAACCAATGCCCGATGCGCTGGCTGCCGTGCAGCGGGAGGAAGTCTTCCTGCCCGGCGCGCCCGGATCGCCCGATGTCCGCTGCCTGCTCTATCGCCCGGCCGAGGCGATTGGCGACGCGCGGCGGCCGGCCTATCTCCATATTCATGGCGGTGGCTTCGTGCTCGGCATGGCCGATATGAGCGACCTGTCCAACCGGGCCTGGGTGGCGCAGCTGGGTTGTGTCGTCCTGTCGGTCGATTATCGGCTGGCGCCCGAAACGCCGTTTCCCGGCGCGCGCGACGATTGCTACGCGGCGCTCGGCTGGCTGCATGACCAGGCCGACGCGCTGGGCATCGACCCCAGCCGCATCGCGGTCGGCGGCGAGAGCGCGGGTGGCGGCCATGCCGTGGCGCTGGCGATCCATGCCCGCGACCTTGGCGCCTATCCGATCTGCTTCATGCTGCTCGACGCGCCGATGCTCGACGATCGCACCGGCAGCAGCGCGCCGCATCATCCGGTCACCGGCCGGTTCGTCTGGACCCCGGCGCAGAATCGCTATGGCTGGGGGGCTTTACTCGGACAGGACGCCGGAACCGACCTTGTGTCCGTGCAGGCCGTGCCGGCCCGCTGCCCCGACCTGTCCGGCCTGCCGCCCGCCTTCATCAGCGTCGGCGCGCTCGACCTGTTCCTGGAGGAGGATATCGACTTCGCCCGCCGGCTGATGGCGCTCGGCATCGCAGTCGAACTCCATGTCACGCCCGGCGCCTATCATGGCTTCGGCCTGGCCGGCGCCGATACGCCGCAGATGCAGGCGCTCCAGGCGATGCGCCTCGCGGCGCTGCGCCGCGCCTTGCAGGGGAACTGACGCCGCCCTTCAGAAGGCGGGCATCACCCTGTCGGCGAACAACTGGGCATAGGGTTGGAATTTCGCCGGCGGCAGGCCCGGCGGGAGCATCATCATGATATGCTCGACATTGATGCGTTGCTGCATTGCGCGGAAATGGTCGATCGCCGCGTCGGGGGTCAGGATCTGCAGGATGCCGCTGCGCTTGAAGGCGTCGAGCGACATGGGTTTCAGCGCCACCTTGTCGATGCCGGACGCCTGATCCTCGGCCAGCCATGCGCCATAAGTCTCGTTCACATGGTGGAAATAGGGGGCCATCTCCGCCATCGCCGCCTCGGGGTCTTCGGCGACCAGGGTGAACAGGCTCTGGATGCGGATGCGCGCGGCGGCCGGGTCTTTCCCCTCGGCGCGCAGCTTGTCGGCATAAAGGCCGCACACCTCCTCATTGCCGAAATAGCCGTCGGCATATTTCGCCACCCGCGCCAGCGCCTTTTCGGCAAAGCCGCCGATATAGAGGGGGATGCGGCCGCGCGGCGCGGCCGGGCGCAGGGTTGCGCCGGCGATGCTGTAATGTTGCCCGGCAAAATCGACCGTCTCGCCCGCCCATAGCCGCTGGACGATTGCCAGAAACTCGTCGAAGCGGGCGCCGCGCTTGCCGAAATCGACGCCATAGGCCTGAGTCTCGCGGCGGCGGTAGCCGATTGCCAGCGCCATCTCCAGCCGGCCGTCGGACAGGATATCCAGCACCGCGCACTCCTCGGCAAAGCGGACCGGATGATAGAGCGGGGCGAGCGCGATCGCCGATCCCAGCCTGATCCGGCTGGTGCGCGCCGCGATCGCCGCCAGCGCGACATTGGGCGCGGGCATGTAACCATCCTGCGCGCCATGATGTTCGGGCACCCAGGCACCGGCAAAGCCCGCCGTCTCGCTCCAGGCGACGAAGTCCAGTATCTCGGCATAGAGATCGGCCGGGCGCCGTTCCCATTGGGGCGGGTTCCGGAAATCATAGAGATAGCCGAAGGTCAGCGGATTGCTCATGACGATGCTCCGGGGGCAGGGCAAAACGCCCGCCAACCCGGTGGGGCGGCGGGCGTGGAAAGGCCGTGGGGCCGATCCTTATTCGAAGGGTTCTTCGCCCTGCAGCTTGGTACGGTGCATCATGCGGTTGCAGTCGGGATCATATTTCTCGGCCCGGTGCATGGTGCCGGTATTGTCCCAGATGACCAGGTCGCCGACGCTCCATTCATGGCTGTAGCTGAATTCCTCGCGGGTCGCCCATTCGCGCAGCCCGACCAGGATTTCGGCGCTGGCATAGGGATCGAGATCCTTGACCCGCTGGGCGGTGCAGCCCAGCACCAGCGACTTGCGGCCCGACTTGTGGTTCCACACCAGGGGCAGCTCATTCTCGCCGACCTGGCGCATCCCCTTCAGCTTGGCGAGGCTGGGCTCGGGCTCATAATAGAAGACCGTCGCCCAGACCGAGTGGATCACGCGCAGCTTCTCATACTCCGCCTTCTGCTCGTCGGTCAGCGCCTCATAGGCGGCATAGGTGTTGCAGAAGCCGGTATTGCCGCCCCAGGTGGCGGGCACCTTGCACGACAGCAAGGAGGCGAGGATCGGCACATCGTTCATCGTGCCGTCGATATGCCAGTAGAGCGAGCCCTTGAGATATTCGGCGCTCTGCGGATTTTCCTTCACGTCGAGGGTGATCTTGTGGATTTCCTCGCCACCGCGATGCTCGGGGGCAAAGGCGCCCAGCGTCTTGGTGAAGGCGATCTGTTCCTCGTCGGTGAAGTCGATCTTCGGGAAGACCAGCACGCCGCGCTGTTCCAGCAGCTCGCGGATCTGCGGCGCCAGCTCGCCGGCCAGCAGTTCCTCCTTGCTGTTGAGGATGCGGCTGCCGATGCTCGGCTTGATATCTTCATGCACGAAACGGGTAATGGTGGTGGCGGACATGCCTTGCTCTCCTATGCATCCCTGCGCGTTTGAACACATGTTCAACATGCTTGCATGGAAAAGTCAATGCCTCTCATTTTTTGGGCGGCAGCAATTCGTCCAATAGCGCCTCGACCGAAGCGCGCGCGTCGGCATGTCCGCTCGCGACCCCCATGTCGGCTTCCATCACCAGGGTGCGGCCGACGGCGGCCAGCAACAGGCTGAGGCCCGCCGCCGTCACCTTGTGATCGGCGAGTCGATCCCCCAGCAACTGCTCCATCAACTGCGCCTGGCGATCTCGCATCGCTTCGCTGTGGCGGGCGATCTCGGCGCGGATCGCCTTGCGGTGATTGGCCATGGCGACAAATTCCATCGCCAGCGCGTTGCGGCTGGGGTCGGAGAAGAAGCGCCACAGTGCCCGCACCGGATCGGCGCTGGTCAGCGCCGCCTCGATCATCGCGTCGCTCTGTTCGGCGCCGCGGCGGAACACCGCCAGCAGCAGGTCGTCGGTGGTCGGAAAATAATAATGGACCAGCGAGGGCGGCAGTTCGGCGCGCAGCGCCACCCGGCGCGAACTGGCGGCGGCATAGCCTTCGTCGCGGATCACCTGTTCGGTGGCCTCCACGATCCGGGCGCGGGTTTCGGAGCTTTCGGCGCCGACGCGACGTTTCTGGACCATGGCTGGAGCATAAATGGCCGGGCCGCCCATGCAAGCGTCCCGGCTCTCATCGCCAGATGCGGTCCTGTTAATGCGACCCCATATAGCGGCCGCCATTGGTGCTGATCGTCTGGCCGGTGATGTAGCTGGCCTCTTCCGACGCCAGATAGGCGCAGGCGGCGGCGATATCCTCGGGCTTGCCGATCCGCTTCATCGGCAGCGTCTGGGCAAAGGCGTCGGCGTCGATCGGCGCGGCGCGCAGCATCGGCGTGTCGATGAAGCCGGGGGGCACCATGTTGAAGGTCACGCCGCTCGGCGCGAATTCCAGCGCCAGCGCCTTGGTCATGCCCATCAGGCCACCCTTGGACGAGACATAATGGCCCTGGGCGAAGGAGCCCGACTGGACCGAGGAGGAGGTGATGTTGATCACCCGACCCCAGCCGGCGGCCAGCATGTCGGGCAGCACTTCCTTGGTCAGCAGATAGGGGCCGCGCAGGTTGATGCGGATGACCTTGTCGAACAGATCGTCGTCAATGTCCATGAACGGGGTGAAGGGGGCGATGCCGGCATTGTTCACCAGGATGGCGATCGGCCCCAGCTTGGCGCGGGTCTCTTCCGCCGCCGCATGGATCGCCGCCTTGTCCGAACAGTCGACGGTGATGGCGATGGCAGTGCCGCCTGCCGCCTCGATCAGCTTGACGGTCTCGGCCGCGCCGTCGCCATTAATGTCCCACACCGCGATCTTGGCCGTATCCTCGGCCAGGCGCAGCGCGATCGCGCGGCCAATGCCCGATCCTGCACCCGTGACCACGGCCGTGCGGCCGTTGAGAGACCTCGTCATCGCAATTCCTTCCTATATGTCAATTTCGGTGTCGCTTTCAGGCGCCGACCAGTTGCTCGATCGCCTCGATCGTCGTGCGGTGCATCATCCGATTTTCTTCCAGCGGATAGGGATCGACCCGGTGCATCGTGCCGCTATTGTCCCAGATCAGCAGGTCGCCCTCCGTCCAGTCGTGGCGATAGACGAATTGCGGCTGGATCGCCCATTCGCGCAGCCTGGACAGCAGCACGCGGCCCTGCGCCGGGTCCATCCCCTCGACATGGTCGGCGGTCGACCCCAGAACCAGCGACTTGCGCCCGGTCTCATGGGTCCAGACCAAGGGATGGACCTTGGGCGTGCGCATCTGCCAGAAATTCAGCTCCGCCACGGTGGGTTCGGGGTTCACATAGCGCTGCGACGTCTCGAAGCTGTGGACCACGCGCAACCCGTCATAGGCCGCCTTCTCTTCGTCGGGCAGGTCGTCCCAGGCGGCATAGGTATTGGCGAAATAGGTGCTGCCCCCGGTCCTGGACAGCGACTTGGCGTTCAGCGTCGCGGCGAAATTGGGCACATCGTCGCTCGCCCCGTCGATATGCCAGAAGAAGGCGCCCTTGATATATTCGGCGCCGGGATTCTCCTTGGGGTCGATCGTCACCTTGAAGATGCCGCCTTCGCCCTGCGGCTGGACCCGGCCCAGCGTGTGGGAAAAGGCCAGCTGATCTTCGCGACTCATGTGCAGCCCACGCACGATCAGCACGCCGCGCTGCTGCAACAGCGCCAGGATCGTGTCGGCGTGGGCGCCCGACACCAGGGTTGCCGCGTCGGTCCGGATTTCGGTGCCGATGCGGGCGGTCAGGTCGATCGTCGAAAAGGCCATCATCCGCTCCAGCGGGCGCCTGTCGCGCCGCTCTTCTTGGCTATCATCAACAGGATTGTTGATTTGACTGTCAAGGAAGCGGCGGCGACATCGCTGCGGCGAAGCCGTTACCGACCGGCCCCGCGCGCAAACAGCGGCGCCAGCAGCGCATAGCTGGGATCCTTCACCGGCACCGGCTTGTCGCCATGGTCGGCGGCGGGTTGCAGCAGCTTCATGTCGAAGCTCACCACCCGCTTGGCGAAGCGCCACTGGCCATCGACGCGGCGATAGCTGTCGATATAGCGCACCCCCTGGATGTCGTGCAGCAGCCCGCCCTTGCCGTCGGGGATCAGGTGCCAGGCAATGGCATAGACCTCGCCCTCGCCGGTATCGCCATCGACACTGACCAGATGGTTGCAGACGAAATGATTGCCGATATGCATGTGCGGCAGCGACGCTTCGAGAAAGGCGACATAGCCATCGACCGGCCCGTCATAATAGGCGCCATGGCTGTCGGTCGCGTCGTCGGTATAGAGCGACCGGATCAGCGCGAAATCCTGCCGGTCGACCCCGCGCGAATAGAGCTGGGCCAGTTCCCTGATCTCTTCCCTGGCTATCAGTGTCTCGATCCGGTTGTTCATGGCGTGCTTCCTCTCCTGTCGGGCCGGACCCTAGTCGGGCAGGGGCGCCGGGCAATGGGGCGGGGGCGGATCATCGGCCGGGCGATCCTCCCCTCTGTTCAGGCGGGTGCGAAGGCCCTAAGCCATGGCCCCGATGGATAATCTGCCGACCGACGCGCGCCAGCTGCGCTCCCGCCGCCAACTGCTCGACGCGATGCTCCACCTGCTGGAAACCCGCCCCTATGATCAGGTGACGATCCGCGAGGTCGCGCGCGAGGCGGAGGTCGGCTACGCCACCTTCTTCCGCCATTATCCGTCCAAGGATGCGCTGCTGCACGATCTGGCGGCCGGACAGATCGCCGACCTTTTGCAACGCGCGCTGCCGATCCTGTTCGCCGATGATGCGCGCCAGTCCTGCATGACCCTGTTCGCTTATGTCGGCGAACGGCGCGCGCTCTGGTCGGCCTTCCTGACCGGCGGCGCGGCGACCATGCTCAAGCAGGAATTTTCTGACCAGGCGCGCCAGCTGGCGCAGCAGAGGCCGCATGATGCCGGCTGGCTGCCCGACGAACTGCGCATCGTCTTCGCGGTCAGTGCCACGGTCGAGATTCTTGCCTGGTGGCTGCAGCAGGAACCCGATTATCCGCTCGATCGCATGGCGGAAATTCTCGACCGGCTGGTCGTCACCCCTTCGATGCAGCCCTGATCGGGCAGGGGCATCGCCCCGCCGCTATCTCCGCCCCGTGCGTTGGCGCCTGATCCGGCGCCGCCTAGCATCTTCGCCGCAAGACGGGAGGGGCGGCATGGACGGATTGACGGTGACGACCACGGCCGGGCCGGTGCGCGGCATCCGGACGAACGGCGTGCGATGCTGGCGTGGCATTCCCTATGCACGGGCCGACCGCTTTGCTGCCCCGGAGGCGCCGACGCCCTGGAATGATGTGCGCGACGCATCACGTCCCGGTCCGCAATGTCCGCAAATGTATGGCAATCAGGCGAAACGGGCGCGGCTCTCCATGCCCGACTTTGCCGAGGATTGCCTGTCCCTCAACATCCATGTGCCCGACGGCGCGACCGGCCCGCTGCCGGTCTATGTCTGGATTCACGGCGGCGCCTTCGTCGCGGGTGGCGGCCATAGCTATGACGGCAGCGATCTCGCCCGCGACGGTGACATCATCGTCGTCACCATCAACTATCGGCTGGGCGTGCTCGGCTTCGTCAATTTCGGCGCGGTCGTGCCGGGCATCCCCTCCAATCTCGGCCTGCGCGACCAGATCGCGGCGCTCGCCTGGGTGCGGGACAATATTGCGGCCTTCGGTGGCGATCCGGCGCGGGTGACGGTCGGCGGTCAGTCGGCCGGCTCCATGTCGGTCTCGCTATTGCTCCACGCCCCGGCCGCGCGCGGCCTCTTTGCCGGGGCGATCATGCAGAGCGGCGCGGTCAGCCTGATCCATGGCCGCGACCGCAGCGAACAGGTGGCGCGCGATTATATGGCGGCGCTCGGCAACCCCGATCTCGCCGCGCTGCGCAGCATGGACCTCATCCGCCTGTTCGAGGCGCAGGGCGCGGCCGGTGCCGCCAATCCCGGAACTATTCCTGCCGCCCCCTGGTTCGACGGCGACCTGCTGCCCGCCTCGCTGGCGGATGCGGTGGCGGAGCCGGCAGCGCCGGTGCCGTTGCTCGCCGGCGCCACGCGTGAGGAAATCCGCCTGTTCGAACTGATGCCCGGCGATATCTTGCCGACCGGCTGGCCGGCGCTCGAAGCCTTGCTCCATGCCCAATTGCCGGCGGATCATGCGGCCCGTATCCTCGCTACCTATCCGCGCGACAAGGCGGGGCGCCGCGCGCTCGCCACCGATCTCACCTTCCTGATGCCGACGCGCCATTTCGCCGATCGCCAGTCGGGGCAGGCGCCGACCTGGTTCTATCGTTTCGACTATCGCCATCCGATCGCCGGCGCGGCCCATGGGCTCGATCTGACCCTGACCTGGCCGTTGCGCGGCCTGCGCGCCGCCTTGGCGCGGGGCGGGCCAATGCGCGGGCGTCGGGCTGCGCTCGGCCGGCGGATGACCGATCATATCGCCCATTTCGTCCGCCATGGCGCGCCAGAGCCGGACTGGCCCGCCTATCATGTCGATCGACCGGCAGTGAAGATCTTCGACCTGGCGGATCGAATGGAGGTGGACCCCGACGGTGACCGTTGGCGCGCCTGGGCGGGCGCTGATGTCGGTGCCGGACTGGCGACCCGCGCCTAGCCCTTCAGTGCCCCCAGCACGCTGTCGGCATGTTCGCGCCGACAGATGAGGAGGTCAGGCATATATGTGTCTTCTTGGTTGTAGATGAGCGGCGATCCGTCGATTCGGGATGCGTGGAGGCCGTGTGCGAGTGCGACGGCGGCGGGCGCGCAGCTGTCCCATTCATATTGGCCGCCGGCGTGGAGATAGATGTCGGCCTGGCCCAGGATCACGGCCATGGCCTTGGCGCCAGCGCTGCCCATGGGCACCAGTTCGGCGCCGAGCGCCTCTGCCACCGCGACCGCCTGGGGGGCGGGGCGGGTGCGGGATACGACCATGCGCAGCTTCTCGGGCGCGGGCGGCACGACACGCGGCTGGTCGGTGCGCAGGACGATACCGTCTTCATGCCCCGGCAGCGCGACCGCGCCGATGGTGGCGACGCCATCAATGGCGAGGCCGACATGGACGGCCCAGTCGGCGCGCGCCTCGCCATATTCGCGGGTACCGTCGACCGGATCGACGATCCACACGCGGCTGTGCTGGAGCCGCGCCCCGTCACAGGCCATTTCCTCGGAGAGCAACCCGTCCTCGGCCCGCTGTTCCCGCAGCGCATGGACGAGGAACTGGTTGGCGGTCTGGTCGCCGGCCTTGCCGAGCGCCCTGGCGCTGAACAGGCCCGAGGCGCGGACCTCCAGTAGCAGGCGGCCGGCGGTCTCGGCGAGATGGGCGGCGAGGTCCGCGTCGGTCATGCTGCCCTCTCTCATTTGAGCGGCATGATCTTGCGGATGATATGCTCGGCGGCTTCCTCCGGGGTCATCTCGACGGTGTTGACCCGGATTTCGGGGCTGGTGGGCGCCTCATAGGGACTGTCGATGCCGGTGAAGTTCTTGAGGCTGCCCGATCGCGCCTTCTTGTAGAGGCCCTTGACGTCGCGCGCCTCGGCGACCTCCAGCGGCGTATCGACGAAGATCTCGATGAACTCGCCGTCCGGCAGCATCTCGCGCACCATCTCGCGCTCGGCGCGGAAGGGGGAGATGAAGGCGGTCAGCACGATCAGGCCCGCGTCGGCCATCAGCTTGGCAACCTCGCCGACGCGGCGGATATTCTCGATCCGGTCTGCCTCGGTAAAGCCCAGATCCTTGTTGAGGCCATGGCGGATATTGTCGCCATCCAAGAGGAAGGTGTGGCGGTTCATCAGCGCGAGCCGCTTTTCCACCTCATTGGCGATGGTCGACTTGCCAGAGCCCGAGAGACCGGTGAACCAGAGGATGCGGGGCAGCTGGTTCTTGAGCGCGGCATGGGCCTCGCGGCCGATGTCGGTCGCCTGCCAATGGACGTTCTGGGCCCGGCGCAGCGAGAAGTGGAGCATGCCCGCCGCCACGGTGCGGTTGCTGATCTTGTCGATCAGGATGAACCCACCCAGGGTCCGGTTATCGGCATAGGGCTCGAACGTGATCGGCTTGTCGGTCGCCAGTTCGGCGACGCCAATGGCATTCAAGTCCAGCGTCTTGGCGGCCAGATGCTCCATGGTGTTGACGTTGACGACATATTTGGGCGCCTGGACGGTGGCCGAGACGCTCTGCGTGCCGATCTTGAGCCAATAGGGCCGGCCCGGCAGCATCGCCTCGTCATCCATCCACACGATGGTCGCCTCGAACTGGCTGGAGACCTCCGGCGGATTGTCGGCCACGGCGATGACGTCGCCGCGCGAACAGTCGATCTCGTCGGCAAAGCAGAGCGTGACCGACTGGCCGGCGATCGCTTCGTCCAGGTCGCCGTCACCACCGGTCCCGCTTGCCGGGCCGGTACCACCCGGCATCGTGACGATGCGCGAGATGGTGCTGGTCTTGCCCGAAGGCAGCACCCGCACGGCGTCGCCCGGCTTGACCGATCCGCTGGCGATCAGGCCGGCAAAGCCGCGAAAGTCGAGATTGGGGCGATTGACCCACTGGACCGGCATGCGGAAGGGCTTGGCCGCCGCGGTGGTGGCATCGACCTCGACGCTTTCGAGATGCGCCATCAGCGTTGGGCCCTGATACCAGGGGGTGTTGTCGGACCGGGCGGTGATATTGTCGCCCTTGAAGCCGGAGATGGGGATGGGCGTGAAGGCGCTGATGCCGATCGATTGCGCGAACGCGGCATAGTCCGCCACGATCTTGTCGAACACGGCCTGATCATAGCCGACCAGGTCCATCTTGTTGACGGCGAGCACGATGTTGCGGATGCCGATCAGGTGGGCGAGGTAGCTATGGCGCCGCGTCTGGGTCAAGATGCCCTTGCGCGCGTCGATCAGGATGACGGCCAGGTCGGCGGTGGAGGCACCGGTGACCATGTTGCGGGTATATTGTTCATGGCCGGGCGTATCGGCGACGATGAACTTGCGCTTCTCGGTGGCGAAGAAGCGATAGGCGACGTCGATGGTGATGCCCTGTTCGCGCTCGGCGGCGAGGCCATCGACCAGCAGGGCGAAGTCGATCTCGCCGCCCTGGGTGCCGACGCGCTTGCTATCGGCCTGCAGCGCTTCGAGCTGATCCTCGAAGATCATCTTGCTGTCATAGAGCAGCCGCCCGATCAGGGTGGACTTGCCGTCGTCGACGCTGCCGCAGGTGATGAAGCGCAGCATGGTCTTGTGCTGGTGGACGTCGAGATAGGCGTCGATGTCCTGCGCGATGAGGGCATCGGTCTGGTAGACGGGGTCCTGTGTGATCACGTCGGACATCAGAAATACCCCTCCTGCTTCTTCTTCTCCATGCCGGCGCCGCCGGCATCCTTGTCGATGGCGCGGCCCTGGCGCTCGGATGTGGTGGTGAGCAGCATCTCCTGGATCACCTCCGACAGGGTGCTGGCCTCGCTCTCGACCGCGCCGGTGAGGGGATAGCAGCCCAGTGTGCGGAAGCGGATCGAGCGTTCGACCGGCACTTCGCCCGGTTCAAGCGGGAAACGGTCATCATCGACCATCAGCAGCATGCCGTCGCGCTCGACGGTGGGGCGGGGGGCGGCGAAATAGAGCGGCACGATCTCGATGCCCTCGAGCTGGATATATTGCCAGATGTCGAGCTCGGTCCAGTTGGAGATGGGGAAGACGCGGATGCTCTCGCCCTTGGCCTTCTTCGCATTATAGAGGTTCCACAGCTCGGGCCGCTGGTTCTTGGGATCCCAGCCGTGGGAGGCGGTGCGGAAGGAGAAGATGCGCTCCTTGGCGCGGCTCTTCTCCTCGTCGCGGCGCGCGCCGCCAAAGGCCGCGTCGAAGCCGAACTTGTCGAGCGCCTGCTTCAACCCTTCCGTCTTCCACATGTCGGTATGGAGGGCGCCATGGTCGAACGGGTTGATGCCGCGGGCCTGGGCCTCGGGATTATGATGGACCAGCAGTTCCATGCCCGCGTCGCGCGCCGCCTTGTCGCGCAGATCATACATCGCCCGGAACTTCCAGGTGGTGTCGACATGGAGCAGCGGGAAGGGCGGCGGCGAGGGATAGAAGGCCTTCTTCGCCAGATGCAGCATCACCGCCGAATCCTTGCCCACCGAATAAAGCATCACAGGCCGCTCCGCCTCCGACACTACCTCCCGCAATATATGTATGCTCTCCGCCTCAAGGCGCTGAAGATGGGTAAGGTTCCGGGTCATGGGCTCGCTCGCGCCGCAGGGCGGCATAAGGGTCTATAATGTGCCGTCGAAATGACCCCGCTGCGTCCGCCGGGCAAGATTGGCTTTATTAAGCCGGGTAAACCCCATCTTCTTTCGTCCTGCTGGGTGAAGGCATGACCAAGGGCATGACAGAGCGGAGAGGCGGACCTATCTCATGCGTCACGCACGGCCCCAACCGACAGGATGTTTCCCACCCCATGACGACCGCTCTTCCCACCCGCCGCCTGGGCGCACTCACCGTTTCCGCCATCGGCCTTGGCTGCATGAACCTCTCCCACGCCTATCTGCCGCGCCCGTCTGCGGACGAGGCCGAACGGCTGCTGCGCCATGCGCTCGATGTCGGCGTGACCTTCTTCGACACCGCCGCCCTCTATGGCTTCGGCGCCAATGAGGAATTGCTCGGCCGCACCATCATGAACCGCCGGGCCGATTTCACTCTCGCCAGCAAATGCGTGCTGGCCGAGATTGACGGCAAGCGCGGCCTCGACGGCTCACCCCAGGCGATCACCCGCGTGCTGGAGGATTCGCTGCGTCGGCTCAGGACCGACCATATCGATCTCTATTATCTCCATCGCCTCGACCCGAAGGTACCGATCGAGGAATCGGTCGGCGCGCTGGTGCGCGGCGTGGAGGATGGCAAGATCGGCGCGATCGGCCTGTCGGAAATGTCGGCCACGACGATTCGCCGCGCCCATGCGGTCCATCCGATCACCGCGGTGCAGACCGAATATTCGCCCTGGAGCCGCAACCCGGAGGTCGCCGTGCTCGACGCCTGCGCGGAACTCGACATCGGCTTCGTGGCCTTTTCGCCGGTCGGCCGCGGTCTGCTCGCCGGCGGGGTTGGGCCACAGGGCGTGCCGGAGGGGGATATTCGTGGCGCCATGCCGCGTTTCCAGCCGCCCCACCTTGCCCATAATCTGGTGTTGGCAACGAAGCTCAACGGGCTCGCCGACGAAGTGGGCTGCACCATGGCGCAGCTCTGCCTGGCCTGGCTGCTGTCCCGTCGTGATTTCATCGTGCCGATTCCCGGCACGACCAACATGGCCCATCTCGACGAGGATCTGGCGGCGGCCAGGCTCGATCTGCCGCGTCCGCTGCTCGACCGCGTCGACAGCCTGTTCGATTTCAGGGCGGTGTCGGGGCCGCGTTACCCGCGCGATGCGCAGGCGCAGATCGATACCGAATTGTGGGAAGGCGAGCCGCTGGCCTGATTCTCGCACCGATTCTCCCCTGATTCCCGATTCTTGCCGCAGCAGGATCGGGATTCGGATGGAGAGGCGTGGGACCCGGCGCCCAATCCGGTTCCGGAAACGCATTTTTATTACAAGCGCGTGAAATCTCCGAAATGCCCGAAAGGCCGGGCTTTTCACGCGATCGGGAGGGGCCGCATTCTCAACTTTCGGAGGGGAAATTCAAAAAGGGCGGAATTTCGCGGTTGACCGAATCAAATGCCCCGCCTAGAGGGCTTTTCACCGGACGGGGCGCTGCCAAACGGAAGCGCTCGGAACGGTCGCCCACATAGACGG